>NZ_JAKNQI010000004.1:0-335553 GCF_022662295.1 Sphingomonas sp. CARO-RG-8B-R24-01 | reverse complement strand
CCGGGGAAGCAGATTTGTGGTTTCGAGCTCGGGTATATCGGCTGGATTCGCGCGCGGCGCATCCGGCGGGGGTGCCGATCGCGTCCGGCGGAATCCGCCGCACCCTTTCCTTAACCCTTCCCCGGCGGAGGCCGGGGCCCAGTAGCGAAGGTTTTTGCAACTGTGCGCAGCCTGCGACCATTCCGGTTGCGCTTCTGGGCCCCGGCCTTCGCCGGGGAAGCAGATTTGTGGTTTCGAGCTCGGGTATATCGGCTGGATTCGCGCGCGGCGCATCTGGCGGGGGTGCCGATCCCGTCCGGCGGAATCCGTCGCACCCTTTCCTTAACCCTTCCCCGGCGGAGGCCGGGGCCCAGTAGCGAAGGTTTCTCAACTGTGCGCAGCCTGCGACCATTCCGGTTGCGCTCTTGGGCCCCGGCCTTTGGCGGGGAAGCGTAGCGTAGCGGAAGTCCAGCGTAGGGGGGCTTATCGCAAGCGTCCGGGGGAAGCATCGAACCGATCGCTTCCCCTCAAACCGAAACAATCCTAGACCGGCGCGCATGACCCGTCTCGTATCGCCGACCACCCCCGCGCTGTCCGTCGTCATCCCCTGCTACAACGAAGCCGCGTGCCTCGACGTGCTCCACGCCCGCGTCTCCGGCGCGGCACGCGCGGCGGTGGGGGACGATTACGAGATCCTCCTCATCAACGATGGCTCGCGCGACGATAGCTGGCCGGTAATGCAGCGCCTCGCCGCCGCCGACCCGCGGCTGGTGGTGATCAACCTGTCGCGCAACCACGGGCATCAGCTCGCGCTGACCGCGGGGCTCGACCTGTGCAGCGGCGCGCAGATCCTGATCATCGATGCCGATCTGCAGGATCCCCCCGAACTCCTCACCGACATGCGCGCGGCAATGGCGTCACAGGGCGCGGACGTGGTCTATGCGGTGCGCCGCAAGCGCGAGGGGGAGACGCTGTTCAAGAAGGCGACCGCCGCCGCCTTTTATCGCCTGCTCGACCGCGTGACCGATACCGCGATCCCGCTCGATACCGGCGATTTCCGGCTGATGAGCAGGCGGGCGCTCGATGCGTTCCTGTCGATGCCCGAGCAGGCGCGCTTCATCCGCGGGATGGTCGCGTGGGTCGGGTTCAAGCAGATCCCCTTCCCCTACGACCGCGCCGAGCGCCATGCGGGCGAGACCAATTACCCCTTGAGCAAGATGATCCGGCTCGCGTTCGACGCGGTCACCGGCTTCTCGACCGCGCCGTTGCGGTTCGCGAGCCACCTCGGGCTCGCGCTGACGGGGGCGTCGCTGCTGCTGTTCCTCTATATCGCGGTCGGCTTCTTCAGCGGCAGTGCGGTCGCGGGCTGGACCTCGACGATGCTCGTCGTCGTGCTGCTCGGCGCGTTCCAGATGTTCGTGCTTGGGATGATCGGCGAATATCTCGGGCGGCTCTACGTCGAATCGAAGCGCCGCCCGCTGTACATCGTCGGCGACGTCGTCGGCCCGATCCAGGGCCGCGCGACGCTCGGTTATCGCGCGGAGGACCCCGCCGCCGACAGCAACGTCACGATCGAGACCCCCGGCGACAGCGGCACCCTGCCGACCAGGTGACGCTCGAACCGGAAGATCGTCTCGAACAGGCGGTTGAGCACGGGCGGCGGGGGTGAATCGTCGCTGTCGTCGCGCCCGGTCATCCGCCCCGCGACGCGCGCGGCAGCGGCAAGCGGGAACAGCAGCGAATTGAAATAGCGCAGGCCGTTGGACTTGAGCCCCGCGTCGCTGATCGCCGTGGCGAGCGTTGCCTTGGAATAGCGCCGGTGGTGGTGGTTGACCACGTCGTGCGCGCTCCACATCCAGCGATGCGCGGGCACGGTGACGAGAATCTTGCCGCCGGGCTTGAGGCACGCCGCCATCGCGCGCAGCGCCGCCACGTCGTCCTCGATATGCTCGACCACGTCGAGCACCGCGATCAGGTCATACGCGCCGCGCTCGATCCCCGGGAGCATCGGCAGCGGTGCGGCGCTGATCGGGCGCCCCAGCCGTTCGGCCGCGATCTCGCGCGCGGCGGGGTCGATCTCGATCGCCTCGACCGAGCCGAACGCCGCGAGCATCGGCAGGTTGTGCCCGGTGCCGCAACCGATCTCGAGGATCCGCGCGTCCTTGGGCAGACCGCCCTCGCGCGTCAGATAATCGGCGAGGATGTCGCGCCGCGCGCGATACCACCAATGCGTCGAATCATGCGCCGCCATCCGGTCGTAAACGATGCGATCCATCAGCCGAACACCCACATGCGGTTGAGCGCGAAGGTCGCCAGCGGGACGACCGAGACCGCGAACAGCAACGGCACCCAGGTCGGCTGGTGGAACCAGCCGGTGACGATCCAGGTGATCAGCGCGTTGAGCACCAGCCCGAACGCCTGCACCGCGACGAACTTGCCGTGCTGCTTGCCGCTGTTGTCGCGCGTGCCATGCCCCTTGAAGCTCCAGTAGCTGTGGAGCGGGAAGCCGACCAGCACCGCGACCGCGAAGGCGAACGGCACCGCGTAAACGGCATGGGCCGGCTCGAACACATAATGCGTCATCGGCAGGTAGACCGCGGCATAGACGATGGTCGACAGCCCCCCTGCGATCCCGAACCGGATGATCTGTCCGAGCATGCCGCTGTCACGCAGGCTTTGAAACTGTCGGTTGAGTGCTGTCACGTTCGCTTGCCCTTTACGCCTGCCGCACTAGAGGGCGTTCTCATTCTAGGAAAGCGTTTTGGATGAATGACGGTTCGCTGGCGCGCACGGTGGAGCGCGATTGGGTTCGCCTGAGCCTGCTCGCCTGGGCACTGGTCGCACTCTATTACGTGATCAATCGCTGGACCGGAATCCATTACCTCCAGCTCGGCGACACCGACGACAACATGCGGCTGATGCAGGTCCGCGCCTGGCTGAACGGCCAGGGCTGGTACGACCTGCGGCAATATCGCATGAACCCGCCGCACGGCTTCGACATCCACTGGAGCCGCATCGTCGACCTCCCGATCGCCGCGTTGATCGTGACGCTGCGTCCGTTCGTGGGATCACGCGAGGCGGAGATGCTCGCGTGCGGCATCGCGCCGTTGCTGCCGCTGAGCATCGCGATCCTTGGGCTTGGCGCGACCGTGCGGCGGCTGGTCAGTCCGGCCGCGTGGCCGGTTGCGATCGCGGTGCTCGTGTTCTGCTGCGTGGCGACGATGCTGATGTTCATGCCGGAGCGGATCGACCATCACGGGTGGCAGCTCGCCATGCTGAGCCTCACCGTCGCCGGGCTGTGCGATCCGCGCGATGCGCGCGGCGGCGCGATCGTCGGGCTGGCGAGCGCGGTGTCGCTGTCGATCGGGCTCGAGATGCTGCCCTATGCCGCGATGGCGGGGGCGATTCTCGCGCTCCGCTGGATCTGGGACCGCGACGGCGCGCGCCGCCTGACCGTCTATGCGCTCTCGCTCGGCGGCGGATGCGCGATCGGCTATGCCGCGTTCGCCTCCTACGCCAACAGCGTGGCGCGCTGCGACGCGCTGACTCCGGTATGGCTGAGCGTGATGGTCGTGGCGGGCGCGCTGCTGTTCGCCATGGCCTGGGCCAACCCCGCGAACCGCTGGGTGCGGCTTGGCCTCGCCGTGCTGGCGGGGGGCGTGATCGTCGCGGGGTTCGCGCTGGTCTTCCCGCAATGCCTCGGCCGCCCCGAACAGGTTTCGCCCGAGCTCGCCGCGAGCTGGCTCAACAATGTGCGCGAAGCCAAGCCGATCTACAGCCACCCGTTCCGCACCGCCTTTCCGATCGTCGTCCTGCCGATCATCGGGGTGATCGGCGCCGCGCTGGCAAGCTGGCGGGCGCGCGGCACCGCGCGAGGGGGGCTTTGGGCACCCGTACTGCTGTTCGTCACCTTCGCCGCGCTGATGCTGTTGTGGCAGGCGCGCGCGGGCCCCGCGGCGCAGATGCTGGCGGTCCCGGGCGCGGTTGCGCTGATCTGGCTGTTCGTCCCCGTCATGCAGGCGAGCAAGAGCGTCGTGGTCCGCGTGCTTGGCACAGCAGCGGTGGTGGTGCTTGCCTCAGGCAGCTTCGCGGGCGCGGTGATGACGCCGATCGACCTGCGCTGGGCCGGGCTCAACCTGCAATACAGCCCGCCCGACCGACCGACCAGGCGTGTCCAGATCATCAACCGTGCCAGCGCCTCCTGCCCGACGATGAGTGCGATGACCCCGCTCGATCGCGTGCCGGCGCAGACGGTCTTCACCTTTGTCGACCTGGGGCCCCGGCTGATCACGCTGACGCATCACAATGCGATCGCGGGGCCGTATCACCGCAATGGCGACGCCATCCTCGACGTGCAGCATGCCTTCAAGGGTACGCCGGAGAATTTTCGCGCGATCGCGAAGCGGCATGGGGCGACGCTGCTGCTGGTGTGCCCGAACATGTCGGAATCGACCAATTACCGCGTGCGCGCGCCCAACGGCTTTTACGCGCAGCTCGCGCATCGCAAGACGTTCGACTGGCTGGAGCCGATCGACTTGCCGCGGGGGTCGCCGCTGCGGTTGTTCCGGATCAAGCCTGCGTGAATGCGGTATCGGACCGATCGCTGGGACGGTCGGGCTGGAAATGCGACGCGTGCGACGGGACGCTGGCCGGGCGCAGGCGACTCACGCACTTTTGACCGAGCGGTGGATGAAACAAAAGCCACCAGCCTTTCGGCCGGTGGCTTTCATCAGCGCATCGCGGCGATCTTACGCGTAGGCCACCGCTGCCTTTTGCTTACGACGACGGACCGTTCCGCCGATCATCCCGAGACCGGTGATCATCAAGCCCCAGGTTGCCGGTTCGGGGACGGCGGACGTCCCGAAGGTGACGTCGTCCAACCCGGCGTTGCCAACGGCGCTGGCCAGGGTGAACGACTTCGCCGTGCCGGAGAACGCCACCGAACCAGCAGAAAACGCATTATCCAAGCTGGCGATATCCGCCGCGAAGGTCCGCGTGCTCAGAAGGCTTCCGGTACCGTTCAGCCCGGAGAATACCGATATCGTGCCGGTACCGAAAAAACCGTACAGAAAGTTGAGGGACTGGAATCCTGCCGCGAAGGTGCTGGTCGCGACGGCGGCGCTGTTATAGGCGATCGTGCTGCTGGGCGACCCGGCCCCGACATAGCTGCTGAAATTGGTGAAGGCGACCCCGATGTTCGGGCCGCTCGACCCATTTGCGGCAATACCGCCATTGTAATAGTCGTTGATCAGAACCTGGTCCGGCACCCCCTCAAAGGTGACGACCGTGGTAGCGGACGCCGGAACCGCGGCAACGGCTAGAACCGTCGCGGCGAAAGCATGCTTGATGGCATTCATGGTCTTTCTCCTACCCCGTCATTCGGGTAGTGAAACCGAAGCAAACAGCGTGCCGGACGTAGTTTGCCAATCATCTGAACTTCGTCGTCAAGTCGGGACAGCGTCATCTGTAAGGTTTCGTTACGAGTCGGCCCTATTCGGTCACGACAGTTTACCGACCGGATGTACGATCATAGATTTACTTCACAATTATTACAAGACGTCCTCCCGATACGGAAAGACATCCGCCCGGTACTTACCGTTCGACCGCCTCCGGCACCGTCGAACGTCGGTCGTCGCCTGCGACGTTACGCCAGGCTCACCCGGATCCCGTCGATCACGAACTGCACCGCCAGCGCCGCGAGCAGCACGCCCAGCAACCGCGTGATCACCGCCTCGATCTTCGCGCCCAGCACGCGCATGATCGGCCCCGCTGCGAGCAACGCCACCAGCGTCAGCAGCAGGATCGTGACCAGCGCCCCCAGCACGACCGCGGAGCGCTCGATTCCTTCGTTGCGGCTCATCAGCAGCATCACCGACGCGATCGACCCCGGCCCCGCGATCATCGGCATCGCCATCGGGAAGATCGAAACGTCCTCCACTTCGGGCGTGCCGGCAATCTTGGCGGCGCGGTCCTCGCGGCGTTCGGTGCGCTTTTCGAACACCATTTCCAGCGCGATCAGGAACAGCATGATCCCGCCCGCGATGCGGAACGAGGCGAGGCTGATGCCGAGCCCGTGGAGCAGCGCCTCGCCGAACAGCGCGAACACCAGCAGGATGCCCGATGCGACCATCACCGCGCGGATCGCCATCGAACGCGCGTGGACCGGGGACGCGCCCGCGGTCAGCCCGGCGTAGATCGGCGCGCAGCCGGGAGGATCGATCACCACGAAGAAGGTGATGAGCGAGGAGATGTAGAGTTCGATCATGCCCCGATCGCCACCCGGGCGGCGATCACAGGGCCGTCTCGTCGAGCACCACGCCTTCGCGCCGTGCCGCCGACACGAGCGTGTTGCGCAGCAGGCAGGCGATCGTCATCGGGCCGACCCCGCCCGGCACCGGCGTCACCGCGCCCGCGACGCTCATCGCGCCTGCGAAATCGACGTCGCCGACGAGCCCCGCCTCGGTCCGGTTGATCCCCACGTCGATCACGGTCGCGCCGGGCTTGAGCCAATCGCCCTTGACCATCTCGGGCCGTCCGACCGCCGCGATCACGATGTCCGCGCGCTTGACCACGCTCGACAGGTCGCGCGTGCGCGAATGCGCGACCGTGACGGTGCAGCTTTCGGCGATCAGCAATTGCGCCATCGGCTTGCCGACGATGTTCGACCGGCCGATCACCACCGCGTCGAGCCCGGTCAGGTCGCCGAGCGTATCCTTCAGCAGCATCACGCAACCAAGCGGGGTGCACGGCACGAAGCCTGCGATCCCGGTCGCGAGCCGTCCGGCATTGACCGGGTGGAAACCGTCGACATCCTTGTCGGGATCGATCCGCGTCGTGACCGCGAGCTCGTCGATATGGCCGGGGAGCGGGAGCTGGACGAGGATCCCGTCGATCGCGGGATCGGCATTGAGCGTGTCGACCAGCGCGAGCAGGTCGTCCTGCGCGACGTCGACCGCGAGGCGATGCTCGACGCTGATCATCCCCGCGCCCTGCGTCGCCTTGCCCTTGTTGCGGACATAGACCGCGGAGGCCGCATCCTCGCCCACCAGCACGACCGCGAGGCCGGGCGCGCGGCCGGCGGCCTCGGTAAAGGTCGCGACCTGTGCGGCGATGCGCGCGCGCAGGCCGGCGGCGAACGCCTTGCCGTCGATGAGGGTAGCGGTCATGTCGAGCCCTTCCGGATCAGAGCGGCGCGCCGACCAGCAGGTGCGCGTCGTAATTGTTGAGGACGATACTGATGATCCGCAGCGTCAGCAGCAGCGCGAACGGTGCGAGATCGATCTGCCCGAAATCGGGGAGGATCCGGCGGAACGGGCGGTACAGCGGTTCTGTCCCGCGGTTGAGGCCGTTGTAGATCGAGCGCACCAGCTCGTTGTAGGTATTGATGATATTGAACGAGACGAGCAGCGACAGGACCACCTGGATCAGCACGATCGTCGTGATCGCGCTGATCAGGACCTGCAATATCTGGATGATCGTATGCAAAATGGCGTCTCCGGGCGTTGAGCTGTGCGATCCTAGCGGTATCTCGCAAATGCGAACACCCCCTTAGCGTCTCGCGACGGCACCGGATCGTTTCGCCCCCCCCGGACGCCGTTCCGCCCCACCTTCCGTCATGCTGAACTTGTTTCAGCATCCACCGCGCGACGGGCCCGGACCGGACTCGCTGTGCGGTGGACCCTGAAACAAGTTCAGGGTGACGGCAGAAGTATAGGTCGGTCGCTCAGCGCCGGACCAGCGTCCCCGCCCCACGCTTGGTGAAGATCTCGAGCAGCATGGCATGCGGCACGCGCCCGTCGAGAATGACCGCCGCGCCGACACCGCTCTCGACCGCGTGGACGCACGTCTCGAGCTTGGGGATCATCCCCCCCGAGATCGTCCCGTCGGCGCGCAGCCGGGCGACGCCCGCCGGATCGAGATCGGTGACGAGCTCCTTGTCCTTGTCGAGCACGCCGACCACGTCGGTCAGCATGAACAGCCGTTCCGCGCCCAAGGCGGCGGCGATCGCGCCCGCCATCGTGTCGGCGTTGATGTTATAGGTATGGCCGTCGGTGCCGATCGCGATCGGCGCGACCACCGGGATGATCCCGGCCTCGGACAGCGTATCGATGATCCGCCGGTCCACGCCGACCGGCGTGCCGACGAACCCGAGATCGACGTGCCGCTCGATCCCCTGCAGCGTATCGGGCGTCTCGCGCCCGACCTTGACCGCAGTGACGAAGTTCGAATCCTTCCCCGAAATGCCGACCGCGCGGCCGCCCGCCTGGCCGATCCAGCCGACGATTTCCTTGTTGATAGAGCCCGCGAGCACCATTTCGGCGATCCGCGCGGTTTCCGCATCGGTTACGCGC
The DNA here is from genome assembly GCF_022662295.1 of Sphingomonas sp. CARO-RG-8B-R24-01. Lineage (NCBI taxonomy): Bacteria > Pseudomonadati > Pseudomonadota > Alphaproteobacteria > Sphingomonadales > Sphingomonadaceae > Sphingomonas > Sphingomonas sp. CARO-RG-8B-R24-01. The sequence continues at coordinate 327,223 of NZ_JAKNQI010000004.1, read as the reverse complement.
AGACCGTCGACGAACCGCGATTCGACGCCCAGGCGCTTGAGCATCGCGCCGATCTGCGGCCCGCCGCCGTGGACGACGACCGGGTTGATCCCGACCGCCTTCATCAGCACGACGTCCTCGGCGAAATCGCGCGCGGCCTCGGGGTCGCCCATCGCGTGCCCGCCATATTTCACGACGAAGGTCTTGCCGGCATAGCGCTGCATGTAGGGCAGCGCCTCGACCAGCGTTTCGGCCTTGGCGAGCAAGGCTGGAGCGGGGGAATGATCGGTCATGCCCGCGCCTTATCTCGGATGGCATGGATGCGAAAGCCACAAGCCGTCACCCCGGCGAAGGCCGGGGCCGTGTGGTTATTTGAGCGCGGCGGGACGCCGGGGTGCGGTATCGACGGTTTTGCCCGCTGGCATGGCGGCCCCGGCCTGCGCCGGGGTGACGGGAAGGCAACAAGTCGACTTTCACAGAGGTCTCGCCGTCGACGGGGTGACGGTTAAGCGCGATCCAGTCGCCGCCCGATGCCCACCACCAGATAGATCAGCGGTGGCACCAGCACCGCCGACAGCGTGACCTTCGCGAGCATCTGCCCGGCGAGCAGCGACCCGATCGGGAACACGCCGTAAAAGGCGATCGTCACGAACAGCAGCGTGTCGACGATCTGGCTGAGGATGCTCGAGATCCCCGCGCGCAGCCACAACAGCCCGCCCGTCTCGTTGCGCTTCAACCAGCTGAAGATCGTGACGTTGAGCGTCTGCGAAATCCCGTAGGCGACGATCCCGCCGAGCCAGATCCGCGGCGTGCCCCCCATCATCAGCGCGAACGCGTCGCGCCGCGCGGGCTCCATCGCGGGTGCGGCGGGGGCGGCGAGCACGGCGATCGACAGCAGGATCGATGCGATCAAGGGCACGAACCCGATCTGCACCAGCCGGTTGGCGACCGTCCGCCCATGCAGTTCCGCCACCGCGCTCGACACGACGACGAGCAGCAGGAAGGCGAAGATCCCGGATTCGACCGCGAGCGGCCCGATCCCGACGAGCGGCCCGAGCAGCGAGATCGGCCCGAGCGAGACCTGCTTGTTGCCGAGCACTCCCGCGATGCAGACCATGCCGCCGTAGAAGATCGAAAAGGCGAAAAGCGAACGCGGGATCGCAGGAGCAGGTGTCGTCATCGCGCGGGACGCTAGCGGAATGTTCGCAAAAAGGGAATCGGTTCCCCCGTCTTGTGTTCCTGCGCAGGCAGGAACCCAGAGTTACATATGACAGGGCCCGTAACCCTAGGCTCCTGCCTGCGCAGGAGCACGACCTAGTTTATCCCAAACCAGCCGCCCGCCCCCTAGCCCTATCCGCGTCTGCGTGTATGGTCCCCACCCGTTGCGCGCCGTAATTTGGGGAGTGCGCGCGAAACTGCGGGGAATACGTGGACAAATTTCCGATCGGCATCCTGGGCATCGTCGTGATCCTGGGGCTTGCCATCCTGTTGTCGACAAATCGCCGCGCGATCCGGCTGCGCGTGGTCGGCGCGGCGTTCGCGTTGCAGGTGACGATCGCGATCCTCGTGCTCCACAGCACGATCGGCCGCCAGATGATCGAGGGCATGTCGCGCGGGGTGTGGAACCTGCTCGGCTATGCCAAGGCGGGCACGACGACGATCTTCGGCGGGCTCGCGAGCGACCCGACCTTCGGGACGGCGTTCGCTTTCTCGGCGCTTCCCGTCATCATCTTCTTCGCGGCCCTCGTGTCGATCCTCTACCATCTCGGGATCATGCAGTTCGTGATCCGCTGGGTCGGCGGCGCGATCGAGAAGGTGATCGGCGTGTCCAAGGTGGAAGCCTTGTGCGCCGCCGCCAACATCTTCGTCGGGCAAAGCGAATCGCCGCTGGTGATCCGCCCGTATCTTGCTGGCCTTACCCCGCCGCAACTGTTCGCGGTGATGACGGTCGGCATGTCGGGCGTCGCGGGGACGATCCTGCTCGCTTACGCGACCTTCCTCGGCCAGGGTGCTTTGCCCTATCTGCTCGCGGCGTCGTTCATGTCCGCGCCGGGCGGGTTGCTGATGGCCAAGATCATCATGCCCGACGAGACGACGGCACCGGCGGGCGAACTCGCGCTCGGCGACGATCCCGAGGAAGCGGTGCTCCACGTCGCCGAAAAGGCGCTCGAGGAAGAACGCGCCGCCAACATCATCATGGCCGCCGCCAACGGCGCGCAAACGGGCGTTCGGATCGCGGTTGCGGTCGGCGCGATGGTGCTCGCGTTCGTGGGGCTGGTCGCGCTGGCGAACGGGATCCTCGGCGGGATCGGCGGATGGTTCGGCTATCCCGATCTGAGCTTCCAGGGGATGCTCGGCTTCGTCTTCGCGCCGGTCATGTTCCTGCTCGACATCCCGTGGACCGAAGCGCGCGCGGCGGGCGAATTGTTCGGGCAGAAGATCGTGCTCAACGAATTCGTCGCGTTCATCGATCTCGGCAAGCTCAAGACCCTGTCGCCGCACACCACCGCGGTGGTGACCTTTGCCTTGTGTGGCTTTGCCAATTTCTCGTCGATCGCGATCCAGATGGCATCGGCGGGGAGCCTCGCGCCCAATCAGCGCCCGATGATCGCCAAGCTCGGCCTGCGCGCGCTGGCGGCGGGGAGTCTGGCGAATCTGATGTCGGCGGCGCTGGCCGGGTTGTTGCTGGGGTAACGGTCTGAAGGCGCGTTGACGATCCCCTCCCCCCTTCCGTTCGCCCTGAGCGAAGTCGAAGGGCCGGCGTGGCGCGGGGGCTTCGACTGCGCTCAGCCCGAACGGATGTTTGGAGCGTAAGTGGGTCGGGTGCGGCTTCAGGCCAGCACCGCCACCTCCGCCACATCCTCCGCGCGCCGCGCATAACGCCGCGCGAGCGTCGCGCAGACGAATAGTTGCGCCTGGTGGAACAGCATCAGCGGCAGCACGATCAGGCTGACCGAATGCCCCGCGAACAGGATCGTCGCCATCGGGATCCCGCCCGCCATGCTCTTCTTCGACCCGCAGAACACGATCGCGATCTCGTCCGGCTTCGAGAAACCGAGCCAGCCGCTGAGCAAAGTCGTGATCGCCAGGATCAGCGCGAGGATCACCAGGTCGATCGCCAGCACGATCGCGAGATCGCCCGGCGACAGGCTGGTCCACACCCCCGCGACCACCCCGGCGCTGAACGCGGCATAGACGACCAGCAGGATCGACCCGCGATCGACCACCGACGTGATCGTGCGATGCGCGACCAGCCACCCGCCGATCAGCGGTCGCGCGACCTGCCCGGCGACGAACGGCAGCAGGATTTGCAGCGCGATCCCCTCGATCGCATGGAGCGACACGCCGCCCCCGACCGAGCGCAACAGCAACGCGACCAGCAACGGCGTCAGCACGACCCCGAGCAGGTTGGAGACCGACGCGCTGCATAGCGCCGCGGGCACGTTCCCGCGCGCGATCGAGGTGAACGCGATCGATGACTGGACGGTCGACGGCAGCAGGCACAGATACAGCAGACCGACCGCGATATCCTGGGGCAACCAGCCGCGCGTCGCCCAATACGCGCCAAGCCCGATCAGCGGGAAGATCAGGAAGGTGCTCGCGAACACCAGCGATTGCAGCCGCCAGTGCGTGATCCCCGCCCACACCGCGCCGGGCGACAGCCGCGCGCCGTACAGGAAGAACAGCAGCCCGACCGCGATCGTGACGCTGCCTTCCGCAATGGGCTGTGCGGCCCCACGCGCCGGAAAGGCGAACGCCACCGCGACCGTCGCGATCAGCAGCAGCAGATAGGGGTCGATCGGCAGGCGGCGGATCATCGTGCGAAAAGCAGTCATCGTGGTAAGTCCCTTCGTCCTGCCCCGAAGTACGTCGCGCCGACGTCATGCACAATCATGATGGACACGATAACAGTCATCATGCATCGTGATGACCATGGACAGTATCGGGCCCGACCTGCTGCGCGCCTTCCTCGCCGTGCTCGAAACGGGCACCTTCACTGCCGCGGCCCGCGCGCTCGGCACGCGCCAGTCGACCGTCAGCCAGCAGATCAAGCGTCTGGAAGGGCTGACCGGGCGGCGGCTGTTCGCGCGCGACACGCACCGCGTCGCGTTGACGGTCGAGGGGGAAAGCTTCGTCGATCCGGCGCGACGCATCCTCGAGGCCTATGACACGATGGACCGCCACCTGACCGGCGTACCGCTGCGCGGTCGGCTGCGGTTCGGCGCATCGGAGGATTTCGTGCTCTCGGCGCTCCCCGACGTACTCGCCAGCTTTGCGCGGCGGCATCCCGAGGTGGACCTGCTCGTAACCGTGGGACTGAGCGAGATCCTCTATGATGCGTTCGACGCGGGGCAGCTCGACATCATCCTCGCCAAACGTCGGTCGGGCGATCCGCGCGGAGTAACCGCGTGGCGCGAGCAGGTCGCCTGGGTCGCGCGGCCCGACTATTCCCTGGACCCGACCGTGCCACTCCCGCTGCTGCTGTATCCGCCCCCCAGCGTCACCCGATCGCTCGCGATCGCCACGCTCGACGCAGCGCGGCGTGCGTGGCGTGTCGCCTTCACCAGCGCGAGCCTCAGCGCACTGACCGCCGCCGCGCGCGCCGGAGTCGGGATCATGCCGCATTCGCAGCGACTGCTGCCCGCCGGGTTGGCGCGGGTCACGCCGGAGGGGCTGTTGCCGGTCTTGCCGGAGATCGAATTCATCATCCTCGGCCCCGGCCGCGGCGAGCGGGTCGCCGAAGCGCTGACCCGATCGATCCTGCACTGGGCGAGCCTGGGATAGCCGCCGCGGCCGGTCCGCCTGGAAACTCTCCGGGCGGATCTGCCCCCCGGCTGTCGTGCCATGACCCTTTGTTCGGAACGATTTGCGCCGTCCGGCCTTCCTCCCCTGACACTCGGGAGAATGATGATGGAAGACGCACGGCTGTGGAGCTTCGAGGAAAGCCTCTGGACCGAAGGGCCTGACAATTACCGCGAAAAGGTCGACCCCGAGGTGGTGATGGTCCTCCCCCGCCCGCCGTTCGTGCTGCAGGGTACAGCCGCGATCGACGCGGTCGCCGACACGCCGGTGTGGGACAGCGCCGAGCTCACCGAACGGACCGTCTCGCGCCCGCAGGAAGGGCTGATCGTGATCGGCTATCACGTCCACGCGCAGCGCGGCGATGAGGCCTATGAAGCGCATTGTTCGTCGGTGATCCGTCGGCTCGAGCACGAAGTGTGGCGCGTCGTCCAGCATCAGCAGACCCCTGTGTTGACCAAGTCGGTCGAGCGGTAATCCCGGAGGCGATGATGAGCGACGACACCACAATTCAGGTCCGCCAGCGCGAGATCGCGACCGAGCATCTGCTGTTCAAGCTGATGGAATATGTCGAGGATAAGCATCCGGGGCTGCTCGATTATCTCGAGGGGAGCCTGGATCATCTAGGCGATCCGGCAAGCGACGGGACGCAGGATGACGAGGCCGTGCGCGGGATCGCGCGAAAGATGATCGTGGGCGCGCGGAAGCAGGGGATGGCGTCGGGCGACTGATTTGCGCGCGAACGTCCCCTGCGCTTTTGCACTTCCCCGGCGGAGGCCGGGGCCCAGGCGAAGTGGCTGAGGTAACGAAGCGCAGTCCTTCGACTTCCCCGTTTCGCTACTGGGCCCCGGCCTTCGCCGGGGAGGCGTTCGGTGTGGCTGACGGTGGTATTTCGGGAACGCTTTCTTCAGCCTCGCGTGCGCTGATTTAGCTTTTCCTCCCTAACGGTGCACTTCCCCGGCGAAGGCCGGGGCCCAATCGAAGTGGTCGAGGTAACGGAGCGCAGTCTTTCGACTTCCCCCGTTTCGCTCCTGGGCCCCGGCCTTCGCCGGGAAGGCGTTCGGTGTGGCTGACGGGGGTATTTCGGGAACGCTTTCTTCAGCCTCGCGTGCGCTGATTTAGCTCTTCCTCCCTAACGGTGCACTTCCCAGGCGAAGTGGTCGAGGTAACGGAGCGCAGTCTTTCGACTTCCCCGTTTCGCTCCTGGGCCCCGGCCTTCGCCGGGAAGGCGTTGGGTGTGGCTGACGGTGGTATTTCGGGAACGCTTTCTTCAGCCTCGCGTGCGCTGATTTAGCTTTTCCTCCCTAACGGTGCACTTCCCCGGCGAAGGCCGGGGCCCAATCGAAGTGGCTGAGGTAACGAAGCGCAGTCCTTCGACTTCTCCCGTTTCGCTCCTGGGCCCCGGCCTTCGCCGGGGAAGAGCGAGAGGGGGCAATGACGGACGCTACCCCAGCATCGCCTTCTTGAGCTTGGCATGCGCCGACGCCTTGATCTGGCACACCCGCGCCGCGCCGACGCCGATCACCAGCCCGATCTCCTCGAGGTTCATTTCCTCGACATAATAAAGCTGGATCACCAGCGCCTCGCGCTCGGGAAGCGACGTGATCGCGGTGATCAGCGTGTCGCGTTCTTCGCTCTCCGAAAGCTGCGCGAAGGCGTCGGGTTCGTCGCTTGCGAACCACGGGCCTTCGTCCGAATACAAATCCTCGATCGGCTCCAATCGAACCGGCTGCGCGCTTGCATAATCGATCCGCAGTTTCTCGTGCGACACGCCCAGCCGCGCCGCGACCGCCGCCTCGTCGGGCGCGCTTCCAAGCTCGGTCGTCATCGCCGCCACCGTCTGCGCATACAGCCGCTTGCGCTGCATCGCGCCGCGCGTGAGCGTAGCCGAACGCCGCAGCGCATCGATCATCGCGCCGCGCACGCGCGTCATGAGATATTGCTCGAACGTCACCTGCCCGCGCTCCTCGAACGCACCTGCCGCCTCGACCAAGGCGACCAGCCCGATCTGGACGAGATCCTCGACCTCGACCGAGGAGGACATGCTGCCGTGGACATGCCACGCGATCCGCCGGACTAGCGGCAAATGCTTCTTCGCGAGCAACTTGAGGTCGGGCGCGGCGGCGGTGCGGCCATAGACCAAAGGCTGCGCATCCGAGAAGGCGGTGGGCGAAAGCTGCATCATGCTGGGAGAGCTCCGGGAGCGCCGATCACGGCGACGACTTCGACGGCTTTTTCTTCCGGCACTTCGAAGAAGCTCATCACCGGAATGTCGGGCAGGCAGGTCTTGACCAGCTTGCGGATCGCGACGCGGATCGCGGGCTGGACGACGAGCGCGAACGGCTTGGCCTCGTCCACCAGCGGCTGTGCCGCGCGTTGCAGCGCATCGACGATGCGACGGCCGAGATCGGGCTCGATCGTGTGGCGGCGCGACGGATCGGCGCGCATCGCCTGGCCGAGCAGCCCCTCGAGCCCGCCCTCCAGCGTCATTACGCGGAGCGGCTCGCGCACGCCGCAGATCTTTCCGATGATCAGCCCGCCGAGGTCGGGGCGGATCGCCTCGATGATTTCCTCGGCATCGGCGGTGCGCTGCGCGGCGACCGCGATCGCGGCGGCGATCCGGCGGAATTCCTTGAGCGGGATGTTCTCCGCGAGCAGCCCCTTCAACACCTGCGTCAGCGTCGTCAGCGGGAGCGGGTTGGGCGACAGCGACGCGACGAGGCTGGCGGCCCGGTCCTTCAACCCGTCGAGCAGCGACTGGACTTCGTCGGGGCCGAGCAGCTCGGCCGAATGCTGGGTCAGCTGGTGGTTGAGGTGCGTCGCCATGACGGTGCCCGGATCGACCACGAGATAGCCCGCACCCGTAGCCGCATCCGCATCCCCCGCCGCGATCCACACCGCGTCGAGCCCGAAGGTCGGGTCCTTCGCGCGCTTGCCCATCAGCCCGCCGATCGCCTGCCCGGTGTCGAGCGCGAGCATTTCGTCGGGCGAGACGCTGTCCTCGCCGACGACCACGCCGCCGACGATGATCCGGTAGGTGTAGGGCGGCAGGTTGATGTCGTCGCGGACGCGGACCTGCGGGATGACGAAGCCCATGTCCTTCGACAATTGGCGGCGGACCCCGGTGATCCGGCCCATCAAAGGCGCACCGCGACGTTCGTCGACCAGCGGCACCAGGCCGTAACCGATGTCGAGGTTGACCTGCATGAGGTCCGACACTTCGTCCCAGCCGATCTTCGAATGATCGACCGGCTCGGGCGCGACCACCTCGACCGGGGCCGGGCGGCGCGACGCCTGGCGCATCTTCCACGCGGCGAACCCGGCGAGCCCGGCGGCGGGAAGGATCACCAGATGCGGCATCCCCGGCATCAGCCCGAGCAGCGCAAGGATGATCGCGACCGGCGTCCACGTCCGCGCCGAGCCGAACTGGCTGCCGATCTGGCCCGCGAGATCCATGCTGGAGGTGACGCGAGTCACGATCGCGGCGGCGGCGATCGACAGCATCAGCGACGGGATCTGCGCGACGAGCGCATCGCCGATCGCGAGCAGCACGTAATTATGCGCCGCATCAGCGATCGTCATGCCGTGGCTGACGGGGCCGAGGATCAGCCCGCCGACGATGTTCGCGGCGAGGATCAGCAGGCCGGCGACCGCGTCGCCCTTCACGAACTTGGACGAACCGTCCATCGAGCCGTAGAAATCGGCCTCGGTTGAGACCTCGATCCGGCGCGCCTTGGCTTCGTCGGGGGTGATCAGCCCGGCGTTGAGATCCGCGTCGATCGCCATCTGCTTGCCCGGCAACGCGTCGAGCGTGAAGCGCGCGCTGACTTCGGACACGCGGCCCGCGCCCTTGGTGACGACGATCATGTTGATGATCACGAGGATCGCGAAGACGAACAGGCCGACGACATAATCGCCGCCGATCAGGAACGTCCCGAACGCCTCGATCACGTGGCCCGCGGCGCTCTCGCCCTCATGCCCGTGGACCAGCACGACGCGCGTGGAGGCGACGTTGAGGCTCAGGCGGAACAAAGTGGCGAACAGCAGCACGGTCGGGAAGGCGGAGAAATCGAGCGGCTTCTGCGCGTTGAGGCTGACCATCAGCACCGCGAGGCTGATCGTGATGTTCATGATGAAGAACACGTCGAGCATCGCCGCCGGAATCGGCACGACCATCAGCACGACGAGCAAAAGGATCGCGACCGGCAGCGCGGCGGAACGCAGCAGCGGCATCACGCCACCGGGCTTGGGGGACAGTGCCACTGGATCAGGCTCCCATCGTCGCGAGCATCATGTACGCGAGCCGCGCGGTATTCGGGGTCGGGCGGAGCAGGCTCGCGGTTTCGGTGCGGGTGCCCGACAAGCTCGACGTTCCGCTGAGTTGGGCGAGCGTATTCTGCGCCCAGACCGCGGCGTTGGAGGTGGATTCCTCGCCATTGCCGGGAATGACGTCCGCGCCCCATTCGCCGAGCCGCGTTGCGGACAGGCCCGAAGTGCCATCGCTTCCCTGCGTGCCGCTCGCCGCGTCGAGCTTTGCGGCGAAACGGCCGTAGATCTGGCCGAGCGAGCGCGACGCGCCAGTCGAATCGTAGAAGACGCTGCGGTTGGCATTGGCGGCGGCGGGGAACATAGCCGCGCCGCTGCGGTCGGGATTGGTCTGCATCGCGGTGAGGAACTGCCGCGCGCCGCCCAGGCCAAGGAAATGCGCCATGTAGAGATCGGTGCTGGTCGCGGCGCGCCCGAGCGACCCTTCGATCGCGCCCTTGTTGTCGCTGGCGTGCGCCGCCGCCATCAGCGAGGCCGCGGTCGGATCGTTGCGGAGCGACAGGATCGCCTGGCGGGTCGCGGGGTCGTTGACGACCGCCTTGCCGCTCGCGCTGGTCGAGATCGCGTTCGCGGCCCAGCCGAGGCCGTGTTCCGCGCCATGCGCCTTGACCACGCGCAACCAGCTCTGGTCGACGAACTGATACAGGCCGCTCGCGCTCGACGATCCCGAATGCGCGTTGGCGCGCATCCCGCTCTCGAGCTTGGCCTGGCCCATCAGATAGTTGAAGTCGATGCCGGTTTTCTGGCTTGCGTTCGCAATCGCGCTGCGAATCGATCCGCCCGCGCCGGATGCATCGACGGCCCCGTTCAGAATGGAAAGCGGATTGAAAGGCATTGGTCCCCGGCTGTTGATCCGCGATGAGGCGGACAGCCCGGTATCAGCAAGAGACGTGCCAGTTTTCGGGGGGTGCTGCTTCCTTCAACTGTCTGCTTCCCCGGCGAAGGCCGGGGCCCAGTCGAGGAGCAGAAGTGGCGAAGGTCAGCGCTTCGTTATGAAAACCTGCGCGACTGGACCCCGGCCTTCGCCGGGGAAGCGGTTATGAAAAGGTAGCGACGCCGCCGCCCTTCAGGCGAACGCCGCCAGCCCCATCCCCGCGCGATACACCGTGCCCGGTGCCGCCCCCATCGCCATGCCGGCCGAACCGGTCAGATTTTGCAGGCGGCGGCGAACATTTGCCGCCATCAGGTTGACGTAGATCCGGCAGGTGTCGTTCAGCCGCTGGGCTTCCTGGGCCAGCGCGCGCATCTCAGCGCCCGGCGGCGTGTCGCCGAATGCCGCAACCGCTTCGATCCGCATCAATTTGTCGGTCGTCGCGCGCTCCAGCGCACCGACGTCGTTGGTCTTGAGCGCGGCGATCTCCGCATGAAGCGCTTCGATCACGGCGATCAGCGCGTCTCGGCGCGTTGCGGGGGGCGTCATTTCTTGGGGCTCCAGTTGAGCTTCAACGCAAGCATGCGATCCGCGATCGTGTCGGGGGTGATCGGATAGGTCCCGTTGCGCACCGCACGGCGGACATCCTCGACATGCTGGCTGTCGACCGGCACGCCCTTGCCGACCTCCGAGGCAATCGCCGACAGTTCGAGCGGCTGCCGCGCGACCTCGGCGGGTTGCTTTGCCACGCTGGCGACCGTCGTCACCGGCGTGGTCGATACGACCAGCCGATCCGGCGTTGAAACAGTCTTGGGTCCGATCGCGTCCACCACATCAGCACCTTTGGGAAGAGATGACGAAGGGTATAACGACCGGTTGCGGCAAAGCTTAAATCATTCTGTCCAACCCGGCAGGGTCGCGCTGCCCGCGGCGATCGCGACCGCCTGGACCGGGTTCTTCTGGTCGTCGACCTTGACCATGAACCGCCCGCCCACGACCGCATCGCCGACCGCGACGCCCTCGCGCGTGATCGAGAAGCCGGGCGACCCCGCACTGATCGTCACCGGATCGCCGCGCTTGATGACATAGACCGCCTTGATCGCGGCGGGCTGCGCGCTCGGGGTGATGACCAGGGGGCTTGCGCCCTTTGGCAGGACGGCGGGGAGTTTCACCGCAACGAACAACCGCCATTCGGGACCGGTGCAGGTCACGACCACCGCATCATGCGTATCGGTGCGCCACGCCATCGACACCATCGGACAGGCGGCAAGCTTCAGCCGCGCATCCACGGGCGTGCGCGCGCCGCCTTCATTCCCGACGCCGTGGCCGGTGAAGGCGGCAACCGCGCGATCGATCGCGCCGGTATCCTGGAACGGCGCAGCGAAGGCGGGCGCGGCAAAGGCCGGGATGGCGACGAGGCCGAGGAACAGCAGCGGCAAACGGCGCATGATGGATCAGGTCCTTGTATGGGCGGCAGGAGGAGCGGCAACCGGCGCGGCAACGGATTGCCGGTTGCCGGCAAACCCCGTCGTCACGCTGACGCTGCGGCGACCGGGATGACCGGCAGCGGTAAGGGCAATGCGGCGGGGGTCGATCCCATGGGCGATCAGGACGCTGGCAACGCTACGCGCGCGGTCGGCGGCCAGCAGCGCCGGACTCTGCGTCGCCGCGTCGACGTCGGTGGTGGTGCCGTCGACCATCCCGGTCACCGCAAGGGTGGCGCGCGGATCGCGCAGCGCCTCGGTCGCCCAGCCGACCAGCGGCGCGACCGGGGCCGGCACCTCCGCCGACCCCGGCGCAAAGCCGTCCAGCGCGCTGGCCGCGACCGGCATCGGCGCCGGCGGAACGTCGGCACCGGTATCCGCGCCCCCGAAACCGGCGCGGATCCCGCGGGCCAGCGTGCCTCCGTCGAGCTGATTGGCCTGCATGAAGACGAAGAACGCGACGAGCAGCAATGCCAGATCGGCGAGCGTCATCAGCCACGCCGGGCGCGCGGGGGCGATTTCAGGAAGGTCGTCGTCGCGCGCGATCATGCCGATTTCGCCACGGCGAGCGGTCGGCGCGGCTGTTCGCGGGTTGCCAGCGCGATCAGCGGGGGTTCGAGCCGCAACCGCTCGACCGCCTCGTCGCGCGCGATCCGGCGGAGCCGGGCGGCGATCGGTGCCAGCACCAGATTGGCGAGCAACGCGCCATATAAGGTGGCGAGCAACGCCACTGCCATCGACGCGCCGATCGCATGCGGATCCTGCATTTTGACGAACATCCCGACCAGCCCGATCAGCGTGCCGACCATCCCCATCGCAGGGGCGGTCTCGGCGGCACCGGACCACAGCTCCGCGACGGCGGCGGCCCGTTCGGCACGCGCGCGGCGGCGCTGGCGGAGCAATTCCGCGATGTCCTCGGGCGCGGCCCCATCGACGATCGCGGCGACCGCGGCGGCGATGTCGGGGTCGGCGATCACCGAGCGGTCGAGCGCGAGCACGCCGTGTCGCTTGGCGATCCGCCCGAACGCGGCGATCTGATCGACCAGCGGATCCGCCGCAAAGCGCGGCGCAGCCAGCGTGCGAAGCGCCGCCATCCCCCGGCCGATGTCCCCCGCGGGGGTCCGCAGCGCCGCAGCGGTCACCGTACCGCCGACGACGATGGCGAAGGCGATGGGGTCGAGGAACGGGGCAAGGGTCATGGACATCGCAGGACGCACTGCAAGCCGTGGGCCAAACTGGTGACGGTTTAGGTTTGGTCTAACCCCGCCACTCCGGCTTGTGCGAGACTTTTGCCGAAGTCGGTTCCCGCCCCCCCCGTTTGCTGTTTCCCGCGAAGGCGGGAATCCAGAGCCAACCAAAACAACAGCCAACAGCTCTCGCGACTCCTGGGCTCCCGCTTTCGCGGGAGAACACGGATGGTTTCGCAGAGGTCTCGCTTTTGCCGACGCGACGGCAGGGGGGCGGCAACCGGTTTGCCGCCGTCCGGCAAGCCATTGCCGCTTTTCCACCGCTTTGCTTGCCGGCCCGACCCCATGCGCATTTGGCACGCCCCTTGCTGAGACCTGGCTGCGCAATCATGCGCTGGAGACGGGCGATGCCCAGCGAAGGACTGTTCGGGGTACATGGGGCGGCACTCGAGGTGCGCTCGCAGCGCATGGGTGTCCTTGCGTCCAATATCGCGAACGCTTCGACTCCCGGGTTCAAGGCGCAGGACATTGATTTCAATACCGCGCTGGCGACCGCCGAGAATGCGGTCGACACCGGCGGCAGCGCCAGCATCGCCGGCGCCATGCGCTACCGTACCGCGTCGCAGCCCTCGCTGGACGGCAATACGGTCGAACTGTCGACCGAGCAGACCGCCTTCGCCGAGAATGCTGTCGCCTACCAGACGACGCTCTCCTTCCTCAACGGGCGGATCGGCCAGATCACCCGTGCTCTGAAGGGCGAATAACAGATGGCCGAACAACCGCTTTCCATCTTTCAGGTCGCCGGGCGCGCGATGTCCGCGCAGCTCGTGCGGATGAACACCACCGCGTCGAACCTCGCCAATGCGGGCGCGGTCACGAGCAGCGCGGAGACCGCCTACAAGACGATCAAGCCGGTCTTCCGCACGCAATATGACAAGGCCTCCGGTCTCGCGACCGTCAATGTCGAGAGCATCGTCACCGCGGGCGAAGGCCCGACCAAGGTCTACGATCCGTCGCATCCGCTCGCCGACAAGGATGGCAACATCTGGCAGTCGGGCGTCGATGAAACCCGCGAGCTGGTCGACATGATGGAGACCTCGCGGAGCTACCAGAACAACGTCGAGGTCATGCAGACCGCGAAGTCGCTCATCCTCGATACCCTCAAACTGGGACGCTGATCATGGCCTCCACTTTCGACTCCACGCTCACCAGCCTCGGCATCAATGCCAGCAGCACCGCCGCGGCGAATGCCGCCAAGACGTCGTCCTCCTCGTCGCTCGGCACCGGCGATTTCCTCAAGCTGATGACCGCGCAGCTCAACAACCAGGACCCGTTCTCACCGGTCGACAACACCCAGATGGTCGCGCAGCTCGCGCAGATCTCGAGCACGTCGGGGATCGCCGACATGGGCACCACCCTGAAGGCGATCCAGGACAAGCTCGGCGCGACGACGCCCAGCGACGCGCTCGCCTATGTCGGCAAGACCGTGCTGACCGAAGGGTCGACCGCCTACGGCCGTTCGGCGGGCGGCCTCGCCGGCGCGGTCGAGCTCGACAAGGATGCGACCGACGTCACCGTGTCGATCAAGGACGCCAACGGGCAGACGCTCAACACGCTGTCGCTCGGCGCGCAGAAGGCCGGCACCGCGACCTACGACTGGGACGGCAAGACCGCGGACGGCGCGGAGGCGGGAACCGGCCCGTTCACCGTCTCGGTCAATGCGGCGAACGGCGGGGCCAGCGTCACGTCGCGCAATCTCGTCTGGGCGCCGGTCGCCGCGGTTTCGCTGCCCGCGTCGGGCGAGCCGATGCTCACCCTGCCCGGCATCGGGCAAGTCGCCGCCAGCGCCGTCCGCCAGGTCGGCTGATCCCCTTCCCGTCTAATCGATTCACAGGAGCAACCCGATGTCCTTCTATACCTCGCTCAGCGGCCTGCAGGCCGCGCAGACCGAACTCTCGACCGTCTCGCACAACCTCGCCAACGTCTCGACCAACGGCTTCAAGAAGAGCCGCACCGATTTCGCCGACGTCATCGCCTCGAGCATCGCGACCGATCCGACCAAGCTGGTCGGCTCGGGCGCGGTGGTGAAGTCGAACCGCCAGCAGTTCGGCGAGGGCAACCTCAAGACGACCGGCTCGTCGCTCGACCTCGCGATCACCGGCGACGGCTTCTTCGCGGTCAAGACCAGCGGCGTGAACACCGCGACCGCCTACACCCGCAACGGCGCGTTCCAGGTCGATCCGGCGACGCACAACATCGTCGACGCGCAAGGGTCGGCGCTGCTCGGCTATCCGGTCGACGCGAAGGGCAACACCACCGCCAGCGGCACCGACGGCCTGATCGCGCTCAACCTGCCCGAGACCAACGGCACGCCCGCGGCCACCGCCAACGTCGCGCTGAAGATCAACCTGTACGCCGCGGCGTCGACCCCGTCCGCGCCCTTCTCGCCGACCAACGCATCCAGCTACAACAGCTCGACCGCGACGACGATCTACGATTCGGCGGGCAAGGCGAGCACGCTCACCAGCTATTATGTCCATACCGGTGCCGATTCATGGTCCGTCCACAGCTATGTCGGCGACCAGGAACTCAAGGTCGGCGGATCGAATGCGGGAACGCCGGTGACGTTCGATGCGTCCGGCAACCTGTCCTCGACGCCGTCGTCGGTGACCTATGACTCGTTCAATCCGACCACCGGCGGCGTCGCGCAGACGATCAAGCTCGACCTGACGGGATCGACGCAACAGTCGAGCCCCTTCTCGGTCAACGCCAAGACCGCGGACGGTGCCTCGGTCGGCGAGCTCGCCGGCGTGTCGGTCGACAAGCAGGGGATCGTCTCGGCCAATTATTCGAACGGCGACACGGTCGCGCTCGGCAAGGTCGCGCTCGCCAACTTCGCCAACCCGACGGGCTTGCGCCAGACCGGCAACAGCTATTGGTCGGCGACCGGCATTTCGGGGTCGGCCGCGCTCGGCTCGGCGAACGAGAACGGCTTCGGGTCGCTCAGCGCGGGCACGCTCGAGGGCTCGAACGTCGATATCACCGAGGAACTGGTCGATCTGATCGCCGCGCAGCGCAACTTCCAGGCGAATGCCAAGGCGCTCGATATCAACGGCCAGATTTCGCAGACCATCTTCAACATCCGCAACTGATCTAGGCAGAACCGGAGCGCAGCATGGACAAGCTGGTCTACACGGCGGCGACGGGGCTCAAGGCGCATCTCGCGTCACAGGCCGCGATCGCCAACAACATGGCGAACGCCTCGACGACCGGCTTTCGCGCCGATCGCGTCGTGTTCGACCGGCTGTCGCTCAAGGGCTCGCCGCTCGAATCGCGCGAGCCGACCTCTGGCGACGTGCTCGACGCGGACCGCAGCTCCGGCGCGATCCAGCAGACCGGCCGTTCGCTCGACGTCGCGATCACCGGCGACAGCTGGCTCGCGGTCCAGTCGCCCGACGGGAGCGAGGCCTACACCCGGCGCGGCGATCTGCAGGTCGCGCCGTCGGGCGTGCTCCAGACCGGCGACGGCTTCCCGGTGATGGGGTCGGGCGGCCCGATCACCGTGCCGCCGGCGCAAAGCATCGCGATCTCGGCGGACGGCACCGTGTCGATCGTTCCGCAGGGCGGCGACGCCAAGAACCCGCAGGTGATCGACCAGCTCAAGCTGGCCAACCCGACCGGCACCAAGACGGTCAAGGGTCTCGACAACCTGCTCTACGTCAAGGGCGGCGGCACGCTGCCGCAGGATCTCGACGCCAAGGTCGAGAGCGGCGCGCTCGAGGGATCGAACGTCAACATGACCCAGGCGCTGGTCGACATGATCGAGAACCAGCGCAGCTACGAAGTTTCGGCCAACATGATGAAGTCGGCCAAGGACATGGACGAAAGCGCTGCATCTGTGATGCGGCTGCCGAGCTGAAGGAATAGACGATGGGCAGTGCAGCCATGCATATCGCGCGGACCGGGCTTGATGCCCAGGACATGCGCATGCGAGTCATCTCGAACAACCTCGCGAACGTCAACACGACCGCGTACAAGAAGGACCGCGCCGCGTTCGAGACGCTGGCGTACCAGACGGTGACCGCGCCGGGCGCGCCGAGCACGTCCGAGACGAAGTACGCGACCGGGCTCAACCTCGGCACCGGCGTCAAGATCCAGGGGACCGCGCGGATCGACACGCAGGGATCATTCCAGTCGACCAACAACAGCCTCGACCTCGCGCTCGACGGCGACGGGTATTTCCAGGTGCAGATGCCGGGCGGCACGCTCGGTTACACCCGCGCGGGCAATTTCTCGCGCTCGCCCGAGGGGTTGATGATCACCAGCGAGGGCTATCAGGTCCAGCCGGGCATCACCGTGCCGCAGGGCGCGACCGCGATCACGATCGGCACCGACGGCACCGTCTCGGCGACGATCCCCGGCCAGACCACCCCGAGCGAGCTCGGCCAGATCCAGGTCGCGAGCTTCCCCAATTCGGCCGGGTTGCTGAGCAAGGGCGACAATTACCTGACCGAGACCGCGGCGAGCGGTGCCGCCAACCTCGGCATCGCCGGGCAGGACGGACGCGGCAATATCCGCCAGGGGCAGCTCGAGGGATCGAACGTCAACGTCGTCGAGGAGCTGGTCGACATGATCGAAACCCAGCGCGCGTATGAGGTGAATTCAAAAATGATCACCGCGACCGACGAAATGCTCAAATATGTTAATCAAAATATCTGATGGCTAGAGTCATGAAGCCGTTCGCCATCCAGCTGATCGTCGGATTTGCGCTGTTTTTGCCCAGCGCGGCCGAGTCGCGCCTGCTCGGCAAGAAGACGCCGCCGGTCGATTTCTCGGCGGCGATGCCCGAACCGGCGCTTGCGCCGGCGGCCGCGACGGGATCGATCTTCCAGGTCGGCGACGGGTATGCGGCCCTGTATGAAGGGACCCGCGCCCGCCGCGTCGGCGATCCGCTGACGATCGTGCTGGTCGAGCGCACCGCGGCGTCCAAGTCGGCGAACTCCAAGCTCGATTCGTCGGGCAGCCTGGCGTTCACCCCGCCGACCACCGGGCGGCTCGCGCTGTTCCAGGGGACCGACATCGCGACCAGCGGCAACCGCAACTTCAAGGGCGGCGGTGCCGCCGACCAGTCGAACACGCTGTCGGGCGAGATCAGCGTCACGGTCAGCCGCGTCCTGCCCAACGGCACGATGCTGGTACAAGGCCAGAAGCGGGTCACGCTCAACCGCGGCGACGAGTTCGTCCAGATCAAGGGGCTGATCCGCACCGCCGACATCGACGCCGACAATCGCGTCCCGTCGACCCGGGTCGCCGATGCGCAAATCGCCTATACCGGCAAGGGCGACGTCGCGCGGGCGAGCCGCCAGGGCTGGCTCGGTCGCTTCTTCTCCGTCGTGAGTCCGTTCTGATGCTGCGTCTGCTGCTGGCCACGCTCCTCGCGCTCGTCGTCGCGGCCCCCGCCTCGGCCGACCGGATCAAGGATCTCGGCGGGTTCCAGGGGATCCGTACCAACCAGCTGACGGGCTATGGCGTGGTCGTCGGGCTGCCCGGCACCGGCGACGACAATCTCGAATATACCATTCAGTCGATGAAGGCGGTAACCTCGCGCTTCGGGCTGCAATTGCCCGCCAACGTCAATCCCGGGCTCAAGAACGCGGCGGTGGTGATGATCACCGCCGAACTGCCCCCCTTTGCCAAGCCCGGGCAGAAGCTCGACATCACCGTCGCCTCGATGGGCAAGGCCAAGTCGCTGCGTGGCGGTGCGCTGATCCTGACGCCGCTGCTCGGTGCCGACAACCAGATCTATGCGATGGCGCAGGGCAACCTCGCGGTCGGCGGCCTCGGTGCCGAGGGCAAGGACGGGTCGCAGATCGTCATCAACATCCCTTCGACCGGCCGCATTCCCGAAGGCGCGACGGTCGAGCGCGCGGTCAAGACCGGGTTCGAGAACACGCCCGCGCTGACCTTCAACTTGGCGCGCGCCGATTTCACGACCGCGCAGAACGTCGCGGGTTCGATCAACGCGCGCTTCGGCACCGGCGTGGCGCAGGCGGTCGACGCCGTGTCGGTCTCGGTCCGCGCGCCGATCGGCGGGGACGTCCGCGCGACCTTGATGAGCGAGATCGAGAACCTCACCGTCGTCTCGGCCGAGCCGCCCGCCAAGGTGATCGTCAACGCGCGCACCGGCACCGTCGTGATCAACTCGGCGGTCCGCGTCAGCACCGCCGCGATCACCCACGGCAAGCTGACCGTGCGGATCGACGAGAACGAACGCGTCAGCCAGCCCGCGCCGTTCAGCCAGGGCCAGACGACCAAGGCGCAGAAGTCGGGCATCGCGGTCGACGAGGAAAAGCACCCGATGTTCCTGATCGCGCCCGGTCCCAAACTGTCCGACGTGGTCAAGGCGATCAATGCGATCGGCGCGTCGCCCGCCGACCTGGTCGCGATCCTCGAGGCGCTCAAGGAAGCGGGATCGCTCAAAGCGGAGTTGATCGTATTGTGAGTGACGTCCCTGCCCTTCCCCCGGTCAACGCGCCTTCGGCGGTCGGTGGTGTCGCGACCGACACCAGCCGGCTGTCGAACCGCGCCAACCTCGATGCCGCCGGCAAGAAGTTCGAGGCGGTGTTCACCGGCATGATGGTCAAGGCGATGCGCTCGACGCATCTCGCCGAGGACGATCTGTTCGGGTCCAAGGGTATGGATACGTTCAAGGAAATGCAGGACACGCAGGTCGCGCAGACCATGGCCGCGCACGCGCCGCTCGGCATCGGCAAGGCGATGACCGCGTTTCTCGCGAAATCGCAGGCAGGCGTGCAGGCCGGGCTGCAGACGACCCCAGCGGCGCCCCCCGCAGCGACGAGTGAGGCCAAGACGCCATGAGCGACATGCTGAGCATCGGCGCGAGTGGCGTCAAAGCGTATCAGACCGCGCTGACCACCGTTTCCGACAATATCGCCAATGCGTCGACGCCGGGCTACGCCAAGCGCACCACCGACCTGTCCGAGATCGCGCCCGCCACCGGGCTGAACTCGGCGACGGTGAACGGCAGCGGGTTCGGCGTCACGACGTCGGGCATCACGCGCTCGGCCGATGCGTTGCGCGATGCCGACGTGCGCACGTCGCAGTCGGATCTCGCGCGCAGCGACACCAGCATCACCTGGCTCGGGCAGATCGAGACCGCGCTGACCGGCAACCAGCTCGGCGACCGGCTGACCAGCTTCTTCAACGCGAGCAAGGCGGTCGCCGCCGATCCGACCGCGACGACACCCCGCGCCGCGCTGCTCGAACAGGCGACGGCGGTCGCGGGATCGTTCAGCGCCACCGGCAAGGCACTCGACCAGCTCGACAGCAACGTCGACGTGACCGCCGCCAATGCGGTCTCCACGCTCAACGGGCTTGGCGCCTCGCTCGCGAAGGTCAACGACGGGCTGTCGCGGGTCAAGCCCGGCTCCGTCGGCGCGGCGCAGCTGGCCGACCAGCGCGATTCGATCCTCGATCAGATGAGCGCGATCAGCGACGTGTCGGTGTCGATCGATTCCTACGGCCGCGCCGCGGTCAAGCTCGGCAACGCGGGCGGTCCGTCGTTCGTTTCGGGCAACCAGGCCGAGACGCTGCAATTCGCGCGCGGTACCGACGGCGTCATCGCCTTTTCGCTGCAGCGTTCGCAAGCGAACGTCACCCCGTCCGGCGGCGCGCTGGCGGGCGTGGTCGAAGGCGCGCAGCGGATATCGGATGCGCGGATCAAGCTCGACGCGACCGCGACGTCGTTCACCGACGGCGTCAACGCGGTGCAGCAGGGCGGCGCGGATCTCGATTCGAAAGCCGGCACCGCGCTGTTCGCGACCGGGACCAGCCCGACCGACATTACCGTAGCGCTGACCGACCCGCGCGGCGTCGCCGCGGCGGCAGTCGGCGCGGGACCGCGCGACAATAGCAATCTCGGCAAGCTCGATACGCTGCGCACCAGCGGCGCCTTCGAATCGAACACGACCGCGCTCGTCTCGGGCAATGCCGCCGCGCTCGCCGCGCGCAAGCAGGTCGCCGATGCGCAGGGCGCGATCCGCACCAACGCGCTGTCGGCGCGTGACGCGGTGTCGGGCGTCAATCTCGATACCGAAGCGGTCGACCTGCTGCGCTTCCAGCAGGCCTATCAAGCGTCCAGCCGGGTGATCCAGGTCGCCAAGGACACGCTCCAGTCGATCCTCGACCTCCACTAGGCCCCGGACGGAACCCGCCATGCAAATCGGCACCAGCCTGTTTTTCGATCGCACCTCGGCGCAGATGACAAGTCTGTCCGCGCAGACGAGCACGCTCAACACGCAGATCGCGACCGGCAAGAAACTGACCGCGCCGTCGCAGGACGTGGTCGCGTACAACCGGCTCGCGTCGATCAAGCAGGCGGATGCCGACCAGTCGGCCTATTCGAGCAACATCAGCCTGGCAAAGTCGCTGCTGGAACAGTCCGATTCGACGCTGACTGCCGTGTCCACGCAGCTTCAGCGGGCGTCGGAGCTGACGATTCGTGCCAATACCGGCACGCTCAACGACGACGATCGCAAGACCATCGCGACCGAGCTCAAAAGCATCCTCGACGATCTGGTCAGCCTCGCCAACACCAGCGACGCGCGTGGCCAGCCGTTGTTCGGTGCTGCGACCGGCACCGCCGCGGTCACGCAGGCGGCCGATGGCACGGTGTCGCTTGGCGGGACCGGGGAGCTCCCCGCGATCCCGGTCGGCGACGGCACCTCGGTATCGGCGACCGACAGCGCGGAGCGCGTGTTCGGCAACATCAAGACCAAGGCGGGCGGCAAGACCGACGTGTTTGCCATCCTGTCCAGTTACATCACCGCACTCGACGCCGGCGGGGACGTTTCGACAGCCTCTTCCGACGCGATCGACGGGCTCGGCGCCGCGCAGACGCAGGTCAACAACGTGCAGGGATCGGTCGGCGCCCGTGCCGCGCGACTTGACATCGTGTCCTCGCAGGCGACCGACGCGGCCACAGCGCGCGAGAGCGACCGTACCGGGCTCGAGGACACCGACCTGTCCGCAGCGATTACGGAATTGCAGAAGCAGATGACGATCCTGTCGGCGACCCAGGCGAGCTTTACCAAGCTGAGCAGCCTGTCGCTGTTCACCTATCTGCGCTGATTCCAGCACCGTCACCCCGGCGCAGGCCGGGGCCGCGATGTCAGGGGGCACAACCGGCGATACCGCGCCCAGCCGTCCTGCCGCGCCCGGGTAACCGCGCGGCCCCGGCCTTCGCCGGGGTGACGCAAGGTAGCGCTTCGCCGGGAACCGCAAGAATTAACGCCAGCCCCACTGCTGGTTAACCGTTTTGCTACGGAATCCCCCTAGACCGTAACCATAGCGGCCAATGCGGGTCGCGAGCGTCTTGCAGCATCGTCCAACGCAGCGTTTACAAGGGCTTACCGCCACTCATGTTTCCCGCAATCGGCCTCGTCGTTCTCCTCGTGATGATTTTCGGCGGCTTTGCCATCACTGGCGGCGCGCTGGGTCCGGTGATGGAAGCGATTCCGCACGAAATGCTCATCATCGGCGGCGCCGCGGTCGGCGCGCTGATCATCGGCAATTCGATGAAGGAACTGAAGGCGCTCGGCGGCGGCTTCATGAAGGTCTTCAAGGGCCCGAAATACAAGAAGCAGGACTATCTCGACGTCATCTTCCTGGTGTCGAAGCTGATGAAGATGCTCCGTACCGAAGGGCCGATCGCGCTCGAGCCGCATGTCGAGGATCCCAAGTCCTCCGCGGTCTTCGCCGAATATCCGCGGCTGCTGTCGGATCATACGCTCATCAACCTGATCGCGGACACGTTGCGGCTGGTCGTCGTCTCGTCGGGGACGCTCGACGTCCATGCGGTCGAGGACGTGATGGACAACATGATCAAGACCCACCACCACGAGGTCGAGGGCCCGCACGGGACGATCTCGAGCCTCGCCGACGCGTTGCCCGCGCTCGGCATCGTCGCGGCCGTGCTCGGCGTGGTCAAGACGATGGGCTCGATCGACAAGCCGCCCGCGATCCTCGGCGCGATGATCGGGTCGGCGCTGGTCGGTACGTTCATGGGCGTGCTGCTCGCGTACGGGATCGTCGCGCCGCTCGCCAACCGGCTCAAACAGGTGATCGAGGCGGATGGCGCGATCTATCACGTGGTCAAGCAGATCATCATCGCCTCGCTCCACGGCCACCCGCAGCCGCTGGTGATCGAGGCGGCGCGCTCGGGGATCGCGCATTCGAACCAGCCGGGCTTCGCCGAAGTCTTCGACGGCCTGCGGGCGCGGTGACGTG
The DNA here is from genome assembly GCF_022662295.1 of Sphingomonas sp. CARO-RG-8B-R24-01. Lineage (NCBI taxonomy): Bacteria > Pseudomonadati > Pseudomonadota > Alphaproteobacteria > Sphingomonadales > Sphingomonadaceae > Sphingomonas > Sphingomonas sp. CARO-RG-8B-R24-01. The sequence goes on along the minus strand of NZ_JAKNQI010000004.1, from coordinate 304,268 downwards.
ATAGTTCACTATCAAACCGTTGGCGCGATGCGTTTCAAAGCAGGAAATCTCGCACAAAGCCACAAAGCCGCAAAGCGGTCCGCATCGGTCGGTGGCCCGATCGAGGCACGGCAACGCGAGAACAAGACGCCCTCTTCTCTTCGTGACTTTGTGGCTTTGTTCGAGCCAAACTTACTCGGTTCAACGCCTCCCCGGGGAAGTGCCTACGCCGATGCCGTCTCTGCGCTTCGCGCGGTGGCGATGCTGTGTGATCCGGTCGTGCTCGGGAACCGCCGCTGATGGCCGCGCGCGCGCCGCATGGGACCAACCAGCCGCCCAAGATCATCTACAAGAAGATCTATATCGAGGGCCACGGCGGCCATCACGGCGGGGCTTGGAAGGTCGCCTACGCGGATTTCGTCACCGCGATGATGGCGTTCTTCCTGCTGATGTGGCTGCTCGGCGCGACCAACGAGAAGCAGCGCAAGGCGCTCGCCGACTATTTCTCGCCGACGCTCGTCCAGCTCAAGCAGAACAGCGCCGGCTCGATGGGGCTGTTCGGCGGCTCGTCGATCACCGACAAGGACAATTACCAGCACAAGGCGTCGCAGACCGGCACCCGCGCGATGACCGTGCCGATCGACGCGACCGGCGGGATGCAGGTCGGCTCGGGGCAGAAGGGCACGCTCAAGGACCGGACCGCGATGTCGGTCGAGGATCGCAAGAATTTCGAGAAGATGCGCCGGCAGGTTCTGTCATCGATGGCGTCCAACCCGCAATTGGTGAAACTGTCGTCGCACGTCCGCTTCGTCCGCACGCAGAACGGGTTGCGGATCGACCTGCTCGACGATGCCGATTATTCGATGTTCGACCTCGGCACGACCCAGCTCGAACCGCGCGCGTCGGCCCTGCTCGGGCTGATCGCACAATCGATCAAGGGCACCGCCAACCCGATCATGATCCGCGGCCATACCGATAGCCTCGGCTACGGCGATCCGCTCGCGATGAACAACTGGATGCTGTCGAGCGCGCGGGCCGAAGCGACGCGGCGACGCCTCGCCGCCGGGGGCACGCCCGAGAATCGCTTCAACCGGATCGAGGGCGTGGCGGACCGCGAGCCGATCATCCCGACCAACCCGACCGACCCGCGCAACCGTCGCGTCGCAATCACGCTGCTGTACCGCGCCACCGCCTTCGGCGAGTGATGCGCGAGACCCTCGCCCTGCGGCTTGCGACCGCCGCGCTGTTCACGGTGCTGGCGCTCTATGGCCTGTCGACGCTCCCCGATCTCGCGGCACGCTGGGGGCTGACCGGCGGAAGCTTCGCGGCGATCGCGGTATGGGGTGCGCTCGCCACGGTCGGGATCGCGCGGTTGCGCGAGCGACCCGGCGCGAGCGGGCTCGTCCTTCTGTGCGCCGTCATGCTGGCGTTGCGCGTCGGCGCCGCGTGGATCGGCGCGGGGCGTGTATCGCCCGGCGACCCGCAATCCTACCGGGTCCTGGCGCAGGGCCTTCTCGCCGGGCGCGGGCTGGTCCTGTACGAACCCTATTTCGGATCCGACTGGCGCGCGCTGTTCCCGCCGGTCTATCCGGTCGTGCTCGCGGCATGGGGCGCGGTACTCGGCTTCTCGACCGCGTCGCTGCTCGCGCTGGGCACGCTGACCGATCTTGGGACCGCCGCGTCGATCGCGAAACTGGGCGCGCGGCTCGGCGATCCGCTCGCGGGGCGGCGGGCAGCGTGGCTGTATCTGGTGTGGCCGTCGGTGCTGTTCTCGGCACCGCTCGCGCAGAAGGAGTCGCTGTGCGCGCTGCTCATCGTGCTGCTCGCGCTGGCGTGGCTGACGCCGCGTGCGGGCTGGCGCGGTGCGGTCGCGCTCGGCGTGCCGGCGGGGCTGCTCGCGCTGACCCAGCCCGGCGAGGCGCCGCTTGCCGCCCTGTTCGGCATCGTGCTGCTGGCCCGGAGCGGATGGGGACCAATGGTGCTGTTCGGCTTGCGCGGCGCGATGGTCGCGGTCGTCGTGCTGCTGCCCTGGTGGGTCCGCAACTGGACGCTGTTCCACACCTTCGTGCCCTTGACGAGCGCGAGCGGGGCAAGCCTGTGGATCGGCAACAATCCCGCCGCCACCGGCAATTGGGAGCCACCACCGCCCGCGCTCAAGGGCTTGCCCGAACTGACCTACACCGCGCGGATCAAGGCGATCGCGCTCGAGTGGATCGAACACCATCCCGCCGCCTTCCTCCGGCTGACCGCGACCAAATTGGTCCGCGCGACGGGGATCGGGGTGTTCGGGGTGATCCGGCTGGAGGCGATGCACCCGTCGATCCCGCGCGCGCTGGCTGCGCTGTTGTGGCCGGTCGCACAGCTGGCGCAGATCGCGCTGCTCGGCGCCACGGCGATCCGCCAGGGCCGTTTGCCGCTCGCCCTGCTGCTGCTGATCGCGGCGTGCGTCCTGCAATGGGTGCTGTTCGGCGTGTGGTTCGAATTCGGCGAACGCCACCGCGAATGCGCGACCCCCTTCCTCCTGCTTGCCTTATGCTGGGCAATCGACCGCCAGACGGTTGAGAAGCAGCCGCCGAACCCCTAGTTTGGAGTCGTGAGCACAAACGCCGTCACCGCCCGCATCGCCGACGGCGTCGCCGCCATTCCAGCGGCGGACTGGGACGCCTGCGCCGGCGCGACCAACCCGTTCGTGGGCCATGCCTTCCTGTCGATCCTGGAAGCCTCGGGCAGCGCCACGCCGCGCGCCGGCTGGCAACCGATCCCGATCATCGTCGACGGCCCCGACGGCCGCCCCGCCGGAATTGCGCCGGCCTATGCCAAGAGCCACAGCCAGGGCGAATATGTCTTCGACCATGCCTGGGCGGATGCGTGGGAGCGCGCGGGCGGTGCCTATTATCCCAAGCTGCAGGTCGCGGTGCCCTTCTCGCCCGTTCCCGGCCCGCGGCTGTTGCTGCGCGATCCCGCCACCGCGCCCGCGCTGATCGCGGCGATCGAGGCGGTGACCGACCAGCACCAATTGTCCTCGGCCCACGCCACGTTCGTCACGCCCGACCAGCTTCCCGCGTTCGAGGCGGCGGGCTGGCTCTTGCGCGAAGGCACCCAATTCCACTGGCAGAACGACGGTTATGCCGGGTTCGACGCTTTCCTCGACGCGCTCGCCAGCCGCAAGCGCAAGGCGATCCGCAAGGAACGTGCCGCCGCGGTCGAGGGGCTGACGATCCGCCATGTCACCGGCGCGGACATCACCGAGGCGGACTGGGACGCGTTCTGGCGATTCTACCAGGACACCGGCGCCCGCAAATGGGGCCAGCCGTATCTGACACGGCGCTTCTTCACGCTGCTCGGCGAGACGATGGCGGACAAGGTGTTGCTGATCTTCGCGGATCGCGACGGCCGGCCGATCGCGGGGGCGCTCAACCTGATCGGCGCGGAGACGCTGTACGGCCGCTATTGGGGCTGTACCGAGGAGGTCCCGTTCCTCCATTTCGAGCTGTGCTATTACCAGGCGATCGACGCCGCGATCGCACGCGGGCTCAAGACGGTCGAGGCGGGCGCGCAGGGCGAGCACAAGCTCGCGCGCGGCTATGTCCCGGTGCCGACCTGGTCCGCGCATTACATTCCCGACCGCAATTTCCGCCGCGCGATTTCGGACTTTCTCGCGCGCGAACGCGCCTCGGTCGAGGCGGACCAAGACTATCTCGGCGAACTGACCCCGTTCCGCCGCGGCTGATCAGAACGGCGTCGGCATCGGGCGCGAGCGCAGGCGCAGCGATTCGTCGCTGACCTTGATCCCCGGCGCGCCATGATCGACGCGGAACAGCACGCTCGTCCCGTCGCGCCAGATCGGCACCAGCCCCTCGTTGAAGCGCGGGTCATAGGCGGGGGGACGGATCAGCCAGACATAGTCGAATGCGTTGCGCGGGAACCTGGCCATCGCCATGTTGATCGGACGCCACCATTCGCGCGGGCATTGCACGCTGGTGACGATTTGCGACGGATCGTGCGCGAAGCGTTGCGCGGGCAGGTAGCGCGTCGTCAGCAATTGCGCGCCCGCCATCGACCATTGGTCGTTGGTATAGGCGAGCCGCCGCTCGAGCGCGATGGCGGGCAGATGCTCGAGCCGGCTCATCACCCACGGGTTGCCGCATTGCTCGCCCACGAACGACACCAGCCGCGCGCCCACCGGCAGGCGTTCCAGCGCCTTGAGTTCGCGGTCGTAATCGTCCGCGAACATCCAGAAGCTGGCGGTCGTCGCGGCGATCCGCACCAGCACGAACGCCAGTCCCAGCGCCGCCAGCGTCGCGCTTCCGCGAATCGACAGACCGGGGCGGGGCCGCAGCGCGATCACCGCGATCCCCAGCATGAAGGGCGCAAGCCGCATGTCGGCATAGGCCGAGCCGAACACGATCCGCGGGAGCACGATGTAGACGAGCAGCAGGAACAGCGCGGACAGCAGCAGGTTGCGCGAATATTCGATGCTCGGGTCGCGGATCCCCTTGAACAGGATCAGCAGGACGACCGCGATCGAGGCGATGTCGAAGGTGACCCAGCGATCCTTGAACGTCATCGTCAGCCAGCGGATCTTGGCACGCCAGTCGAACCAGTCGGCGGTCTGCCCGCCGACATGTTCGCCGCTGCGCCACACCACCATCAGCACCAGCGGCAGCGCGAGCGGCAGGCAGCCGAGTCCGGCGAAGAACGCCGCCTTGACCCAGCTCTTGACCCCGTGCTCGCCGCGCGTGTCGTGCTGCCGGATCAATTCGCCCGAGAAGGCGAGCACACCGAGCACGCCCCAGCCAAAGGTGTGGCACAGCCACAAGGCGCAGGAGAAGGGCACGAAGATCGCCGCGCGCAACCGCAGATGCCCGAGCCGCGCCAGCCGCAGCCACAGCGCATAGGCGTTGAGCGCGATCGCCATCGACAGCGCGAAATTCACGAACCCGAACTGGATCGGATAGCTGTAGGCGATCGGCAGCGCGAACAGCGCGGTCGGGGGGATCCGCCCGTGCACCTCGCGCGCGATCCACAGATACCCCGTCACGATCAGCAGTGGGATCGTCATCACGATCAGCTTGACCGACAGTTCCAGCCCGAAAATCTTCGACAGCGGCACGATCAGGATGTCGATCCCGAGATTGCCGATCAGTTGCCAGCTGAAATTATACCAGTTGCCGAGCCACGGATGCTCGCCGATCGCAAGCTGGACGCGATAACGCCCCATGTGCCCGGGCAAGTCGACGAGCGGCGCGATTTCCGGGCGTACCAACGGAATGATCGCGACCAACGCCATCAGTGCGACGAACGCGCGTGTCTGCCACCAGTGGAGCGGTGCGGTATCCCCCTGCATCCCGGGCTCTTACCGCGTTGGTCCGGGTAGAAACAAGTCGCGTTCTACGGGCTTGCGATGGGCCGTCGGGAAACCCGCGCCCTCAATACATGTGCTGCCCGCCGTTGATGCTCAGCGTCGATCCGGTCACGAACCCGCCTTCTTCCGAACACAGGAAGGCGACGCCGCGCGCGATTTCGCTCGCCTGGCCGAGCCGGCCGACCGGAATCTTGGCGACGATCTTCTCGAGCACGTCGGCGGGGACCGCGGCGACCATGTCGGTGTCGATATAGCCCGGCGCGATCGCATTGACCGTCACCCCGGCACGCGCGCCTTCCTGCGCCAGCGCCTTGGTAAAACCGTGGATGCCCGATTTGGCGGCGGCGTAATTGACCTGGCCATATTGCCCGGCCTGCCCGTTGATCGACCCGATGTTGACGATCCGCCCCCATTTGCGATCGCGCATCCCGGGGAACACGCCCTTCGCCATGTTGAAGCAGCCGCCGAGATTGGTGTCGATCACCTCTTTCCACGCCTGGTAGCTGAGCTTCATGATCGTGCCGTCGCGCGTGATCCCCGCATTGTTGACGAGCACGTCGACGGGGCCGAGCTGTTCGACCACGGCCGCGCAGCCCGCCTGGCATGCGTCATAATCCGATACGTCCCATTTGAACGCGGCGATTCCGGTCCGTTCGGTAAAGGCGCGCGCGCGCTCGTCATTGCCGGCATAATTGGCGGCGACGGTCATTCCGGCCTCTTGCAGCGCAAGGCTGATCGCCTCGCCGATCCCGCGGGTGCCGCCGGTTACGATCGCGACGCGTGCCATGCATACTCTCCTGATGGATCTTTCAGTCCCACGCCCTTGCTATGCGGGGTTGGCCCAGCCTTCAAGTTCGCGCGCCAGTAAAGTGCGCAACATTTTGATGCCGATCTCGCTGGCATTAAGGCACGGAATATACGCGAAATGGGTACCCCCCTTGCCTTCGAAGCTCTCGAGCCCGCGGATCGCGAGTTCCTCGAGCGTCTCGAGGCAGTCGGCCGAGAAGCCCGGCGCGAAGATCGCGACCTTCTTGATCCCCTGTGCGGGCAATGCCTCGAGCGTCAGGTCGGTCGCGGGCTCGAGCCACTTCGCCGGGCCGAAGCGCGACTGGAACGACACGATCAGCTTCTTGCCAAGCCGCTCGCCGAGCAACCGCCCGGTCTTCTGGCAATGGCAGTGATAGGGATCGCCGAGTTCGAGCGTGCGCTTGGGCATCCCGTGGAAACTCGCGATCAACGCGTCCGGCTCGAAATCGAGCGCAGCGACACCCGCCTCGATCGATTGCGCGAGCGCCTCGATATAGGCTGGCTCGTCATGATAGGGCGGGAGCGTCCGCAGCGCTGGCTGCCAGCGCATCTTCGCCAGTTCGGCGAACGCCTTGTCGTTGGCGGTCGCGGTCGTCGCGGCGCAATATTGCGGGTAGAGCGGCGCGATCAGGATGCGGTCGCAGCCGGCGTCCTTCATCGCCTGCAACCGCTCGCCGATCGCGGGCTTGCCGTAGCGCATCGCCCAGTCGACCATCACGTCCGGCCCGAACGCGCCCTGAAGCGCGGCGTTCTGCGCCTTGGTGATCGCGGCCAGCGGCGAGCCGTCCTCGGTCCAGACCTGCGCATAGGCATGCGCCGACTTCTTGGGGCGGGTATTGAGGATGATTCCGCGCAGGATCGGCTGCCACAGCAGCGGCGGAATTTCGACCACGCGCCGGTCCGACAGGAACTCGCCGAGATAGCGTTTGACCGACCGCGTATCGGCGCCGTCGGGCGTGCCGAGGTTGGTCAGCAGCACGCCGATCCGGCGCGGCTTGACCGGCGGATGGCCGGGAGGAAGAACAGCTTGCATCACTTGGTTCCCGGAACGAGCGGAAGACACCGCAAGCGATAGCCCGTAGCGGCTTGCAGCGCATTGGCAATCGCAGGCGCAACCGGTGGGACCGCGAGTTCGCTCACCCCCCCGGGATCGGCCTCGCTGGAGATCAGCTCGACCGTGATATCCGGCGTATCGGCGAGGCGTGGCAGGCCCAGATCGCCGAAACTGCGCGCGTCGGGCAGACCGCGCGTGAAACCGGTCGATCCCCCCGTCGCCGCCGCCATGCCGAACAGCAATCCGCCCTCGATCTGCTGGCGCACGAGATCGGGGTTGATCTGCCGTCCGCAATCGACCGCGGCGACGATCCGGTCGACGCTGACCGCCTGCCCTTCGCCGACATGCGCCTCGACCAGCACCGCGATATGGCTGCCGCGAAAACTGTGGCAGGCGATCCCCTGCCCGCTTCCCGCGATCCCGCCCTCCCATCCGCCGAGGGATGCCGCGGTCGACAGGCACCGCGCCAGCCGCGCGTCGCCGCCGAGCATCCCGATCCGGTACGACAGGGGCTCGGTCCCCGCCAGATGCGCGAGTTCGTCGAGGAAACATTCGGTGAAGAAGGCGGTGTAACTATGCGCACCGGAGCGCCAGTGCCCGGTCGGGACGCCGATATCGGCGGGGTGATGGTCGATCGCATAGGCCGGCATCCGGTACGGCGGCACCGCACCCGCGATCGCATAGGGGTCACCCGATGGCGTCAACGCAAGCGCCGTACGAAAACCCGCGTCCTGCGCGAACAGACGCGCAGCGACTTCCTGTCCGGTAGCAGAGGCGGCGATCCGGGCGCGCCAGCCGAGGATCTGGCCATTGGGACCAAGCCGCGCCGCCATGCGAGCCATCGCTGGCGGCCGGAAGCGATCGTGCAGCAGATCCTCGACCCGCGACCAGGTCAGCTGGACCGGACGCTTGAGCGTCACGGCGAGGATTGCCGCCTGCTCGGCGCAACGATGATCCAGATTGGCACCGAACGCGCCCCCCACCAGCATCGGGTGGACGACCACCCGGTCCGTCGCGATCCCCGCCGCCGCCGCGGCCGCATCGCGCGCCATCGCGGGGGCCAGCGTCGGCAACCAGAGCTCGAGCCGTCCATCGGCAAAGCGTGCGGTCGCGGTCATCGTCTCGACCGCGGCATGCGCGGCGAGCCCGACCTGATACTCGGCGGTGATCAACCGTGCGTCCTTGAACGTCGCATCGACGTCGCCGACCGCCGACAGTCGCCTGCCTGGCGTATCGAGCGCGCCCTGCAGCGCCGCGCGGATCGTGGCACTGGTGACGATCGCGCCCTGCGTTTCGAACCGCGGGGCAAGCGCATCCAGCGCACGGTTGGCTGCCCACCAATGGTTGCCGATCGCGGCGACCCAACGGTCGTTGGTCACGACCTGAAGCACGCCGGGGATACGGTCTGCCGCGGCGCGATCGACCCGGACCAGCTGGGAACTGCCGCCCGGTGCCTGACGGATGCTGGCGAAGACCATGTCGGGCAACCGCACGTCCCCCGCGAAATTGGCGGAGCCGTCGACCTTGGCGGGTGCATCGAGCCGGGGCAGCGATTGGCCCGACAGGCGGGTGTCGTCTTCGTTGACGCGCATCGGCAGGGCGTCGGGCAAGCTGCCGCGTACCGCTTCCGCCGCGAGATCGGCAAAGCGCAGCCGGTCCTTCCCGTGGAAGACGAACCCGCCCCGCGTGTCGCACGCTTGCCAGTCGACCTGCCAGCGCGCCGCCGCCACCTTGCACAACAACACGCGCGCCGCCGCGCCCGCCTGGCGGAGGTCATCCTCGAACGTGCGGACCGAACTCGACCCGGCGGTGACCATCATCCCGATCCGCACGGCATGCGCGTCGCGCCACCGTCCCGCCACCGTATCGCGCGCGGTTTCGAACAGCTCGTCGGCGCCCAGCGCATTGGCATAGAGCGGGTTGAGCGGTGCGGGTTCGACCGCGATCGTCCGCCAGTCCGCGCCCAGTTCATCCGCGACGATCTGCGGCAAGGCGGTATAGACCCCTTGCCCATGCTCGGCCTGCGGCACCGCGACCGTGACATGCCCGTCATCACCGATCTTGATCCACGCGCCGAAGATCGTCTCGCCCGTGTCGGCGGTCAGATTGGGCAAATAGTGCCGCGGCCATAATGCCCAGGCGAGGATGAGCCCGACGCCCGCCCCGCCGCCGATCAACAGTCCGCGACGGGTGACCCCGGCGGCAGGGGGCGATGAGGGCAGACGCGGGCGCATTGTGGTCGCTGTATCGCGGTGATCGGGCCGGGGAAAGCGCGAGACGTCGTTTGATGTGCGGTTCGTCCGGTCGAGCGGGAGGACGGTTGCTCCCGCCCGGCTCCTCGGGCCAAATGCCATCCGCCCCGCGCGGGCAGGGTTCCACGCCGGCTGACCGTGCGATGCGGGGCGACCATCCGTTGCGCTATACCCCCACGCCAGCCTGTTCCGCCGCCACGAGCGCGCGATACGACGTGCGTAGCGTGACCTTGTCGATCTTCTCCGTCCCCAGCCGCGGCAGCGGCGTATCGACGATCCAGATCCGTTGCGGCACCTTGAACGCGGCGACATGCGCGAACAGGAAGGCCGAGAGTTCGTCGACACTTACCCGCTGATCCGCGCGCAACTGGACGACCGCGCCGGGCACTTCGCCGTAGCGCTCGTCGGGCAAGCCGAACACCGCCGCCTCGGCCACGCTCGGATGCTGGTAGATCGTCGCCTCGACCTCCTGACAGGAGATGTTCTCGCCCCCGCGGATGATGATGTCTTTCTTGCGATCGACGATGAAGAGATAGCCGTCCGCGTCGAGATAGCCGATGTCCCCGGTCAGGAAGTAACGGTCGGCGGTAAAGGCGGCGGCGGTCGCATCGGGACGGCCGTAATATTCGCGAAAATTGCAGATCGAGCGGATCGCGACTTCGCCGCGCAGGCCCTGCGCCACGGGCTGCCCGCGATCATCGAGGATCGCGAGATCGACCAGCGGCGCGGAGGCGCGCCCGGTCGAATTGGGCTTGTCGAGGTAATTGTCGCGGAAATTGCCGCAGCCGATGCCGTTGGTTTCGGTCAGGCCATAGCCGAGCAGGGGCTTGGGACCGCCCATCTCGTCCGCGATGCGGCGAACGTGCTCGACCGGGCGTGGTGCGCCCCCTGCGGCAAAATCGGTGACCGTCGACAGATCGTAATGACCGCGGTTGGGGTGCGTCAGGATCTCGAAGCTCATCAAGGGAACGCCGACGAAATAGCTGACCGTCTCGGCCTGGATCAGCCGCATCGCTTCCTCGGCATCCCATTTGGGCATCAGCACTAGCTTTCGTCCCATCGCGAAACTCTGGAGGAAGACCGGGACCTCCGCGGTGACGTGGAACAGCGGCACGTTGAGCAGGGTCGCGGGTTGGCCCTCGGGCGGACTGCCGTCCTGCGTCGCGATGCTCAGCATCATCAGCGCCTGCGCGAGATAGTTGAACACGCCTTGCGTCACGGCGCGGTGGTCGCTGATCGCGCCCTTCGACTGGCCGGTCGAGCCCGAGGTGAACAGGATCGTCGCGGCATCCTCCGGCGCGACCACGGGGAGCGCGACATCCGCCGGATCCAGGCCGGCAAGCGCCGCCTTCAACGGCAGGGTGTCGTCGATCGTCACGATGGGTACGCCGAGTCCGTCGATCGCCGCGATCCGGCGGGCACGGGTCGGATCCGCAAACACCAGGCTGCATTCGACATCGGTCATCGCCGCGCCGAGTTCCTCGGCCTGCCACCAGCCGTTGAGCAGCGTGGCCACGCCACCCGCCATCACGATCCCCATGTAGAGCACGATCCACGACGGCGAATTGCGCATCGCGATCCCCACGCGGTCGCCGGGCAGGATCCGGTAATGCGCGACCAGCGCCTGCGCGACGCAGTGGGCCGCGCGGTGGACCTGCGCGAAGGTGAGCCGTTCGTCGCCCGCGACGAGGAAGGTCTTGTCGGCATGTTCGGCGCAATAATGCGCGAAATAGGGCGGCAGCGTCTGCGGAACCCCGGTGATGATCGGGAGATCCAGACCATCGACCGAAACGCGCCCGACGGCCAGCGGACCGCCCGGTCCCGTCAACGCGGCGAGGGTCGCATCCATACGGCCGTCCAATATGCTCGGCATCTCATTCTCCGTTTCGTCTTGTCGCTTGGTCTTGTCGCCAGTCGCCTTTATGGAGGCGCAAATCCCAGGGGAAAAGCCTTGATCCTGACTGCCGCCCTACCCCTGCTCGCCGATGCGACGACCGCCGCCACCGCCGTTGGAGCGGGCGGCCATTTGCGGTTCGAGGACCTGCACCTCAACCCGGTCGCGCTCGACCTGCATTTCTTCCAGATCAAATGGTATTCGCTTGCCTATATCACCGGCATCCTGGTCGGCTGGTGGTATCTGCTCAAGCTGATCGCGCAGCCGGGAAGCCCGATGGCGCGGCGGCATGTCGACGATCTGGTGTTCTACGCGACGCTCGGGATCATCCTCGGCGGGCGGCTCGGATACGCCATCTTCTATGCGCCCGACATGCTGCTCAGCCCGTGGCGGCTGATCCGGCTGTGGGACGGGGGCATGTCGTTCCACGGCGGGATGATCGGCACGTCGATCGGGATCATCCTGTTCGCGCGCAAGGAAAAGCTCGATTGGCTGCGGATCCACGATTATCTGGCGTGCGCGGTGCCGTTCGGGCTGTTCTTCGGGCGGATCGCGAATTTCATCAACGGCGAGCTGTGGGGCAAGCCGTCGAACGTCGCCTGGGCGATCATCTTCCCGCGCACCGGCAACGACGTCCCCCGCCACCCGAGCCAGTTGTACGAGGCGGGGCTCGAGGGAATCGCGCTGTTCGCGATCCTGTGGTTCGCCTTCTGGCGCACCAAGGCGCGCTATGAGCCGGGGCGGCTCGTCGGGCTGTTCCTGGTCGGCTACGGGCTCGCGCGCTTCACGGTCGAGTTCTTCCGCGAACCCGATTCACAGTTCAGCGGCACCTTCTTCGCGACGACGATCCACATGGGGCAGGTGCTGACGCTGCCGATGATCCTCGGCGGCCTGTATCTGGTCGCGACCGCCAAGGGGCGGCGTACGCGAGTCGTGCCGATCGCGGGGGATGCAAGCGTCGCTTGACCGGCGGCCCCTGGACCCGTCACCCCGGCGAAGGCCGGGGCCGTCCGGTTATCCAGGCGCGACGGTACGACGAAGCGCTGTATCGCCGGACACGCCGCCCAACATGGCGGCCCCGGCCTTCGCGAGGTCTCTGCGAAAGTTGGAGTTACCGACGTGTCACTTGCTGTTTTCCCGCGAAGGCGGGAATCCAGAGCCCAGCAGAACAACGGCTTACAGTTCTTGCTACTCCTGGACTCCCGCCTTCGCGGGAGAACCGCGATGGTTTCGCATAGGTCATGCCTTCGCCGGGGTGACGGTAGCGTGGTGGAGGGCGACGCACGGGACAGCCCCCTATCCACCACGCTTGCGGACCGCGCCGTGGCGGGGCATTGCGCGCCGACGATGACGGACGATACACCTTCCCAGACCCCGCCTGCTCCCCTCGCCGACCGGCTCGCCCGCGCGATCACGCTCGCGGGGCCGATCTCGATCGCGCAGTTCATGGCGGCGGCGAACCAGCAGTATTATGCGACCCGCGATCCGCTCGGCACGGGCGGCGATTTCACCACCGCGCCCGAAATCAGCCAGATGTTCGGCGAGCTGATCGGGCTGTGGGGTGCCGACCTGTGGGACCGCGCGGGACGCCCGGAGGCCGCCTGGGTCGAGCTCGGCCCGGGGCGTGGCACGCTTTCCGCCGATGCGCTGCGCGCCGGGCGCAAGGCGGGGTTCGCGCCGCCGGTGCATTTCGTCGAGACCAGCCCGGTCTTGCGCACCGCGCAGCAGGAGCGCGTCGCGGACGCGGCGTTCCATGATTCGATCGACACGCTCCCGACCGATCGCCCGCTGATCGTCGTCGCCAACGAATTCTTCGACGCGCTGCCGATCCGCCAGCTTGTGAAAGGTGCGGCGGGGTGGTTCGAGCGGCTGGTCGCGTGCCAGGACACGCTGTTCCTCCCGATCGCGGGCACGCAGGTGCCCGACGGCGTCATCCCCGAAGCCTTGCGCGACACCGCCAACGGCGCGGTGATCGAAACCTCTCCCGCGAGTGTCGCGATCCTGCGCGGGCTCGCGCAGCGGATCGTCGCGCAGGGCGGCGCGCTGCTGATCGTCGATTATGGCTATAACGGCCCCGCGATCGGCGACACGTTGCAGGCGGTGCGCGGCCACGCCTTCGCCAACCCGTTCGATGCGCCGGGCGAGCAGGACCTGACCGCGCATGTCGACTTCGGCACGCTCGGCGCGGCGGCGCTGGTCGAGGGCGCACGGGTCGAGGGGCCGGTCGACCAGGGCGCGTTCCTCGCGGCACTCGGGATCGATGCGCGCGCCGCCGCGCTGTCCAAGGCAGCGCCCGACCGCGCGGACGGGATCGCTGCCGACAAGGCCCGGCTAACCGAGGCGATGGGTACGCTTTTTCAGGTCCTTGCGGTGTCGGCACCCAATTGGCCGACACCTGCGGGGTTCGCATGATCCAGTATCGCGACGCACGAACGATCGATGGCCCCGCACTCGCCGCGATGGCGCGCGAGTCGTTCACCGAGACGTTCGGGACACTGTACGATGCGAAGGACCTGAATGCGTTCCTCGACGAGGCGTTCGGGCCGAACGGCTTGCCGTCGCAACTGTCCGACCCCGATTTCGCGATCCGCCTAGCGCTCGACGACGGCAAGATCATCGGCTTCGTCAAGATGGGGCCGGTCACCTTCCCCGGCGAATGGCGCCCCGATGCGATCGAACTGTACCAATTTTACGTGCTCTCCCCGTGGCATGGCAGCGGCGTCGCGCAGGAGATGATGGCGTGGGCGCTCGACCATGCGCGCAGCCACGGCGCACGCGAGGTGATCCTCAGCGTCTATGTCGACAACCACCGCGCGCACCGTTTCTACGAACGCTATGGCTTTCGCGATATCGGGCGGATCGCGTTCCGCGTTGGCACGACGGTGGATGACGACAATCTGATGCGGCTGGTGCTGTGACCCCTGACAAGAATCTCGTTCCGGTCATTCGTGCGCGCACGCTGGAGGGCGTCGCACACGGCTTCCTCGGGCGTGAGGGCGGCGTTTCGACCGGGGTCCATGCCGGGCTCAACGTCGGGCTTGGGTCGGACGACGATGCCGCCGCAATCGCCGAGAACCGCGTGCGTGCGACCGACGCGGTGCTGCCCGGCGCGGCGCTCGTCACGCTCTTTCAGGTCCATTCGGGCGACTGCATCACCGTCACCGCGCCGTTCGCGGACGACCAGCGCGCGCGCGCCGACGCGCTCGTCACGGATCGCCCCGGCCTCGCGCTCGGCATCCTCACCGCGGATTGCGCCCCCGTCCTGTTCGCGGATGTCGCGGCGGGGGTGGTCGGCGCGGCGCATGCGGGGTGGAAAGGCGCGATCGGCGGGGTGACCGACTCGACGATCGCCGCGATGGAAGCGCTCGGCGCGCGGCGCGATCGCATCACCGCCGCGATCGGCCCGTGCATCGCGCGCGCGAGTTATGAGGTGGACGATGCCTTCGCTCGGCGGTTCGAGCAGGACGACCCCGCCAACGAACGCTTCTTCGCACCGGCGCGGGCTGGGCATCACCAGTTTGATCTCGAATCCTATGTCGTCCACCGGCTCGCCGCCGCCGGCCTCACCCGGATCGCCGCGCTCGGGCTCGATACCTATGCGGATGAGACGCGCTTCTACAGCTACCGCCGCGCCACGCATCGCGGGGAGCCCGGCTATGGGCGGCAGATCGCGCTGATTGGTCTGGGCGCGGAGACGGTCCGCGCCTGAGAGGGCGCGTTTCTCCATCCGTTCGTTTCGGGCGCAGCCGAGCGATGGTAGAGCGAGTCGCCCGCAATCGTCTGTCTCGCTCCTGGGCCGCGGCCTGCGCCGGGGAAGCGGAAGTGTAGCGAGCGCACGCCCACCGAAAACGCCCTTCCCCGGCGAAGGCCGGGGCCCAGTAGCGACGGCCGAGGTAACGAAGCGCATCCGCCCGCAATCCCCTGTCTCGCTCCTGGGCCCCGGCCTGCGCCGGGGAAGCGGAAACGTGGCAAGCGCGCGCCCACCGAAAACTTCCTTCCCCGGCGAAGGCCGGGGCCCAGGAGCGACGGTCGAGGTAACGAAGCACAGTCGCCCGCAATCGTCTGTCTCACTACTGGGCCCCGGCCTGCGCCGGGGAAGCGCAAACGTGGCGAACGCACGCCCACCAAAAACTTCCTTCCCCGGCGAAGGCCGGGGCCCAGGAGCGACGGTCGAGGTAACGAAGCACAGTCGCCCGCAATCGTCTGTCTCACTACTGGGCCCCGGCCTGCGCCGGGGAAGCGGAAACGTGGCGAGCGCGCGCCCACCAAAAACTTTCTTCCCCGGCGAAGGCCGGGGCCCAGCAGCGAAGGCCAAGGTAACGATGCGCGGCCGCCTGCCCAGAAACCCACCACAACGCCAGCTTCCCGACATCGCCCGAAACGAACGCATTACAGGGTGGAATCCCCGCCCCGGACAAGCGGCATGGTATCAAATGACACTATCCCGCGTTACGGAGGGGCATATCCTTCAGCAAGGCAGGACCTACTTTCATGGCGCAGACCCCCACTCCCCCGATCGACGCGACCGGCGCGGACGAAGCCGACCTGACCGGCGTCGCGCCGCGCACCAAGGCAAAGCCCTCGGTCGAGAAGATCGGCGACCGCAAGCTCAAGCCGTCGACGCTGATGATGGGCCACGGCTATGATCCGATGCTGTCGGAAGGCTCGCTCAAGCCCCCGATCTTCGCGACCTCGACCTACGTCTTCCCCAATGCCGCCGCGGGCAAGCGCCATTTCGAGGGCGTCACCGGCAAGCGTCCCGGCGGGTCGCAGGGCCTCGTCTATTCGCGGTTCAACGGCCCCAATCAGGAGATCCTCGAGGATCGTCTCGGCGTGTGGGAAGAAGCCGAGGACGCACTCGTCTTCTCGAGCGGCATGTCCGCGATCGCGACGCTGCTGCTGTCGATGGTCAAGCCCGGCGACACGATCGTCCATTCGGGTCCGCTCTACGCCGCGACCGAGACGCTGATCGCGCGCATCCTCGGCCGCTTCGGCGTCCAGTGGCTCGATTTCCCGGCAGGCGCGACCCGCGAGGAAATCGACGCGGTGATGACCAAGGCGGCGACCGGCAATGTCGCTTTGATCTATCTCGAAAGCCCCGCCAACCCGACCAACGCTTTGGTCGACATCCAGGCGGTGCGCGCGAGCCGCGACGCGATCTTCACCGGCGAGAACAAACCGCCGATCGCGATCGACAACACCTTCCTCGGGCCGCTCTGGCTCAAGCCGCTCGAACATGGCGCGGAGATCGTCGTCTATTCGCTCACCAAATATGCCGGCGGGCATAGCGATCTGGTCGCGGGCGGCGTGCTGGGTTCGAAGGAGCACATCAACACGATCCGGCTGATGCGCAACACGATCGGCACGATCTGCGACCCCAACACCGCGTGGATGCTGATGCGCAGCCTCGAGACGCTCGAGCTCCGCATGAGCCGCGCGGGCGAGAATGCGGTCAAGGTCTGCGCCTTCCTGCGCGATCATCCCAAGGTCGAGCGCGTCGGCTATCTCGGCTTCCTCGCCGATACCCCCGGCATGGAGCGTCAGGCCGACATCTATGCCCGCCACTGCAGCGGTGCGGGCTCGACCTTCTCGCTGATCGTCAAGGGCGGCGAGACCGAGGCTTTCGCCTTCCTCGACGCGCTCAAGATCGCCAAGCTCGCGGTCAGCCTCGGCGGGACCGAGACGCTCGCGTCGCACCCGGCGGCGATGACGCATCTGTCGGTGTCCGACGAGCGCAAGCAGGCGCTCGGGATCACCGACAATCTCGTGCGCATCTCGATCGGTGTCGAGGATCCGGACGATCTGATCGCCGACTTCGCGCAGGCACTCGATTCGATCTGACGCGTTCATCCACGGATCAGACGGGTGCGCCTAGGCGCATCCGTCGGTTCTTCGTGGAAGGCGATCAGCATGCGAGCATTTGTAATGGCAGCGGCGGCAGTGGCCGCGCTGCTCCCGGTGGCGGCCACGGCCGCGATCCCCAAGGGTGTGTGGACCAACCCCAGGAAGAGCGTCCGCGTGGTGTTCCAACCGTGCGGCGACGCGATCTGCGGCAAGGTGATCGCCGCCACGCCGCAGGCCGAGGCGGATGCCAAGCGCGGCGGTGGTGCCCCGCTGGTCGGCGCGATGCTGTTTCAGGATTTCCGCCAGGGCGACTCGGGGATGTGGTTCGGCTCGGTGCTGGTGCCAGACCTCGGGCAGACGATCTCGGGGACGATCCGGCAGGTCGATGCCAATACGCTGGTCGGCGAGGGCTGTGTGATCGCCAACATCGGCTGCCGCACGCAAACCTGGACGCGGGTAAAGTAGGGCCGCCTCCCGGCGACTGTCGTCACCCCGGCGAAGGCCGGGGCCGCCACGGTATCTGAAAGGCAGTCGGACAAAGACGCAGCCGAAGCGCACACAATGCAGCGGCCCCGGCCTCCGCCGGGGTGACGACAGCGGCCACCCGGCCCCGACGAACCACCGCGGGACGCTACCCTCAGCCGTCGCCGACGCGCTCGATATCCGCGCCGACCGCGCTCAGCTTCTCCTCGAGCCGCTCATACCCGCGGTCGAGATGATATACGCGGCTCACCTGGGTCTCGCCCTCGGCCACCAGCCCCGCGATGATCAGGCTCATCGACGCGCGCAGGTCGGTCGCCATCACCGGCGCACCGACCAGCCGGTCGACCCCGTGCACGACCGCGGTGCGCCCCTGGACGCGAATGTCCGCGCCCATCCGTGCCAGTTCCGGCACGTGCATATAGCGGTTCTCGAAGATCGTCTCGGTCAGCGTGCTTTCGCCGGGGGCCATGCACAGCATCGCCATCAACTGTGCCTGCATGTCGGTCGCGAAGCCCGGGAACGGCGCGGTCGACGCCGTCACCGGCCGGAGCGGGCCGTTCGCTTCGACGAACAGATTCTCGCCGCGTTCCTCGACCGTGACGCCCGCCTGGCGGAGCGCCTCGATCGTCGCGATCATGTCGCTGGCCTTCACGCCGACCAGTTCGAGCGCCCCGCCCGTGATCGCCGCCGCACAGGCATAGCTGCCCGCCTCGATCCGGTCGGGCATCACGCGATAGGTCGCGCCGTGCAAACGGTCGACGCCCTCGATCTCGAGCGTGCTCGTGCCGATCCCCGAAATCTTCGCCCCCATCGCGACGAGCAGGTTGCACAGATCGACGATCTCGGGCTCGCGCGCGGCATTCTCGATCCGGCTGCCGCCCTTCGCGAGCGACGCCGCCATCACGACATTCTCGGTCGCGCCGACCGACACGACCGGGAAGGTGTACGTCCCGCCCGACAGCCGCCCGCCCGGCGCGATCGCCTTGACATAGCCCGCCGCCATCTCGAGCTGCGCGCCGATCGCTTCCAGCGCCTTCATGTGCAGATCGATCGGGCGATTGCCGATCGCGCAGCCGCCCGGGAGCGACACCGTCGCCTCGCCCGCGCGCCCGAGCAGCGGGCCGAGCACGAGGATCGACGCGCGCATTTTCCGCACGATGTCATACGGCGCTTCGGTCGCGGTCAGCTTGCCCGCGCGGATCGTCATCACGCGACCGAAATCCTCGGGTCGTGCACCCTCGATCCGGGTCGAGCAGCCGAGCTGGTTGAGCAGATGCCCGAAACTGTCGACGTCGGCGAGCCGCGGCAGGTTGCGCAGCGTCACCGGCTCCTCGGTCAGCAACGCGCACGGCATCAGCGTGAGCGCGGCGTTCTTCGCGCCGGAGATGGGGAGACGGCCAGAGAGGCGGTTACCGCCCCGAATGAGAATACGGTCCATCGATCTCGTTTATCGCCTTGCCCCGCGCGCGCAAGCTGCCGCGCAGCGAATACCGGTCGAACGGATCGTAGCCACGTTGATCGACTTTAATGCAATGTTCCGGCCACGCTGCTTTGTGACAGAAGAACAAGGGGTGATCACCGCGTGCCAGGAAGTTGTTTCGCCGAGCGTCTCGGCGATGTGGTTGAACTGACGGCGTCGGAGCAAGAGGCGCTCGGGCGCCTCGAGGAGCGCGAGCGGGCGCTTCGGCGCAACATGACGTTGCAACGCGAAAACGACCGGGCGAACGAAATCTATATCCTGCGCAAGGGCACGGTGATGAGCTCGGTCCTGCTGGACGACGGCAGCCGCCAGATCCTGCGGTTTCATTTCGCGGGAGACCTGCTTGCGGTGTCGAACATCATCTACGGGGATGCGACCGAGACGATCACCGCGCTGAGCGATTGCGTGGTCTGCCCGTTCGAGCGGACCGCACTCAGCGCCCTGATGTTCGAACACCCCCGGATCGCCGCGCTGATCCTGGTCTACAACCAGATCGAACGCGCCGCCTTGACCGACCGGCTGGCCGCGCTGGGACGAACCTCCGCCAAGACGCGCGTAGCGGCGATCCTGATCGAGATCCGCAACCGGATCCGGGTGCTGGACCGTACCGTCACGAGCAGCTTCACGCTCGGCCTGACGCAGGAGGAGATCGGCGATGCCACGGGGCTGACGGCGGTTCACGTGAACCGGATGCTTCGGCAGCTCGAGGAGGAGGGGATGATCGCGCGCGAAGCAGGACGGGTCCAGTTCCTCGACGAGCGCGGGTTGACCCGTGCCGCCAATTTCGTCGATCGCTACGCCAACCTGGACCTGGGCTGGCTTCCCGCGGGGCGCTGACGCCCCGACCGCAGGGTCAGGCCTTTTCGAGCATGCACTGCAACGGATGCTGGTTCTGCCGCGCGAAGTCGAGCACTTGCGCCACTTTGGTCTCCGCGACCTCATAGCTGAAGATGCCGCACACGCCGACGCCCTTCTGGTGCACGTGGAGCATCACGCGAGTCGCCGCTTCCATGTCCATGCGGAAGAATCGCTGGAGCACGAGCACGACGAATTCCATCGGCGTATAATCATCGTTGAGCAGCAACACCCGATACGGCGTCGGCTGCTTGGTCTTGGAGCGCGTCCGCGTGGCGACTCCGGTGCTGCCATCACGATCGGAATCGTCGGTTCCGTCGTCGCGGCGCTCAGCCATGGAGATGAGAAAGGGGTGGGTCATGCAGCGCTAAAATATGGCATTGCAACCGGTCAGGGCAAGGGGTTCGCGCAAACGAAAAGGGCGGCTCCGATCCGGAACCGCCCTTTGCCGTTACAAAAGGGAACGCTCAGGCGGCGACCTTGACCTTTTCGACCGCAACCGCGACCCGGTTCGAGATCGGCTGTGCGATTTCGCCGAGCAGCTTGACATAGCCTTCGGTGAACTTGGCGGTCTCGGCCATCATCGAATCCATCGCCTGCTTCGTCATCTCGCTGTGCAGCTTGAAGAAGTCGGTCGGCGACTTGATCGACGCGAACTGGCTCGCGGTGGTGCTGGCCTTCTCGACCGTGGAGCGGACATAATCGCTGGTATAGCGCGCGATGTCCTCGGCGCCCTTCGCAGCGATCTTGCTCGACTCGACGACTGCTTCGAGGTTGCCCTTCGAAAACTCGTTCATGTCGGCGATCATTTTCGATCCCTTCTCCATCGCGGTCTTCGCGCGATCGTTGACGTCGGCGAACATCGTCTTCGCCTGGGTCTGCGCGGTGTCGGCAGCGGTATTGATCGTGGCGTCCATGGTGCTCATTTCCTTCTGCATGACGGCCGTCGCGGGCGCGATGGCGGGGGTTGGAGGTGAAACAGGTTCCGGGGCAACCGGCCCGGCAACAACGACAGGCGACGGGGTCGCCGGCTCGGCCTGAGCCACCGGCTCCGGTGACGGCGACGGCACGCCGACTGGCGCAACGACCTTGGCGAGATCGCGAACGTCGGGCGAAGCCTTGGGAGCTACCGCAGGCTTCGGCGCGGGCTTGTTCGCGACCGGCTTGGCGATAGCGGTGGGCGTCGCGGTGGGTGAGGCAACAAACGGTACCGGTGGCACGTCCGACTCGCTGCCGGCAGCCGATGCGATCGACTTTGCAATTCCCTTGGACGGGGCGGACTTAGGGCCTTTGGTGGCCATGACCGTTTCTCCTGCAACGCTGTTGTTGCAGTGCAATATAGTTGAAAATGATCCTAGTTGCAACAGGCGTGTTGCAGTGCAGCATCCAGATTTCGACATGTCAGGGGTCTGAAAAGGCTCACTTATCGGGTTCGTACGTAGATTCCCGGAGCATCGCCGAGCGGGACGAGCATTCCCTCCCCCGGCGTACGTGATCCGGTTGCGGGAACCTGCTCCTGCCCGATCGCGCGAAGCCATTCCAGCCAGTCCGGCCACCAGCTGCCCTTGGTCTCCCGCGCTCCGGCAACGAACGCCTCGAAATCGTCGACGGGGGTGTCATTGCGCCAATATTGGTACTTCCCGGCTGAAGGCGGGTTCACCACACCCGCGATATGCCCCGATCCGGCAAGCACGAACCGCCGCGGTCCGGTGAGGTGCCGCATCATCGCCCAGACGCTTTCGGGCGGCGCGATATGATCCTCGCGCCCGGCCTGGATATAGGCCGGCGTGGCGACCTTCGACAGGTCGATCGGCGTGCCGAGCGCGGTCATCTCGCCGGGCTTGGCGAGGCGATTGTCGCGGTACAGGTCGGTTAGATAGGCGATGTGCCAGGCCGCCGGCAGGTTGGTCGTATCACCGTTCCAGTGAAGCAGGTCGAACGGCGCATAGTCCTTGCCGAGCAGGTAGTTGTTGGTGACATAGTTCCAGATCAGGTCGCGCCCGCGCAGCTGGTTGAACACCGCCGCCATGTAGCGCCCGTCGAGAAAGCCGTCCGGCGTCAGCGAACGGATCAGCGCGAGCTGCTCGTCCGAGACGAAATGGAGCAGCTCGCCCGCCTTTTCGAAATCGACCTGCGCGGTGAAGAAAGTGGCACTCGCGACCTTGTCCGCCTCGCCCCGCGCCGCGAGGATCGCGAGCGTCGCGGCCAGCGTCGTCCCCGCCACGCAATAGCCGATGGTATGGACCGCCGGCACGTCGAGCCCGCTGCGGATGGTGTCGATCGCCTCGATCTGCGCGGCGATGTAATCGTCCCACACGACATGCTTCATCGTCGCGTCGGCGGAGCGCCACGACACCATGAAGACCGTGATCCCCTGCTCCACCGCCCAGCGGATGAAGCTCTTCTCGGGGCTGAGGTCGAGGATGTAAAAGCGGTTGATCCACGGCGGAAAGATCACCAGCGGCGTCGCCAGTACGGTCTCGGTCGTCGGGCTGTACTGGATCAGCTCGTACAGGTCGGTGCGCAGCACCACCTTGCCTGGCGTCATCGCAATGTTGCGGCCGAGCTCGAACGCACTCTGGTCGGTATGCGTCAGCTGCCCCTTGCCGAGATCGGCGAGCATGTTCTGCAACCCCTTGAGCAGATTCTCGCCGCGCGTCGCGATCGTCTTCTCGAGCACTTCGGGGTTGGTGGCGGGGAAGTTGGTCGGGCTCATCGCATCGAGGAAGCCGCGCGCCGCAAAACGCATCTGCTCGCGCTGCCGCTCGTCGACGCCCTGCAGCGCATCGACCTGCGCCAGCATCGTGTCCGCCACCAGGAAATAGCTCTGGCGGATGAAGTCGAACACCGGGTCCTCGTGCCAGCGCCTGTCCTTGAAGCGCTTGTCGCGCGCCTGGTCGGGCGACTCGGCGCGCGGGGCAGGCGTCGCCGGATCGAGCATGCGTTGCCACAGCGTCAGGCTGTCGGTCCAGAAATCACGCGTGCGCGCGATCGTCGCAGGATCGGTCAGCCCCGGGATCGGCGGAAGCAGCGCGTCGCCCGCGGTCATCGTCGCCAGCCCCTGCTCGAGCATCATCTGCTGCGCGCGGCCCAGCACCCAGGTCCAGTGCTGCATGTCGGCGAGGCTGGGCAGCGCGCCGGTCGGTTGGGTCGTATCCGAATCAGCCATGGCATCCTCGATCCTGTTTGCGCTCTTCTACCGCGCGTGCGCGGCGCCGTCATGCCGGATCGCGCCGACTATCAACCGCTTGGGCGCATTGGGAAGTTCCGAACTATGCTGACTCGGATCTACCTCCCGTTCGTTTCGAGCGAAGTCGAGAAACCTGCACTGTGCCCGGTTTCTCGACTTCGCTCGAAACGAACGGACAGAGGGAAGTCGGCAAGAATAGCCCGCATTACCCCCCGCGACAGCTCTGGGGTGACGAAGCGCGTGCGATTGGCGTAAGGATCGGTCTCCTCAAGCCGGGTTTCGCGCAATGTCCGACGATTTCTACCGCATCAAACGCCTGCCGCCCTATGTCATCGCCGAAGTCAACGCGATGCGCGCGGCGGCGCGTGCGAGCGGCGAGGACATCATCGATCTCGGCATGGGCAACCCCGATCTGCCGCCGCCGCCGCATGTCATCGACAAGCTCGTCGAGGTGGCGCGCAAGCCCGACGCGCACGGCTATTCGCAGTCCAAGGGCATCCCCGGGCTGCGCAAGGCGCAGGCGAATTACTATGGTCGCCGCTTCGGGGTCGATCTCGATCCCGAGACCGAAGTGGTCGTGACGATGGGATCGAAGGAAGGGCTCGCCAGCCTCGCCACCGCGATCACCGCGCCGGGCGACGTCGTGCTCGCGCCCAACCCGTCCTATCCGATCCACACCTTCGGGTTCATCATTGCAGGGGCCACGATCCGCGCGGTGCCGACCACGCCCGACGAAGCCTATTTCGAATCGCTCGAACGCGCGATGGCGTTCACCGTCCCGCGCCCGTCGGTGCTGGTGGTCAACTATCCGTCCAACCCGACCGCCGAGGCGGTCGACCTCGCCTTTTACGAACGTCTCGTCGCGTGGGCGAAGGAGAATCAGGTCTGGATCCTCTCCGACCTCGCCTATTCCGAGCTCTATTACGACGGAAACCCGACGCCCTCGATCCTGCAGGTGCCGGGTGCGAAGGACATTGCGGTCGAATTCACCTCGCTCAGCAAGACCTATTCGATGGCGGGCTGGCGGATCGGCTTCGCGGTCGGCAATGCCAAGCTGATCGCCGCCATGGCGCGGGTGAAATCCTATCTGGATTATGGCGCATTCACCCCGATCCAGGCGGCGGCATGCGCCGCGCTCAACGGGCCGCAGGACATCGTCGAGACCAACCGTCAATTGTACCACAAGCGCCGCGACGTGCTGGTCGAGAGCTTCGGCCGTGCCGGCTGGGATATTCCCTCGCCGCGCGCTTCGATGTTCGCCTGGGCACCGCTTCCGCCAGCACTCGCGCACCTAGGTAGCCTTGAGTTCTCCAAACAATTGCTGACAAGCGCCAACGTCGCGGTTGCGCCAGGGGTTGGGTATGGCGAGAACGGAGAAGGCTTTGTGCGGATCGCGATGGTCGAGAACGAACAGCGGTTGCGGCAGGCCGCGCGCAACGTGAAGAAGTATCTCCAGTCGATGGGCGTCAACACGCCAAGCGCCAAGGCCGGTTGACCCCAGCCGGATGATCAATCCCCTGTATTCGATGGCCGGCGTCCTCGTCGGCCTGGTCGTCGGGCTGACCGGCGTCGGCGGCGGATCGCTGATGACGCCGCTGCTGGTGCTCGTCTTCGGTTTCCATCCCGCAACCGCGGTCGGGACCGATCTGCTCTACGCGTCCGCGACCAAGACCGTCGGGACGACCGTGCACGGCTGGCGCGGCACGGTCGACTGGGGCGTGGTCGGGCGGCTTGCCGCAGGCAGCGTGCCCGCGGCGCTGCTGACCCTGGTGATCCTCCATTATGAAGGCGAGCGGTCGGCGAACACCGGGCATGTCATCTCGGTCGTGCTCGGGATCACGTTGCTGTTGTCGGGGATCGCGACGCTGCTGCGGCGGCGGATCGTCGCCGCGCTGGCGCAACGGCTGGGCATGGTCGGCACGCGGCGGCAGGCCCGCCTGACGATCGTGCTCGGCGCGGTGCTGGGCGTGCTGGTGTCGCTGACCTCGGTCGGTGCGGGGGCACTCGGAATGACCGCGTTGCTGATCCTCTACCCGACGCTGCCGATCAACCGGCTGGTCGGATCGGACATCGCGCATGCGGTACCGCTGACCCTGCTCGGCGGCATCGGCCACTGGATCCTCGGCTCGGTCGATGGCGCGCTGCTCGTCTCGCTGCTGCTCGGATCGATCCCCGGGATCGTCGTCGGGAGCCTGATCGCGACGCGCGTCTCGGACCGCATACTGAGCCCCATTCTCGCGGTCGTGCTGGCGGTCGTCGGCATCAAGCTGCTGTTCTGAGATGCGCGAAGGGTTTGCCTTTTCGACGCGATTCCGCGTGCGGTATGCCGAGATCGACGGCCAGCGCGTGGTGTTCAATTCGCGCTACCTCGAATATGCCGATGTCGCGGTCACCGAATTCTGGGACTGGAGCGGGATCGGCGCGGCACTCGGTGACGCGTGGCATTCGACCGAATTCCATGTTCGCCACACGGCGATCGACTATCTCAAGCCGTTTGTGCTGGGCGACACGGTCGAGGCGTTCGTGCGGATCGAGCGGATCGGCCGGTCGAGCCTGACGCAGACGTTCGAGCTCTGCCATGCGGAGACGGGGGACTTGCACACGGTGATCGTGATGACCGTCGTCAACGTCCACCTGCCGACGGGCAAGGCCGTGGAGATTGCCGACGACGTGCGCGGATTTCTGGAACGGATCCCCGCTTAGGCGCCCGTTCTCCCGCGGAAGCAGGAACCCGGGGTAACGGAACATGGCGCCTGTACCTCTTGGCTCCTGCCTTCGCAGGAGCACAAGACGTCAGTTGTCCTTCACCCCGACCGTCAGGTCGAACCGGATCCGTACCCATGCCCCGATCAGCGGCTTGCCGCCAATCCGTGGCGGTCGCACGCGGAACTGCCACGCCGCCAACCTGAGCGCGCGCGACAGGCCCGATCCGGGCGGCGATTCGCCGAGCGAGCGGCAATTCTCGACGTGGTAATCCGGGATCGTCTTGCAGGCGATCAGCCCATAGCCGGTCTGCACCCCGGCGGGCAGATAGGTGGCGAGCTCGGCATGGGTCGGCTCGCGATACCATTCGGCGTTATACAGCGCCGCGCCCCCCGGCCCCTCGCCCGGACCATAAGCCGCGACGCTGTCCTTGCCCTTGCCCTCGGCGTCCCCCTCGCCCTGATGCGACGGGATCTTGCCGATGTCCGAGGCAGCAAATTCGTCGTGGCTCATCTCGATGAACTTCGGGCGGACGGGCGTGACCACGGGCGGCGGTGCGACCGGCGGAGGGGGCGCCGGGGACGTCGTGGTCGTCGCCGCCTTCTGCTTGGTCGGCTTGCGCGTCGGCTGGGTCGGCTTGGGGCCGATCGCGGGTGCCTCGGGCGGGACTTCGAAGGTCTTGAGTTCACGCTGTGGCTTGGGCGGCGTGAAGACCCCGGTGCCGAGTTGCAGCAGCAAAAGCGCGACAAGTCCCTCGACAATCAGCGCAAGCACGATGCCGCGAATCCGACGTCGATCGGAGGTGGAATGGTAGGACGTCGATGCCATCAATACAGTGCCCAGAGCGCGTATTTCCGCGCTGCACCAGAATCGGGGCGATTCAAAGGCCTCTGATCACGGATGACGGCGATTTCATCCGGCATCGGCGGGCTGCGTCGTCCAGCCGAGCGTCGGGATCGTGACCGAGCGCTTCCCCGCCAGGTCGATCCGCGTGACGAACAGGTTGCGCCCCTCGATATAGCTGAGCACGCGCCGCGCGCGGCCGAGCGAGCTGGTGCCGTAGGTCTGCGCGATCTCGGCGTCGCTCGGGCATGGCATCCCCTCGCGCGCGGCCTTCGCAACGAGCAGGAACGCGCCGAGCATTTCGTCGGGGAGTTCGTGCGCGGTCGCGATCGCCTCCGCCCAGTCGCCGTCGAGCCCGTCGAGAATGCCCGCGCGCGCCGCTGCCAGCCGCCGCGCGAACCCCGAAGGGTCGAGCGGCGCGGGCGACACGCCGACCATCCGGCAGCGGACCTGGAAATCCTGGTACAGGATCGCCGCCGGCCGCGCGGTCGAATCCGGATCCTCGACGATCGCGGACAGCACGTCGCGGACCACAGCAGCGAGTTCCTCCGCGGTGTGGCGCGGCACCTCGGGAACGGGATCGGGGACCGAGTCCGCCGCGATCCGGTCGATCACCTTGGCGGCGGGCGCGGGGCGCGGGGCCGGTGGCGGGGTGGGCATCGGTTCCTCGAGCCCGAGCAGCAGCAACTGCTTCATCTCGCCGGTCGGTGCCGACGGGAGCGGGGTCAGGACCGGCCCGCCGCCGCGCGACCCGGTCTCGACCGATCCGACCTTGATCGACACTGGACGGCGGCTGACCGCGGGCCCGAGCGCGAGGAAGGTGCCGCGCGGGAGATCACGGATCTGTTCGGCCTGCCGCCGCTCCATGCCGAGCAGGTCGGCCGCACGCGCCATGTCGATGTCGAGGAAGGTGCGCCCCATCAGGAAGTTGGAGGCCTCTGCCGCGACGTTCTTGGCAAGCTTCGCCAACCGCTGTGTCGCGATGATCCCGGCGAGCCCGCGCTTGCGCCCGCGACACATCAAATTGGTCATCGCGCCGAGCGACGCGCGGCGGACCTCCTCGGTCACTTCCGCGCCCATCGACGGCGCGAACACCTGCGCCTCGTCGACCACGACGAGCGCGGGAAACCAGTGTTCGCGCGGCGCATCGAAGAGTGCGGAGAGGAAGGCGGCGGCGCAGCGCATCTGCCCTTCCATCTCGAGCCCTTCGAGATCGAGCACCACCGACGAGCGATGCTCGCGGATCCGCGTTCCGAAGCGCGCGATCTCGCCGACCGAATAATCCGCCGCCGAAATCGCGATATGGCCGTAGGCATCGGCGAGCGTGACGAAATCGCCCTCGGGATCGATGATGATCTGCTGGACCTGGCCTGCGCTGCGTTCGAGCAGGCGGCGCAGCAGATGCGACTTTCCCGAGCCGGAATTGCCCTGGACCAGCAGTCGCGTCGCCAGCAATTCCTCGAGATCGATCGGCACCGGTTGCCCGCCCGTGTCGAGCCCCATGTCGACTTGAAATGTCATGCGCGTCCAATGGCCGATGCCGGGGGGCATGGGCAAGCGTGGTGACGGGTTTGCGACGGATGAATTTGGGTTGGCTGACCGCGCCGCAGGTCGAACATGCTTCCCGGCGATCCCAGGCTGGTCCTCAATGGAAATCACGCGACTTGGGCACCAGCCGTGCGTCGCGCGGATGCCGCGAGGGGACCGGCTTGATCATCTCGTCGGCGCGCGCGAGCGGCAGCTTGATCGATTGGGGCGGGGCCGCCTCATCCCCCAGCGTGTCGAGCAGGCCGCTACGATCGAGCACCCGGCTCGCCATCAGATGGACGACGCCCTCCGGGCTGCGCTGCACCTCGCCCTCGACCAGCATCAGCCGCGACGCCATGACCTGCCGCCGCAGCGTCTCGAACAGCCGTGCCCAGATCACGACGTTGGTGACCCCGGTCTCGTCCTCGATCGTCACGAAGATGGCATTGCCCTTGCCCGGCCGCTGGCGGACCAGCACGATTCCCGCGGTCCGTACCCGTGCGCCCGCCTTGGCGGCGGTCGTCTGTGCGCAGCTGCTGATCCCCTCGGCGGCGAGCCCGGCGCGCAGGAAGGTCATCGGGTGATCCTTGAGCGACAGCCTGAGCGTCTTGTAATCGACCACGACTTCCTCGGCGGGCGTCATCAGCGGGAGCGCCATGTCGGGCTCCTCCCCCAGTTCGCGCGCGCTGGCGGCGGCGAACAGCGGGAGCGCGGCGTCGGGCGTGCGGCGTACTTCCCACAGCGCCTGCCGCCGGTCGAGCGCGAGCGAGCCGAACGCATCGACGTCGGCGAGCAACCGCAGCGCGCGTTGTGGCAGGGCCGCGCGCCGGGCCAGCGCCTCGACCGAGCCGAACGGGCCCGCCACGCGGGCGGCGACCAGCGTATCGGCCCAGGCCTGGCGGAAGCCGTCCATCTGGCGGAAGCCGAGCCGCAGGGCGAGCACCCCGGCATCGTCGGGCTCGAGGCTGTTGTCCCAGTCGCTCGCGTTGATGTCGATCGGATGGACCACGATGCCATGCTCGCGCGCATCCCGGACGATCTGCGCGGGCGCGTAGAAGCCCATCGGCTGCGCATTGAGCAGCGCGCAGGCAAACACCGCGGGCTGGTGGCATTTGATCCAGGAGGAGACATAGACCAGCCGCGCGAACGACAAGGCGTGGCTCTCGGGGAAGCCGTAGCTGCCGAACCCCTCGATCTGCTGGAACGCGCGTTCGGCGAAATCGCGGTCATAGCCACGCCCGACCATTCCCTCGACCATCTTGACGCGGAACGCATCCATCCCGCCGGTATGGCGGAAGGTCGCCATCGCGCGACGCAGCTTGTTCGCCTCGACCGGGGTGAATGCCGCGGCCACGATCGCGAGCTTCATCGCCTGTTCCTGGAACAACGGCACGCCGAAGGTCTTGCCGAGCAGATCCTTCAGTTCGTTGGGATTGTGCGGCGGGGCGGGCGAGGGATAGTCGACCTTCTCGATCCCGCTGCGCCGCCTGAGATAGGGATGGACCATCTCGCCCTGGATCGGGCCGGGGCGGACGATCGCGACCTGCACGGTCAGATCGTAGAGCGAGCGCGGTTTGAGGCGGGGCAGCATGTTGATCTGCGCGCGGCTCTCGACCTGGAACACGCCGATGCTGTCGCCCTTGCACAGCATGTCGTAAACCGCGGGATCGTCGGCCGCGATGTCCACTTCGAGGTCATGGTCGCCGAGCCCGTGTCGCCGCATCAGGTCGAAGCTCTTGCGGATGCACGTCAGCATGCCGAGCGCGAGCACGTCGACCTTCATCAGCCCGAGCGCGTCGATATCGTCCTTGTCCCATTCGATGAAGGTGCGGTCCGCCATCGCGCCATTGTGGATCGGCACGGTCTCGTCGAGCCGGTCCTGCGTCAGCACGAACCCGCCGACATGCTGCGACAGGTGGCGCGGGAATTCGAGGATCTGCTCGACCAGCCCCTTCAGCCGCGCGATCGCGGGGTTGATGGTGTCGAGCCCGGCATCGGCATAGCGCCGCTCCTCGAGCTTGCTCGCGAAGCTGCCCCACACCGTGCTGCCGAGCCGCGCGGTGACGTCTTCCGAGAAGCCCAGCACCTTGCCGACCTCGCGCACCGCGCTGCGCGGGCGGTAATGGATCACGGTCGCGGCGATCCCGGCGCGGTGGCGGCCGTAGCGGCGATAGACGTACTGCATCACCTCCTCGCGGCGTTCGTGCTCGAAATCCACGTCGATGTCGGGCGGCTCGCTGCGTTCCTCCGAGACGAAGCGCGAGAACAGCAGGTCGTGCTGGACCGGATCGACCGACGTCACGCCAAGCAGGAAACACACGATCGAATTCGCCGCCGACCCGCGCCCCTGGCAGAGGATCGGCGGGGTCTGCGCGCGCGCGAAGCGGACGAGATCGTGGACGGTGAGGAAGTAGAAGGCGTATTTCTGCTTGCGGATCAGGTGGAACTCCTCCGCGAGCAGCGCCTCGATCTTGGGCGACAGCGTCGCGCCATAGCGCGCGTGCGCCGCCTCGAGCACGAGATGCTCGAGCCAGTCCTGCGGGTCCCAGCCTTCGGGGATCGGCTCGTGCGGATATTCGTAGCTGAGGTCGCGCAGCGTGAAGCCGATCCGGTCGAGGATCACGCCGCTCTGCGCGACCGCATCGGGGCAATCGCGGAACAGCCGCGCCATTTCGTCGGCGGGCTTGAGATGCCGCTCGGCATTGGCGGCGAGGATCTTGCCCGCGGTGGTGATCGTCGTGCCGTGGAGGATGCAGGTCAGCACGTCGTGCAGCGGGCGTTGTGCGGGCCCGGCATAAAGCGCGTCGTTGGTCGCGAGCAGCGGCACCCCCGCCGCTTGCGCCACCGCCTGCAACCGCGCGAGCATCCGCCGGTCGCGCCCCTGCCGCAGCATCGTTACGCCCAGCCACACCCGGTCCCCGCACGCCGCGCGCAATTGCTGGAGCACGCCGAGGTCACGTTCGCCGCCGAGCACGATCAGCAGCAGATCCTCGTGATGATCGAGCAGGTCCGCGAAATGCAGCTCGCAATCGCCCTTTTCGGCGCGCAGGTTGCCGAGCGTCAGCAGCCGGGTCAGCCGCCCCCAGCCGAACCGCGTCGCGGGATAGGCGACGATGTCGGGCGTATCGTCCGAAAACACCAGGCGCGCGCCGACGACCAGCCGGAACGGCAGGTCGGGCAAGCCGGCCTCGGCGGCTTCCTTTACCGCCGCCTCCAGCGCGACATGCGCGCGCACCACCCCCGCGACGGTATTGCGATCGGCCAGCCCGATCCCGTCGAGCCCGAGCGCCAGCGCCTCGGCGACCATCTCATGCGGGTGCGCCGCGCCGCGCAGGAAGGAATAGTTGCTCGCCGCGACCAGTTCGGCAAAGCCGGTCATGCGAACAGCCCGTGGACGTACCATTCGGGATCGGGCTTCTCGCGATCGTACAGGCCGTGGCGGAAGATCCAGAAACGCCGCCCGCGCGTATCCTCGATCCGGTAATAGTCGCGCGTCAGTCCGGCGCCATCGGCGCGGCGCCACCATTCCGCGGCGATCCGCTCGGGTCCCTCGAACCGCGTGACGTCATGCAGCGTGCGCCGCCAGCGGAAGCGGTGCGGCGGGCCGTCGGGGACTTCGGCCATCACCTCGATTCGTTGCGGCGGGTCGAACAGATGGATCGGGCGGAGCGGCGGCTCGCCCGCATCGAGGCTCTGCCACGCGGGCACGGGCGCGGTCGGCGCGTCGAGCGCCGGAATGCTCAGCACGCCCTGTTCGGGAATATGGCTGTCGCGCGCGACGAAGCGGCGGATTCGCGTCCGCCCGACGCGCGTGCTGAGCCGGTCGACCAGCGCCGCCATGGCGTCGTCGCCGATCGCGCCGC
The DNA here is from genome assembly GCF_022662295.1 of Sphingomonas sp. CARO-RG-8B-R24-01. Taxonomy (NCBI): domain Bacteria; kingdom Pseudomonadati; phylum Pseudomonadota; class Alphaproteobacteria; order Sphingomonadales; family Sphingomonadaceae; genus Sphingomonas; species Sphingomonas sp. CARO-RG-8B-R24-01. Next base: position 272,129 of record NZ_JAKNQI010000004.1, on the reverse strand, counting down.
CCTCGAGCTGCAATTGCGTCGGCGCCAGCGCCTCGATCCGCGGCACGACGAAGCGCACCATGTCGAACCCGAAGCCGGGATCAAGCGGATCGGCGAGCGCATCGATCCGTTCGCGGAACAGCCGGATCAGCGTCGGCGGGTCGCGCACCGGCAGGCCGGTCTCGACCGCGAGATCGCGCACCTGCCCGTCGCTGCGGAACAGCCGCGCGGCGAAGCGCCGTCCGCCCTTGTGCCGCTCGGCCAGCGCCGCCGCCGCCTCGGTCGCGAGGTCGGCGATCACCTCGAGGACATGCTCGGTCCGCGCGATCGGATCGGCGAAGCGGCGTTCGAAGAACAGTGCGGGAAGACGCCGTCGCGGCTGGATCCGGCTGTCGATATCGCCGAGCAGCCGCGCGAGCGTCTCGGTCGTCTCCTCGCCGAAGCGCGCGGCGATCGGCGCGGAGGGGCGCCCGGCGAGATCGCCGATCGTCTTCAACCCGGCGCGACGCAGCGCGACCAGAGTCTCCTCGGGGAGCCGCAGCGCCGCGACGTCGAGCCGGCGCAACGCCGCCGCCTCGCTCGCGGCGGGCATCGTCTGGAACCGCGCGAGCGCCTGCGCGCCATCCGGGCTGCCCGCGACGGCATGGCGGACCTGTGCGCTCCAGGGTGCGAGACGCGCCTCGACATCCGCGAGCAAAGCGTCCTCGCCGCCGAACAGGTGCGCGCAGCCGGTAATGTCGAGCGTGACGCCATCTGCCTCGTCGAGCGCGACCATCGGGGTATAGCGTTCGCACAAATCCGCGATCCGCTCGATCCAGTCCTGGTCGGCGGCGGGGGCGGCGTCATGCGCAGCAAGATCGGGCAGGCCGGCGCGGGCATCCGCCAGCGCGACGCCCGGCGCGAGGCCAAGCGCGTGCGCGCGGGGATCGACTGCGGTGATCCGCATCGCGCCACGCTGCTTCTCGACGAAGACGAACGGCGCGTCGGCCCTGCTGTCGGCGCCCCCGTCAGCCGGCGCGACGGAACCCTGCGTCCGGCAGAAACGGTCGCTCGACAGGAAGGGAAACCACAGTGCCAGATGCCGCCGTGCCGGTTCGGGACGGGATGATGACACGGTCTCGTCCATCGGATCGGCGCGGCGCATCCGCTGCGCGGAAGCTTGCTTGGTCACGGTCCCACTCCACCAGCCAGCGCCCGTCGCCGGGGCGACCACGCTGGCGCAAAAGCGTTACTTCCAGCGCCGGATAGCCCGGCGCATTGGCCTCGAGCGGCGCAGACGCCGCCGCGCTGGCGGACCAGCGCGTATCCGCTGCACTCGGCGAGGCCTGCGCATCGATCCGCAGCAACAGCACGGTGACGCCCGAACTTTCCGCGGCCAGCGCAAGCCTGCGCCCCGCGGTCAGATCGAGCATCGGCGGGTTGCGGCGCATTTCGATCACAGCGACCCCCACCGCTGCGCACCGCACCACATCCGCCGCCGCGCGGAGCACCGCGAGCGGATCGGGCAACACGCCCAGGATCAGGCGCGATGGGTCGATCCCGAGTTCGACCAGCCCGTTGGCATGAAGAATGCCCTGCTTTTCGGCCGCATCCTCCCGCAGCCACACCAGCGGTCCACCGAGCCGAACCGCGAGCATCCCGACGAATCCGGTCGCGCTCCCCGCATCCGCTGGATCGTGCGCGAACACCTCGTGCACCCGCCCGCGGGCGAGGCCGCCGGCGATCGCCTGGTCGATCCCGTCATGTCCCGTGCTCACCCGAACGGCATGAGTCGTGGAGTCGCCCAGCCCCTCGCGCTGCTCTATGGCGGCAATCTGGCGCTTCAAAAGGCGCAGCGAGGCGATCGACTCGGTCATATTTGTTCATCTTATGTTCCATATCGCGCGGATCGCGAAGCGGAGTCAACCGGCTGAATCCACTGCCGGGTGCGTAGCCGCCGATGCTCCCCCCGGTTCGCGACGAACGGGTGCCTTGGGAGGGTTCCCGCGCTCCGCAAGGCCCTGTTGCTGCATTGCAACACATTTTGCCGATCCTCCTTTTGGATGGGATCGCTTCGTGTTGTGGCCGGTTTGCGCCCCCTCAACGGAGAACACACATGCGCACGATTTTGTTGGTAGCAGCCGCCGCAGCGGCCCTTTCGGCGGGTGCCGCCTCGGCCCAGGACGTGACGACCACGACCACCGATACCACGACCACCGCAAGCGGTTCGAACACTGCGTTCCGCGGCTTCCGCCTCGAAGGCAATGCCGGCGGCGATCGCTTTCAGTCGCAGGGCCGTCATCACGACAAGTTCGGCTACGGCGCGACGATCGGCTTTGACGGCGTGATCGCCGACCGTATCGTCGTCGGTCCGGAAGCGACCTTCTGGAAGGCAGACAGCGGCAACGAGAATTGCGGCGGTGCGATCGGCGGTTCGGTCTGCCACAAGTCGTTCGAGGAATTCGGCGTCGGCGTCCGCGCCGGCTACCTGCTCACGCCGCAGGCGCTGGTGTTCGCAAAGGGTGGTTATGTCACCAACGAACAGCGCAAGCGGTTCGACGCGACGACCGGGACCGGTTCCTATTACGACCATTTCAACACCACCGGCTATCAGGTCGGCGGCGGTGTCGAATATACCGTCACCCAGGGCCGCCTGCCGGTCTATGTCGACGCACAATATGTCTACTCGCAGTATAACGACCACACGTCGCGCCAGCGCGTGATGGGCGGCATCGGCGTTCGCTTCAAGTAAGCGACCCGCCGCTTCGGCACTGAAGGGCGCGACCGGCGACGGGCGCGCCCTTTTTGCATCGGCGCGCGATTACAGCATGATGTGGAAGGTCGGCGGGTCCGCAGCCAGGCACTCGACGCTTCCACCGTGGATCAGGATCGCGCGGGTCTCGGTCACAGGCAAGACGATCGTAATGACCTTTCCCGACGATCCGCCGATCGCCCTGACCGACACCTCCATGGCCACCGTCGCATCCGTCGCGACACACTGGATCTGCCAGCGATCGGGCGCGCGGTCGGCGCCTTCGCCATCGGCGTCCTCATAGGCGTCCCAATCGAAGCGGCCTGCGCCGACCGGGGGGAACAGCCAGACTCCGCGTTCGACGGCGCCGGAACGGAACCCGCCGCGAGCGAGATTGACGAACATCCCCGACCCGGCGCGCGCGAACAGCAGCGGTGGTCCGTCGAGCGGGGCGGGCACCCGATGCTGGCTTCCACCGGCGCATATTGCCCCGCTCCACACGGCATACCACTGGCCTTGCCCGGGCAACCGCACCTCGCGTTCGCGTGCGTCCGGTTCGACCACGATCGCGGCAAGTACGTCGCGGCCGATCATATGGTCGTCACCGTCGATCCAAGCCCCCGCATCCTCGGGGTGATCCAGCCACAGCGGGCGCAGCACCGGCGCATAGTCATGCGTATAGCGGTGGAGCAGGTCGTACAGAAACGGGACCAACGTCTGCCGCAGCGCCATCAGCCGCCGGATCGCGGGAAGCGCGTCGGCGTGCATCCACGGTTCGTTGACGGTGCGGTCGTCGTTCCAGCTATGGATGCTGAAACGCGGCATCAGCACGCCCGCCTGGACCCATCGGACCAGCAGTTCGGCATCGGGCGCGGGGCCGGAGAAGCCGCCGACGTCGTGCCCGCTGTTCGACACCCCCGACAGTGCGAGCCCCAGCCCCATCTTGAGGTTGTAGCGCAGCGTCTTCCATTCGGTGCGATTGTCGCCCGACCAGGTCTGCCCGTAGCGCTGGAGCCCCGCCATCCCCGACCGCGTGACGACATAGGGCCGGACGCCCGGCGCATGCGCGACCTGCGCCGCGCGCGACGCGCGCATCATCAGCAGCGCGTGGAGCGGCAACGCGTCGGCGGCGGGGCGCGGCGACCCGAAGCCGTGAATGCGCGCGCGCGCGTCCCACACTTCATATTCGTTATTGTCGTTCCACGTCGCGGCGATGCCGTGATCGAGCAAGGCGGTCGTCACTTGTCCGCGCCACCAGGCGGCGGTCGCGGGGTTGGTGAAATCGAGATAGACCCCGGGCGCATCCCAGAATTGCGCCTCGGTCGGCACGCCGTCCGCGTCCGCGACGAGCAGCCCGGCGTCGCGGACTTCGGCGATGCGGGGATGATTGAGCAGCATCGCGGGCTTGATGTTCGCGACCAGCCGGACGCCCGCCGCCGCATAGCCAGCCGCGAAACCCGCGGGATCGGGGAATTTGTCGCGGTTCCAGTGGAACACGTAGCGTTTGTCGCCGATCGAGGTGTAGCCCGATGACAGATGGAACGAGCCGCAGCCGATGTCATGCGTCTCGAGTCCCGTGATGAAATCCGCCATCCGCGCCTGCGCATCGGGCGCGTCGGTATAAGTCATCGTCGACCCCGAATAGCCGAGCGACCAGCGCGGCGGCAGCGCGGGCTTGCCGGTCAGCCAGGTAAAGCGCCGCGTAACCGCCGCCGGATCGGGGCCAGCGATCATGTACAGGTCGAGATCGCCGCTTTCCGCCACCATGTGCCGGTACGGCCCGTGGTAATTGTCCATCTCCTGCCCGAAGTCGAAGGTGACGCGTGCAAGCGTATCGTAGAATGCGCCGTGGCAGACACCGTCGTCCTGTGCGGTGAGGACGTAGGGGATTGTCTTGTAGAGCGGGTCAGACGTCTCGGCGTCGTACCCCATCGGATCGACGCTGGTCAGCCGGAAGCGCCGCCCGCTACGGTCCATCGCGCCCGCGCGTTCGCCGAGGCCGTAGTGGCGCTCGCCCGGCTGGCGCGCGACGTAATGATAGGTGCGCCCGTCCCACCAGCCGAAGTCGTAGGCCTGCGTCGGCCGATCCGCCGCCATCGTCCGCCAGCCGCCGCCGACCCGCTGTTCCCAGACGCAATGGAATCCGTGAAGCGTGATCGTCAGCCGGATCCGCGCGGTCTCGATCACGACCTGCCCCGGGGTTTCGGTCAACGCGAATCCGGGCAAGGCAAAACCATCGGTCGCCATCCGGTCACGCCCGGGTTCGGCGATATCCCCGGCCCCCGGCGCGATCGCCCAGCTCGGCATGCTGGTGACGGTGCCATCGACGAGCAGCAGCAGCCGGACCACATCCTCCTCGAGCACGAAGACATGCGCGACCTGCCCGGCATCCGCGCGGAGCGTCACGCGCCCGGGTTCGCGTTCGGCGACCGCGAACACCGGGGGAGCGGAAAGCGTTGCGCGTCTCATGCCAGCACCTTTTTCTCGGGAGTCGCGAGCCGCCCGATCGTCAGGATCAGCACCCCCGCCCCGACCAGATCAAACAGAGCGAGGCATGCGAACAACGGGCCATAGCCGATCGTATCCGCCAGCTGCCCGATCGCCAGCGAGAACAGCAGCCCACCCGTCCACCCCGCCATCCCGACGAACCCATTCGCGGTGCCGACCTCCTCGGGGGTGAAGACATCGGCGGAGAGCGTGTTGATCAGCACCGAGATCATCTGGTGCGCAAACCCGCCGACGCAGAACAGCGCGATCGCGACCATCGGCCCCGACGCCAGCCCGATGCACCCCGGCGCGATCATCAGCACCGCGCCGATCGCGATTCCCGCGACGCGCGACGGAATCAGCTTCATCCCCGCGCGCTTCATCAGGAACGGCGACAGATACCCCCCGAGGATTCCGCCAAGATCGGCGGCGAGAAACGGCAACCACGCGAACAGCGCGATCTGCTTGAGGTCCATCCCGCGTTCGGTGACGAGATACAGCGGGATCCAGAAGCTGAACGTCTGCCACGCGGGTTCGGCGAGGAAGCGCGGCAGCGCAATCGCCCAGAAGCGCCGGGTGCGAAGAATCGCCTTGGCCGAAACCTTGCCCGGAACCACCGCCGGGCGGTCTGCTGCGATCAGTGCCTGTTCCTCGGGGGTGATCGCGAAATGGTCGGCGGGCGAGCGGTAGAAGGTGTACCACAGCGCCGCCCACACCAGCCCGAGCGCGCCGGTGACGATGAACGCCATCCGCCAGTCGTACAGCGCGCTGATCCCGATCACGACCGGCGGCGCGAGCACCGCGCCGAGCGACGTCCCCGCGTTGAACCAACCGGTCGCGACCGACCGGCTGCGCGCGGGAAACCATTCGGCGATCGTCTTCATGCCCGACGGGATCGCGGCGGCCTCGCTCAGCCCGAGCAGCCCACGAAAGAAGGCGAGCCCCTGCCAGCCCCCGGCAAAGGCGTGGAGCATGTTCGCCACCGACCAGGCGATCGCGAACAGCGCGAAACCGATCCGCAACCCGACCGAGTCGACGATATAGCCGCACACCGGCTGCATCACCGTATAGGCGAGCTGGAACGCGCCGACGATGTAGCTGTACTGCTCGGTCGAGAAATGCAGCTCGGTCTTGAGTTGCGGCGCGAGCACGCCGAGCGAGTTGCGCGCGAGATAATTGAGGATCGTCCCGAGCGAGACCAGCCCCACGATCCACCAGCGTAGCCCTCGGATCGTCACCGAACGCTACGCTCGCCGAACACGGGTTGCGACGGTCGGCATTGACGACGCGATCCTCGAACGGGCTAGGCGACTGCGCATCTCGACCGGTTCTCCCCCGACACTGGGACGGAGGCTAATCGAGAAGAACACAGCTGTCTATATTGGCCTGACCAATTCCGTTAAAGTTGCCATCCCGGTGCGGGCACGCCCGTGTCCCGCGACGCCAGTGCCCAGTCGCAGACCGGTCAACCCGGACGGATATCGCTCGTCTTGAACGATTCGACGATGGGCGAGGGATCCTCGAATTCGGTTTCATAGCTGAACGCGGTTGCGAGCCGCGCCCATGGGTGGGCGGATCGGGTGAAGATCTCCGCGATCGGACGCACCCAGCGGGAGTCATCGAGCGAGCTCGGGCGGACGACGACGGTGTCTGGCGAACCTGTCGTGGTGGTATGCGTCCAGCCTGCACATGCAGGGCATACGTATCGCGTGGAGATCGCCGCCGAATCGGCCGTTTTCTCGAGAGGCCGCGGCGCAACGTCGGACGTGAGCCTGAACCCGTCCCCGGGAACCGCGAGCCCGAGCGAAAACGCCGACGCGGTCATCTGCTGACAATCGGTGCAATGACACGCCATGGTGAACAACGGCGCCTGATCGATACGATAGCGGACCGCGCCGCAGAAGCAGCCACCGTCGAGGGGGAGAGCAAAGTCGGTCATGCGGCGGTCAACGCATGACGGCGCGATCGGTGGCACGGACGGCCGCGCCAAGGACCGCGGTTGGGCGGTTTGTCCAAGTGACTTTGCAGCCAGCGCGCGCTAGCCCGATCGGGATGACCGCGCTCAGGCCCTTTCTCCATCGCAATGCGCTCGCGGTCTGGCTGCTGATCGCCTGCGCGCTGTTGATGAAGGCGGTGGTTCCCTCGGGCTTCATGCCGGTGATGACCGCGAACGGGCTCGAGATCGTGCTGTGTCCCGGTGTCACGGCCGATGCGTCTGCCGGGGCGATGCCCGGCATGATGCACCATGCCATGCCCGCCATCGCAAAGCAGGACGGACGAACTCCCGCCAAGCAAGCGCCTGCCAAGGCCGAAACGCCGTGCGCCTTCGCCGGGCTGACCCTGCCGGGTCTCGGCGGAGTCGACATCGTCCTGCTCGTCATCGCGGTGGCGGCGATCGTCGCGGCGGGGCTGTTCTTCCAGCCCATCGCCCCGATCGCGCGGAGCGCGTTCCTGCGCCCCCCGTTGCGCGGACCACCCGTTCACCGCTGATCGGTGCCCGGCGGCCGCGAAGCCGCGTGCTTCCGCCGACGCCGTCGCGGGCCGCATCGTGGGATGCGGGCCGGGAACCGGCGCTGCCGGGCATCCCCCCAAGCGCGATCGCGCCCGTGCCACGACCGGGTGCACCACGATTCGGGCGGCATTGCCGTCCTCGAACAGGGATCTTCTATGATTCACCCCCTGCGCCGTTCGGCGCCGGTGCTGGCCGCCCTGGCCGGCGCCTTCCCGCTGAGTGCCGTCGCGCAAAGCAGCGCGGCACCGCAAGCGCCCGACGACATCCTCGTGATCGCCGAGCGCCAGACCCAATCGATCGAGCATGCGCCGACCAGCCGCGCGACCGTCACCGGCGCGCAGATCGCGACGACGATCAATGCAATCAACGTCGAGGACACGCTCAAATATCTCCCGAGCCTGGTCGTCCGCAAACGCCATATCGGCGACACCCAGGCCCCGCTCGCGACGCGCACCTCGGGGCTGGGGGCGAGCGCCCGCAGCCTGGTCTATGCCGATGGCGCGCTGCTGTCGGCGCTGATCGGCAACAACAACACCTCCGCCAGCCCGCGCTGGGGGATGGTCAGCCCCGAGGAGATCGCGCGGATCGACGTGCTCTACGGGCCGTTCTCGGCAGCCTATCCGGGCAATGCGATTGGCGCGGTCGTCTCGATCACGACCCGCCTGCCCGACCGGCTCGAGGGGACGCTGAGCGCAGGGACGAGCGTCCAGACCTTCGACCTGTACGGCGCGAAGGCGACCCTCCCGTCCTATCACGTCGCGGGAACGCTCGGCGACCGGTTCGGGCGGCTCGCCGTGTTCGGCAGCGTGACGCACACGACGAGCACCAGCCAGCCGATCTCCTATGTCACCGCCACCGCCAATCCGGCGGGGACGACCGGCGGCGTCGCCGACCGCAACCGCACCGGCGCGGCGATCCGCGTGCTCGGCAGCGGCGGGATCGAGCATCAGGCGCAGGACAACGTCAAGTTCAAGGCGGCGTTCGACGTGTCGGACCGACTCCGGCTGACCTATGTCGGCGGGCTGTTCCGCAACGATACCGCTTCGACCGCGGAGACGTATCTCGCCGCGCTTACCCCGGGCGCGCCGGTCTATACGAGCGCGTTCAGCAGCGGGGTCTATCGCTACGACCAGCGCCACTGGTCGCACGCACTCTCTGCAAACGGGACGGGCGCGCGGTTCGACTGGCAGGTGATCGGCACGCTTTACGACTTTGCAAAGGACACGCAGCGCACCCCGACCGCGCTGCTCCCCGCGGCGTTCGCTGGCGGGGCGGGGACCATCACCCGGCTCGACGGCACCGGCAGGGAGACCTTCGACGCCAAGGGTGCCTGGCGGTCCGATGCGGCCGCGACGCATACGATCAGCGCGGGGGTCCATTGGGACCGGTTTGAGGTGAACAGCAACCGCTACGCCACGACCGACTGGATCGCGGGCCCGCAAGGCGCGCTCAACCAGGCGTCGCGCGGCAAGACGCGGACCGTCGCCGGATGGGCGCAGGACGAGGTCCGCATCGCCGCGCCGCTGACGCTGACGGTCGGCGGACGCTATGAGGACTGGCGCGCCTATGACGGGTGCAATTTCTCCACCACCCCCGTGCTCTCGGTCGCACAGCCGACGCGGCGCGCGACCGGTTTCTCGCCCAAGGCGACGCTTGCGTTCGTCCCGGTGCGCGACTGGACCGTGCGCGCGTCGTTCGGCAAGGCGTATCGCTTCCCAACCGTCGGCGAGCTTTACCAGGCGGTGACCACCGGCGCGGTGCTGACCGTGCCCGACCCCAACCTCCGCCCCGAACGCGCACTGTCCGGGGAACTCGCGCTCGAACACCGCGATGCCAGCGGGACCGCCCGGCTTTCTCTGTTCACCGAATCGATCGACGATGCGTTGATCGCGCAGTCCGCGCCGTTGGTGGCGGGGTCGGCCACTGCCTACAGCTATGTCCAGAACGTCGAGCGGACCCGCGCGCGCGGGGTCGAGCTGGCGGGGACGCGGACCGACTTTCCGGTGCGCGGGGTCGATCTGTCGGGGAGCGCGACCTATACCGATGCGACCACCCGCAAAGACACCGCCTTCCCCGCCGCGGTCGGCAAGCTGCTCCCCTCGGTCCCGCACTGGAAGGCGACTGCGGTGGCGACCTGGCGCCCCACCACCGGCATCGCGCTGACTGCCGCGGCGCGCTACGCCAGCCGCAATTACGCGACGCTCGACAACAGCGATACCGTCGGGAACGCCTATATGGGCTTCTACCGCTATCTGGTCGTCGACCTGCGCGCGCGGGTCGCGGTGACGCCGCGCTACGCCCTTGCGGTCGGCGTGGATAACGTCACCAACGACCGGTACTTCCTCTTCCATCCCTTCCCGCAGCGCAGCGTCAGCGCGGAAGTGACGGCGCGGCTATGAGCGTCCAGGCCCCCGGAACCCGCTGGTACAATGCGGTATGGCGCTGGCATTTCTATGCCGGGCTGGTGTGCATCCCGTTCGTCCTGTGGCTGTCGCTGACGGGGACGCTCTATCTGTGGCGACCGCAGGTGGAGGCGTGGCTCGACCAACGGTTCGACCACCTGTCGACCGCCGCGCCCGCGCAGGCGCCCGACGCGCAGCTCGCCGCCGCGCTGCGCGCGGTGCCGGGGGCGACCTTGCGCAAATATGTCCTCCCCAGTGCGCCGGAACAGGCGGTGCGGGTGATCGTGCGCCGCGGCGGGGCCGACCAGCGCGTCTATCTCGACCCCGGGACGCTCGCGGTGCTGCAAGTGGTGCCCGAGGAGACGCGGCTGTTCGCGCTGGTGTCGCGGCTCCACGGCGAGCTGCTCGCCGGGACGATCGGCAGCTATATCGTCGAGATCGCCGCCTGCTGGGCGGTGACGATGCTGCTGACCGGGCTGTATCTATGGTGGCCGCGCGGGCGGCGCGGGCTCGGCGGGGTGCTGTACCCGCGGCTGCGCGGCGGCAAGCGGCGGTTCTGGCGCGATCTCCATGCGACCGCGGGGATCTAGGTATCGGTCTTCGCGCTCGGGCTGATCCTGACCGGCTTGCCCTGGGCGAAGGGCTGGGGAAGCTATCTGGTCGAGATCCGCACGCTGACGGGGACGAGCAAGGGGCCGGTCGACTGGACGATCGGCGGCAAGCCACCCACCGCCGACCTCCATGCCGGGATGGCCGGGATGGAGGGGATGGCGCTGCCCAACCCTCACGTCCCGCCGTCTGCCGCGGGCGAGCTGACTCGCGTCGTGCTGGCCGCGCGCCCGCTCGGGCTCGCGCCGCCGGTGCTGGTCGCGCCGCCCAAGGCACCGGGCGCGCCGTGGAAGGTGACGTCGGACGCCGCCGACCGTCCGTTGCGCGCGGAGGCGACGATCGACGGCGCGACCGGGCGGATCCTCGGCCGCAGCGGGTTTGCGCAGCGGCACTGGATCGACCGGCTGATCGGCTATGGCATCGCGGTCCATGAGGGCGCGCTGTTCGGGCTCGCCAACCAGATCGCGGGGACGATCGTCGCCTTGCTGCTCGCGCTGCTGGCCGGGTCGGGCGCGGTGCTATGGTGGCGCCGGCGACCGATCGGGCTGCTCGGCGCGCCGCTCCCGCTGACGCGGCCGCGGTTCGGGCCGGTGCTGATCGCCGCGATCGTGCTGCTGGGGTTTTATATGCCGCTGTTCGGGGGGACCTTGCTGGTGGTGCTGGCGGTGGAACGGCTGGTGTTGCGAAACCTCAGCGGAACAAGGCGTTGGCTGGGATTGGCGCGGGCGTGAGGGTCGGAAGGTTAGGGGAAAGTTAGGCGGAAACGGCTTGGCGTAGCGCCGCGTGGGTGGCGTTGCCGGGGGCGCCATTCGAACTCGGTCGAATCGAAAGTGACGAACAGCGGACACTGCTTCGTCATACCGGGCGTGTCCCGGCATCTACCGGCGGCTTGCCCGACCGCCAGTGCCCGAGATCCGTTGTGGACCCCGGCACGAAGCGACGCCTGTGCGAAACCGTATTTGTTCTCCCGCGAAGGCGGGAGTCCAGGAGTCGCGAGAACGTACGCCGTTGTTTTGCTTGGCCCTGGATTCCCGCCTTCGCGGAAAACGGCAAAGGAAGGGTCCGTATCCCACTTTCGGAAGGGGGTCTAACACGAGGCCGGTGTGACGATCGGTCCGTTCACGCCGCCGGCAGGTAAATCTCCCCGCCCTTCTCCCGGAACGTTTCGCTCATCGCCGCCATCCCGGCCTCCGCATCGGCGTGCGTCGTGCCCTTGGCGAACGCCGCGCGCTCCGCGTCGACGTCAGCCGCCCCGCCCGCCGCGAGGAACCCATCCGCCGGGCCGTTCTGCTTCGCCGCAAAGTCCCGCACTTCCTGCGTGATCTTCATCGAGCAGAATTTCGGCCCGCACATCGAGCAGAAATGCGCGGTCTTGGCGCCTTCCGCGGGAAGCGTCTGGTCGTGATACTGCTCGGCCGTGTCCGGATCCAGCGACAGGTTGAACTGGTCGCGCCAGCGGAAGTCGAAGCGCGCGCGCGACAGCGCGTCGTCACGCATCTTGGCCGCCGGATGCCCCTTGGCGAGATCGGCGGCGTGCGCGGCGAGTTTGTAGGTCACCACGCCGACCTTGACGTCGTCGCGGTCGGGGAGGCCCAAATGCTCCTTGGGGGTGACGTAGCAAAGCATCGCGGTGCCATACCAGCCGATCATCGCCGCACCGATCCCGCTGGTGATATGGTCATAGCCCGGCGCGATGTCGGTGGTGAGCGGCCCCAATGTGTAGAACGGCGCCTCGCCGCACACTTCGAGCTGCTTTTCCATATTCTCCTTGATCTTGTGCATCGGCACATGGCCGGGGCCTTCGATCATCACCTGGACGTCGCTCTTCCACGCGCGGTGGGTGAGCTCGCCGAGCGTGTAGAGTTCGCTGAACTGCGCTTCGTCGTTGGCGTCGGCGATCGAGCCGGGGCGCAGGCCGTCGCCCAAGGAATAAGCGATGTCATAGGCCTGCATGATTTCGGTGATCTCGTCGAAGCGTTCGTAGAGGAAGCTCTCCTTGTGGTGTGCGAGGCACCATTTCGCCATGATCGACCCTCCGCGCGAGACGATCCCCGTCACGCGCTTCGCGGTCATCGGGATGTAGGCGAGCCGCACGCCCGCGTGGATCGTGAAGTAATCGACACCCTGTTCGGCCTGTTCGATCAGCGTGTCGCGGAAGATCTCCCAGGTCAGGTCCTCGGCGACGCCGCCGACCTTTTCGAGCGCCTGGTAGATCGGCACGGTGCCTACGGGCACGGGGCTGTTGCGCAGGATCCATTCGCGCGTGTCGTGGATGTTGCGGCCGGTAGACAGGTCCATCACCGTGTCCGCGCCCCAGCGGATCGACCAGACCATCTTGTCGACTTCCGCCGCGACGTTCGACGCGACCGCCGAGTTGCCGATGTTGGCGTTGATCTTGACCAGGAAGTTGCGGCCGATCGCCATCGGCTCGGATTCGGGGTGGTTGACGTTGTTGGGGATGATCGCGCGACCGCGGGCGACTTCGTCGCGGACGAATTCGGGGGTGACGTAATCGGGGATCGACGCGCCGAACGATTCGCCGTCGCGGATCAGCTTTTCCTTGGCGGCGGCGCGACCGAGGTTTTCGCGGATCGCGACATATTCCATCTCGGGGGTGATGATGCCGCGCCGCGCGTAATGCATCTGGCTGACGTTCGCACCCGCCTTGGCGCGCAAGGGGCGCTTGATGACGTTGGGGTATTGCGGGACGCCCGCCGAACGATCGGGGCCGGTGAGGCCATTGTCCTCGGGGCGGATTTCGCGTGCGTCGTAGGATTCGACGTCGCCGCGCGAAAGGATCCAGTCGCGGCGGAGCTGCGGGAGCCCCATGTTGATATCGATCTGAGCGCGGGGGTCGGTGTAGGGGCCGGAGGTGTCGTAGACACGCAAGGGGGGCTCGAGCGCGGACGGATCGAGCATGATTTCGCGCATCGCGACGCCCGCGCCGGGGATGTTGGCGTGCGGCACGTGAATTTTCCGCGAGCCACGGATTGCTCCGGTGGTGACGCCAATTTCGGTGCGGGCAGGTATGTCGGCCATTGTGTCGCTCCTCAAATCGGACGAGCGACAACGGAACCCGGGCGTGGACACCGCTCCCTCCCTCCGCCCGTGCTAACGGGATCAGGTTCAAACGGGTCGTGGCTTCAGCCACCTCTCAGCTGCTCTGGCGCAGCCCCCCGGGGAATGACGATGGTGTAGTCGTTTCAATCGGCGAAGAAAAGCACCGTCAGCTGGCAGCGCTCATCTTGATGGTGCCGTTGATGCCGTTGGGGAAGAAGCCCCCGCCGACAACCGCATTGCGGTTGAGATAGACGATGTTGAGCACCTGCCCCGGCGTGCGGCTGAACGTGATGCCGCTCGCGTCGGTCGGCACGAGGTTCGCGGTCGTGCCGTCGCCGATCCCCTGATCGAGATCGGTCGTGCCATCGAGGCTGTCGCGCGCATCGCTGATCGCATTTGCATTGGTGCGCAGCGTCGGTGCCGCAATGCCCTTTGCGTACAGGACGGTGCGGATCAGCCCGGCGTGATAGGCCTCGGTCGCCAGGATGCCGGCCGCCGCGTCGATCAGCAGGCTCTGCGCGATCAGCGGCGATGCGCCCTTATAGGCGGTGACGCCGACGTCCTCGAAGATGAACGCCGCCAGCAGGAAATTCTCGTCGCTGGCATAGGGGTCGAAGGTAGCGGTCGCGCCAATGATTCCGGCCGCCCGCGCCGCAGCGGTGAACGCGCCGGTCGCGCCGCCGTCGATGTTGATCGCGGGCTGCGCGACGACCGACGTGCCCAGCACCGACCGGAGGAAGGCCACGTGCGCGACCTCGTCCGCCGCGATCTCGCGGGCATATTGCTGGACGATGGGATCGGTGAAGGTCACCGCCCGGCCGCCGGTAACGCCGCCCTGCGTGCCCGTGCCGGTCAGCAAGGCAGCGGGCAGGCCCGCGCCGGTGACGGCAAAGCTGTAGAACTGCGCCTCGAGATATTCGAGGTTGAGCGCGAAGTTGAACGTGTCCTGGTCCTTCAGCACGTCGGTCGAGGCGGGGCTCGGCGTGGCGCTGGCGGTGTCGGTCGGGGTCGGCGTCGCGGTGCTGGAGCCGCTGCCGCCGCAGGCCGAGAGCAGTGCGCTGCCGCCGACCGCGAGCGACGCCGCGCCCGCGCTGCGCAGGAACGTGCGACGGGCGGCGCGACGGCGATCGCTCGCGTCGAGCACTTGCAGGAGAAGGTCGCTATCGATCACTGGAAACACTCCGGTACGGGCGCGAAGAAGAGAAAGGACACGGGCTGGCGTCAGTTCGCGGTGCTGGTGGCGATCGAGCCATTGACGCCGTTGGGGAAGAAGCCCCCCTTCGAAACCCCAAGGCTGTTGAGATACACGATGTTGAGCACCTGCCCCGTCGTGCGGCCGTATGCGAGCCCATCCTGCCCGGTGGGCACGATGTTCGAAGCGGTGAGGTCGTTGAGCGCGGGCGACTGGCTGTTGGCGATGGTGACCGCCGAAATGCCCTGGTCGTCGTCGCTGGTCCCGTCGAGCCCGTCGCGGACGTTCGAGATCGCATCGGTGTTGGTGCGCAGGCTGGGGGTCTGCAGACCCTTGCTGTAGAGCACGGTGCGGATGATCGACGCGTGATAGGCTTCCGCCGCGAGGATCCCGGCAGCGGCCTCGAGATAGACCTTGCTGGTCAGCAGCGACGATGCGCCGCGATAGGCCGAGACGCCGACGTCCTCGAACAGGAACGCCGCCTGGAGGAAGTTCTCGTCGCTGGCGTACGGATCGAACGCGGCGCCCGCCGCGACGATCTTGGCGGCCTGCGCGGCGACACTGAACGCGCTGGTCGCGGTCGAGCCGATATCGATCGCCGGCTGCGCGACCGCCGCGGAAGCGAGCTGGGTGCGCAGGAAGGTCACGTGGTTGACCTCGTCCTGTGCGATCTCGCGGGCATATTGCGCGACGAGCGGATCGGTGAAGCTGACCGCGCGGCCACCGGTCACGGCGCCCTGCGTGGTCGTGCTTGCGCTGCCCGGGGTCAGCAGCGTGTTGGGAAGCCCCGTGCCGAACGCGGCGAAGGAATAGAATTGCGCCTCGAGATATTCGAGGTTGAGCGCGAAGTTGAGGATCGCCGCATCATTGTCGCTTGCCTGCGCCATGGCCGTGCTGCCGATCGCGACTGCGGTCGCACCGATCGCGGCAACGGCACCCGCGCCAAGCGCGGTGCGGAAGAATTCGCGGCGTTCGCTGCGCCGTTCGGCGCGCGACTCAAGCCGTTCGATCAGCTGCTGGTCGGTATCGGTCATCGGGGCGAAGCCTTCATCCTTGAAATGCCTTGCGGCCCGGCTTGCGTGGCACCGAGTGGCGCGGGACGCAAGCCGGGAAATGGCGGGCCGGCGCGGCTTGACGCCACGCCCACGGGTCGCCCCGCGCTGTGCCGGCGACGGCAGCCCGCTACATCAGAAGGTGTAGGCGACGCCGGCTGCGCCGATCCACTGGTTGCGCGATCCGGCGACCCGCACGATCGGGCTGTTGGCGAAATCGCCGAGCATCCGCGAATAGGTGCCGCCGGCGACCAGCTTGAAGCCGTGCAACAGGTCACCGGTCAGCGAGTAGGTCGCGAGACCGCCGACCGAATAGTTCTTCCACCCCTTGCCCGCGCTATAGGTCTGGAGACCGCTGGCGAGGCTCTGCGCCGGCGTGATGCTGAAATAGGTGTCGGCATAGCCGCTCTCGACATATTGCGCCGACCCGAACAGCGCGACCGCGGCCTTGCGGCTGAGCGGGGTCAGATAGTTGATCGACGGCTGCAGGATGCTCGCCTTGTGGACGCCGTTGACGTCGTGCCGCAGGCTGACCGAGACCGACAGCTTGTCGTACGGGCTGGTGATGACGCCGGTCTTGCCCAGGCCGACATAGCCGCCGAGCTCGATCGCGGTGCCGACCTTGCCGAGTGCGCGGACGCGCGTGTCGTCGATGTTCTTCAGGCTGGAGCGATCGAAGTTGACCACGCCGACCGGACCGAACTGAATATCCCAGCGCTGGCCCGGGCGGTTCGGCACGAGATCGAGGCTCGCGCGGTTGCCGATGACGGTGAAGTTGAAGCCCTTGACCGAACCGATCACGACCGGCGCGGGGACGACGCGATAGTCGTTCGAGCCGTCATAATCCGGCAGATAGGCCGCGCCGACGCCGACCGTCACCGTGTCCTTGTCGAGCTCGGAGGCGATCTGGTTGTTGTCCGCGGGGACGGGATTGGCCTGCTGCGCGAGCGCGGGCGTCGCGGCGCCGAGCAGGAGGACGGTCGCGGCGGCGAGGAAAGAACGATGAGTCACGGGCAGCTCCAGCAGAAACGTAAAAATGATGTCGGGCGCGTAACGCGATGTTGCGGCTTTGGGTCCGCAGCTCGGCGCCTACAGCAAGTATCGCATCCGCACCTGTTGCCGATCTGCATCACTTTCCAGCGTGAAACGCGCCGCCGCAAAGCGTGGCGGCCCAAAAGTTACCGAAGGATTTCTTGAAAAACCAAAGCCTTCGCGAGGAATTCCCGCGAACGTGTCGAGTTTACGGTTGTTGTTCTCGTCGTGGATCACCGCAATTGCATACGCACCATGCGGCAGGCCGTCGAACTGGAGATGCGTCATGCTTGCGGGGATCGATCGCGTGGTCGCGTTGGCATCGTCGACGCAGGCGGGAAAGTTGTCCGGATCCGCGGTCAGGCAGACCCGCACCATGCCCTTGGCCGAGCGGAGGTTCGACACGTCGACCGACAGGTCACTCGTCGCGACCGCGCCCGGCAAGGACACGAGCAGCACGGCCGCCGCGACCGCGGTCGACGCCAGCCTTCGCATGTTCCCGCGCGAAATCGCCGACGCCGCGGTCGGTGCCGCACAACCGGTCCCAGAAACGGAAATAGAGGCCATAATTTCCTCGATACAGCTCGTGATGACGCTGATGGTGGCTCGCGGTAATGAGCCAATGGCCCAATGGACCTCGCCACATGAACGCGGGAAAAATCTCCCACCCCATGTGATTGGTCACCCCCATAACCGTCATTATCCCGAGCACCAAGCCGAGTGCGCCGACGTGGATCGGAATCGCGAAGACGAGTAGCGGAATTATCACAGCGCCGCTGATCGCCTCGAGCGGATGGAACGCCATGGCCGCCCAGGCGGTCGGCGGGCGGCTGTCATGATGCACCGCATGTGCCAGCTTGAACAGGCGCGGCCGGTGCATCCAGCGATGCGTCCAGTAGAACCAGCTGTCGTGCGCGACGAGATAGGCCAGCACCGATACCGGCAGGTACCAGACCGGATAGGCGTGGACGTCCTGGTAGATCAGCGTCCAGCCGCGGTTCTGCCAGCCCCAGGCGATGATCCCGGCCGGCACGCCATAGATCGCCGCCGATGCGACGCTCCACCAGATCTCGCGGCGGATCTGCGCGGAGAGACCGCGGTAGAGCCCGGGGTAGCGCGCCCGAGTCGCGGCGGCAAAGGCACCCGACACGATCAGATACCGCACCGCCACGATCAGCGACATCGCGACCATGGACGCGGCAATGGCAAGGGCGATGGTCATGCACGCGCTGTAGAGCGTTTCCCGGGGCAACGCCATGCGGCAGCGGCCCTGGCCGCGGACACACAGGGACGCGCGCCCGGTGATGCCACGACACCTCCGCAAACGTCGATCGAGTCCCGCATCCTCGCGGAAAACCGCCAGGCTGCGTGGCAGCAGCGCGACGCCGAGCGTTGTGTCCGTCCGCGCCCGTTTCCGCAAGGTGTCGTGCTGGGCACGAAACACGCGGGATGGTGCGTGCGATGCCAATCGGCGGCTACCGGGGGTCGGGGGTGACGGAGCCCGGCGGACGCCAGGGGGCGACGGGTGCGCCAACGCGAAAAGGCAGGTTGCGGCGTCTGATGATGCCCGCGCCCGCACGCGAAACGCCGTGCCGACCCGCAGACGGTTGCATGCCGGGCGCATTCGGCTATCGCCCTGCCGATGCCAACAACCCTTTCGTGCGACCTCGCCATCGTCGGCGGTGGCCTGGCGGGCGGCCTGATCGCGCTCGCGCTGGCAAGAAAACGGCCCGACCTCGACGTGCGACTCGTGGAGGCCGGGGAGACGCTTGGCGGCAATCACCTGTGGTCGTTCTTTTCGAGCGACATCGCCGCCAGCGACAGCTGGATCATTGCGCCGCTGATCAGCCATGGCTGGGCCGGGTATGACATCGCCTTTCCGGCGCACCGTCGCGCGCTGGCCAGCGCCTATTATTCGATCGAATCGCAGCGGCTCGACACGCTGGTCCGCAAGGCGCTCCCGGACCGCGCGATCCTGACCGGGCGGCGCGTCGACGATGTTTCCGCGACGTCGGTCGCGCTGGCAGGCGGCGATCG
Organism: Sphingomonas sp. CARO-RG-8B-R24-01; assembly: GCF_022662295.1. Taxonomy (NCBI): domain Bacteria; kingdom Pseudomonadati; phylum Pseudomonadota; class Alphaproteobacteria; order Sphingomonadales; family Sphingomonadaceae; genus Sphingomonas; species Sphingomonas sp. CARO-RG-8B-R24-01. Next base: position 253,036 of record NZ_JAKNQI010000004.1, on the reverse strand, counting down.
GATCGAGGCGCGCGGCGTCATCGATGCGCGCGGCCCGGGCAACCTCGCCCGGCTCGATCTCGGCTGGCAGAAATTTCTCGGCCGCGAGATGTCCCTCGCGGAACCGCATGCCGCCCCCCGCCCGATGGTGATGGATGCGACGGTCGCGCAGGTCGACGGCTTTCGCTTCGTCTATTGCCTGCCCTTCGCCGCGACCCGGATGTTCGTCGAGGACACCTATTACAGCGACACGCCCACGCTCGACACGGCCGCGCTAGGCGCGCGGATCGATGGCTATGTCCAGCAGCGCGGATGGCAGGTGGAGCGGATCCTGCGCCAAGAGACCGGGGTGCTGCCGGTTGCGATGGGCGGCGATTTCGAGGGATATTGGCGGTCGAGCGGCCTGAACGTCGCGAAGGTCGGGATGCGCGCCGGCCTGTTTCACCCGACGACGGGCTATTCGCTGCCCGATGCGGTGCGAACGGCGGCGCTGATTGCGCGGACCACCGACCTGTCCGGGGCCAACCTCCACCTGCTGACCCATGGGTTTGCCAAAGCGACGTGGCAGCAGCGCGGCTTCTACCGTATGCTCGACAAGATGCTGTTCCGCGCCGCCGACCCCGAGGAACGCTACCGTGTGCTCGAGCGCTTCTACCGGCTCGATCCGCAACTGGTGCGGCGCTTCTATTCAGGACGATCGACGATGATGGACAAGGCCCGGATTCTGACCGGCAAGCCGCCGGTGCCGATCGGCCGCGCCTTGCAGGCGATCGGCATGCTGCCCGCGGCGCGCACCGGGGGCGCTGAATGAGCACGCGTCCGCCCGTGCGCCCCGCGCCGCATAGCGCGGCCCGTACCGCGATCGTCATCGGCGCCGGCTTCGGCGGGCTCGCGCTTGCGATCCGGCTGCAGTCGGCGGGCGTCGACACCACCATCGTCGAGGCGCGCGACAAGCCGGGCGGGCGTGCCTATGTGTGGGAGAAGGACGGTTTCACCTTCGACGCCGGGCCGACCGTCATCACCGGTCCGCCGTGCCTGCAGGAACTATGGGCGCTGACCGGGCGCGACATGGCGGACGATGTGACGCTCGCGCCGGTGACCCCCTTCTACCGGCTCAACTGGCCCGACGGGGTCAATTTCGATTATTCGAACGACGAGCCATCGCTCAACGCCGAGATCGCCAAGCTCAACCCCGAAGACGTCGCGGGCTATGCCAAGTTCCTGGACTATGCCGCGGGCGTGTATGAGGAGGGCTATCGCAAGCTCGGCCATGTCGCGTTCCTCGACTTCGCGTCGATGATCAAGGCGGCTCCCGCGCTTGCAAAGTATCAGGCGTGGCGGTCGGTCTATTCGATTGTGTCGTCTTATGTGAAGGACGAGCATCTCCGCCAGGCGCTGTCGTTCCACACGCTGCTGGTCGGCGGCAATCCGATGAACACCAGCGCGATCTACGCGCTGATCCACAAGCTCGAAAAGGACGGTGGCGTCTGGTTCGCGATGGGCGGGACCAACCAGCTGATCGCGGGCATGGTCCGCCATTTCGAGCGATTGGGCGGCGTGCTGCGGTTGAACGATCCCGCGGTCGACATCGCGACGATGGGCGACCGCGCGACCGGGGTGACCACCGCGAGCGGCTGGCATGCCGATGCCGACATGGTCGCGTGCAACAGCGACGTGATGCACAGCTACCGCGACCTGCTCACATCCTCGCGCAGTGCACAACGCACCAAGACCGCACTGGCGCGCAAGAAATACTCGCCGTCGCTGTTCGTCGTGCATTTCGGGATCAAGGGGACGTGGCCGGGGATCCCGCACCACATGATCCTGTTCGGGCCGCGCTATCAGGGGCTGCTCGCCGATATTTACGATCACGGCGTCCTGCCCGAGGATTTCTCGCTGTATCTCCACCACCCGACCGTGACCGATCCGTCGCTCGCGCCGGAGGGGTATTCGACCTTCTATGTGCTCGCGCCGGTGCCGCATCTCGGCAAGTTCCCGGTCGACTGGACGGAGATCGGCCCGATCCTCGAGAAGCGCATCCTCGACGAGGTCGGGCGGCGGCTGATCCCGGACATCCATGAGCGGATCGTGACCAAGTTCCATTATGCGCCGAACGACTTCGCGGCCGACCTGAATGCGCACCTGGGGAGCGCGTTTTCGCTCGAGCCGTTGCTGACGCAGAGCGCGTGGTTCCGCGTACACAATCGCGACGACCATATTCCCAACCTGTATTTCGTCGGCGCGGGCACGCATCCGGGCGCGGGGATTCCGGGCGTGGTGGGGAGTGCGAAGGCGACTGCCGCGTTGATGCTGGAGAGTGAGCGATGAAGATCAATCTAAAGCCCCTCCCCTTTAGGAGTGTCGGGTCGGCCATGCCCCCGGCATGGCCTGAAGGATGCGGGGCATCCTTCACCCGACACTGGGTTGGGGTGGGGCAGTGCCTCGTAGAGAGCAAGGTTCTGCTGTACTTCCCCACCCCAACCCCTCCCCTGAAGGGGAGGGGCTTGTGAAGCGGCTTGCTGTGTACTGTGGGTCCGCCTCCCCTAGCGACCCCGTCTACATAGACTCCGCCCGCCAGGTCGGCCGCACGCTCGCCGAGCGCGGCATCGGCGTCGTGTACGGCGGCGGGAAGCTCGGGCTGATGGGCGCGGTCGCCGACAGCGCGCTCGAAGCCGGCGGCGAGGTCATCGGGATCATCCCGCAGGCGCTCGTCAACGCCGAGGTCGCGCACCGTGGCCTCACCGAACTCCACGTCGTCGGCACGATGCACCAGCGCAAGCAGGCGTTCACCGACCTGTCCGACGGGTTCGTCAACCTGCCAGGCGGCACCGGCACGATGGACGAACTGTGGGAAGCACTCAGCTGGGCGCAGATCGGCTATCACGCCAAGCCGGTCGGGCTGCTCAACGTGAGCGGCTATTATGACGGCCTGATCGCTTTCTATCGCAAGATGGGCGAAGTCGGTTTCCTGCGGCCGCAACATCAGGGGATCCTGCTGATCGACACCGCGCTCGACGGGTTGCTCGCGCAGATGACGGCGCACGAGCCGGTCGAGACGATCACCAAGATGCGCGCCAGCGACCTGTGATTCCCGCCGCATGACCCACGACCAGCCTTCGCGGGATGCGATCGTCGCGACCGCGCAGGAATCGATCGCGCGTGGGTCGAAGAGCTTTGCCGCGGCGAGCCAGCTGTTCGAACCCGCAGTGCGCGAGCGCGCATGGCTACTCTACGCCTGGTGTCGCGCGTGCGACGACATCGCCGACGGGCAGGACCATGGCCATGGCATGACCGGGGTCAGCGACGGCCCCGCGCGGCTCGCCGAAATTACTGCCAAGACGGAAGCGGCGCTCGCGGGCGTGGTGGTCGGCGAGCCTGCGTTCGATGCGCTCCGGCTGTTCGCGGCCGAGACCGGGCTGCCCCCCGCGCTGGCACGCGACCTGATCGCGGGGTTCGCGCTCGACGCCGAAGGCTGGCGGCCCCGGACCGAGCGCGATCTCTACCAATATTGCTACCACGTCGCAGGGGTGGTCGGAAGCATGATGGCGCTCGCCATGGGCGTACCCGCCGACGACCACGCGACGCTCGACCGCGCCTGCGACCTCGGCCTCGCGTTCCAGCTCGCCAATATCGCGCGCGACGTGGCGGAAGATGCGCGCGCCGGGCGCTGCTACCTGCCGCAGGACTGGCTCGACGAGATGGGCATCCCGGCGGACGATCTGCTCGCGCCCGCCTATCGCGACCGGCTCGGGTTGTTGGGCGAGCGGCTCGGGTCGCTGGCGGGGCGTTACGAGGCGAGTGCGCGGTTCGGGACGCCCGCGCTGTCGTTTCGCTCGGCCTGGGCGGTGCTGGCGGCGGCGGGGATCTATGGCGCGATCGGGCGGAAAGTCGCGGCACTCGGGCCGCGTGCGTGGGATGTGCGCGTGGGAACGTCGGGGGCGGCGAAGCTCGGCTTCATCCGGCGCGCGTTTGGTGAGGCAACGCGGCGCAAGGCGTTGTATCCGCCGTCGCTTCGCGACGCGACGCTGTGGACGAGGCCACGTTAGGCTTCGAACGCTTTTCCTACTTCTTCCCCGGCGAAGGCCGGGGGCCAGTAGTGAGCGTCACGTTATGAAAAGTCTGCCCGCGTCAACAACGGCTGTCGCTACTGGGCCCCGGCCTTCGCCGGGGAAGATAACAGTTGGAAAAGCAGGCGCTTACCCGTGCTGCGCCCGCGACTTGGTCGACGCCATCGGCATGCCCGTCGCGCGGCACGATGCGCTCACCACGGGAAAGTCGATATCCGAGTTTCGCGCAAGCGCCGCTGGCATTGCCGCCTGGCATTGCGCGATCGAGCGGTACTGCGCGGGTTCGATCCGCGCCTGCTGGCACGCCATGCTGCCATCACCGCAGCCCATGATCGCCATGACGTAGAAAAGCGGGTCCATCATCGTCTCCGTTCGGGGAATAAAACCGACGAAGCGCTCTGCTTGTTCCATGAGCCGCTTTCGGTCCGGCTTGACTGCGCCTACATGCACTCGTGATGCCACCCGATACAGCGACCACCTCGACCGCGCCGGAGCGCCCCATGCTCCCGACGCTGCGCCGCTTTCTGCCCTATCTCTGGCCTGCCGACGCGCCCGCGTTGCGGCTGCGGATCGTCGGGGCGATGCTGCTCGTCGTCGCGTCCAAGCTGGTGCAGGTGTACGGCGCGCCGTTCGCGCTGCAGGGGGCGATCGACGGAATGACCGGAGGGCCGAAGACGCCCGCGCTGATCACGTTGGTGACGCTGCTGGTGATCGGCTACGCCGCCGCGCGGTTCAGTTCGGTCGTGTTCGACAATCTGCGCAATGCGGTGTTCGAACGGGTCGGGCAGGATGCGACGCGGCGCCTCGCCGCGGGCGTGTTCCGCCACCTCCACCAATTGTCGCTGCGCTTCCATCTCGAACGCCGCACGGGTGCCGTCACCAAGGTGGTCGAGCGCGGGACCAAGAGCATCGACACGATGCTGTATTTCCTGCTGTTCAACATCGCGCCCACCGTCCTCGAGCTCGCGCTGGTGCTCGGCATCTTCTGGACCAAGTTCGGCTTCTGGCTGGTGGCGGGCACGCTGGTGATGGTTGCCGCCTATATCCTCTTCACCCGTTGGGTGACCGACTGGCGCGCCGCGCTTCGTACGCGGATGAACGACCTCGACACCGGGGCGGTCAGCCATGCGGTGGATTCGCTGCTCAATTTCGAGACTGTCAAATATTTTGGCGCGGAAGAGCGCGAGGGGAAGCGCTACGACGCGGCGATGGCCGCCTATGCCAATGCCGCGGTCACGTCCGAGAATTCGCTCGCCTGGCTCAACATCGGGCAGGCGCTGATCACCAATCTGATGATGGGCGGCGGGATGGCGCTGATCGTTTACGGCTGGAGCCAGGGGCGCTTCACCGCCGGCAACGTCGTGCTCGTCTCGACGCTGCTCGCGCAGCTGTTCCGCCCGCTCGACCTGCTCGGCATGGTGTATCGCACGATCCGGCAGGGCGTGATCGACATGGGCGCGATGTTCGACCTGATCGACACGCCGTCCGAAGTGGTCGACATGCCGGGTGCCAAGCCGCTCACTATCGCGCGCGGACATGTCCGGTTCGAGGACGTGCGCTTCGGCTATGATGCCGGGATGCCAATCCTCAAGGGCATCGACCTCGATATCGCGGCGGGCAAGACGCTCGCGGTGGTCGGACCATCGGGCGCTGGCAAGTCGACGCTCGCGCGGTTGCTGTACCGCTTCTACGATCTGACCGGCGGGCGGATCACGGTCGACGGGCAGGACATCGCGCAGGTGACGCAGGCGAGCCTGCGCGCGTCGATCGGGATCGTGCCGCAGGATACGGTGCTGTTCAACGACACGATCGGCTACAACATCGCTTATGGCCGCGAGGGCGCGGGCGAATCCGAGATCGAGACTGCCGCGCGCGGGGCGGCGATCGCCGGGTTCATCGAACGCCAGCCCGACGGCTACGCAACCCGCGTCGGCGAACGGGGGCTCAAACTGTCGGGTGGCGAGAAGCAGCGCGTCGCGATCGCGCGGACGCTGCTCAAGAACCCGCCGATCCTGATCCTCGACGAAGCGACCAGCGCTCTGGACAGTCGTACCGAGGGCGAGATCCTCGACACGCTCCAGGCGATCGAGCGCGGACGCACCACGATCGTGATCGCGCACCGGCTGTCGACGGTGGTGCATGCCGACGAGATCGTCGTGCTCGAGGCCGGTCGCGTGGTCGAGCGCGGCAGCCATGCCGTCCTGCTGCGCAAGAACGGGCTCTATGCCGAGATGTGGAACCGCCAGGCGCAGGAGCGCGCCGAGGAGACGCTGGCGGCGGAATGATCCAGCGTCCGAAAACACAACGCCCCGCCACGGCACAGGCCGGACGGGGCGGTGAAAGCGCGGGAACGGACTGACGACGGCGCCGTCAGTCGCGGGCTTCAGCCCTCGTAATCGGCACCCAGATTCTGGTTGCGCGGCGGCGCGGCGGCGGTGAGGCGGAGTGCCTCGGCCGATGCCGACAGGCTGCCGACCGCATCCGCTTCGTCCTCGTCGTCGACCTGAACGCGCTGGAGACCGTTGATGACCGACTCCTTCAGATGCGCCGGGCGCACCCGCTCTTCCGCGATTTCGCGCAAGGCGACGACCGGGTTCTTGTCGCGGTCGCGATCGACGGTAAGGTCGGCACCCCCCGAAATGGCCCGCGCACGCTGCGCGGCGAACAGGACGAGATCGAACCGGTTGGGGATCTTGTCGACGCAATCTTCGACAGTGACGCGCGCCATGAATGGCTTCCTTCGCAAACGACGGTATTCGGAAAGATGATCCCCTAGGCGGCAACCCGACAGGAGTCAAGAAAATCGGGCATGCGTGGGGCTTCAACACCTTGCGGCCTATGGCGCTTGACGGCATCACCCGCTGCGATGACCGAACCCGCCCCTCAGCCGAGCTTTACCGTGGCCGGTAACCGGTTGACGATGCTCGATACCGGGCCACGCCGGCTGGCGGCGCTGATCGCGCTGATCGATGGCGCGCGCCGGTCGCTTCGCGTGATCTTCTACATCTATGTCGATGACGACGCGGGCGAAGCGGTTCGCGCCGCATTGCTGCGCGCGGCGGCGCGCGGCGTGGCGGTTTCGCTGATCGTCGACGGGCTCGGCAGCGAGGCGGCGGCGGCGCATGATTTCTTCGATCCGCTGCGCGACGGCGGGGTACAGGTGTGCCGCTTCGTGCCGCGCTGGGGACGGCGCTATCTGCTCCGCAATCACCAGAAGCTCGCGCTCGCGGACGGCGAGACCGCCAACCCGCGCGCGATCATCGGCGGATTCAACGTGCAGGACAGCTATTTCGGCACCGTTGCCGACCAGGCGTGGCGCGATCTCGGGCTGATCGTCGAGGGGCCGGCGGCGCAACGGATCACGGGCTATTTCGACGTACTCGCGCGCTGGGCGGGGCAACCCAAGCCGCCTTTGCGCACGTTGCGCCGCGCGCTTTCGACGTGGAGCGAGCCGCAGGGGACCGTGCGCTGGCTGTTCGGCGGACCGACGCGGCGGCTGTCGCCGTGGGCGCGGGCGGTGAAGCGCGACCTGCGCGATGCGACGCAGGTCGACCTGATCTCGGCCTATTTCGCGCCCAATCCGGGGATGCTGCGGCGGCTCGACAAGGTCGGGATGCGCGGGCGCGTGCGGATCGTGCTGGCCTCCAGGAACGATCATGGCGCCGCGATCTGGGCATCGCGCTTCACCTATGCCGGGCTGCTCCGCAAACGGGTGCAGATCTACGAGTATCAGCCGACCAAATTGCACACCAAATTGTTCCTGATCGGTGACGTCGTCTATATCGGCTCGGCCAATTACGACATCCGCAGCCTGTTCCTCAATCTCGAGATGATGCTGCGGATCGAGGACCACGCCTTCGCCGCGCACGTCCGCCGCTATGTCGACGGCGAGATCGCCAATTCGGAGGCGATCACGCCCGAACTCTACAAGGCGCGGACCAGCCCATGGATGCGCGTGAAACAGGCCGCTGCCTTCTTCGTGATGACCGTGCTCGACTATAACATCACCAAACGCCTCAATTTCGGACCCGAGCGGTGAAGTCGGGGAGGCTAAACCGCGAGTTCGGCTTGCTGTTCGTCGTCATGCTGACGATCGCCGCGGGCAACACCGCGTTGCAATCGGTCCTCCCCGCGCTCGGGCGATCCCTGAAAGTCCCCGACAGCGCGGTCGCGGCGGCGTTCTCGGTCTCCGCGCTGCTGTGGGTGATCGCCGCGCCGTTCTGGGCGCGCCGGTCGGACCGGCACGGGCGGCGTGCGATGATCCTGCTCGGGGTCGGCGGATTCTGCGTGTCGCTGCTGGTGTGCGGGGTGTTCCTCGCCGCCGGGATCAACGGCTGGATCGGCGGGACGACCGCGTTCGTCTGCTTCATCCTCGGGCGGCTGATCTACGGCAGCTTCGGCTGCGCCGCGCCGCCGGCCGTGCAGGCGCTGGTCGCGGGCAACACGACGCGCGAGGAACGGACCAAGGCGCTGACGCTGCTCGGATCCGCGTTCGGGCTGGGGACGATCCTCGGCCCGACGATCGCGCCGTTCCTCGTGCTCGGGACGATCGCCGGGGTCGAGATCGGACTGTCCGGCCCCGCCTTCCTGTTCGCGCTGTTCGGGCTGGGCGTGTGGATCGCGGTGCGGCGGTTGCTCCCCAACGACCTCCACCCCGATACCGCGACGCACGGCGCGGCCAACGCCTACCCCTCGATCGGCGGGCAAAGCGGCGGTGCGAGCATCGTTGCCGCGACCGAGGCCGCGACCGAACAGCATGCCGAACAGGTCGGCTATCGCGACCCCCGCATCCGTCCGTGGCTGATCGCGGGGCTGGTCGCTGGGCATGGGCAGGCGATGACCGGCCAGGCGATCGGCTTCCTCGTCATCGACCGGCTGCACCTGCTCCCCGCGACCGCGCTCCAGCCGACCGGAATCGTGTTGATGATCGGCGCGCTTGCCGCGCTTCTGGTGCAATGGGGAATCATCCCCAATCTCGACCTGCGCCCGCGCGCAATGATGCTGGTCGGGCTGGCGATCGCGGCGGTCGGCTGTGCGCTGACCGGGGTGGCGACGTCGCTCTACGGCATCGCCTGCGCCTATGCGCTCGCGTCGGTCGGGTTCGGCTTTACGCGTCCCGCCTTCACCGCGGGCGCATCGCTCGCGGTCGGGCATCATGCGCAGGGGTCGGTCGCGGGGAAGGTGACGTCGATCAACGGCGCGGCGTTCGTGCTCGGGCCGTCGATCGGGGTCGGGCTGTACGAGGCCCAGCATGCGCTGCCCTACCTCGTGGCGGGGGCAGCGATGCTGGTGCTGTTCGGCTATGCCTGGGTGCGGTTGCGCGAGCGATGATCCTTCCTCCCCTCCCGGGAAGGGAGGGGATCGAGGGGTAGGTTCGCCCGGTATCGAACGCTCCGCCCGACTGCGAGCCGACCCACCCCCAGCCCCTCCCTTCCAGGGAGGGGCGCAGAAGGATCAGCGCGCCTCTTCCTTCGCGCGCGGCGGGAAGGCGAAGCCGATCGGCTGTAGCGCGGTCGCATCCTGCTTGAGCCGAGCGGACATCGCCTCATATTCGCGCTCAAGCTCGGGCGTGACCGACGCGCGCGAATCGCCGAGCGCGGTCTCGAAATGCGACATCGTCACCTGGCTGACCGACATGGACTCGCGCAGCGCCGTAAGACCCGCCCGCCGCACCAAATCCTCCAGATCCGCGCCGGTGAAGCGATCGGTCTTCCCCGCGACGACATCGAGATCGACGTCGTCGGCGAGCGGCATCTTGCCGGTCTGGATCGTCAGGATGCGCTTGCGCCCTGCGCGGTCCGGCACGCCGACATAGATCAGCTCGTCGAACCGGCCCGGGCGCAGCAACGCCGGGTCGATCAAATTGGGCCGGTTGGTCGCGCCGATCACGACGACCGACTGGAGTTCTTCCAACCCGTCCATCTCGGCGAGGATCGTGTTGACGACCCGCTCGGTCACCTGCGGCTCGCCACCACCGCTCCCGCGTGCCGGGACGAGCGAATCGAGCTCGTCGATGAAGATCACGCACGGGGCCACCTGCCGCGCGCGCGCGAACAGCTTGGCGATCTGCTGCTCGCTCTCGCCATACCATTTGCTGAGCAGATCGGACGATTTGGTCGCAATGAAATTGGCCTGCGCCTCGCGTGCGACCGCCTTGGCGAGCAACGTCTTGCCGGTACCCGGAGGACCGTACAGCAGGAAGCCCTTGGCCGGACGGATGCCGAGCCGGCGGAACGCGTCGGGATCCTTGAGCGGAAGCTCGACGCCTTCCTTCAATCGCATCTGCGCCGAATCGAGCCCGCCGACATCGTCCCAGCGGACGCGCGGGGCCTCGACCATCACCTCGCGCATCGCGCTCGGCTGGACGCGCTTCAAGGCATCGACGAAATCCTCGCGCGTGACCGCGAGCGTGTCGAGGATCTCGGGCGGGATCGTGCCTTCGGACAAATTGAGCCGCGGCATCAGCTTGCGCACCGCCTCGATCGCCGCCTCGCGCGCAAGAGCCGCCAGATCGGCACCGACGAACCCGTAGGTCGTCCGCGCGAGTTCGCCGAGATCGACCTTGTCGCCCAGCGGCATCCCGCGCGTGTGGATGCCGAGGATCTCGCGCCGCCCCCGCTCGTCGGGAACGCCGACGACGATCTCGCGGTCGAACCGGCCCGGACGTCGCAGCGCCTCGTCGATTGCCTCGGGGCGGTTGGTCGCGGCGATGACGACGACATTGGCGCGCGCTTCCAGCCCGTCCATCAGCGTCAGCAACTGCGCGACGAGGCGCTTCTCGGCCTCGCCCGACACCTGCCCGCGCTTGGGCGCGATCGAATCGATCTCGTCGATGAACACGATCGACGGCGCGGCCTTGGCGGCTTCCTCGAACACCTGGCGGAGCTTGCCCTCGGACTCGCCATAGGCCGATCCCATGATCTCGGGCCCGTTGATCAGGAAGAATTCAGCGGCCGATTCATTGGCGACCGCGCGCGCAAGGCGGGTCTTGCCGGTGCCGGGTGGCCCGTGCAGCAGCACGCCCTTGGGCGGATCGACACCCAAGCGCTGGAACAGCTCTGGATAGCGCAGCGGCAGCTCGACCATCTCGCGCAACTGGTCGATCGTCGGGCCCATGCCGCCGATGTCGTCATAGGTGACGTCGGCGCGACGCGCTTCCTTGGGCTCCTCATATTCGGGGCGAAGCTCGATCTCGGTCGTCTCGTCGACATGCACCACGCCCTTGGGGACAGTCGAGATGACGGCGAGGCGGATCTCCTGCAGCGCATAAGCGGGCGCGCGCAGCATGTTCTGGACACCAGGCGGCATGTTGTCGACGCGTTGCTGCCCTGCGGTAGCGACGACGTCGCCCTGGCACAAAGGCCGCCCGAAGAACGTGCGCTTGAGTGCATTGGACGAACCCTGCAACCGCAGGTTCTGTTGTGCGGGTGCGAACACGACCCGCGTTGCCGGCTTCGATTCGATCTTGCGGACCTCGACGAAATCGCCCGAGCCGACCCCGGCATTGGCGCGCTGGAGCCCGTCGATCCGGATGATTTCGAGGCCCTCGTCTTCAGCATAAGGCGCTACCGCACGCGCGGGCGTGGTCGACTTGCCGACGATCTCGATCACGTCGCCCTCGCCGATCCCGAGCGCTGCTAGCATCGAGCGCGGGACATGCGCCAGCCCGCGCCCGCTGTCTTCGGCGCGCGCGTTGGCAACCTGCAATTTCCGAATCGGCGCCTCGGCGTCCGCCATAGTCATTCCCTCACGAAACCCGCTGATGAGCGCGCGAGATAGGGCGTCGGTTCCGCGAATACGAGGGCGCGCGCCAGGACGGTCCGCATCTGCGCCCGATCTGCGACGGACAAAAAAAGGGCCGACCCCGGAGGATCGGCCTTGAAAGTTTTAGGAGAGGATGCCTGAAAGGCACCATCTGAATGCCCGGACCGGGATTATGTTGCAAGTGCGAAAGGATTGGATACGATTGCGCTTTCTGCAATCGCAGCTATCGATTGCGGGTGTCGCGTATTCTGTGATTGAACGATAGCAACATGGTGCATCGCACCATCTGGCTTGCGAAAGGCTCCTCATGCGGAGATTACCGCCACTCACCGCGATTGAAGCGTTCGTTCAGGTCGCCCGGACCGGGTCGATCAAGGCAGCGTCGCAAGAACTGGCCCTCTCGCCGCCGGCGCTGAGCCGCCGGATCCAGGCGCTCGAGCGGTTCATCGGGCGGCCCTTGTTCGAACGCCGCCATCAGGCGGTCGTGCTCAACGCCGATGGCGACCGGCTGCTCCAGCAGATCGCCCCCGCGCTCGACCAATTGTCCGACGCGGTCGAGGTGATGACGAGCAATACCGACGTGCTCCGGCTAAGGCTCGGCATCCTGCCGCTCTACGCGTCGCAGCGGCTGTTCCCGCGGCTCGGCGAATTGCGCACGCGGCACCCGGAGCTGCATCTCGACATCGATACGAGCACGCACAACATCTCGCGGCTCGGCGAGGGGCTCGACGCGGTGATCGCGCTCGCGCGGGATATCGATCCGGCGCTCTATGCGCGGCGGCTCGATCGCAACCAGGTCTATGTGATCGGGGCGAAATCCCTGATCGAGGGGCCGGACCCGGTGGTGCGCCCGGACCAGCTCGCCGGGCTGACCGCGCTGGTCCACCGCGAGATGCCCGACACGTTCAGCGCATGGCGCGCGGCGGCGGGGCTGACCGATCTCGAGCCGCTCGCGGTCGACCATTTCGATTCGGGCGCGTTGATGCTCGAAGCGGCGGCGCAGGGGCTGGGCATCGCCTTCATGCACGAGAGCCATTTCGCGGATGCCAACGATCCGCGGATCGTGCGGCTGTTCGATATCTCGGTGGAGAGCCCGTACAGCTACTGGTTCGCGTGCCGCCCGCGGGCGCTGACGCAAAAGCCGGTGAAGCTGTTCCACGACTGGCTGATCGCAACGATCGCCGATCCAAGCGTGTAGATTTTTCTTGAGCCCCTCCCCTTCAGGGGAGGGGTTGGGGGTGGGGAAGTGCCTCGCAGAGAGCATTGTTCTGCTGGACGGCCCCACCCCAACCCCTCCCCCGAGGGGGAGGGGCTAAGCAATTCGAACACGGTCATTCTTTCGAGGCAGCAATCGATCCGCTAACCACGCACGCACCTGTACGCGGTACGTCTCAAGCCCCTCCCCTTCAGGGGAGGGGTTGGGGGTGGGGCTGTGCCTCGCAGAGAGCATCGCTCTGCTGGACTGCTCCACCCCAACCCCTCCCCCGAGGGGGAGGGGCTTTAGTAAGGTTTACGCAGCCGTCGCCTTCAAGATCTTGCCCGGCTCGCGCGGCGGCTCGCCCTTGGGGAGCGCGTCGATGTGCTCCATGCCCGACGTCACCTGGCCCCACACGGTATACTGGCCATCGAGGAAACGTGCGTCGTCGAAGCAGATGAAGAACTGGCTGTTCGCCGAGTTCGGATCGTTGGTGCGTGCCATCGAAGCGACGCCGCGGACATGCGGCTCCTTCGAGAATTCGGCAGGGAGGTTGGGCTTGTCCGACCCGTGCATGCCGGTGCCGGTGGGGTCGCCGCCCTGTGCCATGAAGCCGGGGATGACGCGGTGGAACACCACGCCGTCGTAGAAGCCGTCGTTCGCCAGCTCGGCGACGCGAGCGACGTGCTGCGGCGCGAGATCGCCGCGCAGCTTGATCACGACGTCGCCGCCGTCGAGGGTGAGCGTCAGGGTTTCGGGAAGATCGGCCATGTTGGGCTCCTGAATTGGGACTGACGCTGCCGTAGCGATGCACCGTCGCAGAGGCAAATCGCCACCGATTGGCTTTGTTCCCATATCGGGCTAGACGAACGGCTTAAGGGCAACAGGAGGTCCACCCGTGAGCGAGACCGAGCTCCTCCCCGAAATCGACGCGACGCAACTCGACGAGGACGACCGGCTCAAGCCCGAGTTCGTCCGCGCGGTGATCGACGCGGTGCAGGCGGGCGACGCCGAGACGGCGCGGTCGCTGGTCGAACCGCTCCACCCAGCCGATATCGCGGATCTGTTCGAACTCACCCCGGCGGATTGCCGCGCCGCGCTGGCGAGCGCGATCACCGACCTGCTCGACGGCGACGTCTTCGCCGAGATGAACGATTACGTCCGCGAGGATCTGATCGATTCGCTATCGGCGACGCAGGTCGCGGATATCGCGTCCGAACTCGACACCGACGATGCGGTCGCGATCATCGAGGACATGGAGCCCGCCGACCAGCGCGAAGTGCTCCGCGCGCTCGACCCCGACGATCGCGCCGCGATCGAGGAGGCGCTGAGCTATCCCGAGGAATCCGCCGGCCGCCTGATGCAGCGCGAGCTGATCGCGGTGCCCGAACATTGGACCGTCGGCGACACGCTCGATTACCTCCGCACGCACGACGCGCTGACCACCGATTTCTGGGAAATCTTCGTGGTCGACCCGGCGCACAAGCCGATCGGCACGGTCGCGCTGTCGTGGATCCTGCGCACCCCGCGCGGGATCGGGATCGGCGACGTGATGCAGCGCGAGCAGACACTGATCCCGGTCGACATGGACCAGGAAGAGGTCGCGTTGCGCTTCCAGAAATATGCGCTGATCTCGGCGGCGGTGGTCGACCCCGGCGGGCGGCTGGTCGGGATGATCACGGTCGACGACATCGTCCACATCATCTCCGAGGAAGCGGGCGAGGATATCCTCCGCCTGTCGGGCGCGGGCGATGGCGACATCAACGAACCGATCCTGCTGACGGTGCGGACGCGGATCACGTGGCTGGTCGTCAACCTCGGCACCGCGATGCTCGCGGCGTCGGTGGTCGGCGCGTTCCAGGGCGAGATCGCGCGCTTCGCGCTGCTCGCGGTGCTGATGCCGATCGTGTCGGGAATGGGCGGCAATGCGGGGACGCAGACGCTCGCGGTCGTCGTGCGCGCGCTCGCGACCAACCAGCTGACGAGTTCGAACACCGCGCGGATGATCCTGCGCGAATTCCGCATCGCCGCCGCCAATGGCGCGATGCTCGGGGTGCTGGTCGGGAGCGGGACCTATCTCGCGTTCGGCAATGGCGGGCTTGCGATCGTGATCGCGATGGCGATGATCATCAACAATCTCGTCGCCGGGCTCGCGGGGGTGCTCGTGCCGGTGTCGCTCGAGCGTGCCGGGGTCGATCCGGCGGTGTCGTCGGCGGTGTTCGTCACGACGATGACCGATGTGATGGGTTTCTTGTCGTTTCTGGGGCTTGCGACGTTGTGGGGGCTTGGCGGCTGACCCCGCCGGGCCCAAATCGCGTCCTATGTTGCATCTGACCAAGGTTGCGTTCGGCGCGACGAGCCTCGACCATCTCGCCGAACGGCTCAAGCAACGCGCCGCGGACGGGCCGGTGTTCCTCACCACGCGCTACCTGCCCAAACGGCATGAGGAGATCGTGCGGGAGGGTGAAAAGGGCGGCTCGCTCTACTGGATCATCAAACATACCTTGGTCGCGCGCTCGCCGATCCTCGGCTTCGGCGAAGCCGAGGGCGGGCGCGTCGCGATCCACATCGATCCGGCGCTGGTGCTGACCGAAGGCCGCCCCAAGCGCGCGCACCAGGGGTGGCGCTATCTCGAGCCGGGCGATGCGCCCGCCGATCTCGGCGGTGACGTGCTGGTGGGGGATGCGATGCCGGCGGCGCTGATCGGCAAGCTGGCGGCGTTGGGGCTGATCTGACGGACTCCAATACCGGGGTTGTCCTCCACCCAGTCCCCGAGACGCCCCCTTACGGCACCGCATCCAGCCCGCACCGGATCGGTCCCGTCGCGGCCGCCGAAACCCGACAGGTCGGCTTGCCATAGACCGTCACCGCGCCAAGCCCGGTGCTCGTCGCATCGGCGGTGTAGCGCGCGGTCGCCTTGATCGTCCCCGACCCGTCGAGCCGCACGGTCAACGCATCGCTCCGTAGCGCCGTCGCATCGATTCCTCCGGGCCCGCTGGTCAGCAGCCGCACCCGCCCGCCCCGACCGCCGAGCGTCATCGCCCCCGACCCGAGCAGCGTCGCGTTGAGCTCGTCGCCATCGAGCGCGGTCGCATCGATCGATCCGCTCCCCGTCACCTGCAGGTCGATCCGCTGCGCGCGGAACGGCCCCGCCACCGCGAGCCGCCCGCCCCCGACCACGGTCGCGCCGCGCAGCATCGGGACACCCAGCCGGATCACCAGGGGTTTCGCCGCCCCGTGCCGCGGGACTTCGCCCCAGCCACGGCTGCCTGCCCGCACGACGAGCGTCCGCCCCTCAACCCGGATGTCGATCGTGTCGCTCGCCTCCGCCGGGCCGTCCGCGCGCGCCGATGGGGCGGTGCGGGTCGTCAGGGCAACGTCGAACGGCCCGTCGACGCGGATCCGGTCGTAGTCAGTGACGACATAGGATCGGCCGGTCGCGGCCGATGCAACACCGGGTGCAACGAGGAAAAGCACAACGAACAGGCGGACATTTGTCATCCGCAGGGCATCGCCGCGATTTCGGGATGCGGCAAGCCGTCGTCTCACCCGCCGCACCGCACGTCGCCCGACCCGGACTTGCTGATCGTGCAGCGCGCCTGCCGCCCGAGATCGATATCGCCCGATCCGCTGAGCGCCACGGTCGCCGTGCCAGTGACGGTGGCGCGCAGGTCGCCGGACCCGCGCAGCGCCACGACCGCGCTGCGCGCCTTCAGCCCCGGCGCATTGATCGCGCCGGACCCGGTCACGGCGGCGGTGAGCTGGTCGACCGCCCCGGCCGCGGTGAGATCGCCCGAGCCACGCGCCGCAAGCGTCGCCTGCCCCGTCGTGATCGCGGCGATGCGCAAGTTCCCCGACCCGACCGCCGCCGCCGCGAACCGGCTGCCCTCGACCCGGTCGATCGCCATGTCGCCCGATCCGCGCACTTCCGCCGCGATGATCCGCGGCATCGTCACGAAGACCTTCACGCCCCGGCTGCTAGTCCATCCGAACCCGGTCCGCGGCTTGCGGTCGATCCGCAGCGTATCCCCGTCCCGAACGATGCGGAGTTGCGCAAGCTCGGCGGCGGGCCCTTCGGCCCTGACCGAAAAGCCGGTCCCGACCCGCACGTCGACATCATCCGATCCCTGCAGCGCCACCCCGGAAAAATTCGCGATCTGGAAGCTTTGCGTCGTTCCCGCCACGCGATCCCCCGCGCTGGCGTTCGATGAACAGGCCGCGACGGGCAGCGTGAGCGACAGAGCGGTGACGAACAGGCGGTTGAAACGCATGGCAAGGAACTCCCTGTGTGTTGTACAAACAATACACCCAGCGCGTTCCATTGCAAAGGAAGAGTTTGCGCAAACGCAAAAAGGGGCGACCGTTGCCGGCCGCCCCTTTTTGCACAAACCCGTGAGCGGGTCAGGCCGGAGCCTTATCCTTGTTGTGGATCGCGGCCGCCTTGCGGAGGATCTCGAGGATCTTCTCCTGCGCGGTCGGCTCGTCGACCTGCTCCATCGCAGCGAGTTCGCGCGCGAGCCGGCTGGTCGCGCCTTCGAAGATCTGCCGCTCGGAATAGCTCTGCTCGGGCTGGTCGTCGGCGCGGAACAGGTCGCGGACCACTTCGGCGATCGACACGAGGTCGCCCGAATTGATCTTCGCTTCATATTCCTGCGCACGGCGTGACCACATGGTGCGCTTGACGCGCGGCTTGCCGGTCAACGTTTCGAGCGCCTCGCGCAACGTCTTGTCGCTCGACAGCTTGCGCATCCCGACGCTTTCGGCCTTGTTGGTGGGAACGCGCAGCGTCATGCGCTCTTTTTCGAACCGCAGAACATAGAGTTCGAGCTGCATTCCGGCGATTTCCTGCCGCTGGAGCTCGATCACACGGCCAACGCCGTGCTTTGGGTAAACGACATAATCGCCGACGTCGAAGGACAGCGCCTTGGCAGCCATTCCGTTAGACCTTTCTGTGAACCGGGTATCCCGGTGCAACGCACTTCTTGCAGCAAAGCTGCATCAGCGCACGCGGGGGGTGTGTGGGTTGGTACGTCTCCGTGCCGGAAAGCGCTGATGGCGCCGTCCGTCATCCCCCGTTTAACATAGTCGTAATAAAATTACCAGCCAAAGGTCGCCGGACGCACCGCGCCGGCGTCGCAAAACGCCGCGCACCTTCCCATTCTGACAGATCCGAAACGGATCAGTCGCCCGTGCCGGGCTCTGCCGAGAAATATTTGTCGTACTTGCCGGTCTCGCCCTTGTGGTCGTCCGCGTCGGCCGGAGTCTGGTCCGCCTTGCGCGTGACGTTGGGCCACTGGCTCGAGAAGGTCGTGTTGAGTTCCAGCCACGGTTCGAGGCCGCTTTCGGTGTCGGGCAGGATCGCTTCGGCGGGGCACTCGGGCTCGCACACGCCGCAATCGATGCATTCGCTGGGGTTGATGACCAGCATGTTCTCGCCTTCGTAGAAGCAGTCGACCGGGCACACCTCGACGCAGTCCATGTACTTGCACTTGATGCAGGCATCGGTGACGACGTAGGTCATTAGGTAACTCCCGGAGCAACGAACCCGACGCTGCTATGCCCGAGCGCCCGCCTCGTCAATGATTGCAGTGCCTGTTCGGTCATTTTCAATGAGGTCGGTGTAGCAGGACCGCCCCGCTTCGGGCGGTCCGCGGCGTTCGGGAAGGCATTCGACGCGGATCGCGCGGACCCGGCCAGACGGGGTGACGAAAGCGAGCACGCTGCCGATCCGTACGGCGGCAGCCGGCCGGTCGACCGCGCGCCCGTCGATCCGCAACCGCCCGCTCGCGGCCATCCCCTGCGCGATGCCGCGCGTCTTCACGATCCGGGCGAACCAGAGGAAACAGTCGAGCCGCATGCTCGGGCCGCGGGGGAAGGCTTCAGCCATGCACCGCCAGATCGGCGAGCGCCGCAAAGTGCGTGCCGCGCGGCGCGGCGACGGGTCGGACGGTCGGCAGCCCACGCCAGATCCAGCGCGGCACCGCGTCCTCGGCTGCAGCGGGGGCGGGACGGAAGCCGAACCCAGCCATCAGTTTCTCGATCGTCGGCGGAGTCAGCCCCATCGACAGCGCCAGCGCCGGGTCGAGCGCGAACGGCTGGCGTCCCGCGGCACCGCGCGCATCGTGCGCCGCGCGCGCGATCCGTTCGATCAGGTCGATCCGCACCGCCTGCGCCGCGATCGGGCGATAGCCGTCCGCGAGCGTCGCACCGGGCACGCCGCGTGCCAGTACGCTCGCACCTTCGCGCGGCGCTTCCGCAATGGCTCGCCCCTCGCGGATCGCGAACAGCGCGCGCCGCCACCGCGCGGCGGCGGGCTTGAGCAGGCGCGGATCGAACAGGTCGAGCGCACCGATCGTCACCCCCGCGCGGCGGAACGCCTTGCGCGCAACGCCGTCGAGCTTGTCGAGCACCGCGACCACCTCGCTCCGCGCGACCATCCCGCCCCCCGCGACCAGCGCCGCCGCAACCGCGCGCGACGCCGGGCTCGCGGCCGGATCGCGCTGGACCGAATCGAGCAGCACCGGTCCCGGCAGCGCGCGCGCGACCGCATCGCCGAACCAGCCGCGCAATCGCAGTTCGATCCTCGCGCGCAAGGCGACATCGAGGCAATCGAGCGCGCGGTCGAGCAGGATCCGTGGGCGCACCAGGCTTTGCCCGGGCGCAAAGGTCGCGACGGTGAAGCCGCTCCATACCAGCACCGGGGTCTCCCCCGCGTCGGTCCGCAGCGACAGGTCGGCGTCCGCCGCCTCCGCCAGCGCGGTCCCGCGCTTGCCGCGCTCGTCGCCCAGCCGGCGTTCGGCGGCGGCGAGCAGCATCCGTTTGTCGCTCGCGCGTGCATCGGCGGCGACGGTGAAGCGGAACCCGTCGAGCCGACCGATCGCATGGTCCTCGACCATCACCTCGCCCTCGGCCCCGATCGTGACCGGCAACATCCGCGGGTCCGCGCCGATCTGCCGCATCAGCAACGTCGTGCGCTTGTCGACGAAACGCTGCGTCAGGCTCGAATGGAGCGCGTCCGACAGCCGTTCCTCGACCGCGCTCGCGCGCTCGGCCCAATGCGCGGGGTCGGCGAGCCAGTCGACCCGGTTGGCGATGTACGCCCAGCTCCGCGCCGCCGCGATCCGCCCGGCGAGCGTCTCGACATCCCCCGCGACCGTATCGAGCCGTGCGAGTTCTGCCGCGAACCACTGGTGCGGGATATGCCCCTGCCCCTCGCTCAGATGCCCGAAAATCCGCGCGACGAAGCGTGTATGCGGATCGACCCCGAGCTTGCGGAAGTCGGGCAGCCCGCACGCCGCCCACAGCCGCGCGACCATCAGCGGATGCCGCGCGCGGGCACGGACCCAGTCCTCCTCCGCCATCCGCTTCAGGACGGCGAGATCGACCGATTGCGGTGCCGCACGCAGACGGCGGTTCTCGGGCTTCGCTTCGAGGCTCGCGATCAGCGCGGCGATGCTCGAGAAATCGGGCTCGCCCTCGCGCCAGTAGAGATGCTCGAGCGGCGGGAAGCGATGCTCCTCGATCGCGAGCACTTCCTCGGGCGCGAACGCCCCCGGCCCTTCCTCGACCAACGCGCCGAACGTCCCGTCGCGCTGGTGCCGCCCCGCGCGCCCCGCGATCTGCGCCATTTCGGCGACGGTCAGGCGACGCTGGCGGTGGCCGTCGAACTTGTTGAGGCTGGCGAAGGCGACATGGGTGACATCCATGTTGAGCCCCATCCCGATCGCATCGGTCGCGACGAGATAATCGACCTCGCCCGCCTGGAACATCGCGACCTGCGCGTTGCGGGTGCGCGGCGACAGTGCACCCATCACCACCGCCGCGCCCCCGCGCAGCCGCCGCAACATCTCGGCGACCGCATAGACCTCCTCTGCGCTGAACGCGACGATCGCGGAGCGCTTGGGAAGGCGACTGATCTTCTTCGCGCCGGCGTAGCTCAGGGTCGAGAAGCGCGGGCGGTTGATGATCTCGATTCCGGGGACGAGCGCCTTGACCATCGGGCGCAGCGCCTCGGAGCCGAGCAACATCGTCTCTTCCCGGCCTCGCGCGCGCAGGATGCGGTCGGTGAAGACGTGGCCGCGCTCCATGTCCGCCCCCAATTGCGCTTCATCGACGGCAACGAACGCAAGGTCGCGGTCGACTGGCATCGATTCGGCGGTGCACAGGAACCAGCGCGCGTCCTTGGGGACGATCTTCTCTTCGCCGGTGATCAGCGCGACGCGGTTCGCGCCCTTGATCTTGACGACCCGGTCATAGACTTCGCGCGCCAGCAGACGCAGCGGAAAGCCGATCATGCCGCTCGAATGGCCGCACATCCGCTCGACCGCCAGATGCGTCTTGCCGGTGTTGGTCGGCCCGAGCACCGCGGTGACGGTGCTGTCGTGATCGCGTTGCATGACGCACCCAACATCGCGTCGAGAAGACGATTGCGCAACCATTGTCGTTCGAAATTACGCGCCCCCTCAACGCCTACCCGCCGGAGACCAGCCGCCCGCGTCTGGTTCCGCGCCCTGTCGTACCCGTCGCACGGTTCGCCGCAGCGCGATCCGCCATCGTCCGCAGTTAATTTGACTTTAGCGATTCCCCGCCACAGTCCCTTGGCCCGACGCTGCGGGGCGACATCGGGCAGCGCTGTACGATTTTCGGGGGGCGGTTCAGCCTTGTTCTTGCGGAACGATCACGGCAGCGAAGATGCGGGCGGCACGACGGCACTGTCGTTCGGCCGCGCGATGGTGCCGGTGGCACAGCCCGGCACGTTCGACCGGCTGCGCGCCGCCGCAGTGGAGATCGACTGGGTTCCCGATCTTGGCACACGGATCGGCTCGCGTGACTGGTGGCGCGGAACCGCGACCTGTGCCGCGCTCTGTGCGGCCGCGATCGCGCTTGCGCCTCCGATCACGCACCCGGTGCTCGGCGAGGCCGCCGCGCCCCTGATCGGGACCGACCGCGAAGAGGCCCGCGCGCAGATGATCGCGCCGCTCGCCTGGGGCGCCGACACCGGACGCCACATGGCATCCAACGATCTCGTCCGCCCGCTCACCGAAGCGCCCGAACGCCCGATCGAGCAACGCACCGCAACCGTCGGCCACGGCGACAGCCTAGGCGACATGCTCCAGCGCGCGGGACTTTCCGAACGCGATGCGCAGGATACCGTCGCGCTGGTGGCGACGACGGTGCCGCTCGGCGATCTGAAGCCGGGCACGCAGATCCCGATGACGCTCGGCCGCCGCCCCAATCGCAACGTCGCGCGCCCGCTCGAGGCGCTGTCGCTGCGCGCGCGGTTCGACCTCCAGCTGAACCTGAAGCGGGCCGGC
The DNA here is from genome assembly GCF_022662295.1 of Sphingomonas sp. CARO-RG-8B-R24-01. Lineage (NCBI taxonomy): Bacteria > Pseudomonadati > Pseudomonadota > Alphaproteobacteria > Sphingomonadales > Sphingomonadaceae > Sphingomonas > Sphingomonas sp. CARO-RG-8B-R24-01. The sequence goes on along the minus strand of NZ_JAKNQI010000004.1, from coordinate 230,717 downwards.
GACCGGTTGGTGATGGACCGGCAGGCAATCGCGATCGACACGACGCCGCTGCGGATCACCGGCGCGGTCGGATCCAGCCTGTATCGATCGGCACGCGCAGCGGGCGTCCCGATCCGCGCGGTCGAAACCTATATCAAGGCGATCGCGAGCAAGGTCGCGATCGGCCAGATCAGTTCGAGCGACAGCTACGACATCATCGTCGAGCGCCAGCGCGCGGCGACCGGGGAGACCCAGCTCGGCAAGCTGCTGTTCGCGGGCCTCGACCATGGACGGGAGAAGACCCAGCTCGTCCAGTGGAACGACGGCACCTGGTACGAGGCATCCGGCCAGGCCGAGCGGCAGGGCCAGTTCACCATGCCCGTGTCGATGGCGCGGGTGACCTCCAGTTTCGGCATGCGCTTCCACCCGCTGCTCGGCTTCACGCGGATGCACAAGGGAATCGACATCGGCACCGCCTGGGGCACGTCGGTCCACGCGCCGGCCGATGGCGTCATCGCCTTTGCCGGGCGCAGCGGCGGATACGGCAATTTCCTCAAGATGGCGCACGGCGGGTCGATCGTGACCTGTTACGGCCACCTCAGCCGCTTCGCGGTCCGTGCCGGGCAGCATGTCGCGCGCGGCGACGTGATTGCCTATTCGGGCAACAGCGGCATGTCGACCGGGCCGCATCTGCACTGGGAAGTGTTGCGGGGCGGCGTCGCGGTCAATCCACGCGGCTTCTCCTTCTCGAGCCTTGCGACGCTATCGGGCGAGCAGTTGCGCGCGTTCCGGTCCAGGGTGTCGGGGTTGCTCGCGGTCAAGCCGGGCGCGTAAGACAGGGATCGCGTCCAAAGTCCATCACCTCGGCAAAGGCGAGGCGTCTGCCAAACTCGGTCTACAGGCCAGTCCTTTGCTGTTTTCCCGCGCATGCGGGAATCCAGAACCAAGCAAAACAACAGCTTACAGTTCTCGCGACTCCTGGACTCCCGCTTTCGCGGGAGAACGGCTGTGGTTTCGCAGAGGCCATGCCGTCACCGGAATGACGGCAGGATTATGCCCCTCCCTTACCGCCCCTGCGCGCGCCAGCGCTTCAGCGTCCGCGCGATGATCTCGTCCTCGCCGCCGGTTTCGCGCCACAGCTTCGAGAAGACCGGATCGTCCGACGCCGGGCGCCGTGAATCCTCAAGCGAATCGAACGAAACGCGCACCGGCACCGCGACACCCTCGCCGCAGATGATGCACTCGCGATTGCGCAGCGCCGGAATCGCATCGAGAAAGCCGCGCGCGCCCTCCGGCATCGCCGCGCGGACGAACGCCTGGTCACGGTCGTTGTTGAGCCGCATCGCGATGATCGTGCCGCATTGCGACAGCACGCCTTCGGCCAGATCCGAGGGCCGCTGCGTGATCAGCCCGAGCGACACGCCGTATTTGCGGCCTTCCTTGGCGATCCGGCTGAGGATGCGCCCGACGCTCGAATCGATCTTGTCGCCGTTCGGGATGTAGCGATGCGCCTCCTCGCAGACGAGCAGGATCGGGCGCTTGGGCTCGCCGCGCGACCAGATCGCGAAGTCGAACACCATCCGGCTCAGCACCGCCACCACCACGGACGTGATATCGCTCGGCACGCCTGAGACGTCGACGATCGAGATCGGCTTGCCGTCGCCGGGCAGGCGGAACACGCGCTGGAGGAACGTCGCCATCGTATCCGCGACGAGCATCCCCGAAAACATGAAGCCGTAGCGCGGATCGGCCTTGATCTCGTCGATCTTGGTCTTGAGCCGCAGATACGGCGCGGTGTCGCCCGCGCGGTCCATCTTGCCCATTTCGAGACCGATCAGGTTGGTCAGGTCGCTGAGCAGATAGGGGACCGGCGCATCGACCGTCAGCTTGGTGATCTCCTGCCCCAGCCGCCCCTTGGCGCGCGCCATCAACAGGCATTTGGCAAGGATGTCCGCATCGATCTGCTTCTCGGAGCCCGAGCTGGTGACGAACACCTCGCAATGCTCCTCGAAGTTCATCAGCCAATAGGGCATCTGCAGGTTCGACACGTCGTAGATCGCGCCATTGTCGCGAAACGCCGAGGCATATTCGCCATGCGGGTCGATCATCACGACATGGCCCTGCGGCGCCATCTCGCAGATCCGGTGGAGGATCAGCGCGGCGCTGGTCGATTTGCCGGTACCCGTGCTGCCGAGCAGCGCAAAATGCCGGCCGAGTAGCGCATCCACGTACAAGGCGGCGCGCACGTCGCGGGTCGGATAGACGGTGCCGATCTGGATATGCGCGCGGTCGTCCGCGGCATAGATCTGCTGCATGTCGGCGGACGACACCGGATAGACGAAGCAACCGGGGGTCGGATAACGCGTCACGCCGCGACGGAACTTGTACAGCTTGCCGGTCAGCTTTTCCTCGTCGCCCTCGCCGAGGAAATCGACCTGCGCGGCGATCCGGTCGGCGTGGCCGTCGAGCAGCTTGAGCGATCGGACGTTGGCGATCAGCCAGGTCGACCCGACTCGCATCTTGATCTGGCTGCCGACCGAGCCGGCGCTCCCGACGACCGGATCCGCATGGCGCCCGGTCTCGTCGAGCGCGGCGGCATCCAGCACGACCATGCCGCTCGATCCGGCTATGTCAAACACCATGCCGATACAGGTCGCAATCGCCAGGGGCGCTGCATCGGCAAAGGCCTGACTGCCCTGCATCTCGGTCATGTGTATAAAATCCCGGGGGTTCCTGACCGCCAGACCTTGCCGCCAAGTGGTAAAGATTGCGTGTCGGCGGGTGGGAGGCGGACGGGGGTAGCCCGCCGGGTGCAAGCCGCCAGGGCAAAGGCCGGGGACCCGTCGAAATAGCCGGGCCACGGCGTTCGCCGATCAGACGCGGCGTGCCCGCCCGCCCGCTAGAACCGCCGCGCGATCCACCCGGCCGCCCAGCCGAACAGCACCGACAGGCCCACCGCGACCAGCCCATAGGCGACCGACCAATGCTCCGCCGAGCGCGCGACGAAGCGTTCGAACCCCGATTTGCGGATCTCGATCTCGCGCGTTGCCGCCGCGAGCACGCGTCCGTCGCGGATCAGGAAGGTTTCCGCGGTGAACCGCCCGACCGGCACCCGCGCGGGGATCGTCACGCGCGCGCGGTACAACACGCCGTCGGTGATCTCGACCGCCCCGGGCGACTCGACGTACAGTCCCGAGCGCCCCTTCAGGTCGACGAGGCCCCGCGCGAAACGATCCTGCTCCGACGTCGGCGCGCTGCTTGCCGGCGACAGCTGCAGGCTCTGTACCCCGAGTTCGTAGATCGCGCGGGTTCGCGCGTTCATCAGCTGCTCGATCGGCTTGGACGAGGCGAGCGCGTAAAAGCTGGGCGCCGAGCGATAGCGCAGCCGCGACGCGTTGACCCAGATCAGGCCCCCCAGCTTTTCCTTCTCGCGCACCAGGATCGATTGCGTCGGCCCCTTGACCACCACGACGATGTCGGTCGGCTTGTCGTCATCCGGCAGCCGCCCGCCGGGATAGAGGATCGCGCCGAACAGCAGCAGGTTCGCGCCGGTGAAGCTGTACTGGATCTCGATGTCGCGCTGCGACACGTCGGGAACGAGCACGGGCTTGGAGGCGGTCTGCGCCATCAACAGCGGGGCACCGATCAGCGCGAGGCCGGCGCGCTTCACGACAGTTCGACCGAATAGATCTCGTCGGGACGCCAGCCGAGCCCGAGCGCGATCCGCCCCGCGACCAGCAGCACGATGATGGCGAGCGCAAGCCGCAGATATTCCGGCTTCACCTTGCTGGCGAACCGCGCGCCGACCTGCGCGCCCGCGACCGAGCCGACCAGCAGCAAGGCGGCCAGCACGATATCGACCGCCTTCGTCGTCGTGGCATGCACCATGGTGGCGGTCGCCGTCACGAACAGCGTCTGGAACAGCGACGTGCCCACCACCACCTGCGTCGTCATGCCGAGCAGATAGAGCATCGCGGGCACGAGAATGAACCCGCCGCCGACGCCGAGCAGGATCGTCAGGATCCCGACCCCGAACCCGAGCAGCAGCGGCGCGAGCGGCGAAATATACAGGCCCGAGCGATAGAAGCGCGTGCGCAGCGGCAGCGCCGCCACCAGCGGATGATGCCGGCGCTTGCGGGGGCGCGGTGCCGCGCCCGAGCGTGCTGCCCGGATCGCACCCAGCGCCTCGGTCGCCATCATGCTGCCGATCGATCCGAGTAGGAGGACATAGACGATCGCGATGACGGTATCGATCTGCCCGCTCGCCTGGAGCAGGCGGAAGATCCACCCGCCGACGAGCGAGCCCACCATGCCGCCCGCCACCAGCACGCCACCCATCTTGAAGTCGACGCCCTTGCGCCGGACGTGCGCGAACACCCCCGAGACGCTTGCCCCCGTCACCTGACTGGCGGCGGAGGCGGCCGCCACGGTCGGGGGAATGCCATAGACGATCAGCAGCGGCGTGGTCAGGAAGCCGCCGCCCACCCCGAACATGCCCGACAGGAATCCGACGCCGCCACCCAGCAGGATGATCACCAGCGCGTTGACCGAAAGATTGGCGATGGGCAGGTAGATGTCCATGGTCGACCAGCGATAGCGCGGCCCGGCCAAAGCCGCGACTCAGAAATCCGTCCCCAGCGTCAGGGCCGGCCACGACCCCGGCTTCGCCCGCCCCCCGATCCGTTCGCGCCAATCCAGCGGTATTGTGTAATAAACGCACCGAGGGTGTTGCGAGCGCAACCGCTTCCGACCGCTCTTGCCATCGTTTGCGATGTGATGCCTTAGCCGAAAGGGCCTAAAGCGAATCTGTTTTTTCGTGGTCCGACTGCCATTAGATTATTACGTCGAACCCATGTTGTGCCGAAGTACAAAGCTGTCCTGGGCCAAGGGGCAGAGAGTATATAGAAGGGATTCTAGCTGCCCCATCATGATAAGCATAAATGACGTAAGCCTTTGACGTTTGACCGACCCGAGATTTAATCCAGCGTGGGCTTTTATAGAAAGCTGAAATAAGAATCATAACTACAAAGTCACCGTTACTCCTTACAGCCTTACCTATGTTGCAAAAGAAGCCGGTAGCGGGTGTCCCGCTATGGCATCCTGGGAACATCGTTTCTCCAATAGTAGAAATATTTGTAAGTTGCTGTTCGTATGCAGCCCGGACTTTGTCACGCTCCGTGATCGGGTTAATAATTATTGAAGGTTCGTCATAAGGATATATCACATAAGGACTAGTCCTAATTTCCACATCCGTCGCGGGGTATTTTCCATCGTTTGTAGTTTGATAGCTAAACGAAATGAAAATATCGTTTTCTCCGGTTTTTTTAATGCCTTCAATTTTTAGCTCAAAATTGATCCACGGCCGAAATTCATCTTCAGCAACGGAGACAGCCTCTTTGGCCGAACCCCAAGTTTTCATAGCGAAGAAAGCGGCAGCTACGGCAGCGAGCAGCGTAAAGAACCCAATGACAATCCCACCGACAGCAGCCCAAGCTTGCCAGTCCGCATCACGCGCTTGTTCGAGAGCTGCATCAGTAGCTACGACCGTGCAGTTCGCTTCGTTTCCGCGATCATCTTTGCACTTGAGATCGGCGCTCTTGGCGTCACCGGGGTCGTTTACTGGTTTGCCGGAACGCGGGGCGGTTACAGCGTGCTCGGTCTGTGCCTGATTGTTTCGATTCTGCCGCTGCCGGCCTTGATGGTCGCTAGCTCCGGTTAGGCATAGCCATCCGAGAGTCGCAAAGACGATGTACCGATAGCCTCGAGGCATTGGACCAAAAATACCGCTTTAAATTTCCCCAGAGCAGCTTCTTCCTGATATTCAAGTCCGAGTCCATGACGCCCCTGTCCGCCAGCTTACCTGCAAGCTCCGCATGGATGACCGTCTTCAGCTCAGGCATCGCCTTCCAGACGGACTGAGCCAAACCTTCTGTCCCCAAGTAGATGTCCATGGTCGACCAGCGATAGCGCGCCGCGACTCAGAAATCCGTCCCCAGCGTCAGCGCCGGCCCCGACCCCGGCTTCGCCCGCCCCCCGATCCGTTCGCGCCAATCCAGCGTCAGGCGCACCGCGTGCGTCGCGACCGGCACATGGATCGCCATCGTCGGTCCGATATCGAACCGTTCGACGCCCCGCTGCGCCCCGCCCCAAACGCCCACCCCCAGGTCGATCGGCGCATCCGCCACCCGCCCCGCGGTCCGCGTGAGGCGCGCGGCGGCATCGGCATAGGGTTCGGCGATCGCGCGCTGGATCACGCCGGCCTGGCCATAGCCTTCCGCCAGGAGGCCCCGCCCGATCCGCAGCGGTCCGAAACCGCCGACCAGCCCGGCCTCCGGCCCGCCCCGCCCCCCGCCGATCGTGAAGCGGCGCTGCACGACGAGGCGCAGCGGCAGGCGCGTCGGCTGCCATTCCAGCCCCAGCGCGGCCTCCCGCAAGCCGGCGCCTAGCGGCGTGGTCAGCCGCGCGGCCAGCGCCAAGCGACCTCGCCGATCCAGCGTTCGCACCAGCCTGATCCCCGCCTGCGATCCGCCCAACTCGCCGCCCACCGGCGCACCGGCGGGCGCGATCCCGGCGCGGCCGACCAGCCAGGCACTGCCCGACCAGCGCGGCGCCCGGGCCGATCCGCCTGGGCGGAAAGGCCGCCCCGCGACGAAGGGCGGGACGGTCAGGGGGGTGCGGTCGCCGGGTGCGTTGCCGGCGGGGAGAAGCGGCTCCGCGGCGGCGGCGGCAGGCGGCGCGATCATGCGCCCCCCGAGCAGCAGCAGCGCCGGAGTCGCTCGGATGGCCAAAGCGTCGGGAGCGATCCCCCCGGGTCGCCCCGGCACGCTCTCCGGCGGAAGGCCATCGCGCGACACCCGTGCCATCAGCGCCATGACCGGCCGCAGTCGCGCCGCCACCGCGCGGTTCGGCGGCGCCGTCACCGCATAGCCTGGCCACAAGGCGATCGTTCGCACGCCGATCCAGCCCGCGGCCACCGCCGCGAGGAAGCGTAACGGTCGGCCATGGCCGTGCCGTTGCGCGGCCTTCACATCGGATCGCCGGTGAGATCCGGAAAGACATGCGCGGTCTTGTCCCATCGCAACGCGACGCCGCGCAGGGATTGCACATAGGACGCGACGGCGCGCCGCGCCGCCAGCAGCGAGATCACGTTGCCGGCAAGGACGCGGGGGACCGACCAGCAGGCTTCGCGCCAGCCATAGGCCTGCCCGGTGAACAGCGCGCGGACCGCCAGGCGCCACGCGAGCAGTGCCGCATTGCCATGCAACAAGCGATCGAGCGCGATCGGCGTTGGCGGCGGCGGCACCCCGGCCAGGCGATGCGCCACCTGCGCGACGGCCCAGGCGACCAGCGCGCCATAACCGCTTGCGAGCACCAGAACGGCCAGCGGCGCGCGGCGATCCCGCATGCGCATCCAGTGATCCCGCCAGTCCCCGACGGGTCCCCAGCCCAGCCGATCCCATCCCGCGAACGCAATCCCGGTCATCCAGCGCGCCTTCTGGCGCACCGCGCCGGCGATCGTCGCGGGAAAATATGCGCGCACTGCGACCGGTGCCCCGCCTTCGCGTTCGCGGACCCGGGCCAACGTCCCCTTCCCGCCCAGTGCCGCGATATGCAGGCCGAGCTCATAATCCTCGGTGAGCGAATGGTCGTCGAACGGACGTCCACCGCGCGCCTCGGCGATGCGTCCGATCATGCCGCGCTCGATCGCGCAGCCGACCCCGGCGAGCGGCAGGCCGACGCCGAGCGTCTGGCGGACGACCAGCTGCTTGCCATGGGCCTCGGCAAACTCGTCGGCGTAATGGCCCGAAATCAGCCGTGCCCGGCGATCGACGAGCGGCAGGACCGGAAGCTGGACGACGCTGTATCGGCCGATCAGCGCATCGAACACGCGCAGTTCACCGGCATGGACGACGTCTTCCGCATCGTGGAGGATGACCGCGGCCGCCGTGACGCCATCGCGTCGCTCGTCGCGACACAGCGCCCGCCAGAGCGCGTTGAGGCAATCCGCCTTGGTCGTCGGCCCCTGCTTTGCCCCGATCACCAGCCGAACGCGTGAATCGCGTGCCGCGACCGCAACGACCGCATCGATCGTCGCACGATCATTCGGATAAGCCCCGACGTACACCCGATAATCGCCATGATCGAAGCGGGCGAGCGCGGTCCGGAGCATCGCGCCGATCACGGCGGATTCGTCCCATGCCGCAACGAAGACGGCAAGGCGCCGCTGTGGCCGTCGATCGTAGGCGGCCAGCGTCGGCCTGAGCCGTCCCGCCCGCCAGCACCGGGTGACGAGCCACAGCATATCGATCGCCAGATCGTCGATCCCGCCGATCGCCAGACCGATCGCGGCAAAGACGATCGCCTCATGGGCGATCGCATCGATCGCGACGATACCCCATCCTGCTCCCACCCTAGCCCCCCGACTCAGTGTGGCCGCAGTTAACCATGGATTGATCGCCCCGCCGCAGCGATTTGTTGCGGTGTCGTAACGGTTCGGCGCGCGGGTGGTGCGGCTGGTCGCTATTACCCCATGTGCGGGATTGCCGTCCCCAATGACGACCGGCCGCCCCCCTGGCGGAGGACGGCCGGTGTCTCGCTACGAACGAAGCGGTTAGCGGTAGAAGCCGCGGATCACATCGATGACATAGCCGCGCCGGGTGTCGACGAGGATCACGTCGTTATAATGCCGCACCCATTGCTGGCCCCAGCCGGCGCGCGGCAGGCGATAGCGCCACGGGTCGGCGATGACATAGCGCGGTCCATAATACGGCGCGTCGATGCGCAGGCCAGGGCGGAAAGCGGTGTAGCGGAACGGCGCGTTCCAGTTGCCGCGGGCGTAATAGGCCGGGTTGCGGTCACGCCAGCCGCGCCAGTCGTCGCGGCCCCAGGCGCGGTCGCGGTCGCGCGCATCCTCGCGATATTCCTGGCGGGCATCGCGCACGTCGCGCCGCTGTTCGCGGATGTCGCGCGGGTCGCCGCTGCGATAGGCCTGGCGCAGGTCGCGCTGTTCCTCGCGGATTTCGCGACGGTCGTGCCGCAGTTCCTCGTTCGATTGCGCCTGTGCGGCCACCGGCGTCAGCGTGGCGGCAAGCAGGGCGGTGACGATAAGGGTACGCATCAATCATCTCCTCCAATGGCGGACCGGCGCTTCGCCGAAGCGCCGAACCATGAGAGGCGATATGCCCGGTGCGAACTGAACCCTCCGCGAACAGGCGCGTCAGCCCAGCGACAGGGTTGTATCAGGGTGTAACGCCGGCGTTACGGCGTGTCGCGACCACCGCCACTGCCGTTGGGGCCACCGCCCGTACCCCCGCCGCCACCACCGCCGCCGATGGCGCCGACCGTTCCGATGTTGCCGAACAATTCGTCGAAGAAGCTGCGCTTCTTGCCCAGGGTCGGCGTGATCTTGCTCGACGGGCTGATGCTCGCGACCTGTTCGACCCCGGTGCGCCGCACCGCCGACACCACGCCGCGATCGTCGAAGCTGATCCGCACGGTCGTCTGCTCGCGCACCTTCGGGTTGTTATAGGCGTAGTTGCGGGTCTCGCGGCTGATATAATACCAGTCGCCTTCGTTGAACTGGCTGGTGAAGGTAGGCTTGCCGAGCACCGCGAGCACCGACTGGCGGTTGTCGGTGCCGGTCTGGACCGAATTGACCAGGTCGGGATCGATCACATAGCCCTGATGCGATTTCAGCGGAACGCAGGCGCTCCCCCCCACGATGATGGTGGCGGCGAGGACGGCGGCCGTCAGCTGGCGGACGGACTTAAGGCTCATCGACTTCTCCACACGGGCACGACACCCCAGGGGCGGGGCGCGCCATTCCATTGCATCCCGGACGCGATGCCTCAATATGCCGGGAAACGCGGCCAAACAAGGGCAGGCCTTGGGCAACCGCGAGAGGATATGCGTTTGAACTGGTTATCGAAGGTTTTCGGGGGTCGCGAGGACGCGGTCGCGCTGGCGCTGTACCACGGCGTCGTCGCGCAGGCGCGGCTGCCGCACTGGTATGAGGCGGGGGGCGTGCCCGACACGATCGACGGCCGCTTCGACATGATCGCGGCGATCCTGTCGTTCGTCCTGCTGCGGCTCGAACGCGACCCGTCCGCCGCCGCGGCGAGCGCGCGGCTGACCGAGCGGTTCGTCAGCGACATGGACGGGCAGCTGCGCGAATCCGGCGTCGGCGACATCGGCGTCGGCAAGCATATCGGCAAGATGATGGGAATGCTCGGCGGTCGGCTCGGCGCCTATCGCGACGGTCTGGCGGCGCGCGACCTCCGCCCCGCGCTGGAACGCAACCTGTACCGGGCGGGGCCCCCTGCCCCCGCCGCGCTGGCGCATACCCAGGACGCGCTGTTCGCGTTCGACGCGCGACTCGCGGCCCTGCCCACGTCCACGATCCTTGCGGGAGACATCGCATGACCGCCCCCGAATTTTCCCGCACCGAGCGGATCGACACGATCGGCGAGGGCGAACGCACGATCGCGATCACGGCGAACGAGGCCGAGCGCGCGGCGCTCGCCAAGCGGTTCGACCTGGTCTCGGTCGACCGGCTCGAGGCGCAGTTCGCGGTGCGCCGCGATGCCGCCGGCGTGGTCGCGCGCGGGACCGTGCGCGCGGCGGTGGTGCAGGCGTGTTCGGTCACCGACGATCCGTTGCCGGTGACGGTCGAGGAGCCGATCGCACTGCGCTTCGTCGACCACGAACCCGATTCGGAGGAAATCGAGCTCGATCCCGACGCGCTCGACACGATGGTGTTCGACGGGGCATCGATCGATCTCGGCGAGGCGGCGGCGGAAACGATGGCGCTGTCGCTCGATCCGTTCCCGCGCGGGCCGAACGCCGCGGCCGCGCTCAGGGCGGCAGGGGTGATCAGCGAGGAAGAGGCCAAGCCCGCGGGCGCGCTCGCAGGGCTGAAGGAAGCGCTCGAGAAGCGGCTGAACCGGTCGTGACCCGTCGTTGACTCGAACAACACCGCCAGCCCCTCCCCGGCGAAGGCCGGGGCCCAGTCGCGAAGGTCGCTGAAGCGAAGCGCAGCACCCGCCTCATGCCGCCCGCTCCTGGGCCCCGGCCTCCGCCGGGGAAGGGATCAGGGTATGGCGGTGCCTGTTCCTGGACGGGCGTTTCACCACCTCCCGCAAGGTTCGAGCGGCATCAAGGGCACCTTCTGCGCTTCCCCGGCGAAGGCCGGGGCCCAGTAGCGAAGGTTGCTGGGGCGAAGCGCAGCACCCGCCTTATGCCGCCCGCTCCTGGGCGCCGGCCTCCGCCGGGGAAGGGATCAGGGTATGGCGGTGCCTGTTCCTGGACGGGCGTTTCACCACCTCCCGCAAGGTTCGAGCGGCATCAAGGGCACCTTCTGCGCTTTCCCCGGCGAAGGCCGGGGCCCAGTAGCGAAGGTTGCTGGGGCGAAACGCAGCACCCGCCTTATGCCGCCCGCTCCTGGGCCTCGGCCCTCGCCGGGGAAGGGATCAGGGTATGGCGGTGCCTGTTCCTGGACGGGCGTTTCACCACCTCCCGCAAGGTTCGAGCGGCATCGAGGGCACCTTCTGCGCTTCCCCGGCGGAGGCCGGGGCCCAGTAGCGAAGGTTGCTGGGGCGAAGCGCAGCACCCGCCTCATGCCGCCCGCTCCTGGGCCCCGGCCTCCGCCGGGGAAGCGATCAGGGTAAGTGCGATTTGCAAGACAGTAGCGGCGACCCGTCTCAGTCCTCGTCCGGCCCCAGGGTCGCGTCCAGATCGCGCGGGCGCACGAACTTCGTCAGCCGCGCCGCGCCTGGCGCGAGATCCCCCCATTCCCCGTCGAACGTCATCTCCGCCATCGTCGCGGTCGGATATTTCGCCTCGAGCGCCACCCGCAACGGCTCCTCCGACATCGGCACCAGCCACAAAGCGAGATCCTCCAGACCCGGATTATGCCCGACCAGCAGCAGCCGCTCGGTCGCCACGGGCACCGCATGCACCAGGTCGAGCAGCGTCACCGCCGAGGCGAGATAGATCCGCCGGTCCCACGCCGGCGCGAGGGTACGGCCATAGCCACTCTCCACCCCCGCGAGCGTCTCGACCACGCGCACCGCGGGCGAGGCGACGACGTGGTCGAACGCCAGCCCCGCGCCGCGCAGATGCGTCCCCATCATCGCGGCGGCGCGTTTTCCCTTTGCATTCAATGCCCGATCAAAATCGCGCAGCGCCGGGTCATCCCAACCCGACTTGGCATGGCGCAGCAGCGTCAGCGTCTTCACGGGCCTTCTCCGTCATTCAGGCGGTTGCGCGAGCCCCATGCCCCGTTTGCACGACCGAGGGAAGCGCCGCGGCGCGCGCAACGGCCTCATCGAGCGTGACGCGCGTGATCGCAACGCCGGGCGGAAAGGCGGTGAGCAACCGCGACGGCATCGCGGAGGACAGCAGCACGAACATCCCGTGATCGTCCGCGCGGCGGATCAGCCGCCCGAACGCCTGCGCCATCCGCGCGCGGACGATGCGGTCGTCATAGGCCTTGCCGCCCCCCTCCCCCGTCGCCGCCATCCGGCGCGCGGCGTGGAGCACGGTCGGCTTGGGCCAGGGCACGCCTTCGAGCACGACGAGCCGAAGCGAGCGCCCGGGAACGTCGACGCCGTCGCGGAGCGCGTCGGTGCCGAGCAAGGACGCCGCCGGATCGTCGCGGAAGATATCGACGAGAGTCCCCGGGTCGATCGGGTCGACGTGCTGCGCGTAGAGCGGTAGCCCTTCGCGCGCCAAGCGGTCCGCGATCCGCGCATGGACTCCGCGCAACCGCCGGATCGCGGTGAACAGCCCGAGCATTCCCCCGCCGCTCGCCATCCCGAGCCGCGCATAGGCGTTGGCCAAAGCGCCCATGTCGCCGCGCTTGACGTCGGTAACGATCAGCACTTCGGCTTGCGACGCATAATCGAACGGCGACAGCGCGGCGAACCGGCTCGCGCCGCGCAGCACGTGGTTCGCGCCGGTGCGCGCTTCGGCGACGTCCCAGCCTTCGTCGCTGCTCGCATCGCCGCCGCGCAGCGTCGCGGACGTCACCAGCACGCCATGTGCCTGCTTGAGCACCGTCTCGGCGAACGGTCGGGTCGGGTCGAGCCAGTGGCGGTGGAGCCCAACGTCGTAATCGCGCCCCTCGACTCGGTCGACCGCCATCCAGTCGACGAAATCGGGCGAGGCTGGTCCACCGATCCGCGTCAGCAGCGACAGCCACGCCGCGACCGTATCCGCGCGCCACGCAAGCGACGCGACCGCGCCCTCGATCCGCGCGCGCGCCTGCCCGTCCATCCAGTCGGGCCCTTCCTCGAGCACCGCCTCGAGCCGTCGCCCGAGCGCGACCAGCGGGCGCACCAGCGCATCGAGCGCCTCGGCGGCGGGTGCGGCGGCCTCGATCAAGGCGGGATCGGGTTCGGCAAGTTCGGTTTCCAGGCCATAGCCCGCATCGCCCTCGGTGTCGGCGCGCGCATAGGTCAGCCCGCGCACCGCCGCGAGCAGCGCCTCGACCGGCCCGAACGGGGCACCCTCCCCCAGCCGTTGCAACCAGCCGTCGCTCGCCAGCGCGTGCGCCGCGACGACCGCATCGGTGATCGCGCGACCGCCCGCCTCGTCATAGCTCGCCACGTCGGAGAGTCGCGCCGCGAGACCGCGCCGCCGCCCGCGCCCGCCCGATTCAGGGCCGATCACCCAGCGGCGCAGCTCGATCGTCTCCGCGCCGGTCAGCGCGGTCGAGAACATCGCGTCGGCGGCATCGAAAATGTGATGGCCCTCGTCGAACACGTAGCGCGTGGGACGGGTCGTCTGCTCGCGCCCGCGCGCGGCGTTGACCATCACCAGCGCGTGATTGGCGATCACCAGATCGGCATCGGCACTTGCGCGCGCGGCGCGTTCGATGAAGCATTTCCTATAATGCGGGCACCCCGCATAGACGCACTCGCCGCGCCGGTCAGTCAGCGCGGTCGATCCGTTGCGGCGGAACAGCGTGGTCAGCCAGCCGGGTAGGTCACCCCCGACCATGTCGCCATCCGCGGTATACCCCGCCCAGCGCGCGACCAGTTGCGCGAGGATCGCCGCGCGCCCGGCGAACCCGCCTTGCAACGCATCCTCGAGATTGAGCAGGCACAAATAATTCTCGCGCCCCTTGCGCGTCACCACCTTGGCCTTGCGCACGGTCGCGTCGGGGAACAGCCGTGCGCTTTCCTGCCCCAATTGCCGCTGGAGCGCCTTGGTGAAGGTCGACACCCACACCGCGCCACCCGCCTGCTCCGCCCACAGCGACGCGGGCGCGAGATAGCCGAGCGTCTTGCCGATCCCGGTGCCCGCTTCGGCGAGCACCATGTTGGGCGCGCCTTGCGTCATGCGCGGCGCGAACGCCTCGCGCGCGGCCTGGGCATAGGCGCGTTGCCCCGGGCGCTGCTCGGCGGCGCTGCCGGTGAGCGTGGCGAGCCGTTCCTGTGTGCGGTCAGCGTCGAGCGACACGGTGCGCGGGGCCGGGCGGGGCGCGCCTTCGGTCCATTCGGGGAGGCGCGTGTAGAGCCAGCGTTCGGCAACCTTGGGCTTGGGGAGCCGCTCGACCAGCAGCGGCGCCCAGGTCCAGCGCAGCTTGAACAAGGATTGCGCGGCGGTCCACGATCCCTCGCGCTCGGGCCAGTCGTCCGATCCGATCATGCCGAGCAACGCCTCGGTCGCGGTACGGAGGAATTGCGCGATCGCGGCGTCGGTCTCGGGCGCGGCGAGCCCCGCGACGCGCGCCAGCCCGCGCGGGGTCGGCACCATGAAGCGCGCGGGGCAGAGGAAAGCGTAGAGTTCGAGCAGGTCGAGCCCCGACAGATCGGCATAGCCCAGCCGCTGCCCGATCAGCGCGGCGTTGAGCAGGATCACGGGGGTATCGGCGGCGATCCGGATCGCCTCGCCACGCCCGATCGGCCGCGTGCCGTTCGCATCGGCGATCCAGATGCCGCTGTGGCTGGCATGCAGGGCAGGATAGGGAAGCGTGGCCACGGGGGGTATATCGCGTGGCGGGAACGGAATGGCAACGCTCGAGGCGGTGGATTGCTCGCTTCGCCATCGGAAACGGCGCTCCCCCGGCGCGCGTGGGGAAGCCGTTATAGGAGGCCGCGTCCGTCGATCGCCAACGCCGGCATCGTCGCACTGGTGAGTTCGCCCTCGAGCGGCACCATGCGTCGCGCGGCGAAGCCGTCCACCCCCGGATCCCAGAACTGGTGCACCTCGCCGCTTGCCACCGCGACGACCCAATATTCCGGCACGCCGTGCGCCGAATACAGCGCGCATTTGACGCCGAGATCGCGGGCAACCGTGCTGTCCGCTACCTCGACAACGATCGCGAGGTCGCGCACTTCATAATAGCGATCGTCCGACCCCCCGCGGGCAACGATCACGTCGGGCTGCGGCAAATCGTGCGACGGTAGCGCGAGCGACGATTCGCTGAACGCCTCATACCGCGAGCCGATGTCTTCCAGCGCGCGCTGCAAGCGACGGGTCAAATAATTCTTGATCCGATTATGCCGCCGGAATTCCGCGTTCATGACCTCGATCACCCCGTCAATCAGTTCGACCTTTCCGTACGCGTCAAACACGCCCGCGTGATCGAGGAGTGTGAAATCCTCGATACGGAGCTTCAGGCGATGCGGCTCGGTCAGGGACGGCGGCATGTTCATGGGATGACCATAGCATTTGCGCTTGCCCCCCTAAAGCGGCAAACGCGGGCATCATGACCGACACAGCTTTCCGCACCGCCGCCCAAGACTCCAAGGCCTGGCCGTATGAGGAAGCGCGCAAGCTCCTCAAGCGCCATCCCGACGGCAAGCCGGGGAACGCACCCGTCATCTTCGAAACGGGCTATGGCCCCTCGGGCCTCCCGCATATCGGCACGTTCAACGAAGTGCTGCGCACGACGATGGTGCGCCACGCGTTCCAGACGCTGTCGGATGCGCCGACCCGGCTGATCGAGTTCAGCGACGATATGGACGGGCTGCGCAAGGTGCCCGACAACGTCCCCAACCAGGCGATGCTGACCGAGCATCTCGGCAAGCCGCTCAGCCGGATCCCCGATCCGTTCGAGAAGTTCGAGAGTTTCGCCGCGCACAACAATGCGATGCTGCGCGACTTCCTCGATCGCTTCGGCTTCGAATACGAATTCATCTCCTCCGCCTCGCAATATGAGGCCGGGGTGTTCGACGATGCGCTCAAGGGCGTGCTGCGCAATTATGCCGCGATCATGGGCGTGATGCTGCCGACGCTGCGCAAGGAACGCGCCGCGACCTATTCGCCGATCCTGCCGATCAGCCCCAAGACCGGGGTGGTGCTCCAGGTCCCGGTCGAGGTCGTCAACGTCGAGGAGGGGACGATCCGCTTCACCGACAGCGACGGCGAAGTGCTGGTACAATCGATCCTCGGTGGCCATGCGAAGCTGCAGTGGAAGGTCGACTGGGCGATGCGCTGGGTCGCTTTGGGCGTCGATTACGAGATGTACGGCAAGGACCTGATCGACAGCGGAATCCAGTCGGGCAAGATCGCGCGCGTGCTCGGCGGTCGCCCGCCCGAGGGGCTGATCTACGAGATGTTCCTCGACGAAAAGGGCGAGAAGATCTCCAAGTCCAAGGGCAATGGCCTGACGCTCGAGCAGTGGCTCGATTACGGGACGCAGGAGAGCCTGTCCTTCTTCGCCTACCGCGAACCCAAGAAGGCCAAGCAGCTCCACGTTGGCGTCATCCCGCGCGCGGTGGACGAGTATTTCGACTTCCGGGGCAAATATGCAGCGCTTCCGGTCGAGCAGAAGCTCGGCAATCCGGTGCACCACATCCATGACGGCGCCGTGCCGGGGACGACCCCGCCAGTGACCTTCGGACTGCTGCTCAACCTCGTCGGCGTGCTCGGCGCAGGCGCGACCGCGGAGCAGGTGCGTGGCTATCTGAGCAACTACGTTGAAGGCGAGATCACGCCCGAGCTCGACGCGCTGATCGGCCATGCGCTTGCGTACAACCGCGATTTCGTCGCGCCGACGCTTCAGCGGCGCAAGCCCGTGGGGATCGAGGTCGCCGCACTCGAACGGCTCGATCGCGATCTTGCCGCCGCGCCCGCCGATGCGTCGGCGGTCGATTTGCAGAACATCGTCTATGCGATCGGCAACGAGGGCGGGTTCGATCCGCTGCGCAGCTGGTTCGGTGCGTTGTACGAGACGCTGCTCGGATCGTCGCAGGGCCCGCGGATGGGCAGCTTCATCGCGCTGTACGGGATCGACAATACCCGCACGCTGATCGCCGAAGCGCTGGCGGACTGACGGAGGGCGCTGATGCCGACCAAACCGCTGATCGGGCGCGACACACGGCTTTGCATGTCGCTGGCGGCGCGTCCGGGCAATTTCGGGACGCGCTTCCACAACCGGCTGTACGAGATGCTGGGGCTGGATTTCGTCTACAAGGCGTTCTCGACGCGCGACCTGGAGGGCGCGGTCCGCGGGATCCGCGCGCTCGACATTCGCGGCTGCGCGATCTCGATGCCGTTCAAGGAAGCGGTGATCCCCATCCTCGACGGGCTCGCCCCCTCGGCAGCGGCGATCGACAGCGTCAACACGATCGTCAACGACGACGGCGTGCTGACCGGGCACAATACCGATTACGCCGCGGTCGCACGGCTGATCGCCGACATCGACCCCGCGACGCGTTTCGTGCTGCGCGGGTCGGGCGGGATGGCGAAGGCGGTGGCGGCGGCACTCCGCGACGCGGGGTTTCGCGACGGGACGATCGTCGCGCGCAATACGGCGGCGGGGCAGGGGCTTGCGGCGCTGTACGGGTTCGGCTGGCGTGCCGAGCTGGGCGAGGATGCGGCGGGGCTGCTGCTCAACGTCACCCCGCTCGGGATGACGGGGGGCGATGCCGCTGCGCTCGCTTTCCCGCAGGCGATGATCGCGGCGAGCGACGTGGTGGTGGACGTGGTGCAATATCCGCCCGAGACGCCGCTGCTCCGCGCGGCGCGGGCGGCGGGCAAGCGTGTGATCACGGGGGCGGAGGTGGCGACCTTGCAGGCGCTCGACCAGTTCGTGTTGTACACCGGGGTGACGCCCGACGCGGATCAGGTCGCGGAGGCCGCAGCGTTCGCCCGCGCGAACGGGTAGGCAGAAGAGGAGCGGGGAAGCGGGCGAGGATTACCGCCACCCCATTCCGTCATCCTGAACTTGTTTCAGGATCCAGCCCTCCACATGTCCGGACTATGCCTGTTGCGCGGTGGATGCTGAAACACGTTCAGCATGACGGCAGCTTTTGGGGCCGGGGACGACCGAAGTGGCGACCGGGAAGAGGCGTTTCCCAAACCCGCCGCTCGCTTCCGGTTCCCCCCGCGTCTCCCACGCGTTAGGCCGGATACATGGCACACCTCCCCACCCCGCCGCGCGCCGTGCGGAAGATCCGTTCCGCCTTGCGGACCTTCCTGGCGCATGAGGCGACCAGCGGGCTGGTCCTGATGGCGGCGGCGGCGGTCGCGTTGATCGTCGCCAACTCGCCACTCGCCGACGCGTATTTCCACGTGCTCCACGTTGCGACCGGCCCGGTGCTCGCGCCCGCGATCGGGCCGATGACGGTGCATCTGTGGATCAACGACGGATTGATGGCCGGGTTCTTCCTGTTCGTCGGGCTCGAGATCAAGCGCGAGCTGGTCGACGGACAACTGTCCTCGCCGGCACGACGGCGCCTGCCGGTCGTCGCGGCGGCGGCGGGGATGATCGTTCCCGCGCTCGTCTTCCTCGCGATCGCCGGTGGCAATCCGATGTTCCGCGCCGGCTGGGCGATCCCCGCCGCGACCGACATCGCCTTTGCGATCGGCGTGCTCGCGCTGCTCGGCCGGCGCGTCAGCCCGGCGCTCAAGCTGTTCCTCACGACGGTCGCGATCGTCGACGATTGCGGCGCGGTCGCGATCATCGCGCTGGCCTATACCAGCGGGATCGACCTGGTCGCACTCGGCGGGGCGGTCGGCGTGGTGCTGATCCTGCTGGTGCTCAAGAACCGGCGCGTAATGCAGATCTGGCCGTATCTGGTGGGGTTCGCCGCACTCTGGTGGCTGGTGCTGCTGTCGGGCGTGCATGCGACCGTCGCCGGCGTCGTCACCGCCGCGCTGATCCCGGTGACGCGGTCGCCGGGCATGCCGGATTCGGTCGAATCGCCGCTCCACCGGCTCGAACATGCGCTGTCGCCGTGGGTGTCGTTCGGGATCGTGCCGCTGTTCGCCTTCGCCAACGCCGGGGTATCGTTCGCCGGCATCAGCCCGGCGGTGGCGCTCGACCCGCTCGTGCTCGGCATCGCGGGCGGGCTGTTCCTGGGCAAACAGGCCGGGATCATGGGCGGCGTCGCGCTCGCCGAACGGCTCGGGATCGCGCGACGACCGAAGGGGATGCGCTGGATCCAGCTGTACGGCGTCGCACTGCTCGCGGGGATCGGTTTCACGATGAGCCTGTTTATCGGGGGACTGGCGTTTCCGGGCAGCGAAGCGTTGCAGGACGAGGTCAAGATCGGCGTGCTCGCCGGATCGACGCTGGCGGCGGTGGCGGGCTATCTGGTCCTGCGACTGGTCCCGGCGACACGAAAGGAACGCGATGCGTAGCTTCTTCTCTCCCCGCCAGCTCGCGCATGCGCCGGCGCAGGAGCTCCACAACGGCGGCTTCACCGCTTATGCCGAGACACCGTCGCGCGCGGAGACGATCCTCGCCGCCATCGGCGGCGCGGAAACCCCGATGGATCGCGGCGACGCGGCGATCCGCGCGGTCCATACCGACGATTACCTCGCGTTCCTGCGCGACGGCCCGGGGCGCTGGGCGGCGGCGGGGCGGCCGGGGGATGCGATGGGCTATGTCTGGCCGGTGGTCGGGCGGCGGTCGCTCAGGCTCGACCGGATCGACGGGCAGATCGGGCGCTACAGCTTCGACGCCTCGACCCCGCTGACCGCGCAAAGCTGGGACTCGGCCTATGCCAGCGCGCAAAGCGTGCTCGCCGCGACGCAGGCCGTACTCGAGGGCGAACGCGCGGCGTTCGCGCTGTGCCGCCCGCCCGGCCATCATGCCGGCGCGGATTATTACGGCGGCTATTGCTACCTCAACACCGCCGCGATCGCCGCGCAGGCCGCACGCGACGCGGGGCGGCAGCGCGTCGCGATCCTCGATATCGATTATCACCACGGCAACGGCACGCAGGACATCTTCTGGGATCGCGGCGACGTGTTCTACGCGAGCATCCATGCCGATCCGGTAAGCGATTACCCGTTCTACTGGGGCCATGCCGACGAGACCGGCGCGGGCGACGGCGAGGGCGCGACGCTCAACCTGCCGCTGCCGCAAGGCGCCGGCCTTGCGCCGTTCCGCCGCGCGCAGGATCAGGCGCTGGAAGCGATCGCGCGGTTCGCGCCCGACCTGCTCGTCGTCAGCTTCGGCGCGGATACGTGGGAGAGCGATCCGATCGCGCATTTCAAGCTGACCACCGACGATTATGCCGTGCTCGCGCGGGACATCGCCGCGTGCGGCTGGCCCAGCGTGATCGCGATGGAGGGCGGCTATGCGGTCGACGCCTTGGGCCGGAACGTCGCCAGCCTGTTGTCCGGCTTCTGATGGCGGCGCATGCCAAGGGGAGTGCCGGATACCGCCGCCTGACGCTGGCGATGCTGTTCGCGGGCTTCTCGACCTTTTCGCTGCTCTATTCGGTCCAGCCGCTGCTCCCTGTCTTTGCGGCGCAATTCGGCGTGAAGGCGGAAGGCGCGAGCCTCGCGGTCTCGCTCGCGACCGGGCCGCTGGCGATCGGGATCCTGTTTGCCGGCGCGCTGTCCGACCGGATCGGGCGCAGACCGATGATGGTCGCCGCGATGTTCCTCGCCGGCCTGTTCAGCCTTGCCACCGCGATCGCGCCGAACTGGACGGTGCTGCTCGCGCTGCGCTTCGCCACGGGAGTCGCGCTGGCGGGGGTGCCCGCGGTGGCGATGGCCTATGTCGCGGAGGAGGTCGACCATGCCTCGGTCGGGTCCGCGATGGGCCTGTACATCGCGGGCAGCGCGATCGGCGGGATGGCGGGGCGGCTCGGCGTCAGCCTGATCGCCGAGGTCGCCGACTGGCGCTGGGCGCTGGGGCTCGTCGGGCTGGCGGGGCTGGCAATGGCGGAGGCGTTCCGTCGGCTCGCGCCCGAGTCGCAGGGCTTCGTCCGGCGGATGCAGCGGCGTGGATCGGTCTGGCAGGCGACGCGAACGCTGTTCGCGGATCGCGCGCTGCCGCTGCTCTATGCCGAGGCGTTCCTGCTGATGGGCGTCTTCGTCACGCTCTACAACTATGTCGGGTTCCGCCTGATGGCCCCGCCGTACGGCCTGGGCCATGCGGCCGTCGGGGCGATCTTCCTGCTGTACCTGCTCGGGTCGGCGAGTTCGGCCTGGTTCGGGGCGCTGGCGGGGCGGCGCGGGCGGCGGCTGGTGTTCTGGATGCCGGTGGTCCTGCTGATCGCGGGCATCGCGCTGACCGCGACCACGCCGTTGTGGAGCGTCGTCGTCGGGATCGCGGCGGTGACGATCGGCTTCTTCGGCGCGCATTCGATCGCCAGCGCCTGGGTCGGGCGGCGCGCGCTGGAGCATCGCGGGCAGGGCACCGCGCTGTACCTGTTCTTTTATTATGCCGGATCGAGCGTGCTGGGCTCAGCCGGCGGTATCGCCTGGACGCGCGCGGGGTGGCCCGGGGTCACGCTGTTCTGCCTGATGCTCGGTGCGGCCGCGCTGGTCGTCGCGCTGATGCTGCGGCATGTGCCGCCCTTGCCTGGCCAGACCGTGACGCCGCCCAAGCCGATCGGCAGCGATTGACGCGAAACGGGTGACGAGGTTCAGCGGACCGATGCGCTGCACAAACCGCGAACCCCCACGCGGGGCGCGCAAACGATTCGCTGAACCTGCCGACTCGTACTCGCTGCCCCCCCGAGCAACGGCATGGTTCATGCCGAGTAACGGCGCCGCAAACAACAAGGAATGTTGCGCTACCATAATAAAACGGGCGACCCTTTTGGGCCGCCCGCTTTAGCCGCTCGACGTCGGTCACGCCGCTCAGAGCTTGCCGGTCAGCTCCGGCAGGATCTTGAACAGATCCCCGACCAGGCCGATGTCCGCGACCTGGAAGATCGGCGCGTCCTCGTCCTTGTTGATCGCGATGATCGTCTTGGAATCCTTCATGCCCGCGAGATGCTGGATCGCGCCCGATATGCCGACCGCGACATAGACTTCCGGCGCGACGATCTTGCCGGTCTGGCCGACCTGATAGTCGTTCGGGGCATAGCCCGCGTCGACCGCCGCACGGCTCGCGCCGACGCCGGCACCGAGCTTGTCGGCGAGCGGATCGATCAATTCGTGGAACTTGTCGCCCGACCCGAGCGCACGCCCACCCGAGACGATGATCTTGGCCGAGGTCAGTTCCGGCCGCTCCGACTTGGCGATCTCGCTGCCGACATAGGTCGACACGCCGAGGTCGCCGGTCGTCGCGACCGCCTCGATCGTGCCCGTGCCGCCCTCGGTCGCCGCCTTGGCAAAGGCGGTGCCGCGGACGGTGATGACCTTCTTGGCGTCCTTCGACTGGACCGTCGCGATCGCGTTGCCTGCATAAATCGGGCGCGTGAACGTGTCCTCGCTCTCGACCGACAGGATGTCGCTGATCTGCATGACATCGAGCAGCGCGGCGACGCGCGGCGCGATGTTCTTGCCATTGGTGGTGGCGGGCGCGAGGAACGCGTCGTGATCGCCCATCAGCTGGACGATCAGCGGCGCGACGTTCTCGGCGAGCGCATGCGCATAGGCGGCGTCGTCCGCGACATGGACCTTGCCCACGCCCGCGATCTTCGCGGCTTCGGCGGCGACGGCGTCGACGCCCTGGCCAGCGACGAGCAGATGCACCTCGCCGAGCTGCGCAGCGGCGGTGACCACGGCGAGCGTGGCGTCCTTGACGGTGGCACCGTCATGTTCGACCCAAACGAGCGTCTTCACTTGGAAACTCCCATCGTCTTGAGCTTGGCAACCAGTTCATCCACGTCCGCGACCTTCACGCCGGCGGAGCGCTTGGCGGGTTCGACCACCTTGAGCGTGGTCAGGCGCGGGCTGACGTCGACCCCGAAATCGGCCGGTGTCTTCTGCGCCATCGGCTTGGACTTGGCCTTCATGATGTTGGGCAGCGATGCGTAGCGCGGTTCGTTGAGCCGCAGGTCGACCGTCACGATCGCCGGAAGCTTGAGCGTCCCGGTCTCCGACCCGCCATCGACCTCGCGCGTCACGGTGACGCTGTCGCTGGCGAGCTCGACCTTCGACGCGAACGTCGCCTGACCGACACCGAGCAACCCCGCGAGCATCTGCCCGGTCTGGTTGTTGTCGTCGTCGATCGCCTGCTTGCCGAGGATCACCAGATCGGGCTTTTCCTCGTCGACGATGGCTTTCAGCAGCTTGGCAACGCCGAGCGGCTCGACCCGGTCCTCGGACACGACCAGGATCGCCCGGTCGGCGCCCATCGCGAGCGCGGTGCGCAGCGTTTCCTGGCTCTTCTGCTCGCCGATCGACACGACGACGATCTCGGTGACACCCTTATCTTTGAGCCGGATCGCTTCCTCGACCGCGATCTCATCGAACGGGTTCATGCTCATCTTGACGTTCGCCAGATCGACGCCCGTTCCATCCGCCTTCACGCGGGGTTTCACATTGTAATCAAGCACCCGCTTGACCGGTACCAGCACCTTCATCGGCTATCCCTTCCAAGGTCGATTGCGTTCGCCGCCTGCATTTAAGGCGGTGCATCTGGCGAGCAGATGGCTATTTTCCGCGCTTTTCGCAAGTACGGTACGGAAAACCCTGCCTGACGTAACGGCATTTCATTTGTCCGGTCAAACTATTCCGGGCCTAAACGAGAAAGGGGCCCGGACGTTTCCGTCCAGGCCCCCCGATTTTCGCGAATCACGCCGGATCAGGCGGCCTTCTGGACCTCGGCAACGATCTTCTTGGCGGCATCGCCAAGATCGTTCGCAGGAACGATCGCGAGACCCGAGGACGCGAGGATTTCCTTGCCCTTCTCGACATTGGTGCCTTCGAGGCGGACGACCAGCGGCACCGCGAGGTTCACTTCCTTCGCCGCGGCAACGATGCCCTCGGCGATGATGTCGCAGCGCATGATCCCGCCGAAGATGTTGACGAGAATGCCCTTCACCGCGGGATCGCTCAGGATGATCTTGAACGCCGCGGTGACCTTCTCCTTGTTCGCGCCGCCGCCGACGTCGAGGAAGTTGGCCGGGAACATGCCGTTCAACTTGATGATGTCCATCGTCGCCATGGCGAGGCCAGCACCGTTGACCATGCAGCCGATGTCGCCGTCGAGCTTGATGTAGGCGAGGTCGTACTTCGACGCTTCGAGCTCGGCCGGATCTTCCTCGGTCTCGTCGCGGAGCTCCAGCAGGTCCTTGTGGCGGAACATCGCATTGCCATCGAACGCGACCTTCGCGTCGAGCACCATCAGTTTGTTGTCTTCGGTCACCGCGAGCGGGTTGATCTCGATCTGTTCGGCATCGGTGCCCATGAACGCATCGTACAGCTTGGACGCGACGTTCGCGGCCTGCTTGGCGAGATCGCCCTTGAGTTCGAGGGCTGCCGCGACCGCACGGCCGTGATGCGGCTGGAAGCCGGTTGCGCAATCGATATCGATCGCGTGGATCTTCTCGGGGGTGTCGTGCGCGACGGTCTCGATGTCCATCCCGCCCTCGGTCGAGGCGACCATCGACACGCGGCCAGTGGCGCGGTTGACGAGCAGCGCGAGGTAGAATTCCTTGGCGATGTCGACGCCGTCGGTGACGTACAGGCGGTTGACCTGCTTGCCGTGCTCGCCGGTCTGGATCGTCACCAGCGTGTTGCCGAGCATGTCGGTCGCGGCGGCACGGACCTCGTCAGCGGTCTTGGCGAGGCGGACGCCGCCCTTTGCGTCGGGGCCGAGTTCCTTGAACTTGCCCTTGCCGCGGCCACCCGCGTGGATCTGCGCCTTCACGACATAGAGCGGCCCGGGGAGCTTCTCCGATGCTGCAACCGCTTCCTCGACCGACATGGCGGAGAAGCCCGCCGGAACCGGCACGCCGAATTTCGCCAGGAGTTCCTTGGCCTGATATTCGTGGATGTTCATGGGTTCGTGCCTTTCAGAGGTCGAGTTTGCGAGTGCCTTAAGCACAGCGGGCGCGGTGAATCCACCCCTTGCGACCCTCGCCTTTGCGCCGCGGGTCGCCTATGTGGGAGGGATGTCGTGGATTGCTGCCCTTGCGCTGTTTCTCGCCACCGTCGTCGGGATGGAGGCTTTCGCTTACGCTGCGCACCGCTGGATCATGCATGGATTCGGCTGGTTCCTCCATGCCAGCCACCATGCGCCACGTACCGGCAACTGGGAGCTGAACGACTGGTATGCCGCGATCTTCGCGGTGCCGTCGTTCGTGCTGCTGCTCGGCGGCGTGCAGCTTGGCTGGTGGCCGGGATGCACCTGGATCGGCGCGGGGATCGCGGCGTACGGGGCGATCTATTTCGGGTTTCACGACATCATCGTGCACCGCCGCCTGCCGACCCGCTATCTGCCCAAATCCGCCTATATGAAGCGGATCATCCAGGCGCACCGGTTGCACCATGTGGTCGAGACCAGGGACGGAAGCGTCAGCTTCGGGTTTCTGGTCGCGCAACGGCCGGAAGACCTGAAGGCGGAGCTGAAACGCCGCCACCGCGCCGGGGTGCGCGCGCCGATGACGCAGCGCGACCCGATCCACTGAGGCGCGGGGGGCGTCGTCCCCCGGCTCAGTCGAACAGCGACGACACCGAGCTTTCGTCCGCGATCCGGCGGATCGCTTCCGCGAGCAGCGGCGCGATCGTCAGGTTGCGGATGCGCTTGGCGTCCTTGATCACCTCGTGCGTCCCGATCGAATCGGTGATCACCAGTTCCTCGAGCGCCGACCCCTCGACGCGCGCGACCGCGCCGCCCGACAGCACGCCGTGCGTGACATAGGCCGCAACGCCCTCGGCGCCCGCCTGCTTCAGCGCGGCGGCGGCGTTGCACAGGGTGCCGGCCGAATCGACGATGTCGTCGATCAGGATGCAGAAGCGGCCCTCGACCTCGCCGATGATGTTCATCACCTCGGACTCGCCCGCGCGCTCGCGGCGCTTGTCGACGATCGCGAGCGGAGCGTTGTCGAGTCGCTTGGCCAGCGCGCGCGCGCGGACCACGCCGCCGACGTCGGGCGAGACCACCATCAGGTTGCGGCTGCCATAGCGCGTCAGGATGTCCGCCGACATCACGGGGGCGGCGAACAGATTGTCGGTCGGGATGTCGAAGAACCCCTGGATCTGCCCGGCGTGGAGATCGACCGACAGGACGCGGTCGGCGCCCGCGACGGTGATCAGGTTGGCGACGAGCTTGGCCGAGATCGGGGTGCGCGGGCCGGGTTTGCGGTCCTGCCGGGCATAGCCGAAATAGGGCACAACCGCGGTGATCCGCTTGGCCGACGCGCGCTTGAGCGCATCGATGCAGATCAGCAATTCCATGAGGTTGTCGTTCGCCGGGTAGCCGGTCGACTGGAGCACGAAGACGTCCTCGCCGCGGACGTTCTCGTGGATCTCGACGAACACTTCCTCGTCGGCGAAGCGGCGGACGCTCGCCTGGGTCAGCGGGATCTCGAGATAGGCGGCAATGTCGCGAGCCAGCGGGAGATTGGCGTTCCCGGTGAGAAGTTTCATGTGTGGCCGCCCTTTACTGCGTGACAAAATCGCGACTCCCTTAGAAGCGCGGGGCGGATCGCGAAAGGGGGCGGGGTACAAAGCGTCGCGCGCTTGCCCCGGCGCGTGGGGCTGCGTAGGCCGGAGGGATGACCGTCCGCACTCGTTTCGCCCCGTCGCCCACCGGGCACCTCCACGTCGGCAACATCCGCGCCGCGCTCCACAACTGGCTGTGGGCGCGCGCGCAGGGCGGGGAATTCTGGTTGCGGATCGACGATACCGATGCGGAGCGCAGCGAGGAACGCTTCGTCGACGCGATCCGCGCGGACCTGGCGTGGCTCGGGCTCGTGCCCGATGGCGAGGAACGGCAGTCGGCGCGGTTCGCGCTCTATGAGGCGCGGTTCGAGGCGTTGCGCGTGGCGGGTCGGGTCTATCCCGCCTATGAGACGGCGCAGGAGCTCGACCTCAAGCGCAAGATCGCGGCGGGGCGCGGGCTGCCGCCGATCTACGATCGCGCCGCGCTCGCGCTGAGCGACGCGGATCGCGCGGCGCTCGCGGCCGAGGGCGTTCAGCCGCACTGGCGCTTCAAGCTCGATCACGACACGCCGATCGTATGGGACGACCTGATCCGCGGGGCCCAGAAGTTCGATGCCGCGACGATGAGCGACCCGGTGATCCGCCGCGCCGATGGATCGTGGCTCTACATGCTCCCCTCCGCGATCGACGATGCCGAGATGGGGATCACGCACGTCGTCCGTGGCGAGGACCATGTGTCGAACACCGCGCTCCAGTTGCAGATGTTCACGGCGATGGGGGTGACGGCGCCCGCCTTCGCGCATGAGGCGCTGCTGACGGGGGCGGAAGGCAAATTGTCCAAGCGGCTCGGCTCGCTCGGCGTCGCGCATTTCCGCGAGATCGGGATCGAACCCGAAGCGGTGCGCGCGCTGCTCGCGCGGATCGGGACGAGCTTGCCGGTCGAGCCGCTGGTCGAGACGCAGGCGCTGGTCGAGAGCTTCGACTTCGCCAGATTCGGTCGCGCGCCCGCACGGTTCGACGAGGCGGAACTCGCCGGACTCAACGCCAAGATCGTTCATCAGCTCGATTTCGCGCATGTCGCCGAGCGGCTTCCGGCGGGGATGGGCGAAGCGGAATGGGCGGCGGTGCGGCCCAACCTGACGACTGTCGCCGAAGCCGCCGACTGGTGGCGCGTGATTGAAGGGCCGATCACCGCGGAGCGCGACCCCGCCGACGCCGATTTCCTCGAATCCGCGGCGCGGCTGACCAACGTCATCGCCTGGGACGCCGACCCGTGGCACGCGCTGACCGCCGCGCTCAAGCAGGAGACCGGGCGGAGCGGCAAGGCGCTGTTCCTGCCGCTGCGCCGCGCGCTGACCGGGCTCGATCACGGGCCCGACATGAAGGCGCTGCTGCCGCTGATCGGACAGGATCGGGCGCGCGAGCGGCTGGCGGGGTAGGACCGCCGCCGGAAGGTTAGGGGAAGGTTAGGGATAAACGCAGTCGTTTCGCGCGCGTTCTCCGAAGGGAAGGTCAAGCGAGCGGATCTGTCAAAGAGCGTGCCCGGAGCTTAGCGGAATCGCGGCGTGTAGGACATGCGGGATGGATATCTGTTCCAACCCGGGTCAGGTCGCCGGGCCGGACGCGCCGCACCGCACCGGCGGCAAGCCACCGCTTCGCGCGTTCGGACAGAATCATGCGCCCGCAGGCGGCGCTATGACATGAGACAACGTCTCTTGCGCTGGTAACGTTATGATGTAACATCCTCGATTAGTCCCGGCGCAGACCGGGCGGTCTTAGGTGGAGATGAGCGCATGGTTGCAGATCGCTATTCCCGGCCCGGCGGCCTCAATCCGGGCGGCGTCGCCTTCGCGCTTGGCGCGAGCGGCGTGCTGCTGTTCGGGCTTTCGCTGACAGCCCCGCATTTCGTGCAGCATTTCGTCCCGACGATCGAGGCGACCAACATCCCGCTCCCGACCGATCCACCCCCGCCCGAACATCCCAAACCGCAGCCGAAGAGCGTGCTGCCAAAGACGGTGACGCCGAAACCGATCGATCACGTCGATGTCACGGATCCGCCGATCCCGGTGACGACCGGCGGCATCACCGGGGTGAAGGTCGACCTTCCGCCGCTGGGCGGGACGGCCACGGCCGGGGACAGCGGCGATGCGGGGACGATCCCGCTGCCGCCCGCGCCGGTCCTCACCCCGGCCCGGATCGACGCGCGCTACCGCGACTCGTTCCAGCCCGCCTATCCCGCCGACGAGCGCCTTGCCGAACATGAGGGAAGAGTCGTCGTGCGCGTGCTGGTCGGCACGGACGGGCGCGTGAAGCAGGTCGAGGCGATCAGCGCGGCATCGCCCGCATTCCTGGAGGCGACTCGCCGCCAGGCGCTGTCCAGATGGCGCTTCACCCCGGCGACGCGCGACGGCGTGGCGGTCGAGGCGTGGCAGCAGATGGCGGTCCGCTTCCAGCTCGGGCAGGACTAGCGTGCGCGGGTAGGGCTGGCGCAGCCCCCTGCCCGCGCCTATCTCTCCTCCCATGAAGTTCCTGCAATATCTCTCGCCCAGGCAGGCGTTCCGCGACGTGAAGGGGTATGTCACGACGCGGCGGCCGCATCAGCTCGGCTTCATGGGGGTCGCGCTCGCGCTGACATACGTGATGATCATGGGCGTGATCTATGAATCGCGGATTCCGCCCAAGCCATATCACCGCGACATCATCTATGTGCAGAACTGGCGGCTCGACCGCACCGATGCGCAGATCATTGCGCAGCAGAAGATCGACGGCGCGGCGAAGGCCAAGCAGGACGCCGAGCTCGAGCGACTGAAGGCGGAACGCCGCGCGCAATTCAAGAAGGTGAACGACGGGCTGAAGGCCTGGGGGATCTAGCGATGACCGACCAGCGCTGGATCGGCGCGGCGCTCGCGCTGGCGTCGCGCGGGCGCGGGCGGACCGCGCCCAATCCGAACGTCGGGTGCATCATCGTCGCGCCAGGAGACGGGGGAGGCAAGGTCGTCGGGCGTGGCTGGACGCAGCCCGGCGGACGCCCCCATGCCGAGGCGATGGCGCTCGCGCAGGCGGGCGACCGCGCACGCGGTGCGACGGTCTATGTCACGCTCGAACCGTGCGCGCATGTCTCGCCGCGCGGGCCCGCCTGCGCCGACCTGCTGATCCTGTCGAACGTCGCGCGCGTCGTCGTCGCGCTGCGCGATCCCGACGCGCGCACCGATGGCGTGGGGATTGCGCGGTTGCGCGAGGCGGGGATCGTGGTCGACGTGGGGACCGGCGAGGCTGCCGCGCGCGCGTCGATGGCGGGTTTCCTCACGCGGCTTGCGTTGCGCCGTCCGTACGTGACGCTCAAGCTCGCCATGTCGCTCGACGGCGCGATGGCGCTGGAGTCGGGGACGAGCAAGTGGATCACCGGCCCCGAAGCACGCGCGCACGCGCATCTCGAGCGGTCGCGGCACGAGGCGATCCTCGTCGGCCGCGCGACGATCGACGCAGATTCGCCCGCGCTCGACGTCCGGCTTGCCGGACTTGAGGATCGCGCGCCGCGGCGGCTGATCCTGTCGCATACGCCCGCCTTCGCGCATCCCGATGCCGAGTCCGGCGCTTGGGAAAATGTCACGTCGCCGGAGGCGATTGCGGACCTCGACGGCGTCGATCACGTCCTGGTCGAGGGCGGCCCCGCCACCGCGACGGCGTTCCTCGCGGCCGATCTGGTCGACCGCCTGTTGCTGTACCGCGCGCCGATCCTGATCGGTGGCGGGCGCACGCTTCCTGACATCGGATTGACCGCGCTGGCCGACGCGCATGGCCGCTGGGCCTTGACCGATGCGCGCACCCTTGGCAGCGACCGGCTCGAGGTTTACGAACGCGTAAGGGCACCCCTTGCCGCGGCAACGACGGGCGCAAGAGGATAAAGCGATGTTCACCGGGATCATTACCGACATCGGCACGATCGACCGAGTCGAGCAGCGCGGCGACCTGCGCGTCATCGTCGCGACCGGCTATGACATGAGCGGGGTCGATCTCGGCGCGTCGATTGCGTGCTCGGGCGTGTGTCTGACGGTGGTCGACAAGGGCGGGGATGCGCTGGGCGGCTGGTTCGCTGCGGACGTCTCGGGCGAAACGCTGTCGCGCACCGCCGCGGGGCAATGGACCGACGGCGCGAAACTCAATCTGGAGCGCGCGCTCAAACTCGGCGAGGAGCTCGGCGGGCATATCGTGACGGGCCATGTCGACGGGATCGGCGAGGTCGTCTCGACCACGACCGAGGGCGGATCGCTCCGCGTCGTGATCGCTGCAGGTCCGGACATCGCGCCGTTCGTCGCGCCCAAGGGGTCGATCACGCTCGACGGCGTGTCGCTCACCGTCAACAGCGTCGAGGATGAGGATGACCGCGTGCTCGTCGGGATCAACCTGATCCCGCACACCGCCGCCGTCACCACGCTCGGCAGTCTTCATGCCGGTTCGCCGATCAACATCGAGATCGACGTGCTGGCCAGGTATCTCAAGCGCATGGAGCATTATCGTGGCCGTTAACCCATCGACCGGTCCCGAAGTCGCGCGCCTGCGCCACGGCTTCCTGTCGTCGCCCGAGGAACTGATCGACGAGGCCAAGAACGGCCGCATGTTCATCCTCGTCGATGACGAGGACCGCGAGAATGAGGGCGACCTCGTCATCCCCGCGCAGATGGCGACCCCCGAGAAGATCAACTTCATGGCCAAACATGGCCGTGGCCTGATCTGCCTCGCGATGACCAAGAAGCGCGTCGACGAGCTCGGGCTCGGGCTGATGAGCCGCCACAATGGCACGCGGCATGAGACCGCCTTCACCACCTCGATCGAGGCGCGGGACGGCGTGACGACGGGCATTTCCGCCGCCGACCGTGCGCGGACGATTTCGGTCGCGATCGATTCGTCCAAGGGCAAGGAAGAGATCGTGACGCCCGGCCACGTCTTCCCGCTGGTCGCGCGTGATGGCGGCGTGCTGGTGCGTGCCGGGCATACCGAAGCGGCGGTCGACGTGTCGCGGCTCGCGGGGCTCAATCCGTCGGGCGTGATTTGCGAGATCATGAACGAGGATGGCACGATGAGCCGGCTCGATGATCTCGTCGGCTTCGCGCAGCTCCACAATCTCAAGATCGGTACGATCCGCGACCTGATCGCCTATCGCCGCCGCCACGACCATCTCGTCGAGAAGCGCGCCGAAATGGCGTTCGAGTCGAAATGGGGCGGGCAGTGGAAAGCGATGACCTTCCACAACAAGGCGACCGGCGACGAGACGATCGCGCTGGTCAAGGGCAAGATCGACCCGGCCAGGCCGACCTTGGTCCGGATGCACACCGCCTCCTATTTCGTCGACATGTTCGGCGAGACGTCGGAACGATCGGGCCTGTTGTCGGGGGCGATGGAAGCGATCGCCGCGGAAGGCGCGGGCGTGATCGTCGTGATCAACCGCCCGATGAAGGATTCGGTCACGCGCTTCATCAAGCTGCGCGGCGAGGGCAAGGGCGCGGGCGCGCCCGAGGTCGAGGAACTCCGCGATTACGGCGTCGGCGCGCAGATCCTCGCCGAACTCGGGGTCGAGGAAATGATCCTGCTGACCAACACGCATCACGCGCTCGTCGGGCTCGAAGGCTATGGCCTGTCGATCGTCGACGAACGCACCATCCCCGGCACGGGCGGAGAATAATGGCCAAGATCCTCATCGTCGAAGCGCGCTTCTACGAGCATCTCAACGACCTGCTGCTCGAAGGCGCGCGCGCCGCGATCGAGGAGGCGGGGCACAGCCACGAAACGATCACCGTGCCGGGCGCGCTTGAGATTCCCGGCGCGGTCGCGCTGGCGGCGGACAGCGAGCAATATGACGGGTTCGTCGCGCTGGGCGTCGTGATCCGCGGCGAAACCTATCATTTCGAGATCGTCGCGGGCGAAAGCGCGCGCGGTCTGATGGCGCTGTCGATGGACGGGCTGGCGATCGGCAACGGCATTTTGACAACCGAGAACGAAGCGCAGGCGCTGACGCGCGCGCGTAGGCACGAGAAGGACAAGGGCGGGGAAGCCGCCAAGGCCGCGCTGGCGATGATCGCGCTGAAGGAACGATTCGGCTGAATCGCGCGCGGGTTTCATTCGCACCCGGCATTCCGCACCCTGCACCGCTTTGCGCTTCCCCGGCGAAGGCCGGGGCCCAGGAGCGCAGGTTTTGGTAACGAAGCGCAGCGTTTGAACTTCTCAGGTCCCTCTCTTGGGCCCCGGCCTTCGCCGGGGAAGCAGAATTGGAAAAAGTTAGAATAGGCCTGCCCTTGCCGGGGAAGCGCGGCGACGCTCGGCGCACCCTCTTCCCACCGTCCCCCCGCTTACTTATACCGGTGTCAATAAGCGGGGAGAGCGACACGATGGCATACGCCCACACGTTCAAGGCCAATCCGCACTGGCTGCCGCGCCAGAAGCAATCCGCGATCCGCGCGATTCCCGGTGAGGACGGGCTTCCCTTCATCGGCAACACCTTCCGCATGCTGCGCGATCCGGGGGCGTTCGGGCGGCGGATGATCGCGACCTATGGCCCGGTGTTCCGCAACAATGCGTTCGGCGGCCCGACCGTGACGCTGGTCGGCGCGGACGCGAACGAACTGGTGCTGTTCGACCGCGACCGCGTGTTCTCGTCCGAACAGGGGTGGGGGCCGCTGCTCAACCTGCTGTTCCCGCGCGGGCTGATGCTGATGGACTTCGAGAAGCACCGCGCCGACCGCAAGGTGATGGCGGTCGCGTTCAAGCCCGAGCCGATGCGGCATTATGCCGAGACGCTCAATGCGGGGATCGCGCGCGCGGTCGCGACCTGGGGCGATCGGCCGCTGCGCTTCTACGATGCGATCAAGGAACTGACGCTCGATCTCGCCGCCGAGAGTTTCCTCGGGATGCCGCTGGGGGAGGAGGCGAACCGCATCAACCAGGCGTTCGTCGACGAGGTTCAGGCGTCGATCACGCCGATCCGCATTCCCCTCCCCGGCACCCAAATGCGCAAGGGGGTCCGCGCGCGCGCCTATCTTGTCGACCTGTTCAAGCGCGAGATTCCGGCGCGGCGGGCGGGCGACGGGCAGGATTTCTTCTCGCAATTCTGTCGCGCGACCGGGGATGACGGGCAGCCGCTGTCGGCCGATGCGATCGCGGATCACATGAACTTCCTGATGATGGCGGCGCATGACACGATCACCTCGTCGGCGACGAGCCTCGTGATGCTGCTCGGACAGAATCCCGAATGGCAGGAGAAGCTGTGCGCGGAGATCGCCGGGCTCGGGCTCAACGACGACGGCGCGCTGCCCTATGGCCAGCTCGACCGGCTGGAACTGACCGACATGGCGTTCAAGGAAGCGCTGCGGATGATTCCGCCGGTGCCATCACTGCCCAGGCGCGCGATCAAGGATTTCGATTTCGGCGGCTATCACATCCCGGCGGGCAGCACGGTCAGCGTCAGCGTCGCCTATACCCATATGATGCCCGCGCTATGGCCCGAGCCTTCGCGGTTCGATCCGCTGCGCTTTACGCCGGACGCGGTCCGCGCGCGGCACAAATATGCCTGGGTGCCGTTCGGGGGCGGCGCGCACATGTGCCTCGGGCTGCACTTTGCGACGATGCAGATCCGCATCCTGCTGACGCAGCTGCTGAGCCGGTATCGGATCGAGCTCGAACCGGGGTCGGGAGCGGAATGGCAAGCCTGGCCGATCCCGCGACCGAAGGACGGGTTGCCGCTGCGGTTCGTGCCGCTGGGGTAATTCCCCGTCCCCCAAGTCCGTCATTCGCGCGGAGGCCAGCCCCCTGCGAAAGATGGTTACGGACGCAGTATCCGCTGTTTTCCCGCGAAGGCGGGAATCCAGAGCCGAGCAGACCGACGGCTTGCAGTTCTTGCAACCCCTGGACTCCCGCCTTCGCGGGAGAACAGCGATGCTTTTTACAGAGGCCATGCGCAGGCAGAACTCGTCTCGGGCGTCTGATGTACCTGGCACCGTCAGCCGCTATGAATCCCCGCCTGCGCGGCGATGACGGTATTGGGGAAGGGACCGCCACGCCATGACTGGCGCGGCGGTCGTCAGGTAACGCTTACGCGTCCGCCTTCTGCAACGCGGGGTAGTCGATATACCCCTCCGGACCCTGGCTGTACCAGGTCCTGGCGTCGTCCTTCGCCAGCGGCGCGCCGGTGCGCAGGCGTTCGGGCAGGTCGGGGTTGCTGATGAACGTCCGCCCGAAGGCGATCGCATCGGCCACGCCCGAATCGATGACGGCCTGCGCCTCCGCGACGGTCATGTAATCCGAGTTGAGCACCAGCGGCTTGCTGAACACCTTGCGGATCTCTGGCGACTGCTTGGGCACGTCGGTCCGGCCGAACGTCCCGTTCGGGCCGGGTTCGCGCAGTTCGAGGAAGGCGATGCCGATCTCGTCGAGCACCTTGGCAGCGGCGGTAAACAGGCCGGTCGCGTTGCTGTCGTCGACACCCTGCGAGTCGCCATTGGGCGACAGGCGCACCGCGGTGCGATCGGCACCGGCGACGCTCGCCACCCGCTCGGTCACTTCGCGCAGCAGGCGGATGCGGTTCTCGATCGGGCCACCATAGGCGTCCTCGCGGAAGTTTGCGTTGTCGCGCAGGAACTGGTCGATCAGATAGCCATTGGCGGCGTGAATCTGCACCCCGTCGAACCCGGCGGCGAGCGCGTTGCGAGTCGCCAGCGCGTAATCGTCGATCAGGCGGGGAATCTCGGACAGTTCGAGCGGGCGGGCGGTCTCGAAGTCCTGCTTGCCCTCATAGGTATGCGCCTGGCCCGCGGTCGCGGTCGCCGAGGAGGACACCGGCTGCGTGCCGATCACCGAGGAATGGACCTGGCGGCCCATGTGCCACAGCTGCACCATGATCCGGCCACCGGCGGCATGGACGCGATCGGTAATCGGCTTCCACGCCTCGACCTGCTCGTCGTTCCACAGGCCCGGTGCGAACGGCCAGCCGAGACCCTCGCGGCTGATTCCGGTCGCTTCGGTGATGATCAGCCCCGCGCTCGCGCGCTGCTCGTAATAGTCCTGCATCATCTCGGTCGGGACGAACGTCTTGGTCGACCGACCGCGCGTCAGCGGCGCCATAAGGATGCGATTGGGCGCGTGGATCGCGCCGAGCTGGATCGGATCGAACAGGCTGGGCATGTGCACAAGGTCCTTTTGCTGTGACGCAGCACAGATAGGAGGCTACACGGCGACATGCATCCGCGCTCCCCCGAAAGAAAAACTGTCGCCGCCCAAAAACCGCCTGAGCCGACGGCGCTCGCGATCGTCGCGGTGATCCTCGCCAACGTCGCGCTCGCGTTCGGGCCGTGGTTCGTCCGGCTTGCCGATGTCGGGCCGGTATCCTCGGCGTTCTGGCGCATTACGCTCGCGGCGCCGCTGCTTGCCGGAACCGCGCTGGCGACGGGGTGGCGACCGTTCGGCGCGAACGGCGCCAATCTGTCGCGCCTGTTGTGGGGTATGATCGCGCTGGGCGGCATCTGCTTCGCGGCGGACCTGGGAAGCTGGCACCTCGGCATCCTGCGGACCACGCTCGCCAATGCGACTTTGTTCGGCAATTGCGCGATCCTGATGTTCCCGATCTACGGCTTCCTGGTCTCGCGCGCGTGGCCGACGCGGATCCAGGGCATCGCGCTGGCGCTGGCGACGGCGGGGGCGATCCTGCTGATGGGGCGCTCCTACCAGCTCGATTCGCGGCATCTGGCCGGCGATATGCTCTGCCTGCTCGCGGGGGTGCTCTACACCGCCTATTTCATCCTGATGGCGCGCGCGCGCACGACGCTGGCGCCGATCCCCGCGCTGGCGCTGTCGACGATGGCCAGCGTGCTGCCGCTGCTGATCTTCGCGCAAGCGCTCGGCGAACAGATGTGGCCGACCCATTGGGGACCGCTGATCGGGCTCGCGCTGGTCAGCCAGGTGATCGGGCAGGGGCTGATGATCTTTGCGCTCGGCAAGCTGCCGCCGCTCGTCGTCGGTCTCGCCCTGCTGGTTCAGCCGATGGTCGCGGCGACGATCGGCTGGACCGTCTATGGCGAGAAACTGGGGCTGGCGGACCTGTTCGGCGCATCGCTCGTCGCGGTCGCGCTGGTGCTGGTAAGCCGTCGCGCACGCGACTAGATAGGGCGCATGGCCGATCCGATCCCGCTCCCCGTTCCAGCATCCGTTCCCGTCAACCGTCTCGCTGACGCGACGCTCGACGAAATCCGCGCGGCGCTGGCGCCGTCCATCGCGGACAATGCCGGGTTCGATGGCTGGGGCGATGCCGCGCGCGACATGGCGGCGGACCAGGCGGGGGTTGACCGCGACGTCGCGCGGCTGGCGTTTCCGGGTGGTGCCGTCGACATGATCGAGGCGTGGTTCGCGCAGGTCGATGCCGAGATGCTCGCGCGCCTGCCGCAGGCGCGGCTGACGATGATGAAGGTGCGCGACCGGATTCCCGCGCTGGTCGAGGCACGGCTCGACATCGTCGCGCCCAATCGCGAGGCCTTGCGGCGGGCGCTGGCGATCCTGGCGCTGCCGCAGAATGCGGTGCGCGGGGTCAAGCTCGGGTGGCATGCCGCCGATGTGATGTGGCGCGCGGCGGGCGACACCGCGACCGACTATAACCATTATACCAAGCGCACGCTGCTCGCCGGGGTCTATGCCGCGACCGTCACCGTGTTCCTCGACGACGACAGCGAGGGGCATGCGGATACGCGCGCGTTCCTTGCCCGGCGGATCTGGGGGATCATGCGGTTCGAGCGGATCAAGAGCCGGATCGTCAGCCAGTCCGAACTGCGGCCGAGCTTGTCGCGGTTCATCGGGCGGCTGCGCTACCCCGCGGTGTGATTCGGCGGCCACCCCGGCCTGCTCGAGTCTCTTGCGAAACCACAAGTGTTCTCCCGCGAAAGCGGGAGCCCAGGAGTCACGAGAGCTTTAAGGTGTTGTTTTGCTTGGCCCTGGATTCCCGCCTTCGCGGGAAACAGCAAATAAGGGTCCAAAAGCTGACTTTCACAGAGGTCTCGCGCAGGGCGGGGCCGCTACGTTGGTCGCGGGACGGCGGTTCCGAATCCCGACATGGCGGCCCTGGCCTTCGCCGGGGTGACAGGGGTGTCGATCGCCTCCTGCGCCATCCTGCCGGCCGGATGCGACGAACTGCGAACCGCTCGCATTTAGTGCTGGCGTTGTCCTCGCGTTATTGATAATCACTCGCATCATGGATATGTCCAATCCCGTGAAGCTGCCCTTGAGCCTCGAATCGCTGCCGCATCGGCAGGTCGCGACGGTTGCCGCGATCGACTGGGCGCATCTGTCGACTCCCGAAGCGCGCCGTCTGCGCGAACTCGGGTTCGATGAAGGCGTCGGGATCGAGGTGCTTCACCGCGCCAGCCTCGGCAAGGGGCCGATCGCGTGCCGGATCGGCCGCATGACCGTCGCGCTGCGTCGCGCCGTTGCCAGCACGATCTTCGTTTCGCCCGTCACGCAATAAGTGACCCCATTACGATGACCGCCACGCCCCTCGTGGCGCTGGTCGGCAATCCCAATGCCGGCAAGAGCGCGCTGTTCAACGCGCTGACCGGTGCTCGGCAGAAGGTCGGGAATTATCCCGGCGTCACGGTCGAGCGCCATTCGGGCAAGCTCGCGCTGCCCGACGGCCGGATCGTCGACCTGGTCGACTTGCCCGGTGCCTATAGCCTCGAACCGTCCAGTCCCGACGAGCGCGTCACCCGCGACGTCGTCACCGGCACGCAAGCCGGCGAGCGATTGCCCGACGCGCTGGTCGTCGTGGTCGATGCGTCCAACCTCGACAACCATCTGCGCTTCACGCTCCAGCTGATCGCGCTCGGACTCCCCGTGGTCGTCGCGCTCAACATGTTCGATCTGGCCGAGCGCGACGGTCTGACGCTCGACTCCAAGAAGCTTTCGGAAGAACTCGGCGTTCCCGTCGTCCCCACCGTCGCGGTGCGGCGGCGCGGGCTCGAGGAGTTGAAGACGCTGCTCGGCGGGATCGTCGATGCGGACGCGGCGATCCGGCTTCGCCCGAGCAACCATGCGATCGGCGAGGACATCGTCACGCTGCAACGCCGTGCGCGCAAGATCGCGACCGCGGCGACCGTGGCGGAGGCGCCCGCGCGGCGCTGGGGCCATGCATTCGATTCGGTCGCGCTGCATCCCGTGTTCGGGCTGGTGCTGCTGTTCGTCATCCTGTTCGCGATGTTCCAGGCGGTGTTCTTCGCGGGTGCCGCCCCCGCGGATGCGATCGCGGCGGGGTTCGACTGGGTATCGGGGCTGGTCAAGGACGTGATGCCCGATTCGGTGCTGCGCTCGCTGATCACCGACGGGATGATCGCGGGCGTCGGCGCGGTGGTGAAATTCCTGCCGCAGATCCTGATCATGTTCTTCTTCATCCTGGTGCTCGAGGCGAGCGGCTACATGGTCCGCGCCGCCTTCCTGATGGACCGGGTAATGGCGAGCGTCGGCCTGTCGGGGCGCGCGTTCATCCCGTTGCTGTCGAGCTTCGCCTGCGCGGTGCCGGGGATCATGTCGACGCGGACGATCGAGGACGAGAAGGACCGGCTGACCACGATCCTCGTCGCGCCGCTGATGACATGTTCCGCGCGGTTGCCGGTCTATACGCTGGTGATCGGCGCGCTGATCCCGAACACCAAGGTGCTGCCGTTCGTCGGGTTGCAGGGGCTGGTGATGCTCGGGCTGTACATCATGGGGGTGGTCGGCGCGTTCGTCGTCGCGCTGGTGCTGCGCAGCACCGTGACCAAGGGCGAATCCTCGGGTTTCATGATGGAAATGCCCAAATATCAGATGCCGCGCGCGCGCGATCTCGCGATCGGGCTGTGGAGCCGCGCCGAGATCTTCCTCAAGCGCGCGGGCACGACGATTGCCTTCACGACGATCATCCTGTGGGCGCTGCTGAGCTTCCCCAAGCCGCCCGAAGGGAGCCCGGTCTCGGCGGTCAATTATTCGATCGCCGGGCGGATCGCCAACGGGATCGAGCCCGCATTCCGCCCGATCGGCTTCAACCGCGACATCGTGCTAGCGCTGATCCCCGCGATGGCGGCGCGCGAGGTTGCGGTGGCGGCGCTCGGCACGGTCTATGCCATCGATACCGCAGGCGAGCAGAGCGAGGCGAAGATGGCGCAGACGCTCCACGCGCGCTGGAGCCTGCCGACCGCGCTCGCCTTCCTGATGTGGTTCGTGTTCGCGCCGCAATGCATTTCCACGATCGCCGTCACCCGGCGCGAGACCAACGGTTGGAAGTGGCCCGCCTTCATGGTTGGCTATTTGTTCGCGCTCGCCTACATCGCTGCGGGGGCGGTCTACTGGGCCGCGATAGGACTCGGGCTCTAAGGAGCCCCACAGCAGCGGGACTTGAGACTATGGCGGGCAGCGTCAACAAGGTGATCATCGTCGGCAATCTCGGCCGCGATCCCGAAAGCAAGAGCTTCCAGAACGGCGGCAAGGTCGTCAACCTGCGCATCGCGACGTCGGAAAGCTGGAAGGACAAGAACAGCGGCGAGCGCAAGGAGCAGACCGAATGGCATTCGGTCGCGATCTTCAACGAGGCGCTGGGCGGCGTCGCCGAGCGCTATCTGCGCAAGGGCTCGAAGGTCTATATCGAGGGTGCGCTCAAGACGCGCAAATGGCAGGACGCTCAAGGCCAGGACCGCTATTCGACCGAGATCGTGCTGCAGGGCTTCAACGGTGTGCTGACGATGCTCGACGGCGCGCCGGGTGCGGGCGGCGGTGCCGGCGGTGGTGGC
The DNA here is from genome assembly GCF_022662295.1 of Sphingomonas sp. CARO-RG-8B-R24-01. NCBI lineage: Bacteria > Pseudomonadati > Pseudomonadota > Alphaproteobacteria > Sphingomonadales > Sphingomonadaceae > Sphingomonas > Sphingomonas sp. CARO-RG-8B-R24-01. The sequence continues at coordinate 190,197 of NZ_JAKNQI010000004.1, read as the reverse complement.
GGCGCGCGGGATGACTTCGGCGGCGGCGATGACTTCGGCGGCGGTTCGGGCGGTGGCGGCTACGGCGGCGGCGGTGGTGGCGGCCGGGGCGGCGCGAGCCGGGGCGGTGCAGCGGGCGGCGGCGGCATGGGCGGCGGCGCGGCGCGCGGTGGTTTCGCCGACGATCTCGATGACGACGTTCCGTTCTGAACCGAACCGGGTGTGCTGCGTTCCGTTAACCTATGACAAATATCCTGTCTGTTGATGCGCCGATCGGCAACGGCTGGCGCATCGATGAAGGTGTCCGTGCCGCAGCGATCGCCGAACATCGGATCGAGACGCTGCGGGACGATCTCGCGCTGAAAAAGATCACCGATTTTGCGGCGGCCCTGTGTGACGCGCCGATCGCGCTCGTCAGCATCGTGGAGCTGAGCCGCCAGACCTTCCTGTCGCGCACCGGGCTCGGTCCCAGCGAAACGCCGCGCGAAACGTCCTTTTGCGCGCATGCGATGGTGGAAGACGACATCATGGTCGTCCCGGATGCACGACTGGACCCCCGCTTCGCCGACAATCCGTTGGTGACCGGTGAGTTGGGCATCCGGTTCTACGCCGGCGTTCCGCTGGTCAGCGAGGCGGGGATTCCGCTGGGCTCGCTATGCGTGATCGCGCGCGAGCCGCGCGATGGCTTGACCGATTTCCAGCGCCAGGGGCTGAAGGTGCTGGCCGACGATGTCCTCAACCGGTTGAGCGACAGTCGTGCCAGCGCGATTTCGCGCGCGACGATTGCCGACAGCGAGAGCCGATTCCGCACCCTCGCCGACAGCATGCCGCAAATGGTGTGGTCGACGTTGCCGGATGGCTTTCACGATTATTACAATGCGCGCTGGTACGAGTTCACGGGAATGCCCGCGGGGTCGACCGATGGCGATGGCTGGAACGACATCTTCCATCCGGAGGACCAGGCGCGCGCCTGGGGCGTCTGGCGGCAGTCGCTGGAGACCGGCGAACCGTATCAGATCGAATATCGCCTGCGCCATCGGGACGGCACCTATCGCTGGACGCTCGGCCGCGCGTTGCCGATGACCGACAGGGCGGGCAAGATCACCCGCTGGATCGGCACCTGTACCGACATTCACGAACAGAAGCTGGCCAGCGAAGAGCGCGAGGTGGTCGCGCAGGAGCTGAGCCATCGGATCAAGAACATCTTCGCGGTGATCGCTGGCCTGATCACCTTCGCCGCCCGCTCGCGCCCCGAGTTCCGGCCGATCGCCGAGGATTTGCGCCACCGCGTCACGGCGCTGGGGCGCGCCCACGACTTCGTCCGGCCGCATAGCGCCAAGTCGCGCCCGGACGTCGCACAGACCAGCTTGCACGGCCTGCTGGATGCGCTGTTCCTGCCCTATCAGGCGGTCGACGCGGCCCGCATCAGCGTGGGTGGAGCGGATGTCCCGATCGACGACCGGTCGGCCACGCCGCTTGCCCTGCTGTTCCACGAGCTGGCGACCAACGCGACGAAATATGGTGCGCTTTCCAACGATCTGGGCTCGGTGACGGTCACCAGTCTGATCGACGGCAGCGACATTGTCCTGGTCTGGCAGGAAGACGGCGGTCCGAAGGTACGGCAACCGGAGACCCTGGGCTTCGGGGCGCAATTGATCGATCTGAGCGCCAGCCGCCAGCTGGGCGGCACGGTGGTGCACGACTGGGCCGAAGATGGCCTGCGCGTGGTCGTCGAAGTCTCGCGCGCGGCGCTCAGCCGCGGCTAGGCGTCATCCCAGCCGGACGAAATCGCTGTTCATCATCATCAGCGGCATGTCGTCGTCTGCGGTCGCCGCCGCAGCCGCGGTCAGGATCGCGGATTCGCTGAAGGGCTTGCGGACATAACCGACCGCGCCGCTCGGGTGCGCGATCTGCCCCGGATTGGCGGTGACGAACACGACCTTCAGCCCGAACTGGTCGGTCAGCTGCCGCGCGAGTTCCGGCCCGGTCGCCCCATCGCGCAGATTGATGTCGACCAGCGCGAAGCTGCAATCCTGCGCCGCATCCAGCGCGCCGAGCTTGTCGGCGGCGATCGCCTTCACTTCATACCCCGCGTCCATCAGGATCCGCTCCAGGTCGAGCGCGACGAAAATCTCGTCTTCTACGATCAAGGCGGTTGGCAGGGACATAAGATGAACACGATCTACATAATGTAAGTTAAAGGTTCGAACCCCGCGTCGAAGGCTTTGGTTCCGACAATTCACCGGATCGAAGAAGGAATACGGCATGCTCCGCGCGAAAATTCGCTGCTGCGGACGTGGTTTGCTTGTCCCCTGACAAGAACCACGCGCCTTCGACCGCAATGTTTCGCGTTCGCACGAAGGCGCGAAAGTCGTCGATGGTAACGTGATGGATGTTGGGCGTATCGAACCATTGTTCGGGCAACAACCGCGTCACCGGCATCCGTCCGCCCCACAACAGCGACAACCGTACCCGCCAGTGCGCGAAATTGGGGAAGGACACGAACGCGCGCTGGCCGATCCGCAGCAGATGATCGAGCACGACATCGGGATGCCGCGCGGTCTGGAGCGTCTGACTGAGGATCGCATAGTCGAAGCTGGCGTCGGGATATTCGGACAACTCGACGTCGGCATCGCCCTGGATCACCGAAAGCCCGCGCGAAACGGCCGCCGCGACATTGCCTGCGTCGAGTTCGAGCCCGCGCGCGTCGACCCGCTTGGTATCGCGCAAAGCGGCCATCAGCGCGCCGTCGCCGCAGCCGACGTCGAGCACGCGTGCCCCGGGCTCGATCCGGTCGGCGATGATCGCGAGATCGGGGCGGAGCGTCATGCGCCGGCCCTCAGGAAACCATCGACGACGCGGTTCAACTCGGGCGCGTCGAGCAGGAACGCGTCGTGCCCGAACGGGCTCGACAATTCGACGAAACTGACCGGCGCGCCCGCCGCGTTGAGCGCGTGGACGATCGCGCGCGATTCAGCGGTGGGGTACAGCCAGTCGGTATCGAAACTGACCAGGCAAAAGCGCGCCTTGGTCGCGCGGAAGGCGTTGGCGAGATGGCCGCCATGTTCCTCCGCCAGATCGAAATAATCCATGGCTCGCGTAATGTAGAGATAGGAATTGGCGTCGAACCGGTCGACGAAGCTGATCCCCTGGTGGCGCAGATAGCTTTCGATCTGGAAATCGGCGTCGAACCCGAAGCTCTTGGCGTCGCGCGCCTGCAACCGCCGCCCGAACTTGGCGGTGAGGCCGGCCTCGGACAGATAGGTGATATGCGCCGCCATCCGCGCGACCGCGAGGCCCGCCGCGGGCGGATCGGCCTCGGCATAATAGGCCCCCTCGCGCCATTTCGGGTCGGCCATCACCGCCTGGCGCCCGACTTCATGGAAGGCAATGTTCTGCGCGGTGTGCCGCGCGGTCGAGGCGATGACAACGACCGCGCGGACCCGGTCGGGGAAGGTCGCGGGCCAGCTCAGCGTCTGCATCCCGCCCATCGACCCGCCGACGACCGCCGCGAGCGTCTCGATCCCGAGATGATCGAGCAGCATCGCCTGCGCGCGGACCATGTCGCGGATCGTGATGACGGGGAAGCTCATCCCCCACGGGACGCCGGTCGCGGGGTTGACCGTCGCGGGTCCGGACGAGCCCATGCAACTGCCCAGCACGTTCGAGCAGATGATGAAATGCCGTTCCGGATCGACCGGCTTGCCCGGGCCGACCATCCGTTCCCACCAGCCGGGCTTGCCCGTCACCGGATGCCGCGAGGCGACATGCTGGTCGCCGGTCAGCGCGTGGCAGATCAGGATCGCGTTCGAACGATCTGCATCGAGCGTGCCGTAGGTTTCGTATGCGATCTCGACCGGCGAGAGCAGCCCGCCGCCATCGAGCCGCAACGGCCCCGGCAGCGTGACGTGGCGGGCAAGCCCAAAGCGCGTGTCGTCCATGCCGCCAGCGGATAAGCGCGTGGCGGGCTGGGTTCAAGCGGCGCGAGGGTCGGGTAGTGGCGGGGGGCGCGCTTGCCTTCGCCGAATCGATCCGCCATGCCGCAGGCCATGTTGCCCTTCGCCCGCGTCACCATCATCGGTATCGGTCTGATCGGATCGTCGATCGCGCGCGCGGTCCGCTCGACCATGCCCACGGTGCGGCTGACCGGCTATGACGCGGACGCCGACGTCCGTGCGACCGCGACGCGGATCGACCTGTTCGACGATGTCGCGGACAGCGGTGGCGCGGCGGTGATCGACGCCGATCTCGTCATCCTGTGCGTCCCCGTCGGCGCGATGGGCGCCGCCGCCGCCGAATTCGCCGCCGATCTGCCCGCCGAAGCGATCGTCAGCGATGTCGGCAGCTGCAAGGCCGAGGTCGTCCGCGCGCTCGGCGAAGCGTTGCCGGGGGCGACCTTCGTTCCCGCGCATCCGGTCGCGGGGACCGAGCGCAGCGGGCCCGAGGCGGGGTTTGCGACGCTGTTCCACAAACGCTGGTGCATCATCACCCCGCCCGAGGGGACCGATCCGCTCGCGGTCGAACGCGTCGCCGAATTCTGGCGGCGGTTGGGCGCGGAGATCGAGATGATGGCACCCGACCATCACGACCGCGTGCTCGCGATCACCAGCCATCTGCCACATCTGATCGCCTATACGATCGTCGGCACCGCATCGGACATGGAGGAAGTGACCCAGTCCGAGGTGATCAAATATTCGGCGGGCGGTTTCCGCGATTTCACGCGGATCGCGGCGTCCGACCCGACGATGTGGCGCGACGTGTTCCTGGCGAACCGCGAGGCGGTGCTGGACATGCTGCAACGCTTCTCGGAGGACCTAACCGCCCTTCAGCGCGCGATCCGCTGGGGGAAGGGGGACGAACTGTTCGACCTCTTTTCCAAGACACGCGCGATTCGACGCGGGATCATCGAGCAGGGGCAGGACGATCCGGCCCCCGACTTCGGACGGACGCACGAATAGCGCGCGGGCCTTGCGTCTGCGCCGCGGAACGCAGCGGCCAGCCCCCGTCTTCCGTCATGCCCGCGCAGGCGGGATCTCCGCGAAAGTCGCCCTCCCGTCACCCCGGCGCAGGCCGGGGCCGCCACGTTGCCGGGACGCAACCGGCGATACGGCGCTCCACCGCGCCGGCACGCCCAGGTAATTACGCGGCCCCGGCCTGCGCCGGGGTGACGGGAGGGGCAACGCGACTCACCCGCGTGGCGCCATCGCCTGGTCCTGCTCCAGTGCATTGATCGCGGCATGCACCCGCGCCTCGGCCTCGGCGCGGGGCAGGCCGGGCGGGATCGGCGTCCCGAAGCGGAACGTCACGGTTCCCGGCAGATGCGGCCCCTGCCGTGGCCATACCAGCCCGCTGTCGATCGCGATCGGTACCACCGGGATCTTGAGCAGCTGGTACAGGCCCGCAAAGCCCGCCTTCAGCTCGGGTTGCTCGCCCGGCGTGACCCGCGTGCCCTCGGGGAAGATCAGGATCGACCGTCCCGCCGCCAGCGCGACCCGCGCCTCGCGCAGCATCCGCCGCAGCGCGCCGGCCGACGCCTCGCGGTCGACGACGATCACGCCGTATCGTTTGGCGGCCCAGCCCCACACCGGGATGTCGGTCAGCTCCTGCTTCATCACGATCGCGGGATTGTGCAGCATCCGGCCGAGCTCGAGCGTCTCGTACATCGCCTGGTGCTTGGCGGCGTAGATCACCGGTCCATCGGCGAAACACTGTCCCTCGATCCGCCGGTCGATCCCGAGGATGTGCCGTGTCGTCCAGCCGTGGAAGCGGGTCCAGAAATGGGTGTGCGCGACCATCGCCTTCCAGCCGAACAGCGCGGAAATTGCCGAGGTCAGCACGATCGGCACCGAGCCGCCGTAGAAGATGACCGTGAACAGCAGATTGCGCATCATGATCATGTCGCCGCCCCGACCAGCAGCGCCACGCGGCGCAGAATCAATTTGTTATACTCGGCGATCAGCACCGCATAGCGCGGACTGCTGGGAACGCCATCGCCGATCACGGTCGCGTCGCCGTCCAGCGCGTTGACCAGTTCGAGCCGCGCGCGCGCCAGATGCCAGTCCGACGTCACCAGCCGCACCGAGCGATAGCCATGCTCGCGCACCCAATCGGCGGTTTCGTCCGCGTTCGATCGCGTATCGACCGCCTCATGGCCAAGGTCGATGCAGCAGGCGAACAGCTTGGGGCTGACCTTATATTCGTGTGCCAGTTCGCCGGGCTTCACCGCGGGCGCGACACCGCTGATCAGCATGCGCTTCGCCGCATGATCCTGCAGCAGCGCCAGGCCGCGCGTGATCCGCCCCGACGATCCGGTCAGCACGACGATCGCATCGGTGCGGGGTCCGCTCACCGGCGCGGGCATGGTCGCGAGGAACAGCGCGAACCCGCCGCCCCACAGCAGCGCGAGCACGGCGATCAGGCGAAGGATCACAATACCCGCCGCAGCGCCGCGAGCACCGACAGGCGGGCCGACAGCGTCGCCAGCACGGCAAAGGCCAGCGGGAGGCAGGCCAGGATCGCCCAGTCGCGCGTGCCCAGCGTCAACCCCGCGACGAGATCCGATTCCAGCGCGTTCAGTTGCGCGCCGATCAACGCGACCACGCCCACCGCCACCGCCATGCCGAGCAATCCGCCAATCAGCGTATCCACGCCGATCCGCCGCTGGAACAACCGCGCGACCTGGACGTCGGTTGAACCCAGCATGTGGAGCACCGCGATGGTGTCGCCGTGCGTGTCGAGCCCGGCGCGCGCGGCGAGGATCACGACCGCGGCGGTCGCCCCCGCCATCAGCACGACCAGCCCGCCCGCCAGCCCGGTCAGCATCGCCATGACGGTCCGCACCGGCGCCATCCAGCTTTCCTGGCGGTCGATCCGCGCGCTGGGTGCGGCGGTCCGCACCGCGGCGGTCACGCGCTGCACCGTGGCTGCGCGGCCGCTGGACAGGTCGACGTCGATCATCGCCGGGATCGGCAGGTCGGGGTCCGCCCCGTCCGCGCCGAGCCAGGGGCGCAGCATCTCGGCAAGCCGCGCGCGATCGACCGGTGCCGCCCGCCGGACCTCGGGCAGCCGCCGCAGAGCCACAAGCGCCGCCGCGGCCTCGCGCGTGCGCACGCCCTCGGCAGGCGCGACGATCTGCACCGTCAGCCGGCCCGCAAGCTGGCGGTCGAGCAGCGCCGCCGCCCCCAGCGTCGCCAGCCCCAGCGCCGCCGCCAGCACCGTCAGGAACAGCATGATCGCCATCACCCACAGCATCACGCGCGTGCCGCGCCGGTCGTCGAGCAGCCGCCGGTCGGCCTTGGAGGCGATCAAGCCGCCGCTCATGCGGACTTGCCGGGGGGTGGGAAGCGCAGCGAACCGGTCGGATCGAGCAAACGTCCCTTCTCGAGCCGCATCATATGGGCATGCGGGATGCGACCGAGCGTCTGGAAATCGTGCGTCGCGACGACGACCGTCGTCCCCAGCCGGTTGAGCGAATCGAACAGGTGCAACAGCCGTTCCGCCATGTCGGGATCGACGTTGCCGGTCGGTTCGTCCGCGACGAGGATCTCCGGCCGGCCGATCACCGCGCGCGCGATCGCGACGCGCTGCTGCTCGCCGCCCGACAGGGTGGGGGGTCGCGCCGCGATCTTGTCCGACAGCCCGACCCAGGCGAGCATCTCGCGCACCGGATCCGCGACGTCGCGCTCGGGCACGCCCGATACGCGCAGCGGCAGCGCGATATTGTCATAGGCCGACAGGTGCGGGACCAGCCGGAAATCCTGGAACACCACGCCGATCCGCCGCCGGAAGCCCGGCAGCCGGGTGCGCGGCAGCGTGACCGCATCCTCGCCGAACAGCCGGATGCTGCCGCGCGTCGGACGCTGCGACAGGTACAGCAGCTTCAGCAGCGACGTCTTCCCCGCGCCCGACGCGCCGGTCAGGAAATAGAAGGCACCCCGCAACAGCGTGAAGCTGACGTCACTCAGCGTCTCCTGCCCCGTGCCGTAGCGAAGCCCCACATTCTCGAACTGAACGATATTCGCCATGCGGCGTGCGCTACCCGCTACTTGTCTGTGCCCCGCCCCTGCATCGCACGATCCCTTGCGCCGCGACAAGCGCGCAGGTTCGCGCCTGTTGGCGGCCCCTTGCCACCGGGGCCAAGGACAGCGTAGTTTCCCGGGACACCGCGGACGCCCTGGCTGGTGTATCCTGCGATATGCCGCCGCGACCGTCCGCCCTTACCGTCTGAATTGCCCCGATGATTCTCGAATGTACCGAGTGCCAGACCCGTTACGTGATTCCCGACACCGCGATCGGGCCGGACGGCCGCACCGTGCGCTGCGCAAGCTGCAAGCATAGCTGGTTCCAGGCGCCGCTGCCCGCGCTGGAACTGGACGCGCCGATCGAGGAAGAGGAAGACGAAGACGAAGCCCGCGTCGAGGCGCCCCACGCCCGCCCCCCCGCCGGGACGCCAACCAGGGCGCCAACCGGAACGATCGCCAGTCCGCTGCCCAATGCGCTGGCCCCGCCGATCCCCGCCGCGCCGGACTCGCGTGCGGATATTGCGGGCGAGGCGCAGGGTTTCATCGTATCGGAATCGGCGCGCCCGACCTATGGCGATTACGATGCCTTTGCGCACCGCCCGCCCTTTCGTCCCCGCCGCAACAGCGTGCGCCGCTGGACGCTGGCCGCGGTGATCGCGGGGCTGGCGATGATCGGCGCGACCGCCGCGATCGTGTCGACCGGTGCTCCGCGCACCGCCAGCACGCTGTTCCACCCGGCGGTGGAAACCCCGCTGAAGATCGTCAACCGGCCGGTCGACCGCCATGATTATAACGGCAACGAGATCTTCGCGATCAGCGGCACCGTGCTCAACCCCACCGACACGCGCCAGCCCGTCCCCGACATTCGCGCCGACCTGCGCGATGCGCAGCAACGCATCGTCTTCAGCTGGACGATCCGCCCCGAGGCGACCTCGCTTCCGCCGAAGGGGCGCGTCGAGTTCAACAGCGCGAAGCTCGACGTGCCGGTCAATGCGAAGGATCTGGTGCTGAGTTTCTCGGGCGAGCCGCAGCACTGACCCACAGGAACCGCGCGCCGTGCAGGATCGTGGCCGCGACCATTCCCAGTCCCGAGGCATAGACCAGCCCGAGCGGCCCGACGCCGTGCGTCACGAACACCCAGCCGAGGCCCCCCGTCACGACGAAAAAGGCGAGGATGCTGTTGGCTCCCGCGACGATCTGGTCGCCGAGCGAGCGCAGCGCATAGACGAACACGAGTTGCACGCCGTCGAACAGGATGAACGGCACCCACACCGGCAGCATCGCCAGCGCGGCGGCATGGACGCCCGCCGCCGCCGGGAAGGCCCCGACGATCGGCCCGCGCACCAGCAGGATCCCCAGCGCCAATAGGCCCGTGACGCCCGCCGCCAGCCCCGCCGCGATCAGCGCGCGGAAACGCACCCAAGCCGGCTGCCCCTCGCCGATCGCATTGCCGACCCGCACCCCCGCCGCCGACGCCAGGCCGACCGCCGCGCCGAACGTCACGTTATGCAGCGAGAAGACGATCTGGAAGGCGTGCGCGGTCACCGGGCCAAGGTCGGTCGACAGCGCGATCAGGATCGAGAACCCCGCGAGCTCGAGCCCGGAGGCGATCGCCGGCACCGCGCCGAACCACGCGAGCCGCACCGCGCCCGGCACCGCCGCGCGCCACGCCGACAGCGTCATCACCCGGATCTCGCGCGCCTGCGCGTCCCGCGTGGTCCACGCCACCGCCAGCATGCCGGCCGCCCCCAGCAGCGACGCGATCGCGGTGGCCGCCGCCGCGCCCACCGCCCCCAGCGCGGGCGCGCCAAGGTGCCCGTCCGCCAGCGCCCAGGCGAGCAGCGCGTTGATCGGCAGGGTCGCCAGGTTGACGACGGTGACGCGCCGCGGCCGCGATATCCCCTCGAGGAAGAAGCTCGCCGCGATGCTGATCATCTGCGCCGGATAGGCGAGCGCCATCACCCGGACCACCGCCGCCGCCGGATCGACCAGCGCGGGCGCAACGCCGATCATCGCCAGCAATGGCGCGGCGTACAGCCCGAACCCCAACGCCCCCGCCAGCCCCAGCATCCCCGCCAGCACCAGCCCTTCGCGCAGCGTCGCGCCAGTCCGCCGCAGTTCGCCCGCGCCATCCGCCCGCGCGGTAAACACCAGCACCCCCGACAGCCACGCCAGCCCCGCCACGATGGTGATGAAGGTGAGCGCGCGACTCGCGCCGAAAGCGGCGACCTGATCGGTGCCGGTCAGCCCGACCACGACGATATCGGTGACGCTCAGGATGGTCCAGTTGAGGCTGGTGAGCATCACCGGCCACGCCAGCGCCAGGATCCGGCGCGTCTCCTCGAGGATGGATTGGCGCGCCATGGTCATGCAGCGCTGCTACCGGGCCGGGACAAAATGCGAAAGGCTTTGACGACAGCCATTGCGCAGCCCGAATAGCTTTGCTAGGGGCGCTCGCCTACCAGCTGCCGGGCTTGCCCGGTGATGTTACGTGCGGCCGTGGCGGAACTGGTAGACGCGCAACGTTGAGGTCGTTGTGGGCGAAAGCCCGTGGAAGTTCGAGTCTTCTCGGCCGCACCATTTTCCAGATGCAGATGTGCAACGGACCCTTTCGGGGGCCACCCCTCTATGTCGTGACGACGGTCGTCGCGATCGCCCGCGCGAATCCGGTCGACCCGGCAGGGCTCACTGCATGCGCAGGAACAGCGCCAGGGCGTTGCGGACGCTGTCGGCAAAGCGGTCGTAGATCACGCGCGACACCTGCGCGATGACCGGCTGGCGATCGCGTCCCCCGCGCGCGAACACCGCGACGGCCACGCGGCGGCCATCGGGCATGGTAATGATCCCCACGTCGTTGGTCACTCCATCGAGCGTGCCGGTCTTGTCCTCCACCAGCGTTCCCGCAGGAAGAAGCGCGCGGATACGGCGCGTGCCCGTCTCGCATCGGCGCATCAGTTCGAACAGGAAGCCCCGGCTCTGCGCGGTCAGCACGGTGCCGTTGTCGAGCTTGTACAGCAACGCTACCATCGCGACCGGGGTGGCAACATCCTTGCTGTCGGCAAGATGGCCACGTTCGCGCAGCAGCTGGGCGATCGTCCGGTCCACCCGGATACCGAGGATCTTGTGCGACCACAGCCATTGCTGGACAGCGGCGGGCCCGCCGAGCGTGGCGAGCAGCTGGTCGGCCGCCTGGTTGTCGCTACGGACCAGCATCAGCTCCAGGACTTTCGCCGCGGGACGGCCATAGATCATGTCGCCGAGGCTGTGACGACCCTGATCGACCTCGGCGAGATAGGCAGCGGCGATGGCGAGCTTGACCGTGCTCGCCATCGGAAACGGGATGTCGCCGTTGACGGCAACGGTCGTTCCATCGCGCAGGTCGAGCGCGGCAATGCCATATTCGCCGGAGCGTTCCGCGACCAGCTTGCTCAGCTCGCGCTCGAGCCCGACGAGCTCGGGCGAACTGGCGGCCACTGGTGCCGGGATCAGGAGGCTTGCGGCGATACCTGAGAGAAGCAGGCGGGAAAGCAGGGGTACGCGCATCGATCGTCCTTGCGTGTTGTCCTTCAGCGACGGGCTGTTGATAAACTGAAAAACCTGAATGCGACGTGTTGCACGCCGGCGCCGCGCAGCCAACGCCAGATTACGCGCGGCGGATGGGAAGCGGGTCGGGGCATGGATCCTGGAACCGGGGACGGGTGGGATGGGTAGGGAACGCCCGTCGGCCAGGCCCCGAGGATGAACGTGGCTCCGCGACGCGCCAGCCACCCAGGGACCACCTCCCTGCGCACGGTCGCCGCGCGGATGCGGCCCGAGCGCCACGACCTGATCGCCAGGCGACCGACCGCTCGCGGGCATGGGATTGCGCGCGGATTTGCTGTAGCATGCCGCGACAGAATGCGGAGGAGGCAAGGGTGTGTCGATCAGTCGCAGACTATTGCCCGTCGCCGCCGTTCTGGCCGCGCTGACGCCCATGTCCGTATCGGCAGAGCCGCCTGGAAGGATCACCGGCATCGGTGGGATCTTCTTCAGGAGCAAAGACCCGAAAGCGCTGCTGGCCTGGTATCGCGACGTGCTCGGCATCAAGGTCGAATCCTGGGGTGGCGTGCTGCTGCCTTATGACGCGCCGGACCACCCGCCCGTCCTGACCCTGAACGTGTTCGAGCAAGCGTCCGGTTACCTGGCCCCTTCCACGCGCGAGTTCATGCTGAACTTCGCGGTCGACGATCTCGCGGCGTTCCTCGGTCGGTTGCAAGCGAAGGGCGTTCCCATCCTCAAGCGCGACGACAGCGACCCCAGCGGCAAGTTCGCGTGGATCGTCGATCCGGATGGGACCAAGATCGAGCTGTGGGAACCCAACGCCAAACCCGCGTCGCAATAGGGTCTTCTGGCCGGCGATGGCCTTTCGGAAATGGCCAGTTCTGGAAGGCGATCGCAGACGCTCGCGCTACTTGCCGAGCGCACGCCTCGCTCCCTGCACTGCCAACAGGCTCAAGATGGATGCGCCCGAACAGATGAACAGGGCGACGAGATAGGCGACCGCATAAAGCGCGTCATGGGCCCACACGTGCCACCAGATCGTGGCGGTGAGAATGACGAGGGGGACAATGGCGATGAAGCCCGCCGCACCCCACCGATGCCGCGGGAAGATCACTTGCGCCAACACGCCCGCGATGAAGGTAGCTCCGAATAACGACCAAGGGTTCATGCAGCATCATTGCTGCTGCCGCGACCCGCCGCAAGAGCGCGTTTCCACCCCCCTGGCTGTCCTACAAGCCACCCCCCTGCTATTGTCCCGCCGGGCTCTTTGACAGCACCGGCATCCTCCCGATGCGCCCCGATGAAGCGGTCGGGGCGCGACATCGATTTCGCCTAACTTTCGCCTAACCTTCCGCGCCCGCTCCGGCAGGGTGCGCACGTGCGACCCCTGCAAACCCTTGACCCCATCGCCCTGCCAACCCAACTCCGGCGCATCACCACCGCATAGGGGCTGCGACCACATCATGACGACCACCACCGCTCCGGAAACCACTCCCCAGACCCACGCCTTCGAGGCCGACGTCGCCAAGCTGCTGCACATGATGGTGCATTCGGTCTATTCCGACAAAAGCGTGTTCCTGCGCGAACTCGTCTCGAACGCGGCGGACGCGTGCGAGAAGCTGCGCTACGAAGGGATCGCCGACCCCTCGCTGCTCGGCGACGATGCCAGCCCGCGGATCACCGTCACGCTCGATCCCGATGCGCACCGCCTGACGATCGAGGACAATGGCATCGGCATGAGCGCCGCTGAAATGACCGATGCGCTCGGCACGATCGCGCGCTCGGGCACCAAGAGCTTCATGGACAAGCTCGCCGACGCGCAAGGCAGCGACGACCCGCAGCTGATCGGCCAGTTCGGCGTCGGCTTCTACGCGGCGTTCATGGTCGCAAGGACGGTGGACGTGGTGTCACGCCGTGCCGGGGCGGACGATGCATCGATCTGGTCGTCGGACGGGCTGGGCAGCTACACGATCGCACCGATTGCGCCGTCCGAAGCGCCGTCGCGGGGGACGCGCGTCGTGCTCCACCTGCTCGACGACGCACAGGACTATGCGCAGCGTTTCACGGTCGAACGGACGATCAAGGCGCAGTCGGGGCATGTTCCCGTGCCGATCTTCCTGCGCGAGAAGCCCGATGCCGAGCCGGTCGAGATCGCCGATGGCGCGGCGCTCTGGACCAAGCCCAAGTCGGCGATCACCGAGGCCGATTACACCGATTTCTATCGCAGCGTGTCGGGCCAGTTCGATGATCCCGCGCTGACGCTGCATTACCGGGCGGAAGGGCGCCACGAATATTCGGTGCTGGCGTTCGTGCCGTCGACCAAGCCGTTCGACCTGTTCGATCCCGATCGCGCCGGGCGGATCAAGCTGTACGTCAACCGCGTCTTCATCACCGACGAGGCGGAGGTGCTGCCCCGCTATCTGCGCTTCGTGCGCGGGCTGGTCGACTCGTCCGACGTGCCACTCAACATGTCGCGCGAGATGATCCAGCAAAGCCCGGTGCTCGCCGCGATCAAGAAGGGTGTCACCGCGAAGATCCTGTCCGAGCTCGAAAAGCGCGCGACCGCCGAGCCCGAGGCCTATCTCGGCATCTGGGACACGTTCGGGCCGGTCCTGAAGGAAGGGCTGTACGAGGATTTCGAACGCCGCGACGCGCTGCTCGACCTCGCGCGCTTCCACACGACCACGTCGGACGGCGGCTGGCGCTCGCTTGCGGACTATGCGGCGGGGCTGAAGGAGAACCAGACCGCAATCTATTATGTGACCGGGACCGATCTCGACCGGATCGCCACCGCGCCCCAGCTCGAGGGCTTCCGCGCTCGCGGCGTCGAAGTGCTGCTGCTGTCCGACCCGATCGACAATTTCTGGGTGACGGCGGGAATCGACTATCAGGGCAAGCCGTTCCGGTCGGTCACGCAAGGCAGTGCCGATCTCGCGCTGATCCCGCTGCTGGAGGGCACCACGCCGCCGTCCACCGAGGCGAGCGGTGCCGTGTCCGACTTCCTCGCCTTCGTGAAGACGACGCTGGCCGACTCGGTTTCGGACGTACGGGCGTCGGATCGCCTGACCGAAAGCGCGGTGTGCCTGGTGGCGACCGAAAGCGGCATGGATCGCCAGCTCGAACGGATGCTGGCGAGTGCGGGGCAGGCACCGCCCAAGGCCAAGCCGGTGCTCGAAGTCAATCCGCAGCATGCGCTGATCGTCAAGCTCGCCGCACTCGGCGAAGGCGATACGACGCTACGCGAGGATGCGGCGCATCTGCTGTTCGACGAGGCGCAGATCGCCGACGGCGAGCAACCGCTCGACCCGCGCGCCTTCGCCGCCCGCCTCGCGCGCGTCCTCACCCGCGCGCTGGGGTGAACGGCCCGGCCGGGCTCTTGCGGCGCAGGTCCGCGAGCGCCCGGCCCGTCGGGCGCGGTCAGTCGCCCGGTTGCTCGAGCGTGTTGCGCGCCTGGAGCCACCAGGCGATCGTGGCCGCCAGAAAGGCCCAGCTCGCCCCCAGGATCCAGCCCGCCAGAACGTCCGTCGGCCAGTGCACCCCCAGATACAGCCGCGACAGGCCGATCAGCAGCGTCAGCGCCATCGCCGCCAGCAGGACATACACCCGCAACCCCGACGATTCGACGCTGCGCGCGACCAGCGCCGCGAGCGTGAGATAGACGATCGCCGAGTCGGCGGCATGACCGCTCGGGAAGCTGGTGTTCGAGAAGGTCGCCCAATGCGCGACGACGTTCGGCCTCGGCCGGTCGAACACCGATTTGAGGGTCTCCACCGCAAAGGTGCCAAGCAGCGACGCGGCGATCAGGAACCCGGCCATCGCGGCCTTGCGTGCGATCAGCAAGGCCCCGGCGACCAGTGCCACGACGAGCGTCAGCGTGGTCACGTCGCCAAGCGCAGTAAAGTCGAGCATCGCCTTGTACAGCGCGTGGAAACCCGCCCCCGGGCGATCCGCCGCGTTCCGGATCGCGCGCAGGATCATGGCGTCGAAGGCGTTGGTGTCGCCGGCCCCGACTTCGGAGGCGAGGTGCAGGACGAGCAGGAGCAAGGCCGCCGCGATCCCGAAGGCAAGCAACAGCGCCCGGTCGGGGCGTCGTTGCAGGGATTGCAGGGCTCGCAGCATTACCATGATCACACGCTCGTTTCCGGGGCACCGCCAACCCGGTACGGGTCGCGTCCAAGCTGACGCAACGGACGAAGCCACGGTTGGTCTCCGTCGCGCAGGCGCGCCGGGACCGCCCGCACCACAAGGTTGGCACTTTGTAATCGCCGTCGGCGCTGTATCCGGCACCCAGACCCGCTACCGGCGCTCGCAGCCGCGGGGCGGCGCCCGTTTCGGGGCATCGCCACAAGGGCTTCGTTTCGGGCCAGCGCGGCGCTATCGGTGACACGATTCCGGCGCGCGGCATCAACTGCGAAAGACTGAAGACGGCCTATGCGTATCCTGCTTGCCGAAGACGACCAGGAGGTTGCGGACTTCATCGCGCAAGGGCTCGCGGGGCTCGGGCATGTCGTGACGTGCGTCGGCGATGGTTCGGCGGCCGCACGGCGCGCGACCGAGGAACCTTTCGACGCGATCGTGCTCGACCGGATGCTGCCCGAGGTCGAAGGACTGGAAGTGCTGCGGCGGATCCGCGCGGCGGGGGGCAGGGCTCCGGTGCTGGTGCTCACCGCAAAGGGCGGGATCGCGGATCGGGTCGAGGGGCTGGACGCCGGTGCGGACGATTATCTGGTCAAGCCGTTCGCACTGGCCGAGCTTGCCGCGCGGCTCAACGCGCTGGCGCGGCGCGCCCCGGGCGACGCGGTACCGACCCGGCTCGAGGTAGGCGACATCGTCATCGACCTGTTGCGGCGCGACGTGACGCGCGCCGGGCGCGTGGTGCATCTGCAACCGCGCGAGTTCGCCTTGCTCGAGCAATTGATGCGGCATGTCGACACGGTGGTCACGCGCACGATGTTCCTCGAGCTGGTCTGGGGCTTCCATTTCGATCCGCAGACCAACATCGTCGAAAGCCACTTGAGCCGGCTTCGCACCAAATTGCGCGAAGGCTTCGAGGACGATCCGATCGAAACCATCCGCGGGGCCGGCTATCGGATCCGAAGCCATGGCTAGCGTGCGCGCCAGCGCGGCTTACCGGATCGCCTTCACCTGTTCCGCCGCCTTCGCGCTGGCGATCCTGCTGCTGGGCGGTGCCGTCTATTTCGCCGCGGACTCGGCATTTCGCGCGCAACGCGATTCGGCCATCCAGGAAGCGATCGTTGCGCTGAAGAGCCAGCCCGATCTTGCCGCGCTTCGCCGCGAAGTCAGCGAGCGCGAAGCCAGTGCGTCGACCGAGGCGCTCGGGTTCGCGGTGTTCGACCGGGCGGGACGCCGCATCGCCGGATCGATGGTGACGTCCCGCCCGCCGCTCGGCTGGAGCACGATCGTCTTTCGGGATCCCGCCGAGGGGGAGGACTCCGCCCATGCCCTGGCGGTCGCGCGGGACGATGGCAGCCGTATCGTGGTCGCGGCCGATTCCGAGACGATCGAAGTGATCGACGCCACGATCCTCGAACTGTTCAGCGTCGCGTTCGTGGCTGTGCTATTGGTCGGGCTGTGCGGCGCCCTGCTGCTCGGCAGCTACCTCCGTCGCCGGTTGGGCGCGATCAGCCGGACCGCGCGCGCGGTGGTGGCAGGCGATCTCGCGCAGCGGGTGCCGATCGGCGCCGCGGACGACGAATTCGACCAGGTCGGGCACGCGCTCAACACCATGCTCGACCGGATCGCGCATCTCATGGAAAACCTCCGCCAGGTGTCGAGCGACGTGGCGCACGACCTGCGCACGCCGCTGCTGCGGTTACGCAACCGGCTCGAACAGGTCGGGACCGTCGAGGGTGCCGCCGAGAAGGCGATCGAGCAGGGCGACGCCCTGCTGGCGTTGTTCACCGCCATTCTGCGCATCTCGGAAGTGGAAGGGGGGGCGCTGGTGCAGAGTTTCGCGCCCGTCGACCTGTCCCTGCTCGCGACCGACGTGGCCGAAAGCTACGCCCCCGCGATGGCGGACAGCGATCATGCGCTGAGCTGGTCGATCGAGCCGGGGATCTGCGTGCTTGGGCATCGCGAACTCCTGGCGCAGGCGATCGGCAACCTGCTCGACAATGTCCGGGTCCACACCGGCCAAGGCACCGCCGCGCGCCTGATCCTCGCCGGCATTGGCACCGTCGCGCAGGTGACCGTGGTCGACGATGGGCCCGGTGTCCCGGCGGCGGACCACGAGCGTATCCTCCAGCGCTTCGCGCGAACCGAGGCCAGCCGGACCAAGGCGGGCAACGGCCTGGGGTTGAGCCTCGTGGCGGCGATCACCGCGGCCCATGGAGGAACCGTAGCGATCGCCCCGGGAACGGTCGGTCTGGGCGTGACTTTGGCGTTGCCGCGATCGCACAGCGGCGGCGGGTACGCGCAGGTTGGGAAACTGTAACCCGTACCCCCGGTCGCGGTTTTCCGCGCCCGTGGTGGCCGGGAACGGCCCGCACGTCGCGGCTTGGGGCATCCGTTCGGGGCTTCCCGGATCCGAACGCGCGGGCTAGCGTTGTCTCAGCGGTCGGGAACCCCACTCTCCGCCGATTGAAAGCGTGCATTGCTTACCACCGCTCACATCACCGGGATCGGCACCGCCGTCCCGGGACACGACATCCACGCCGCTTTCATCGCGTGGGCGCGCGCGCGCCTGCCCGATCCCCGCAGCACGAGGGTGTTCGATCGCATGGCGTCGCGCGCCGCGATCAACCATCGCTGGTCGATCCTCCCGGTCGGTGACGACGGCGGATCGCCGGTCGATGCGGGGGGATTCTATGCGCGCGCGGTCCTGCCGGGAACCGCGGAACGCATGAAGCTCTATGCCGAAGCCGCGCCCGCACTCTCGCTCGCGGCGATCTCGGCGCTCGGGGAAAAGGTGGCCCTCGACCACATCTCGCATCTGGTCGTGGCGAGCTGCACGGGGTTCGTCGCGCCCGGCATCGATCAGATCATTGCCGCACGGCTCGGGCTGGCCCCGACGGTCGAGCGGCTGCTGGTGGGGTTCATGGGCTGTTATGCGGCGGTCGCGGCGCTGCGCAGTGCCCGGCATATCGTCCGGTCCGATCCCGCCGCGCGGGTTCTGGTCGTATGTGTGGAACTGTCGACCCTTCATCTGCAGGATACGCCGGCGCTGGAGCCTTTGCTGGCGATGCTGCAGTTCGGCGATGGCGCCGCCGCCGCACTCGTCTGCGCTGACCCGCTAGGCTTTGCGCTGGACGCGCCGTTTGCGACCACCTTGCCGGATTCCGCCGAACTGATTCGCTGGGACATCACCGACCAGGGTTTCGCGATGCACCTTTCGGGCGAAGTTCCGGGCCGGATCGCGGCCGGACTTGCGGATCCGGTCTTTGCCGCTGCGGCGACGGGAGGGCGCGACCCGCAGGACATCGACGGCTGGGCCGTCCATGCCGGTGGGCGGTCGATCCTCGACGCGGTCGAAACCGCCCTGCACCTGCCGCATGACGCGCTGGCGACCTCGCGGGGCGTCTTGGCCGATGTCGGCAACATGTCCTCGGCGACGCTGATGTTCGTGCTGGCACGGTTGCTCGCAGGTCCGCGGATCGAAAATGGTGTTGCGCTCGCCTTCGGGCCCGGCCTTGCCGCCGAAGGCTTCGGTTTCCGGAGCGCCCGATGACGCTGCGACAACGCGCCATCGCCGAAGAGTTGATGGACGCGGACGATCTGTCGGCCGAAACCTATGCTGCGGTCGTGGGGGATCTCGCCAAGGTCAACGTCGTGACGATGGCACCCCGCCCGACGCTCGATTTCCTCGCGCGCGCGACCGCCGGCATGTCCCGGTTCAAGCTGCTCGACGTAGGGTTTGGCGATGGCGACATGCTCCGCCGGATCGCGCGGTGGGCTGAACGGCGTGGCTTGGTGGCGGACCTCGTCGGGGTGGACCTCAACCCGCGCAGCGCGCTTGCGGCAACCGGGCACACCCCGGGCGAACTGCCGATCCGCTACGTCACCGGCGATTATGCGGACCACGCGGGGGCCGGTTGGGACTTCGTGGTCAGCAGCCTCGTCGCGCACCACATGACCCATGCCCAGTTGATCGCCTTCCTGCGGTTCATGGACCGGGAAAGCGCGCGAGGCTGGTTGATCAACGATCTGCACCGTCACGGCGTCGCGCATGTCGGCTTTCCGATTCTGGCGACGCTGGCGCGCTGGCATCCGATCGTCCGCCATGACGGCACCTTGTCGGTCGCACGCTCCTACCGCCCCGGTGAATGGCCCCCGATCCTTGCCGAGGCCGGTGTTGCCGCGCGCGTCTATTGCGTTTTTCCGTACCGGTTATGCGTCGAACAGCTGCGCTGATCGTCGGCGGCGGCCCCGCGGGCGCCAGCGCCGCGATCGTGCTTGCGCGTGCGGGCGCACCACATCTGCTCGTCGAGCGTAGTCGGGAGACCGGAGACGCGATCTGCGGCGGCTTCCTCAGCTGGCGCACGCTCGAATCGCTTGCCCGGATCGGGATCGCGCCCGGCGCCCTGGGCCCGGCAAGGGTCGTTCGGAACCGCATCTTCCTGGGCCACCGGCGCATCGACACGCCCTTGCCCCGCCCTGCGCACGGCGTTTCCCGGCGGCTTCTGGATACCGTCCTCATGCAGCAAGCCATCGCCATGGGCGCGGCCGTCGAGCGCGGCGTGACGGTCCGCAGCCTCGTCGGCAGCACCGCGCTGATCGACGATGGTGCGGAACTGGCCGGCGACACGCTGTTCCTGGCAAGCGGGAAGCACGATGTCCGCGGCGCGGCGCGACCAGCCGAAGCCCGCGGGGAGGACCCTGTGCTAGGTCTGCGCGTCCGCCTTGCCGCTGCACCCGGTCTCACCCGCCTGATCGGCGACGCGATCGAACTCCATCTGTTCGACCGCGGCTATGTCGGCATCGTGCTGCAGGAAGACGGAAGCGCCAACCTGTGCATGGCGGTCCACCGCTCGAAGATGCTGGCCGCGGGCTCACCCGCTGCTTTGCTCGACACGCTGGGTCGGGACCATCCTGCGCTTGGCGACCGGCTAGCCTATCGAACCGGGGGGGAGCCGATCGATGCGATCGCCAACGTGCCCTATGGCTGGCGCGCGTTGCAGACGACCGACGCGGTGTTTCGCCTCGGCGATCAGGCGGGCGTCATTCCATCGCTGGCTGGGGAGGGGATGGGAATCGCGATCGCCAGTGGCATCCGGGCAGGCCATGCCTATATCGCAGGAGGTGCGGCGGCGGCACCGCGCTTCCAGCGTGATTTCGCTGCTGCCACTGCCCGGCCGATCCGGCTGGCGGGACTGGTGCGCGACGCGGCCGAACGGCCGTGGCTCGGCAAAGCCTTGCTTCCGCTGGTCGGCCACGTCCCCGGACTGATTGATATCATCGCACGCGCCACTCGTATCGGCCATTCGCCGCTTGACCACGCCGCACGCCAACAGGAAAACTGAGTCCATGGAGCATATCACCCTGTCCGAAACCGAGTGGCGCAAGAAATTGAGCCCCGAAGCCTATCACGTGCTGCGCGAAGCCGGAACGGAACGGGCGTTTTCCGGCCGGTATAACAACAACAAAGCCGATGGCGTGTATCGCTGCGGCGGTTGCGCGCTGCCGCTGTTCGACTCGGCCGACAAATACGACTCGGGCTCGGGCTGGCCAAGCTTCACCCAGCCGATCGATCCCGAGAATGTTACCGACCACAGCGACACGAGCCACGGCATGACGCGGACCGAAGCGCGCTGTGCCCGGTGTGATGGTCATCTCGGCCATGTGTTCCCCGATGGTCCGCCACCGACCGGCCTGCGCTACTGCATGAATTCGCTGAGTCTCGAGTTCAGGGCGCGCGGCGCTGCCAACGGCGAAGAGGCGCGCGGCTGATCGATTCGGCAAGCGTCGCCGCGGCAGGGATTGCCAAGGCATGGCTTGTCGGATCGTCCGGCAAGCCCTAACGCTGACAACCGCGCATGGCCCGCTCTCCCGCTTCTTCCCCCCGCTCCGTGCGCGCGCCCCTGTGGCGGCGTCGGCTGGTGCTTGCACTGCAGCTGGTGGCGGGATTGGTGATGTTGGCCTTCGCGGTCCTGGCCATCACGGTCTATGTCTCGGAAGGCCAGTTGCCGAGCTATGACGAGCTGAAATCGTCTCCCAATGGCCAGATGATCCGCGTCCATGCCGCCGACGGCACGGTGATCGTGTCGCTCGGGCCGAGCTATGGCGAATGGCTGTCCTACGACAAGATCCCGATGGTGATGCGCGAGGCGATGGTGTCGGTCGAGGATCGCCGTTACCGGTCGCACTTCGGCGTCGACCCGATCGGTATGGCACGCTCGGTCCGCCTGGCGATCGACAATCGCGGCAAGGGTCGTCGCCTGCAGGGTGCGTCCACGATCACGCAGCAGGTCGCGCGGACGATCTTCCTGTCGAACAAATATACGTTCGGTCGTAAGGGCCGCGAAGCGATCCTGGCCCTCGCGCTCGAACGCAAGTTTACCAAGGACCAGATCCTCGAACTCTATCTCAACAAGGTGTATTTCGGCGGCGGGGCCTACGGCATCGACGCAGCCTCGCGCCGGTTCTTCGGCCACGGCGCGGACCATCTGAGCCTGTCCGAAGCAGCGATCATCGCGGGCCTGGTCAAGGCCCCGTCGGTCTATTCGCCCACCGCCGACGCGGAGGCCGCGGTCGGACGGGCCGGCGTGGTGATCCGATTGATGCAGGAAACCGGCGCGATCACGGCGGAGCAGGCAGCGGAAGCGAATCCGAAGGACGTCAAGCTTGCACCCGAACCCAAGCAGAACAGCGTCCGCTACTTCACCGACTGGGCGCTCCCGCAGCTCGAAGTGCTGATCGACGAAACGCAGCGTCCGCTCGAAGTGTGGACCACGCTCGACCTCAACATGCAGCGCGCGGCCGACACCGCGATCCGCTCCAACGCCCCGCCCGGGGCGCAAGGCGCACTGGTCGCGATCGATCGTGACGGGGCGGTCCGCGCCATGGTCGGGGGCACCGACTATGTCTCGTCGATCTACAACCGCGCGACCCAGGCACAACGCCAGCCCGGGTCGGCGTTCAAGCTGTTCGTGTATCTCGCCGCGCTCGAAGCAGGCCACAAGCCCGAGGATTCGATCGTGGACGAGCCGATCACGATCGACGGCTGGAGCCCCCGGAACGACAGCCGCCATAACTCCGGTGCGGTGTCGCTGCGCACGGCCTTTGCCTATTCCCTCAACACGATTGCCGCCAAGCTTGGGCAGGAGGTCGGGTTCGCCACCGTCGCCGACATGGCACGCCGCTTCGGCATCACCACCAAGGTCAACACCCATCCGTCGATGGTTCTCGGGACGTCGGACGTACGGCTGATCGACATGACGCGCGCATTTGCGAGCGTCGGCAACAAGGGCGTCGCCGTGACCCCTTACGGCATCACCAAGGTAACCACCTCGGGCGAAACCATCTATGCCCAATCGGTCGATACCAGCCATGTCCTGGTCGCCCCGTATGTGGCCGCGCAGATGACCGACCTGCTGCAGACCACGGTCAACACCGGGACGGGTCGCGCGGCGCAGATCGGCCGTCCGGTCGCAGGCAAGACCGGAACGACGACGTCGAACAAGGACGGCTGGTTTCTGGGCTTCTCGAGCGGGTTGACGACGGGCGTATGGATGGGTCGCGACGATGCGAAGACGATCGCTGGGCTGCACGGCGGGACGGCACCGGCGCGGGCCTTCGCCGACTTCATGAAAGTCGCCGTCGCCAACCGGCCGGTCGAACAGTTCGACACCAAGGTGACCTTGCCCGAATATCAGCTGGAGCCCGACCAGGAATCCTATTTTGGCGAGGCGGATAACGGACTGTTCGTGGACCAGAACGGCAACCCCGCGGAGCCCGGTCAGACCGTTCCGGCGCCTGTTGAGGGCCAACAGGTCGACCCGGACGGCAATCCGATCGTCCGTCAGCCTCGGCCGGCACCGGACCGCGGCACGGACGAGCAGCAACCGACCGATCGTCCCGCCGACGGCGAGAAGCTCGACCAGGCCTGGCTGGATCATGTCCTGGGTCGGGATCCGTCGCGTGGCGCGCCGGCGCGGCCGCCGCGTGACCGACAGGCGCCACCGCCGTCAGATCGTCAGGATTCGCGCCCTACCCAGTGAAGCGCCGCGCCGTTCGCGCGCAGCCACGCATGCGAGCGCGCGGGATCGGTTTCGTCGAGCAGCGCGACGACCCTGTGAAACTGCGGCCCGTGGTTCATGTGCAGACGATGCGCGACCTCGTGCGCCACCGTCGACCGCCGAACGAACCGCGGCATCAGGATCAGGCGCCAGCTGTACCGGATCGTCCCGCTCGAGGCGCAACTTCCCCAGCGTGTCCTGGGATCCCCGACCGCCACCTTGGTGACGACGACACCCGCCCTGGCGGCAAATTCGGCTGTTTCCTCGCTCAGCACGCGAAGGGACTCGCGCTTCAGCCAGAGTTCGACCCGTCGTGACAGACCGTCGCGCGGACCGCCACACCGCAGCACCCCGCCGTCGCGGACGATCCGCCGGCTCGCGCCGTCCTGCCAGGCGATGGTCACCATGCCGTCATCGAATGGAAAGCTGGCGCCGGGCGCGAACGGCATGGGTTTTGGCAGGCGTTCGCGCTGCGCTGCGATCCAGTCGGACTTGCCGGCAGCCCAGGCCAGGGCCGTCTTCAGCGAAGCGCGTGGTGGCAACACCAGCCGCACCCGCCCGGTTGTGCTATCGACCGACAGACGCGCGCGACGCGCACGCGCGTTGCGGACGACCTCGGGCTGGTCGCTCACAGCTCGCGATCTACCAGATGATATTCCAGCTCGCCCGCATCGTCCTCGGAGATCGTCCATCCCCGCACCGACTGCCCTGCGCGATGGACCGCCTCGCGGTCGCCGCAGACGAGATAATGCCACGCGTGCAACGGCTCGTCCGCGGCGCGCAGCCGATAGGCGCAGGTCGAGGGCAGCCAGTCGATCGTACGCACGTTATCGCGGCTGAGCCGCACGCATTCGCTGACATAGGCATGGCGATGCTTGTAGTTCGAACACAGCGCCGTCGCCCGGTCGAGCAGGCGACAGGACACGTTGGTCGGCAGCAATTCGCCCGTCTCGTCATCCTCCAGCTTGTGGACGCAGCATTTGCCGCACCCGTCGCACAACGCTTCCCATTGTCCGCGGTCGAGCGTGTCGATCGGCTCTTCCCAAAACTTGCCGCTCATTTCACCCACCGTTCAAGCTCGGTTGCGACCGCCTGTGGGGTCTGGTCCTGTGGCAGCAGCGCCACGGGCTTGCCCGCCGGGTCCATCAAGAAGGCAAAACGCCCATGCGCGACGAGATATCCACCTTGCGCATTGGGCTTGTCCGCCTGGACCGCCACGCCATAGGCCTTGGCGAGCGCAAGCACGGCGGCAGGGTCGCCCGTCAATCCGACCATGCGCGGATGAAACGCCGTCACGAACGCCTTCAGTACGGCGGGCGTATCCCGCTTGGGGTCTACCGTGACGAAGATGGGCACGACCTTCGCGGCGCGCACGGCATTTTTTGCTTCAAACACCCGCAAGCCAGCGCCTATCGTCTGCATGTCGGTCGGGCAAACGTCGGGGCAGAAGGTATAACCGAAGTACATGATCCGATACCGCCCCGCGAAATCGCGGTCGCTGCGGGGCTTTCCGTCCTGATCGGTCAGCTGGAACGGTGCACCGATCCGAGCCCCGTCAAGCGGGGCGTGGTCGGTCGTTATGGGGCTGCTGCAGGCGATGGGAAGCGCGGCTAGCAGTAACGCGGACAGCGCGCGGGCGATCTGGTTCATGGCGCGGTCCGTCATGATCTGTTAGGGGGCAGGGCGCAAGCATTGCGCCGGTTTCGCCTTCTGTCAGGACATCTATCCGATGACTCTTCGCTCGTTCGCCACCATGCTCACGCTCGTCGCCGCCCCCTTCGCGCTGGTCGCGACCCCGGCGATCGCGCAGCTTGGACAGTCCGAGGGGTACAAGTTTCTGCAGGCGGTCAAGGACGGCAAGGGCGACGAGGTCACCAAGTTTCTCGACAAGCCGGGTGCCACGGTGATCAACACGCGCGATGTCACCAATGGCGATGGCGCACTGCATATCGTCGTTCGGCGCCAGGATTCGACCTATCTGAACTACTTGCTCGCACGAGGCGCCGATCCCAACCTCAAGAACAGCCGGGGCGAAACCCCGCTGCTGATCGCGTCGAGCCTCGGTGCGACCGACATGATCGAAAATCTTGCCAAGCACGGTGCGAACGTCAATCTCGGCAATGCGAGCGGCGAGACCGCGCTGATCCGTGCCGTGCAGCGTCGTGATGCGACGATGGTGCGCAGCCTGCTCGATCTCGGCGCCGATCCGGATCAGAAGGACCTGCTCCAGGGATCCTCGGCGCGCGACTATGCGCATCAGGACACGCGAACGCCCGCGATCGCGGCATTGATCGACGCTGCGCCCAAGAAGGTCCGCAAGGCCGTGTCGGGGCCCAAACTGTAAGACGGGGCCGCTGATCGCCGTCCTGCGCCTCAACCCGCGAAAGACAACCCGTCCGCTTCGGGATCGGTGAGCGCGATCATGCGCCGCGCCGCACGTCGCGCGAACGCGAGCGTAACGCGCTTCCGGGTCGCGGCTGACAACGGATCGGTATGCGCCTCCCGCAGGATCGCGGCGTCATACCGGTCGGCGACGATGATACCGGTCCGTGCGGGCAGGAACCCCTCGCGGTCGAGCGGGCTGGCATCGAACCCAGCCGGAACCGCCCAATAATAGCGGTCGCAACAGCCAAGATATTCGGTCCACTTGGCGTCACCGAGCAAGTCGGCACGTGACACCTTGATCTCCACGATGACGATCTGTCCGCGCGCGTCGATGGCCATCACGTCTGCGCGACGATTCCCGTCGAGGGGAACTTCTGTCAGCGCGACCAGATCGTGCCGCAGCAACATCCGGATCGTACCACGCGCGACGTCTGCCGCGCAAAGCGGGGAGCCGGGCGCGTCGACACAGGATTGCGGAGGGGTTTCGGGCGCATCGCGTAACATGCGCCGATCCTAGAACATTTCACGAACACGTCAAACCCGACGCGCCGCGATGCTCAGCGATAGAAGACGTGGTTGCCGATCGCGGCGACCTGCTGGCGATGCCAGCCCGGAGCTGCGCGCTTCGCATGGAAATACATCGCGTCGGCAGCGGGGCTGTCCCAGCTGTCGGCGAGGGCGACGCGGGCCACCGCTACGGCGGTGCGATACTGGCGGTTGTACGGGACTGCCGGAACGTGACCGCCGCGTACGAACGAAAACTGGCCGGGCTGGGTTACGACCGAGCAGACCGATTTCGGGAAGTGGCCGGATTTGGAACGGTTGAGGATGACTTCGGCAACGGCGAGCTGACCGCTGAGCGGTTCGCCCTTGGCTTCGAAGTAGATCGCGCCAGCCATGCACTGCAGCTCGTCACCCATTTCGTCAGGAACCGACTGTGCCGCGACCGCAGCGTCCAGCGTGCCGAAAGCCACGTCATCGCCATCCTGCAACTCGTCGCTGGCCATCGGCTCCTTGATATCCACTGCCTGGACGACACCCGCTTCGGGAACCGAAGCAACGACCGGGGCGTTGATGGCCCGGTCGAGTTGCTGAGCGAAGCCCGGCGTGCCCGCGCCGATGATGGCGGCAGCGGTAAGGATCATGGTCGCGCACGTGACGACCCGGTTGGCAAACGACATTCAAACTACAAAAATGCGGTTGGTGCGCGGACATAAACGACCTTGCGATCGTTCACCCGGACATCCCCCCGACTGCGTAACCTAACCGGATCGCACCCGGTACGGCACAACGCCTAAATCGATAAATTCGCTATCGAGGGGTCGAACCCAAGGGTCAACCGTCGAGGATTGTTTCTGCGGCGAATCGTTCCGGCGACGCGATGTCCAGTTCGATCACCCACAAATCCGGATCGCGCGACCGTCGCCGCCGCCAGTACGACTCGCGTGCCGGACCATCCGAGGCATCGGCTGGCCCGGCCGGAATCAGCGCGGTTTTGCCGCTGGGATCCAGGGCACGCTCGACCATGTGCGTGGATCCATTATTGTCATTCAAAATGAGTAATATGGCGCCTGAACTGGGCTCACCGCGAGCGCGGACCATGCCCATGCCCCCGGCATCATTGACGCGCTTGAGCAGGGCAGACACCAGCAATGCGGTCGGAAGCGCATGGCTCACGTCGGACGGTATCCCGGCAGCGTGGCGAGCGGCATCTGGGACCGCATGAACGTGCCGGTCCCCCGGGCTGCCTCGTCACCCGCCGCATCGACCAGCCGAGCCTCGGCGACGAACACCCGTCGGTGCCCGGAGACCCACCGGCCCTCGGCAATGACGGGTCCTTCCCGCAAGGGCTTGGTCAGCAACAGGTTGAAGGCGGTGGTCAGCAGGAAACGATCCGTCACCAGGCTGTTCGCGGCATAAAAGGCGGCATCGTCGAGCATCTTGAAATAGCTCGTGCCATGGGCCGCACCGCCGGCGTGAAAGACTTGTGGCGCGATCGTGAACCGAATTCGTGCGACCCCTGCTTCGGGGATTTCCAGCACTGAATCGAACAACTGGTTGATCGGCGCCGCCGCATACAGGTTTTCGAGTGCGCGGAAATGCGCTGCTTCGCCCGAGGGGGCGGGTTCAGGCGGCGTCACGCGCTTCATCCGCCATCAGGAGCGCAATCATCGCGTCGCGCGATCCGGCGCCCCGCAGCTTGTCGACGAAACTGGCATCGCGCAGCATCCGGGATACACGCGCCAAGGCCTTGAGATGTTCGGCTCCGGCGTCGGGCGGCGACAACAGCATGAAGACGATATCGACGGGAAGGTCATCGACCGCGGCAAAGTCGATCGGGTTGGCCAGACGGGCGAAGACCCCGCAAACCCTGGGAAGTCCGGCCAACCGCCCATGCGGCGTCGCGACGCCACGACCGAAACCGGTCGACCCGAGCTTCTCTCGCGCAACCAGCGCTTCCGCCGCGGCGGCGGCATCGATCCCGTAGACCTTGGCGGCGACGCCGGCGAGATGCTGGAACAACAGTTTGCGCGTGCCAGCGCTTTCGCGTTCGAGCACCGCGTCGGCGCTCAGAAGATCGTGCAAGTCAGTCATCGCAATCCTTGGGCCCGCGACAGGCACGGGTGCTTGCGCGGGCCCATAGCGCCGATCAGTGATCGGCGAAAGCGGAGCGAAACATTATGAAACGCGCTGTGGCTCCACCCAACCGATCGTACCGTCCCCGCGGCGGTACACCATGTTATAGGTACCCGAGCCCGAATTGCGGAACAGCAATGCAGTCGTGTTGCGCAAATCGAGCATCATCACTGCATCCGAAACGGTCGCATCGGGGATATCGACGCGCGTCTCGGCAACGATCAACGGGAAGTCCTCGACTTCTTCCTCGGCAGTATTTTCCTGGAACAGCGTGTAGCCGGCATCACCCGACGCCAGATCGGCCGCCGCACTGGATGCCGCGCTGTTCGCAACGGCGCTGCGATCCTTGAGACGGCGCATGTACCGGCGAAGCTGCTTTTCGATCTTGGTCGATGCCGAGTCGAACGCGGCGTGCGCGTCGGTAGCGTCGCCGCTGGCCTTCAGGATCAGGCCCTGCATGACGTGGCAGACGATGTCGCAGGTGAAGCGGTTGTCGTGCGGTCCCTTGCCGAAGGTCACCTGCGCCGAAATCGTCCGAGCGAAATATTTGGTCGCGATGCCCTGGAGCCGCTCGTCGACATGGGTCCTGAGCGCGTCGCCCGTTTCGACCTGGTGGCCGGAAACCCGAATATCCATGAGCACTTCTCCATACTGTATCGCCGGATCCCGCTTTTCGGGTCTTCCGGCTGGTAGATGACGTCTGTCGGACGCCTCGACCCCCCAATAGGTTGAATCAGTTGGCCGTCTCGCCTCCCCACAAAGGATTGACCACCGACTTCATAAACGCTGCGTGACGTACAAGATCCGCCTCCGGCACCGTAAAAACCCGCGGCGGGCGGGGCCTGGCGGGGGCTGCCGGAGCAGACGCCACCGCCACCTCGATCGCCTCGCTGACCAGACCAAGCCCGATCTGCCGACCACCGGTCAGCTCGACATAGACTTGCGCCAGCAGCTGGGCGTCCAGCAGAGCGCCGTGGAGCGTGCGGTGACTGCGATCGATGCCATAGCGGCTGCACAGCGCGTCGAGGCTATGCTTGGCCCCCGGGTGGCGTATGCGTGCCATCGCGACGGTATCGACCATTCTGTGCATTTTGATCGGCGTGCGGCTGCACCGGGTCAGCTCACCGTTGAGAAAGCCGAAATCGAAGCTCGCGTTGTGCGCGACGAGGGGGCTGTCTTCGAGAAATTCGAGAAGCGCTTCGGCGCCGTGGTGGAACAGGGGCTTGTCCGCGAGGAACGCGTCGCTGAGGCCGTGCACGCGCTGCGCCTCGGGCGGCATGGTGCGCTCGGGGTGGAAATAGGCGTGGAAGGTTCGACCGGTTTCGACCCGGTTGATCATCTCGACACATCCGATTTCGACCATCCGGTCGCCATCGGAAAAACTGAACCCCGTGGTCTCTGTGTCGAAGACGATCTCTCTCATAGACTCAGGATAGTGGGGTTTTGCGCGCTGCGAGGCAAGCGATGATGCGGTGCACCGCATCACGCGTCGTATCGAGCGAACCGCCTGTCGGAACGACGAAATCTGCACGTGCGGTCTTTTCTGCATCGGGCAGCTGCCGGCGCAGGATGGCATCGAGCTTGTCCGCCGTCATGCCAGCACGGGCGAGCACGCGCGCGCGTTGCACCGACTCGGGCGCAGAAACGACCACGACGGCATCGACGCGCGACTCGCCGTCGGTTTCGAACAACAAGGGAATGTCGAACACGACCATCGGCGCATCGGCGTTTTGCGCAAGAAACGCCGCGCGTTCGCTGCCGACGGCGGGATGGACGATCGCCTCGAGCCGCTTGAGCGCAACGGGGTCGCCGAGGACCATCGGCCCGAGCTTTGCGCGATCGACGCCGCCCGGGCCGGTCGATCCCGGGAAGGCCGCCTCGATGGCGGTCACCAGGGGACCGGCTGTGGCCTGTAACCGGTGCACCGTTGCATCCGCGTCGAAAACCGGCACGCCGGCATCGGCGAACATCGCCGCGACGGTCGACTTGCCCATGCCGATCGACCCCGTAAGGCCAATCGTGATCATGCGGTCAGCAGGGCGCGCAGTTTCAGGTCCTGTTCCTCGTCACGTGGCGGGGCGGCGCCAAAGAACAGCTCGAAGGCAAGCGCAGCCTGACCGATCAGCATGTCGAGACCGTCGATCGTATCGAGATCGCGCGCGCGTGCCGCGGCGAGCAGCGGCGTTTCGAGCGGTGCATAGACCACGTCATAGACCACAGCATCTTCGGGGAGCGGATCGAGATCGAGGTCGAGCGGCGGCTGCCCGGCCATGCCGAGCGCGCTTGCATTGACCACGAGCGCCGCCGGAGGGAGCGATGCCGTCAGCGGCAGCGCCTGGCCCTTCAGTCCGAAAGACGACAGGAGGGCGGCAGCCTTCAGCACGTTGCGGTTGAGGACGGTGACCGGGCCGACGCCGAGCTTCGCGAGCGCGAACAGCACGGCGCGCGCGGCGCCCCCGGCACCGATCACCACGACCGGCGCTCCGGTCAGGTCCATTCCGGCGAGCGGAGCGTAAAAGCCCGCTGCGTCGGTGTTGGTGCAAAGAAAGGCACCGTCCTCACCGCGAAACACGGTGTTCGCCGCGCCGATCGACCCGCGCACGCTACCCGGGTCGGCGATATGATCGAACACTGTTTGTTTGTGCGGCAAGGTGACATTGCACCCACGCCAGGCGGGATCGGCCGTCCGCTCGGCGAAATAGGCGTTCAGGCCCTCCGGCGCCACATGGCACGCGCGATAGCTGCCCTCCAAACGCAACGCTTCGAGCCAGAACTCGTGGATCAGCGGCGATTTGGAATGGGCGATCGGGTCGCCGATCACTTCTGCATACATCATGACGGCATCACTCCGCGAACCCGTAGATAGTCGAGTACCTGCAGCAGCGGCAGGCCGAGGACGGTGAACTGGCTTCCCTCGATCCGCGTGAACAGCTGCGCGCCAGGGCCCTCGATCCGATAGCACCCGACGCATCCCGCAATTTCGGGCCACTCGAGATCGAGGTAGGTTTCGATGAAAGCCTCGCTCAACGGGCGAACATGCATCCGCGCGCGATCGACCACGCGCCACACCGGCTGTCCGCCCTCGGCGATGACTGCACCGCTGATCAAATCGTGCCGTTTGCCCGACAGGCGCCGCAGATGGTCTGCCGCCTCATCGCGCGATCGCGGTTTGTCGAGCATCGATCCGTCCTCCAGCGCGACAACCGAATCACACCCCAGCACCAGCGCCTGGTCGTTCCCCGCCGATACCTTGACTGCTTTCAATTCAGCGAGCGCATCCGCGAGATCCCGCGGTCCCACGCCGTCGGCAAGAAGGGCGGCTTTCGCGGTATCCTCGTCCACCCCGGCCGATACCGCGCTGAAAGGAATACCCGCGGCGGCTAGCATTGCGCGCCGTGACGCACTTTGCGAAGCGAGGATCAGTCTCATGCTTCGCCCCGCTGCGCGCCGACGCGTTCGCCGACGAGCGCGATGATCGCCGCTGCTGTTTCCTCGATCGACCGTCGCGTGACGTCGATCACCGGCCAGCCGTTGTCCGCGAACATGCGCCGCGCAAAGGCGACCTCGCGCGTCACGGCTTCCTGATCGACATAGGCGGTCTCGGTCTTCTGGTTGAGCGACAGCAACCGATTGCGACGAACCTGGATCAACCGGTCAGCGCTCGTGGTAAGCCCGACGACGATCGGGTTCTTGAGTGCGAACAGGCTGCGGGGCGGCGGGCTTTCGATTACGATCGGGATGTTCGCGGTCTTGAACCCGCGATTGGCGAGATAGATCGACGTTGGGGTCTTGGACGACCGCGAAACCCCGGCGAGCACGATGTCGGCCTCTTCCCAATCCTCGGACAAGATGCCGTCGTCATGCGCGATGGTGAACTGGATTGCGTCGACACGCGCGAAATAGGCGGCATCAAGGACGTGCTGACGCCCCGGGCGCGCCTTGGCCGCCTGTCCAAGCAAACCCGACAGGGCACCGGTCACTCCGTCGAGCGGCGCGACCGCGGGCAAGCCGAGCGTACGGCACCGTGCCTCGAGCGTCTTGCGCGTCTCGCTGTTCACCAGCGTGAACAGCACGAGCCCCGGATTTTGCGAAATTTCCTGGAGGATCCGCTCGAGGTGCGCCTCGGTCCGCACCATCGGCCAGAAATGCCGGATCGTCTCGACGTCGTCATATTGCGCGAGCGCCGCCTTGGCGATGTTCTCGAGCGTCTCGCCGGTCGAATCCGACAGGAGGTGGAGGTGAAGCCGCATCAGCCGTGTTCCCGGGAAAGGCCTGTGGATAACATGGGGATAACCGCTAGCGTAACTTCGCAACCGCGCAAAGCCGCCCGGACCGGTGGAAAACGCCCGAGTTTTCCACAACCGCGTGCACAGCCGCCGGATTTATCCACAGGCTGTGAATCATGGGGATGGAATCGCCGATCGTCTCGGGGAATCGGCTCTGCGATTCAGCACGGAGTGTTGGCAATTCGGGGACAATTGCATAAGCCCCGGCTTCCACCGGCCAACAACTGCTAATACCTTTTAAGAATCTAGACTCTTATTGAAGAGGGGACAGCGATCCTGCCTGCATCGACTCCATCGGAACCCCTGTCTCAGGTACCGTTCAAACCGCTGCTCGCGACGCTGAAAGGCGCGCGCCAAGCCGTTCCGCCGATCTGGCTGATGCGCCAAGCCGGGCGGTACCTCCCCGAATACCGCGCGTTACGCGCCGAAAAGGGGGGGTTTCTGGCGCTGGTCAACGACAGTGACGCCGCCGCGGAAGTGACGATCCAGCCGATCCGCCGGTTCGGGTTCGATGGCGCGATCCTGTTTTCGGACATTCTGATGGTCCCGGCAGCCCTTGGGCAGGGCCTGACCTTCGGGGTCGGCGAGGGCCCCGCCCTGACGCCGCCGCTGGTCGACCACGCGCTTGGAGCGCTCGAACAGGCGCCAGAACGGCTGGAGCCGGTCTATGAGACCGTGCGGCGGGTCGCGACGCTGTTGCCTGCCCAGACAACCTTCCTCGGCTTTGCAGGGAGCCCCTGGACGGTTTCGACCTATATGGTCGCGGGCAAGGGCAGCCGTGATCAGAGCGAGACGCGTCGGTTCGCTTATGCCGACCCACAGGCCTTTGGCGCGATCATCGATGCGATCGTCGGCAGCACTATCGATTATCTGTCGAAGCAGATCGAGGCAGGGGTCGAAGCGGTGCAACTGTTCGACAGCTGGTCGGGCAGCCTCAGCCCCGCACAATTCGAGCGCTGGGTGATCGCCCCCAACGCGGCGATCGTCGCGGCGCTCCACGCGCGGCATCCAGGGGTGCCGGTCATCGGCTTTCCGAAAGGGGCGGGCGAGAAACTGCCGATCTACGCGCGCGAAACCGGGGTCGATGCGGTGGGCGTCGACGAGACGATCAACCCGGAATGGGCCGCGGCGAACCTCCCTGAAGGCATGCCGGTCCAGGGCAATCTCGACCCGCTCGCGCTGATTGCCGGCGGGGCCGACCTCGAAGCGGCAGCGGCGCGGATCCTTGCGGCGTTCGCTGGCCGTCCCCACGTCTTCAATCTCGGCCACGGCATCTTGCAGGACACGCCGATCGCGCATGTCGAGCAACTGCTGGCCTTCGTTCGGAACGCATGATGGCTGGAATGCTCGGCAACGCCTACCTCTGGGTCAAGGCAGCGCACGTGATCTTCGTGATCTTCTGGATGGCGGGACTGTTCATGCTGCCGCGCTATCTCGTCTATCATCAGGAGGCGCTTGCCGGGGCGGGGGGTGATGCCGCGCTGTGGGTCGAGCGAGAGGCGAAGATCCGCACCATCATCCTGACGCCGGCGATGATCGTCGTCTGGGTCCTCGGGTTGCTGTTGGCGGCGAACGCAGGCCTGTTCTCGGGTCAGGCGGGGCTTGGCTGGTTGCATCTCAAGCTGTTGCTCGTGGTCGTCCTCAGCGGGTATCATGGCTGGGCGGTCGGCTATGCACGCAAGCTCAAGGCAGGCAAACCAACCCTGACCGGGCGGCAGCTCCGCATGATCAATGAGGTTCCTGCGGTCCTGGTGACCTTCATCGTGATCCTGGCGATCGTCCAGCCGTTCTGAAGGACAGGCGCCGCGGCTACGTCGCCATCCCGGTACGCCACGCCTTGACGCGTTCAGGCGCGCGTCGTATCTGAGGCCGGTATTGTAGTGCGACGGCCTTGCGCCGTTCGGCTGCCTTATCCTTCCTCAAGCATCGTCGCGTACCCTTCGCCGACCGAAGCTCCTCCTCCGCATCTTCATGCCCCGGACGCCCGAAATGCATCTTAAAGATCTCAAGAACAAGAAACCGGCCGAGCTGGTCGCGATGGCCGAGGAGCTCGGGATCGAGAGCGCGTCGACGCTGCGCAAGCAGGACCTCATGTTCGCGATCCTCAAGGTCCAGGCCGAGCAGGGCGAGCAGATCATGGGGCTCGGCACGATCGAAGTGCTGCCCGACGGCTTCGGCTTCCTCCGCAGCCCCGAGGCGAACTATCTCGCGGGCCCCGACGACATCTACATTTCGCCCAACCAGGTCCGCAAGTTCGGCCTGCGCACCGGTGACACGGTCGAGGGCGAGATCCGCGGACCGAAGGATGGCGAACGTTATTTCGCGCTGGTGAAACTGACCGCTGTCAATTTCGACGATCCCGATGCGGTCCGCCACCGCGTCAATTTCGACAATCTGACGCCGCTGTATCCGGAAGAGAAGCTCACGCTCGATCCGTCCGACCCGACCGTCAAGGACAAGTCGGCGCGCGTCATCGACATCATCTCGCCACAGGGCAAGGGCCAGCGCACGTTGATCGTCGCGCCCCCGCGCGTCGGCAAGACGGTGATGCTCCAGAACATCGCCAAGGCAATCACCGACAATCACCCCGAGGTGTTCCTGATCGTCCTGCTGATCGACGAGCGCCCCGAGGAAGTCACCGACATGCAGCGCTCGGTCAAGGGCGAGGTGGTCAGCTCGACCTTCGACGAACCCGCGACGCGCCACGTCCAGGTCGCCGAAATGGTGATCGAAAAGGCCAAGCGCCTGGTCGAGCACAAGAAGGACGTGGTGATCCTGCTCGACTCGATCACGCGTCTCGGCCGCGCCTACAACACCGTCGTACCCTCGTCGGGCAAGGTGCTGACCGGCGGTGTCGACGCGAACGCGCTCCAGCGCCCGAAGCGCTTCTTCGGTGCCGCGCGCAACATCGAGGAGGGTGGGTCGCTCTCGATCATCGCGACCGCGCTGATCGATACCGGCAGCCGCATGGACGAAGTGATCTTCGAGGAATTCAAGGGCACGGGCAACTCGGAAATCGTGCTCGACCGCAAGGTCGCGGACAAGCGCATCTTCCCCGCGCTCGACGTCGGCAAGTCGGGCACGCGCAAGGAAGAGTTGCTGGTCGACCAGAGCAAGCTCTCCAAGATGTGGGTCCTTCGCCGCATCCTCATGCAGATGGGGACGATCGACTCGATGGAGTTCCTGCTCGACAAGATGAAGAATTCGAAGACCAACGAAGACTTCTTCGAAAGCATGAACCAGTAATAAAACTGACGGTGCAAGGTCTGGCGCGGAAACGCGATGATTGGGTTTGCGCAGAGTAACGCGGTTTGAAATGGCCGGGATGGGGGTGAAGCCCGATCCCGGCCATTGCCGTGCGGGGGTAGGACCATGTTCGATATAGCCGATGTCTTCACCGCCGCAGGGCTAGCCACGCTGGGCCAGGTGATCCTGATCGACCTGATCTTCTCTGGCGACAACGCGATGGTCCTCGGCACTCTCGCGGCGGGTCTCCCGGCGAAGCAGCGCAAGCAGGTCCTGGGCTTGGGGGTCATCATGGCCCTCGTCTGCCTGATCGGTTTCGCGCTGATCGCGACGCAATTGCTGCATGTCGTGGGTTTGCTCCTGGCCGGCGGGATCCTGCTGCTGTGGGTTGCATGGAAACTCTTCAGCGAGATCCGGTCGCACAATGCGCCCGCGCTCGACGCTACCGCAGGGCTGGCGCCCAAGGCGCAGAAGACGTTCGCCCAGGCGGCGGTTCAGGTCGCGATCACCAATCTGTCGCTGAGCCTGGACAACGTCCTGGCGGTTGCCGGTGCTGCGCGGGACCATCCGTCGGTATTGTTCTTCGGGTTGGCCCTGTCGGTGACGTTGATGGCGGTTGCGGCCAATTACATCGCACGGATCATCGGCAAGCACCGCTGGATCGCCTATGTCGGCCTGCTTGTCATCCTGTTCGTTGCCGGGCGGATGATTTACGACGGGATCATCGATCACGATGTCGGCGTTCTGACGCTGTTGCCCCACAAATAAGCTATAGAAGGCCGCGTCGGTCCCGCGCTTCGAAGTCGAGCAGCCATGCCTTGGTGCGACTGCCGGCGCCGGCGGAATAGGCGCCGAGCGTGCCGTCGGCGTTCGTGACGCGGTGGCAGGGGACGACGATCGGATAAGGGTTGCGCGCGCATGCCTGCCCGATGGCGCGGGCGCTGGATCCGGCAGCGGCGGCCAGCCGTCCATAGCTCCAGGCCGCGCCGTAAGGGATGGCGCACATTGCCGCGCGGAGCGCTCCCCCGCGGGGCGAGACGGCGGGCTGGAGCGGCAGATCGAAGTCTCGGCGCGTGCCGCCAAACCATTCCTCGAGCTGCACGGCGGCGGCGCGAACCGCGCGCGCTGATCCGCCATTCAGCGGGAGGTCGGCAGCATCGATCGTGATCGATTCCACGGCAACGTCGTCGCCCCACACCGTGACGGTGCCGACAGGCGTTGCGATCCTGGCCATATCGCGCGCATACATAGCGGCATCATGCAGCGCGGCGCCCGCCCGCTCAAGGGGAGAAGCCGCGATGAAAATCAACGTCGAAGTCGATTGCACGCCGGAAGAAGCACGCCGCTTCATGGGACTGCCCGACATGGCGCCCGTGCACGCGAAGTATCTGGCGATGCTGACCAATTCGATGGACGGATCGGTCGCGCCCGAGATGATGGAAACGGTGATGCGCAGCTGGATGCCGATGGGGGACGCCGGCATGGCAATGTGGCGGCAGATGTTCGACACCGCGAAGAAGTAAGCATGCCGCACCGCGACACCATCTACGCGACCTCCAGCGGCACTGCGCCAGCGGCGATCGCGATTGTCCGCGTCAGTGGCGCCGCGGCGCGCCGGGTGGTGGAGAGGCTGGCAGGGTCCGTTCCGGAAGCGCGCCGTGCATCGCTGCGCGCGTTGCGCCATCCGGCGACGGGTAGGCTGCTCGATCGGGCGGTCGTTCTGTTCTTCCCGGGACCTGCGACCGCGACCGGCGAGGATCTGGTCGAGTTTCACATCCACGGCGGACGAGCGGTGATAGCAGCGGTCGCGGCTGCGATCGGCTTAGTCCCCGAAACCCGGCTGGCGGAGGCGGGCGAGTTTACGCGACGGGCACTCGCCAACGGCCGGATCGACCTGACCGAGGCAGAAGGGCTGGGGGATCTCCTTGCGGCGCAGACCGAGACCCAGCGCAAGGCGGCACTGCGCGTGGCGGAGGGCGGGCTGCGCGCCGAACTCGATCGCTGGACCGATCAACTTGTCGCGGTCGCGGCGGAGATCGAGGCGGCGCTCGACTTTTCGGACGAGGACGATGTCAGCGAGCAGCCGATCGCAGCCGTCACTGCAAAGATTGCGAACGTTGCACAAGCGATCGATCGTCTGCTCGGCGAACCGCCGGTCGAGCGGCTTCACGATGGCATTCGGGTGGTGATCGCCGGGCCGCCCAACAGCGGGAAGTCGACGCTGCTGAATGCGCTGACCGGACGCGACGTTGCCATCGTATCGGCCATTTCGGGGACGACCCGGGATCGCATCGAGGCGACGGTGGTCCGGGGTGGGGTTGCCTATGTCCTGACCGACACCGCCGGTCTGACGGACCAG
The DNA here is from genome assembly GCF_022662295.1 of Sphingomonas sp. CARO-RG-8B-R24-01. NCBI lineage: Bacteria > Pseudomonadati > Pseudomonadota > Alphaproteobacteria > Sphingomonadales > Sphingomonadaceae > Sphingomonas > Sphingomonas sp. CARO-RG-8B-R24-01. Next base: position 151,550 of record NZ_JAKNQI010000004.1, on the reverse strand, counting down.
CCCGGCGACGAGATCGAGCAGATCGGGATCGACCGCGCGCGCTCCGCGATGGCCGGCGCCGACATCGTGCTTTGGCTCGACGATGCCGCACCGATCGACGATAGTTTTCTTGCCGTGCACGCGCGTGCCGATGTGGCGGGACGGGAAACACCGCCGACCGGCAGGACTGCCGTTGCCGCAAAGGATGGCCTTGGCATCGCGGCGCTGTGGGACCAGATCGATGCCCGGGCCAGGCGACTGCTTCCACAGGAAGACGCGCTCACGGTCAACAGTCGGCAACGCGGATTGCTCACGCAATGCGTCACCTATCTGCACGCGGCCCGGCACCATGACGATATGCTCGTCGTAGCGGAGGAGCTTCGCGGCGCTTTGCGTACGCTCGATGCGGTGGCTGGACGGAGCGGCATCGAGCATGTTCTCGGCTCGATCTTCGCGCGATTCTGCATCGGAAAATGATGTTCCACGTGGAACGTTTTGACAGGGTCGGCGTAGCGACCTAGCGGTATCCGCATGGAACAGTTCGATGTCATCGTCGTCGGCGGCGGTCACGCCGGCACCGAGGCGGCTGCCGCGTCGGCCCGTCGCGGCGCACAAACCGCGCTGATCAGCTTCGATCCGGACAAAATCGGCGCCATGTCCTGCAACCCCGCGATCGGTGGATTGGGGAAGGGGCATCTCGTCCGAGAGGTCGACGCGTTCGATGGCGTGATCGCGCGCGCAACGGATCGTGCCGGTATCCACTATCGGATGCTCAATCGCAGCAAGGGCGCAGCGGTCCAGGGGCCGCGGGTTCAGGCTGATCGCAAGCGTTATGCCGCTGCCATCCAGGATATGCTGCAGGAGCAGCCCAACCTCGATATCGTTGCGGGTGAGGTGGCTGCCCTCATTATCGACGAAGGGATCGTCACGGGCGTGGTCCTTGCGGATGGCCGGATGCTGCGGTCGCAGGCGGTGATCCTTGCGACGGGCACGTTCCTCGGCGCCCGGATGTTTTGTGGCGAGGAACGGAGCATCGGTGGACGACTGGGCGAGGCTGCGGCATCCGCGCTGGCGGCGCAGCTCTATGCGGCGAACCTGCCGATGGCGCGGCTCAAGACCGGAACGCCGCCACGGCTCGATGGACGAACGGTCGATTGGGCGATGCTCGCGCAACAGCCAAGCGACGAGGATCCCTGGACTATGTCCCCGTCGACCGTGGCCCGGATGCTGCCACAAGTACATTGTGCGATCACCCGCACGACGGCGGCGACGCATGACGCTATTCGCGCCGGGTTGGACCGATCGCCGCTTTTCGGGGGTGATATTGCGGGCCAGGGACCACGCTATTGCCCGTCGATCGAGGACAAGATCCATCGGTTCGGCGATCGCGACGGCCACCAGATCTTCCTCGAACCGGAAGGTCTCGACGATCACACCATCTATCCGAACGGGATTTCCACGTCGCTCCCGGTGGATGTCCAGCATGCGATGATCGCGTCGATCCCCGGGCTCGAGCAGGCCCGAATCCTGGCACCTGGCTATGCGGTGGAATATGACCATATCGATCCACGCGCGCTGGCGTCCACGCTGGAAGTGCGGGCGATGCCGGGCCTGTTTTGCTGCGGCCAGATCAACGGGACTACCGGTTACGAGGAAGCTGCCGGGCAGGGGTTGATCGCCGGGATCAACGCCGCGGCGCGGGCGCTTGGCGCGGACATCTTGGTGCTTGACCGCGCGTCCAGCTACCTGGGGGTGATGATCGATGACCTCGTACTACAAGGCATCACCGAGCCCTATCGCATGCTGACCGCTCGGGCAGAGTTCCGCTTGCGTCTCCGTGCGGACAACGCCGAGACGCGGCTCTCGCCGATCGCGGAACAGCTCGGCTGTCTCGGTCCGGACCGTCGTGCCCGGCTGGCGCGGCGAACGACGATGCTGGCGCAGGTCGCTGCAGCGCTGGAACAGCCTGTGTCCAGCGCAACCTTACGGGCACGCGGCGCGCCGATCGAGCCCGATCCGCATCCGCGCCCGGGTGCCGAATGGTTGCGGGTCGCGGGCGTGACGCTTGACATGGTCGCTCCGAAGCTCGCGACGACTATGGATCACGACGTATGCAGCGAGGGTGCGGAGGACGCGCGCTACGCACCCTATGTCGCCCGACAGGAAGACGAGGTTCGGGCGCTGCGTGCGAACGACACGATCCTCCTGCCGCCTGACGTGGCGTTCGATACGATTGCGGGGTTGTCGACCGAAATGATCGAGCGGTTGGACACCGCACGCCCACTAACCCTGGGCGCGGCTGGCCGGATACGCGGCATCACCCCGGCAGCCCTGACCGCCATCTTGTTACATGTGCGCCGGCGCGCCGCATGACCGAGGATGAGGCAAAGGCCTGGATCGCGGATCGCCATGGTGTTGCTGCGGTCGATCGTCTCGGTGTTCTGGTCGATCATGTCCGGTTCGAGGCGGTTCGGCAAAATCTGATTGCGCCTTCCACGATCGATCACATCTGGAATCGTCACATCGTCGACTCCGCCCAGTTGCTACAGCACGCCCCGGATGCCGGGCAGTGGCTCGACATCGGGAGCGGCGCGGGCTTTCCCGGAATGGTTCTCGCGTTGCTGGGCGCGCATCATATCAGTCTGGTCGAGCCACGCCGTCGTCGGGCCACGTTCCTCGCCGAACTGGGGGCGGCGCTGGCGGTATCGGAACGCGTGGACGTTCATTGCTCGCGCGTGGAGTCCGTAACGGTCATTGCCGACGTGATCACCGCGCGCGCGGTTGCGTCGCTGGACAATCTATTTGCCTGGAGCGCGCATACGGCGACCCCAGAGACGCGCTGGATCCTGCCAAAAGGGAAATCGGCGATGGAAGAGGTGGCCAGCGCCAAGCGGGCATGGCATGGTGTGTTTCACGTGGAACATAGCATCACCGACCCGGCGTCGATGATCATACTCGCATCAGGGGTGACACGTCGATGAACGTCATTGCGGTCGCGAATCAAAAAGGCGGCGTGGGCAAGACCACGACAGCGATCAATCTGGGAACCGCGCTTGCCGCAACGGGCCTGCGTGTGCTGCTGCTCGATCTCGATCCGCAGGGTAATGCCTCCACCGGTCTTGGGATCAGCCGTGCGGATCGCCTGCATTCGACCTACGACATCCTGTTGGGGGAAGTGACGATCGAAGCCGCGGCCGTGCCCACCTGTGTGCCGTCGCTCGATATCGTTCCGGCCACGGTCGACCTGTCCGGCGCCGAGATCGAGCTGGTCGAATATGAGGAGCGCACGCACCGCCTGTCGCGAGCGCTGGCCCGATCGGACCATCGCTGGGACGTCGTGCTGATCGATTGCCCGCCGTCGCTCGGCCTGTTGACCCTGAACGCGATGGTGGCGTCGAACGCGCTGCTCGTGCCACTGCAATGCGAGTTCTTTGCGCTCGAGGGCCTGAGCCAGTTGCTCAATACGGTCGAACGGATCCGTGAGCGCTTCAATCCCGGCCTGTCGATCATGGGCGTGGCATTGACCATGTATGACCGCCGCAACCGACTGACCGAGCAGGTTGCGAACGACGTGCGAGCCGTGTTGGGTCGCGTGGTGTTCGATACGGTGATCCCACGCAACGTCCGCTTGTCCGAGGCGCCGAGCCACGGGCTTCCGGCACTCATCTACGACCACAGGTGCCTTGGGTCGGAAGCGTATATCGCCCTGGCGCGTGAAATGATCGCGCGCCTGCCGACGACCTTAGCTCCCCAGCCAGCCAGAGCCGCATGACCGACGCCACCACCCCTTTAGCTCGTCCAAAACCCCGCTCTGGCCTCGGCAGGGGGCTGAACGCCCTGATGGGCGACCTTGCCCGCGAGGAGCCCGTCGGTGGTCCTCAGGCCGGCGCATCGCCTGGCATTCGATCGCTTCCGGTCGGATCGCTCACGCCGCATCCAGGCCAGCCACGGCGCCACTTTGACGAAGGCGCGCTCGAAGAGCTTGCGCAGTCGATCGCACAGCGCGGGTTGATCCAGCCGATCGTGGTGCGTCCGCACGGCACCGGCTACCAGATCGTTGCCGGCGAACGGCGCTGGCGTGCGGCCCAGCGCGCACGGCTCCACGAAGTCCCCGTGATCGTCCGCGATTTCGACGATACGCAGACGCTCGAAGTCGCGCTGGTCGAGAACATCCAGCGGCAGGATCTCAACGCGATCGAAGAGGCAGAGGCGTATCAGCGGCTGATCGAGGATTTCGGTCATACGCAGGAAGCGCTCGGCAAGCTGGTCCACAAATCGCGGAGCCATGTCGCCAATCTGTTGCGGTTGCTGGAATTGCCACGCCAGGTGCAGGAGCGCGTGCTTCATGGGTCGCTGACCATGGGGCATGCCCGGGCGCTGATCGGTGCGCCTGACGTCGAGGCGCTGGCGGACAGGATCGTCGATCGCGGGCTGTCGGTACGCGATACGGAGAAGCTGGTCCGCGCAGCCAAGCCCGCGCAGCGCAACCCCAGCGAAGGGAGCCATGGCCGCGACCCGGACCTTGCGGCACTCGAGCATCAATTGGGCGATCTGCTCGGGCTTGCGGTGAAGGTTCACTATGGTGCGAAGGGCGGGACGCTGACATTGAGCTATTCCACGCTCGATCAGCTCGACATGGTATGCCAGCGGCTTACGGGCGAGCGGATCTAGCTCGGCGCGCTGCCGTTATGGCGCGTGCCTAGCCGGCTTGCCGTGCTGCCAGCCGCGCTACCGCGACGATGGCGTGATCGGCGAGCACGCCGCCGGCATTGTTGGGTGCCATGGTGGCGCGTTCGGCGCGACGAACCCGGTCGATCGCTCCGCTGATCGCAGGCGCGGACCAGATCCGCAGGGCGCGGGTCGTCGCGGCGCGCTCGCGGAAGAAGACCCGTTCCATGATCGTGTTGGCGTTGGCGCCACCGTCGATTTCGGCCCGCAGCTCGGCCAGCGTCATCAACCGGCGGACCAGTTGGCGCAGCAGCGGAATCGGCGAGCTGCCGGCCACGCCGAGCCTGGCGAGTTCGTCCGCCAGACGGTCGGGACCACCATCGATGGCCGCCTCGATCGCACGCGACATTTCGGCATCGCCGAGATCCGCGCCGATCGCATCGAGCGCGGCATCGTCGAGCTCGCGCGGGCGTTCGGGCGCCGCATCGAGGAACAGCGCGATCTTTTCGAGCTCGCGGCTCATCACCGCGCGATCGCCGCCCGCCGCCGCGGCGATGCGCGCGGCGGTCGATCCGGTCGTGCGCAGACCCTGTTCACGCGCTATGCTGGTGGCGAGCTTGTCCGCCTCGCCGGCATCGGGAACGTAGAAGGCGCAAACCATCGCGCGCGGGTCGGCGGTCGCCAGCTTGACGAGGCCGGAGGAAGCCTTGGCGCCGGGGGCGATCACGACGACCGGGTTCCCGCTGCGCTCGGCCGCGAGCAACAGCGTACAGGCGGCGACGCTTTCCTCCCCCGCACTGGCGATGCGGATGTGCCGGGCGGTCCCGAACAGTGACAGCGAGGCCGCTTCGTCGGCCAGCAGTCCGGGGTTGGCCTTGAGTTGCCCCGGTTCCAGATCGACGCGTTCGGCATCGGGGCCAAGCGCGCGGGCGAGGCGATTGGCAATATCGCGCGCACCGGCCTCGTCGGGGCCGTAGAGGACATACAATCGCACGTCGGGGCTGACCGCGTCGATCGCGCGCGTCAGCTGGTTGACGTTGGCTTTCATGCGGGCGGCCGTGCGGCCGCGTCAGCGCGCCGGTTGATTGGAGCGGCTGACATAGGTGGCGACGCGCGTGACGATCTGGTCGGCGACGATGTCGGAAAGCCGTTCCAGCGCACTGTTTTCGGCGGCAATGGTGGCATATTCGGACTTTACGGCGTCGATCCCGGCATCGGACCCGGCTGCGGCATCGAGCAGAACCGACCCGTTGGTCAGATCGATCAACTGATACCGCGCGCGCAGCGTCCGGCGTTCGCGCGAGATGCTGTCGTCTCGGCGGATGCCGAGACCGATGATCTTGTCGTCGAGCTTGATCTCGAGCCGGTAACGCGCCGTGACGCCCTGGCCGGCGTGGAGTCGATCGCGCAGCGCATTGCCCATCAGCCAGCCAGCCTTGCCCTCGATCGGGCCGACATCGACCTGTGCCAGCGTCGTCGCGACCGTCCCCGAGCTCCCGCCCGAGTAGAGCGGATGCAGCCCGCATCCCGACACAGCGAGTGCCATGCCGGACATCAGGGCAGGGGCGACCAGCCGCTTCATGCGACGAGGTTCACGAGACGGTCGGGCACGACGATCACCTTTCGCGGCGGTTTGCCTTCGAGGATGCGGACGATCTTGTCCGAAGCGAGCGCGGCAGCCTCGACCGCTTCGCGAGGCGTACCCTTTGGCATGACGAGCGTGTCGCGTAGCTTGCCATTGATCTGGACGGCGATGGTGACCTCGTCCTCGACCAGCAACGCCGCGTTGACCTCGGGCCAAGGCGCGTCTGCGATCAAACCGTCGTTGCCCGCGGCGGCCCAGGCTTCCTCGGCAAGATGCGGCGCCATCGGGGCGACGAGCCGCATCAGCGTCGCGATCGCGGTGTCGCGTGATGCAGAGGGCGCGGCGCGTTCGATTGCGTTGACCAGCTCGAACAGCTTGGCGACCGCCTTGTTGAACGCCAGCGCCTCGATATCGACCGCGATGCCCGCGATCGTCTGGTGGAGCTTGCGGTCGAGCGGCGCGTCGACGGTGCCGGACTGGCCGCTCTTGTCGCCATCGAACAGCCGCCAGACGCGCTGGATGAAGCGCCACGAGCCTTCGATCCCGCTTTCGCTCCACGGCAAGTCGCGCTCGGGCGGGGAGTCGGACAGCATGAACCAGCGCGTCGCGTCCGCGCCGTACTGGTCGACGATGCCGGTCGGGTCGACGGTGTTCTTCTTCGACTTCGACATCTTCTCGATGCGGCCGACCGTGACCGCCTCGCCGGTCGCGCGCTCGACATAGCCGTCGCCGCTTTTGTCGATGTCGTCGAGCGACAGCCACAAGGGCTTGGTGATCGTGTCGGTGCCGTCAGTGCCAACCTCGGTCACCTGGCGGCTATAGGTCTCGTGCGTGACCATGCCCTGCGTGAACAGCCCCGCGAACGGCTCCGCCACGTCGAGCATCCCGATATGCCGCAGCGCGCGCGTCCAGAAGCGCGCGTAGAGCAAGTGGAGGATCGCATGTTCCACGCCGCCGATATATTGCGCGACCGGCAGCCATTGCTCGGCGACCGCGCGGTCGAACGGCTTGTCCTTGGGCTGGCTGGCGAAGCGAATGAAATACCAGGAGGAATCGACGAACGTATCGAGCGTGTCGGTCTCGCGCCGCGCGGCACCGCCGCAGGACGGGCAGGGGACGTGCTTCCACGTCGGATGCCGGTCGAGCGGGTTGCCGGGGATGTCGAAGCTGACGTCCTCGGGCAGCACGACCGGGAGCTGGTCCGCGGGGACCGGCACTGCGCCGCACGCATCGCAGTGGATGATCGGGATCGGCGTGCCCCAATAGCGCTGACGGCTGACGCCCCAGTCGCGCAGGCGGAACACGGTCGATCCGGTGCCCCAGCCGCCATCCTCGGCGCGGGTGATGATGGCGCGCTTGGCGTCCTCGATGTCCATGCCGTCGAGGAAGTGCGAATTCACCAGCGTGCCGGGGCCGGTGTACGCAGTGTTCCCGGTGAACAACGGATCGGTGACGTCGCCATCGGAGACGACGCGGCGGACCGGCAGATCGTACTTCCGCGCGAAATCGAGATCGCGCTGGTCGTGTGCGGGGACGCCGAACACCGCGCCGGTGCCATATTCCATCAGCACGAAGTTGGCGATGTAGACGGGGAGTTGCAGGCTGGCATCGAACGGATGCTGTGCGGTGAGCCCCGTGTCGAAGCCGAGCTTTTCTTGCGTATCCATTTCCGCAGCGGTGGTGCCGCCGCGCTTGCACAAGGCGATGAATTCCGCAGCCTCTGGGCTGCGCTCGGCAAGAGCCTGCGCGATCGGATGATCCGCCGCGACTGCGACGAAGCTCGACCCGAACATCGTGTCGGGGCGGGTGGTGAACACCTCGACCGACCCGCCATCCGACAGGTTGAACCGGAACTGCAACCCGCGGCTGCGCCCGATCCAGTTCTCCTGCATCAGCTTGACCTTGTCGGGCCAATGCTCGAGCGCGCCGAGGCCCTCAAGCAGCTCGTCCGCGAAATCGGTGATCTTCAAGAACCACTGCGACAGCTTGCGCCGCTCGACCAAAGCGCCCGAGCGCCAGCCGCGCCCGTCGATCACCTGTTCGTTGGCGAGCACGGTCATGTCGACCGGATCCCAATTGACCGAAGATTCCTTGCGATAGACGAGGCCGTGACGGAACAGCTCGAGGAACAGCGCCTGCTCGTGCCCGTAATACTCCGGCTCGCACGTCGCGAGCTCACGCGTCCAGTCGAGCGCGAAGCCCAGCCGCTTCAGCTGCGCCTTCATCGTCGCGATATTGTCGCGGGTCCAGCCGCCCGGGTGGACGCCTTTTTCCATCGCCGCATTCTCGGCGGGCATCCCGAACGCGTCCCAGCCCATCGGATGGAGGACTTCCATCCCCTGCATCCGGCGAAACCGCGCGAGCACGTCGCCCATCGTATAGTTGCGGACGTGCCCCATATGGATCTTCCCCGACGGATAGGGGAACATCTCGAGAACATAAGAACGCGGCTTGGGACTGTCGTCACGCGCGGCGAAGGTGCGGCGGTCGTCCCACACCTTCTGCCAAGCCGCGTCCGCCTTCAGCGCATTGAAGCGTGACGCCATCGGTCGGGTATTCCTATTTGGTAACGGCAGCGCGGCGCAGATCGCGAGCGCGCGTCAGGATGATGTCTTCGAGCTTCTGCACGGTCGCCGCCTGGACCGGGGCCGCGACCCACTGGCCGCCCTGGTTGACCTGGCGCAGCGACGCGACCCGCAGGCCGTCCGCGCGCAGATCCTGGTCGAGGATCGTCACGGTCACCTTGACGCGCTCGGTCGGTGCGGCGGGGTTGATGTACCAGTCGGTGACGATCACGCCGCCGTTGGAATCGGTCTGCAGCAACGGCATGAAGCTCAGCGTATCGAGGCTCGCACGCCACAGATAAGCGTTGACGCCGATCGTCGTGACCTTGGAGGCGGCGATGTCGGCATTCTGCGGGCGCGCGCCCTTATGCGCGCACGCGCCTAGCGTCAGCGGGGCGATGAGCGCGAGCGAAAGCAGAATCGCAGTGCGGGGGCGGCGGATCATCGGCTGTTCCTGAACAAATCGGAGTGTCGGGGGTTCGGCGATATCTATAGAATGTCCGGCGCTTGCCGCAAGCAGGGACCGAGCGCGTTCGACAGTGTGTCCTTGACGACACTGTCAGGGGAAAATGAGTCGGAATGGTGGCGGTACCGAATTGAATCGTGGTAGTCGTGTCGCAACATGATAGTGCCGGCCAGGTGCACGTGAAGGGGTCTGAAGTGTCGTTTGCTCGTTGGATGTCAGGGATTGCCATGGGGTCGCTCGTCGCCCTCGGCATCGCCGTGGCTCCGGCACTCGGCGCCAGTGACGCCCCCGCCCCGCGCATGATTGTGCGTCATAGCGTGCAGCTGGTGCGCGGCCTCGGATCGTTCACGCCGGCATCGGCCGATCCGCGACTCGCCGCCATGTTCGCGCGCGGTGGACTCGATACCAGCGGCTTCCGTTTCACGCCGTCCGATACCCGTCGCGAGGGTAGCCGCGCCGTGACCGTGGCCGTCCAGGGTCGTTCGGCCCGCGGCGTGATTGCGCGCGCGGATCGTGCTTCGCCGATCCCAGCATCGACGGTCGCGCTCACGCCTATCGCCTATAACCTCGGCGTTGCCGTGGGCTGGAAGCGGCTGGCGGTCTCGGGCGATGTCGCGAAGGTCGATCTCGCCGGCATCCCGGGCAGCCGCGAAGCGGCCGACATCGGCGTGAGCTATACCGGCAAGCGGTTTACCGGACGCGTCAACGCCGCGGCCGACCGCCCGCTGCCCAATGGTCCGACCCTGATCGAGGCCGCACCGGCCTATTCGCTCGACGTCGGCGGCTCCTATTCGCTGACTCGCCGTCTCGATGTCACGGCGGGCGTGCGCTACAAGACCGAGCGGGATCGCCTCACCCAGCAGCCGACCGAAGACCGTCGCGACAGCCAGGCCGTCTATATCGGGACCGCCTTCCGCTTCTGATCGTCGCAGCGTGGCGGCACCGTCACGCCGGCCGAAGCCGTCGGGTCCGACACGAAACCGTGGTTACGTGCGCGGACGTTGCGGCGCAGCACGGCATCTTGGTCTCGGAAAACATCGACTTATGTCTCGTGCGAGTCCTGGCCGCCCGTCTTCGCCGGGGCTACGGAAAGCGCGTCGATCGCGGCCCACCCGGCAAACCCCAGTGCCCGCAACCGCCTGAACCGTCGTGCGGTCATCCCGCCCAGCGCAATCGCGGGCAGGCCGACCGCGCGCGCGATCCGCGCCGCGCGAACCGGTCCCAGCGTTGGTGCTCCGGGATGCGTCCGGGTCGGATAGACCGGCGACACGAACACCAGCTCGGCCCCGGCGCGGCGCGCCGCCAGTCCCTCCCGCACCGAATGGGCCCGGCCGATCCGTACGGGTTGGCCATGCGACAATGCGTCGTCGACCAGCACCAGCCCGCGCCGCTTCGCGATTCTGGCGATTCGCCGTTTCAGCGCGGCGCGCGCCGTCGCCGGTGTCGCATGATGCCGCAGCACCACCCCGCTGCCACGCGGCAATCGATCGAGCGCGCGCCATAGCTGCGGCCCGATGCGCTCGTCCGTCATCAGCCAAAGTGCAGGAAGCGCACGGCGAAGCGCACGGCTGGGGTGACGAACGGCCATCGCACCGCCTATAGCGCGCGCAATGTCCAGCGACGACCCCACCGCCCGCCTCCATGCCGTCACCGCCAGCATCGCGCATGCCGCGGCGCTCGCCGACCGCAAACCCGACTCCGTCACGCTGATCGCGATCTCCAAGACCAGGACAGCGGCGGAGATCATGCCCCTGCTCGACGCCGGACACCGCGTGTTCGGGGAAAACCGGGTGCAGGAAACGCAGGGCAAGTGGCCCGCGTTGCGCGAGGCCTATCCGGAGGCCGCGGTGCATCTCGTCGGCCAGTTGCAATCGAACAAGGCCGAGGATGCGGTGGCGCTGTTCGACGCGATCCATTCGGTCGATCGGCTGTCGCTGGTCACCGCGCTTGGACGCGCGATCGACAAGGTCGGGCGCCGGCCTGCGTGCTTCCTTCAGGTCAATATCGGGGACGAGGACCAGAAGGGGGGCTGTGCGATCGCGGCGCTGCCCGACCTCATCACGGCGGCGCGGGACGTGGGCCTGCCGCTTGCCGGGTTGATGGCGGTGCCACCGGTTGACACCGAGGCGGCACCGTATTTCGCGCTGCTCGCCAAGCTGGCGCGCGATCACGGGCTCGACGGCCTCTCGATGGGGATGTCGGGCGATTATGAAATTGCGGTGATGCTGGGCGCGACACACGTCCGCGTCGGCACCGCGCTGTTCGGGGCACGCGCATGAACTTCGCCGGGTTGATCTTCGATTTCGACGGCGTGCTGATCGAGAGCGAGGCGGTCGGGAACCGTCATATCGCGGACTATCTGACCGGGATCGGGCATCCGACCACGCCGGAGGACAGCTACGCCAATTTCATGGGCCTGTCCGGGCAGCAGTTCATCGGGGCGCTCGAACGCTGGATCGACCGGCCGTTGCCCGAGGATTATTACCCGATGCGCGCAGCCGAGGATGCGCGCGCGATGCGCGAGGGGGTCGGTGCGGTCGCAGGAGCGGTGCGCTTCATCGAGCGGCTACCGGCGGATCTCCCCAAGGCGATCGCTTCGTCGAGTTCGACCGCATGGATCCGGCGGCATCTCGAGCATATCGGGCTCGCGGACGCGTTCGGCGACCATGTCTATTCGGGCAAGGAGCACGTCGCGAACGGAAAGCCCGCGCCGGACCTGTACTGGCATGCGGCCGCAGCGATCGGCGTGGATATCGCGCCGTGCGCGATCCTCGAGGATTCGCCGGTGGGCGCGACCGGCGCGGTTGCGTCGGGGGCGCATGTGATCGGGTTCGTCGGGGGCGCGCATTGCGGGCCCGACCATGCCGCGCGCCTCCGTGCGATCGGGGTACACGATATTGCGGAGGACTTCGACGCGGTGGCGCGCCTGCTGGGGTAGCGCGATTCGTTACCCCACCCCATTCCCGCGCTCCGCTAGAACTGGTGCCCGGTCCGGTCGCGCTTGGTCGCGAGATAGCGTTCGTTGTGGGGGTTCGCGGGCAGGATATGCGGCACGCGTTCCGACACCGCGATACCCGCGGCCTCCAGTTGCGCGACCTTCTGCGGATTGTTGGTCAGCAGCCGCACCCGCGTCTGCCCGAGCAACGCGAGCATCCGCCCCGCCACCGCGAAATTGCGCGAATCGACCGCGAAGCCGAGCCGGGTGTTGGCATCCACCGTGTCGAACCCCTGGTCCTGCAGCGCATAGGCGCGCAGCTTGTTGATCAGGCCGATCCCACGGCCTTCCTGGCGCAGGTACAGCAAGATTCCCCAGCCGCTCGCCCGGATCGCGCGGATCGCGCCGTCGAGTTGCGGGCCGCAATCGCATTTGAGGCTGCCGAGCACGTCGCCGGTCAAACATTCGCTGTGCAGCCGTACGAGCGGCGGGAGGCCATCGGGGGTGCCGATCAGCAGCGCGATATGCTCGCCCGGCATCTCCGGGGTGCGGAAGGCCACGATCTCGGCATCCTCGGCATCCGCGACCGGCAGATGCGCGCGCGTCGCGATCGCCAGACGCCCCGCGTCCTCGTGCGCGACGATGTCGGCCGGGGTCAGCACGAGCGCGGCCTGTTCGTCGGCCCGCGCGAAATAGGCGGGCAGGACCCCGCCGATCCGGGCCAGCTTCAGCGCGGCCGTGGCGGCGTCGTGCGCGGGGAGGGCGATCGCGCGAAACGGGCCCTTGAACGGCGTTTCGAGATCAAATTGCGGGTCGGACAGCGCGGTCGCCACCGCAAAGTCGACCCAGGGGGCGCGTTCGATCAGCACCGGAGCGTCGGGCTCGGCCGCGTCCCGCTGGTTGGCGAGCTTGAGCGTCGCGGCGCGCCCGGCGGACAAGAGCACCGGCGCGACCCCGGCCGGGTCGAATGCCGCGAGCCGCACCGGGTCCGCGGTCTCGATCGGCAACAGCGCGAGCGTGCCATCGCTCCCGGCGATCGCGATCGGCCAGCCGCGGCGCAGCGCGTCGATCGCGAGCGCGGTCTTGTGCGCGTCCCCGGTCGTGTGGGTCACAAGGCAAATTCGGTCATGATCGGCACATGGTCGGAGGGTTTCAGCCAGCTGCGGCATTCCTCATACACATGGTGCCGAACCGCCTTGGCCGCAACGTCCGCGGTCGCCCACATATGGTCGAGCCGCCGCCCGCGGTCGTTGACGGTCCAGTCGGCCGAGCGATAGCTCCACCAGGTGTGGAGTCTTGCGGGGGCCGGGTGGAAGTGCCGCCCGAGATCGACCCAGCTGTTCGATGCCTTGAGGCGGTCGAGCGCATCGACCTCGATCGGCGTATGGCTGACCACGCCGAGCAATTGCTTGTGCCCCCACACATCGGACGGGAGCGGCGCGATGTTGAGATCGCCGACCAGCAGCGTCGGTCCGTCGAGCGCTTCCGACCAGGCGATCATCCGGTCGAGGAAATCGAGCTTCTGGCCGAACTTGGGGTTCACCTCGCGGTCGGGCACGTCGCCGCCTGCAGGGACATAGACATTCTCGATCCGCATGCCGTTCTCGAGCCGGACACCGACGTGCCGCGCCTCGCGATTGGCCTGCCAGTCGAAACGGTCGTCCGCCGCCAGCGGGACACGCGACAGGATCGCGACCCCGTGGTGCATCCGCTGCCCATGCAGCACGATATGCCGGTACCCGAGCGCGCGGAAGGACGCGGTCGGGAAGTCCTTGTCGATCACCTTGGTCTCCTGGAGACACAGGATGTCGGGTTCGGCTTCGCGCAGGAAGCGCTCAACGATCTCGATGCGGAACCGCACGGAATTGATATTCCACGAAACGATCTTCAGGGCCGTCATCCGGATTGTGTAGCCGTGGGAACTGTCAAGCGCCAGACATGGAAAGGCCCCCGCTCCGGGGGCATGGAGCGAGGGCCGACCTAGCGTTCGTCACGCAGGCGGGAAGTGATGCCCTCGAGCAACAGGGGGAGAATCCCGAGAGGCTTCACATCCGCAGGTCCGCGTCTAGGCGCTCGAACCTGTCGCCAATATGAATGGGTTCATTTTTTCCCGGTGGCGCGGACCGGATCGTTCCAGCGAAACGCATTGTCCGCGACCGGATGGTTAAATTGCTGGTTGGACAGTTTGACCGTCGTGCGGTTGTTCTGCGAATCGAGCGTGACCCAGCCCTTGAGCATCAACCCGCTGGGTGCGGCGGGGTTGCGCTGGAACACCAGGCTGATCCGGCCATATTCGGGGTGCTTGGGATCGGCCGCATCGACCGCGACCAGATCCGGGCTGCCGCTCGGCACGACGGTCGCGATCTTGCTCATGTCGCGCGACGGATCGAGCAGGATGCCGAGCGGCGACCCGCCGATCGGCCAACGCTGCTTTTGGCCGACCGAGTAATCCAGGAACCATAGCGACTTGCCATCGGCAACCACGAGGATCGGGACACCCTTTTCATATTGGAAGCGGATCTTGCCGGGCTTCTTGAGGGTCAGCGTTCCGGTCAGCACCTTGCCCGAACGATCGGTCTGCGCGAACGCGGCCGTCATCGTCTCGACGCCCTGGAGGTGCTTCTGCACCATCGCCAGGTCGGCGGACGGCGCTGCCATGGCTATCGCGGGGGCGGCGAGGAAGGGAACGAGAAGGGCATGGCGAAACGACACGAAGGATTCTCCTGACACGGGGGCTGGGGCTCCCGGCTGATATAGAGGCGCTACCCCGGCGAAGGCCGGGGCCCAGCAGGACAGGCCAGGGTAACGCGCACAGCACCTGCTTCTATCCGCCCGCTCCTGGGCCCCGGCCTTCGCCGGGGTAGCGCACGCTTGTCAAAGCGCCCCCTTGCGAAACGATCTTCCCCTAAAGCCAGCGCACGCTTTAACACGCCGTGAACCGACCGCCGCACGCCCCTCAGACCGGGTGCCCGTCCCGGTCGCGCAACACCTCGCGCCGTCCGACATGGTCGGGCCGGCTGACCACGCCGTCCTTCTCCATCCGCTCGATCAGCCTTGCGGCGTTGTTATACCCCACGCGCAACTGCCGCTGGACCCACGAAGTCGACGCCTTCTGGCTCTCGCACACCAGCTGCACCGCGGCGCGATATTGCTGGTCTTCCTTGCTGTCCTCGCCGGTCGGCGCACCATCGAGCGCAAAGCTTTCCTCGGGCTCCTCGGTGACCGACTGAATGTAATCGGGCTGGCCCTGCGCGCGCCAGTGATCCGCCACCGCGCGGACTTCGTCGTCCGACACGAACGGGCCGTGGACTCGGACGATCCCCTTGCCGCCGGGCATGTAGAGCATGTCGCCCTTGCCGAGCAGCTGCTCCGCGCCCTGTTCGCCGAGGATGGTGCGCGAATCGATCTTGGAGGTAACGTGGAAGCTGATTCGCGTCGGCAAATTGGCCTTGATGACGCCGGTGATGACGTCGACCGACGGCCGCTGCGTCGCCATGATCAGATGAATCCCCGCCGCGCGCGCCTTTTGCGCGAGCCGCTGGATCAGGAATTCGACTTCCTTGCCCGCGGTCATCATCAGATCGGCGAGTTCGTCGACGATCACGACGATCTGCGGCAGGACCTGATAATCGAGCGTTTCTTCCTCGTAGATCGGCTGGCCGGTCTCGGAATAGCCGCACTGCACCTTGCGCCCGAGCGGCTGGCCCTTGGCCTTCGCCGTCTTCACCTTCTCGTTGAAGCTGGCGAGGCTGCGCACCCCCATCGACGACATCTGGCGATAGCGATCCTCCATCTGCTCGACCGCCCATTTGAGCGCGCGGACCGCCTTGGCGGGATCGGTCACGACCGGGGAGAGCAGATGCGGGATGTCGTCATACATGCTCAGTTCGAGCATCTTGGGATCGATCATGATCATTTTGCACTGGTCGGGCTTCAACCGGTACAGCAGCGACAGGATCATGCAGTTGAGCCCGACCGACTTGCCCGACCCGGTGGTCCCCGCGACGAGCAGATGCGGCATCGGCGCGAGATCCGCGATGACCGGATCGCCCGCGATGTTCTTGCCGAGCACCAGCGGCAGCGATGCGGACTGATCCTCGAACGTCTGCGACCCGATCAGTTCGTGCAGGCCGACCATCTCGCGGCGGACGTTGGGGAGTTCGATCCCGATCACGGTGCGCCCGGGAATCGTCGCGACGCGCGCCGACACCGCGGACATGTTGCGCGCGATATCGTCGGCAAGCTGTATCACGCGGCTCGCCTTGATCCCGCTCGCGGGTTCGAGTTCGTACATCGTGACGACCGGACCGGGGCGGACGTTGATGATCGAGCCCTTGACGTGGAAATCGTCGAGCACCGTCTCGAGCAGCCGCGCATTGCGCTCGAGTGCGGCCTTGTCGATCTGCCCGCCCGGCGCGGGCGGAGTCGGGATCAGCAGATCGAGCGGCGGAAGCTGCGTGTTGTCGCCGAGATCGAGCGAAGTCTGCTGCGTCCGCGGGCGTGGCGGCGATTGCGCGACCTGCCGGTCCGAGATGACCGGCCCGGGGCGCGGATCGGGTGCTGCGACCGCGCGCGGCATCGAGACCTTGCGCGCCGGGCGGGCGTCTTCGGCGGCATCGCCCTCGTCGTCGTCGATCGCGTCCGCGCGCATGCGTCGCGCTTCGGCGGTCCGCTTGGGAAGGCGCGGGATGCGCAATGTCCGCTCGGCCATGTCGATCGTGAAACTATAGGCCCACACCACCAGCGCGGCGATGCCAATGACCGCGGCGATCCCGCGCGTCGTCCACAGGATTGCGGCCGGATCGCCGATCAGCCCGATCGCGAGCCGCAGCACCCCCGATACGGCAAGCCCCACCACACCCCCATAGCCCGCGGGAAGCCAGGCAACGGCCCCCCCCGAGACGAGCGCGAACGTCGTTCCCGCGAGCATCGTGCCCAGCGTCGACGCACCCAGCATCCGCCGCCAGCGCCCGACCGGCACGTCGCGCCACAGGCGAAGCGCGACCAGCAACAGCGTCGGCAGCAGCATCACCACCGCGGGCCCGACGATCCAGAAGGCCGCATCCGCGACGAGTGCCCCCGGTCGCCCCAGCCAGTTGTGCGCAGGCCCTGCCGAGGCGGTGTTGAGCGACGGATCGCTCGCATGATAGCTCGCGATGACGATCACCATCAGCACGACGAGCGTGAGCAGCGTGAACGCGCCGAGCAGCGCGCCGCTGCGCACGGCGCCTGCCTTGACCGTCTCACGCCAGAGCGGTGGCTGCGCTTGGCTCGCCATGATGCAATGTCTTCCCGATGTTCGCTGTCTGTGCCCTCGGATTCATCGCTCGCCCACGCGGTCGCGTCAAGTTTTCCGCGATTGGCAGCGTCGCGCGAGAGGCTTACAGACCGGGCATGGATACAGCAGACGTCATCATTCTCGGCGGTGGACTCGTCGGCAGCGCGCTCGCAGTGGCGCTCGATGCGCACAACATGTCGGCGATCGTCATCGATATCGCGGATCCCGAAGTCATCCTCGCGGCAGGGTTCGACGGGCGCGCCTCGGCGATTGCGGGGGCACCGTGGCGGATGCTCGGCGCGATCGGCGTGGCGGACAAGCTTGCGGCGATCGCCTGCCCGATCAAGGGGATTCGCGTCAGCGACGGGCTCGAACCCGGCGCGCTCGATTTCGAACCCGATTCGGACGAGGAAGCGCTCGGCCATATGGTCGAGAACCGTCGGCTGCGCGCCGCGCTGTTCGAGACGGCATCGGCGGCGAAGAACGTCGACGTGCGGATGAAGACGCGTGCGGTGTCGGTCGATCGCGCAGCCTCGGGCGTCACCGTGACGCTCGATTCGGGCGCGGTGATCCGCGCGCCGCTGCTGATCGCGGCGGAAGGGCGCAATTCGCCGACGCGCGAGGCGGCGGGGCTCAACGTCGCGCGCTGGACCTATGACAATGCCGCGATCGTGACGTCGCTGCACCACGAACATTCCCACGAGAACATCGCGTTCGAGATCTTCTATCCCGACGGCCCGTTCGCGATCCTGCCGCTCAACGACGACGAGCAGGGGCATCGTTCGTGCATCGTCTGGTCGGTGACGCGCGATCAGGCACCGGGGATGATGAAGCTGTCCGACCGCGGCTGGCTCGCCGAGGCGGACAAGCGAATCGGTGGGTTCCTCGGCAAGCTCGGGCCTCTTGGCGCGCGGTCGAGCTATCCGCTCGGCTTCCATCATGCGGCGAAGATCGTGTCGGACCGGCTCGCACTGGTCGGCGATGCGGCGCACGGGATTCACCCGATCGCGGGGCAGGGGGTCAATGTCGGCTTCCGCGACGTGGCGACGCTGGTCGAGGTGCTGGTCGAGGGCAAGCGGACCGGGCTCGACCTCGGCGATCCGGCATTGCTGGCGCGCTATGACCGGTGGCGGAGCCTCGATACGCTGATGGTCTCGGTGGCGACCGACGGGCTGACCCGGCTGTTCGGCATCAAGGGCAAGACCGCCAATGCGGTGCGGCGCTTCGGGCTGTCCGCGGTGCAGAAGATGCCGCCTTTGAAGCGCCGTTTCATCGCGGAAGCGCGGGGCGAGAGTGGGGATGTGCCGAAGCTGCTGCAGGGGATGATGGTTTAAGGGGGGTAGCGCACCCTCCTGCCGTTCGTTTCGAGCGAAGTCGAGAAACCGTAATGCGCGTTGTGCCGGGTTTCTCGACTACGCTCGAAACGAACGGGAAAGGGTTATACCGGACTGCTTTCCTTACGTTACCCCGCCCGTTCGCCCTGAGCGAAGTCGAAGGGCCAGCGCTCCGCATGGGGCTTCGACTACGCTCAGCCCGAACGCTGGGGGGCGGTAGCAGCTACAAGCGGCGATAGCGCCGCTATTGCAGCGTCACCGAATCCTCGCCGTCGTGGCGTCCGAAAAACTGCATCAGCTGGATGATCAGCTCGGCGCGTTCCTCGATCCGCCCGGCCTCGAGCAGTGCTTGCTTGGCCGCGACGTCGAACGGTGCGATTTGCGCGATGCCGTTGACCAGCGCCTCGTCGTCGAGCCGCGTCACCGCATCCCAGTCGACCGCATAGCCTTGCGAATCGGCGAACGCCCGCGATTCGCTCTCCAGCGCAGCGCGCCGCGACAGCGACAGCACTTCGGGCGATTCGGGGGAGGCAATCAGCTCCGCCTCGACCTGACGGAAAGCGGTCGGGACATCGAGCTCGCGCACGATGCGGAACAGCGACAGCCCCTCGAGGATCAGATTGTAGCGCCCGTCCTCGCTCGCCTCAAACTCGGCGATCTTGCCGATGCAGCCGATGTCGAACAGCGGGGGCTTGTCGGGCCGCGCGGGCACGTTGGGGCGCGGCTGGACCATCCCGATCCGCCGGTCGCGCGCCATCGCGTCCGAAATCATCGCCCGATACCGCGGCTCGAAGATGTGGAGCGGCAGATGCATCCCCGGGAACAGCAACGCGCCCGGCAGCGGGAAGATCGAGAGGCGGGTGATCGTCATCCGAACAGGATCGCGGAAAGCTTGCGGCGTTGCGCCGAGACCCACGGGTCCTCGAGCCCGACCACCTCGAACAGCTTGAGCAACTGCGTGCGGGCGGCGCCTTCGTTCCAGGCGCGATCCTCGGCAATCATCGCGAGCAACGTCGTCGCGGCCGCATCGCGGTCGTTCGCCGCCATCTGGCCGTTGGCGAGTGCGAACCGCTTGTCGAAGTCGCCCGGGTTGGCGGCGACCTCGGCGGCGAGCCCGGCAAGGTCATCGACCGGCGTCGCATCCTGCGCCAGCGCCAGCGCGGCGCGCGCGCGTTCGATCTCGGGATGCTTGGCAGTGTCCTCGGGCATCGCCGCGAGGTGCTCCTGCGCCGCCTCGAGCTCGCCGGCCGCCACCAGCGCGCGAACGAAGCCCGCGTTGACCAGGGGGTGATCCGGCGCGACCTCGGCGATCTGGCGGAAGATCCCGGCGGCGCGATCGGCATCGCCCTCGGCCAGCGCTTCCTCGCCCATCGCGATCAGCGGCTCGATCTCGGCCTCGCCCTGCGCGGCTTCGGTCTCGATCGGCAATTGCTTGAGCAATTGATCGAGCATCGTCTTCAAGGCCGATTCGGTCCGTGCCGGGGTCAGGTCGGCAACGAGCTGGCCCTGGAACATCGCATAGACGGTCGGGATCGACTTGATTTGGAATTGCGCGGCGATGAACTGGTTCTTGTCGGTATCGACCTTGGCGAGCAGCACGCCCTTGTCGGCATAGGCGGCGCTGACCTTTTCCAGCACGGGCGTCAGCGCCTTGCACGGGCCGCACCATTCTGCCCAGAAATCGATGATCACCAGCTTGGTCATCGACGGTTCGACCACGTCGCGGCGGAATGCCTCCACCGCGTCGCGTTCGGCTGCGCTCATTCCCAGGGTCGCCAAGAGATGCTCCAATGTCTGCGGATCGTTGCGTCTTATGTGGGGGCGAGGGGCAACAAGCCAACCCTTTTCATCAAAGTGCGAAAAGAGGCTTGCCGACCTGCCGACCCGGTGTTAGAGGCCCCCCCCTACCCGCCGGGCTCTACAGTCCGGCACATGGCGCCAGAGCGGGCGTAGCTCAGGGGTAGAGCACAACCTTGCCAAGGTTGGGGTCGAGGGTTCGAATCCCTTCGCCCGCTCCAGTCTTTCCCGTGGAAAGTCTGCCACCTGCGACCGAGGTCGCACCATCCAGCCTAACGTTGATCACGGACGCCGCCGCTCGACGCCTGCGTCGCCCGGGGCATGTCTGCGGGCACTGCTGCCGTGTCGAGACGGGGCACGAGGACATGCACGATCGCCAGCGCGAGCAGATAAGCCGTGCCTGCCCAGACGAACACGGGCGTGTAGCTGCCCACCGTCTCCAGCACATGCCCGACATAGCGTGCCATGATCATCCCGCCGATCGCACCCGCCGCTCCGCCGATCCCCATCACCGAGGCGACGGCGCTCTTGGGGAAGGTGTCGGACACCATGGTGTAGAGATTGGAGGACCACCCCTGGTGCGCGGCGGCGGCGAGCCCGATGATGGCGACGGCGGCGGGCAGGCTGGACACGCTACTCGCGACCATGATGGGCAGCACGGCGACGGCACAGGCGAGCAATGCCAGCTTGCGCCCGGCGTTGATGCTGAAACCGCGCTGGATCAGCGCCGATGACAGCCATCCCCCGCCGATACTGCCGACGTCGGCGAGCAGATAGACCGCGATCAGCGGTGGCCCGAACGTCTTGAGGTCAAGCCCGTGCCGCTTGGCGAAGAAATCGGGCAGCCAGAACAGGAACAGATACCAGACCGGATCGGTCAGGAATTTCGCGCAGACGAACGACCAGGTCGCGCGATGCCGGAAAAGCCGCGCCCAGGAAATCGGCGCCGTGCCCGCCGTCGTCTCCTGGTCCGCGCCGATATAGGCCAGTTCCTGCGCAGAGACGTGCGGATGGCGGTGCGGCGCGCGATAGAAGACCAGCCATGCGGCGAGCCAGAGAAAGCCGAGCAGGCCTGTCCCGATGAAGGCCGCCTGCCATCCGTAGTGCAGCGCGATTCCCGGAACGATGATCGGCGTTGCGATCGCCCCCACGTTCGCGCCGGCGTTAAGGATTCCCGCGGCGAGCGCGCGCTCCCTCCTCGGGAACCATTCCGCCACCGATTTGATCGCCGCCGGGAAGTTCCCCGCTTCCCCAAGCCCCAACGCGAACCGCGCCATCGCGAACCCGCCGGGACTGCGCACCAGTGCATGGCCCAAGGCCGCAACGCTCCACACGGTGATCGCTGCGGCATAGCCAAGTCTGGAACCGATACGGTCGATCACCGGTCCACAGATCAGCAGGCCGACCGCATAGGCTGCCTGGAACCAGAAGACGATCATGCCATAATCGTCCTCCGACCATCCGAGATCCCCCTGCAACGTGGGCTTGAGGATGCGGATCACCTGCCGATCGATGTAGTTGATCGTCGTCGCAAAGAAGAGCAGCGCGCAGATCCCCCAGCGCACGGTGCCGCCCGATCGCGTGGGACCTGATCGCATGGGGTCCGGTCCCGCCGCTCCTGTCGCACCGTCCACGATCACTCTCCCCCAGGGTTGTCGTTTGGCGTGTCGTCTCGTTTGTCCGTCCGGCGATGGCGCCGGTTCGGTTCGACCGGCGCAGGAAAAACGGCGGTCCGGTGTCGGTCAGGGGCGGTTGGCGTCGGCGAAGGTACGCGTGGCATGCGCGATGCCCCGCTCCAGCCCGCGCAATTCGGCCAGACCGCGCATCCGGCCGAGCAGCGAATAGCCGGGCAGGGTCTGCTTGGTCAGGTCGTCCAGCATCTGGTGGCCGTGATCGGGGCGCATCGGGATCGAGCGGTCCTCGCGCGTCTGCAGCGCGTGGATCGCGGCGACCAGCGCCACCATGTCGGCGTTGCCTTCGAGATGCGCCGCCTCGTGGAAGGCATCGTCCGGCTCGCGCTGGACCGAGCGCAGATGCAGGAACCCGATCCGGTCCCCGAGCCGGTCGATCATCCCCGGCAGATCGTTATCCGCGCGGACGCCCAGCGACCCGGCGCAGAAGCATAGCCCGTTGGATCGATTGGGCACCAGCCGGAACAGCCGGGCAAGATCGTCCTCGGTACTGACCACGCGGGGCAGGCCGAACAGGGGGAAGGGCGGATCGTCGGGATGGACGACGAGCTGGATGCCGAGTTCGTCCGCCAGCGGACAGACCGCTTGCAGGAACGCGACATGATTGGCGCGCAGCGCATCGGCATCGACCCCGTCATACTGTCGCAGCGCGTCCCGGAAGCGATCGATCGTGAAGGTCTCCTCGCTGCCCGGCAGCCCGGCGATGATCGTCTGCTCGAGCTTCGCGCGCTCGGAATCGGTCATCTGTTCGAACCGGTGCGCGGCGGCGTCGCGCAACGCGCAGGTGTAATCGCGCTCCGCCCCGGGACGGCGCAGGATATGGAGGTCGAAGACCGCCGCGGCGGTCAGTTCGAAGCGCAGCGCGTGCGCGCCATCGGGCATTGCCCAGGCAAGGTCGGTTCGCGTCCAGTCGAGCAGGGGCATGAAATTGTAGGTCACGACGCCGATGCCGCACGCCGCGAGGTGGACGAGGCTTTCCCGATACCGGTCGATCAGGGCCTGCCAGTCGGGCCCGCGCGTCTTGATCGCATCATGGACGGGCAGGCTTTCCACCACTGACCAGACCAGCCCAGCGGCTTCGATCTCCTGCTGGCGCGCGATGATCGCTTCCTGCGGCCAGATGTCGCCGTTGGGGATGTCGTGGAGCGCGGTTACGATCCCGGTTGCGCCGGCTTGCCGGATATCCCGCAAGCGTACCGGGTCGGCCGCGCCGAACCAGCGCATCGTCTGCGTCATCAACACCGTCGCGCGTTCCTTTCGCCGTCGTGGCCCGTGCCGCGCCGTCGCGGCGGACGAGGTCTAGCAGCCTGTAAATTGATAGACCAGATGCTAGAGATTGGTAAGGCCACTCCGGACGGTTTCAGTCCAATGTTCCCGGGTGGCCCTCGTCACGTCGCCGATCGCGCGTCAGACCGACCGGCGTGCCAGAGCGCGGCGGCGCTGGCTCGTTTCCGCCCGCGCGCGCTCGACGGCTTCGGTCTCGGTGACATCCAGCAGATGATCGATCAACCGCGCGAGGTGATCGCGCATCGCGTTGCGCGCGTCGGTCGGGGATCGTGCCTCGAGCGCGCTCAGGATCCGGCCGTGTTCCGCCATGCGGTTGTCCGTCCCCAGGCTGCCCGCCTTCACCAGCACTTCGCGCGCCAGCGGCGATCGGAACCGCATGTCCCAGAAGTCGGTGACCGCGGAGATGATGACGGCGTTGCCGGTCGCTTCCGCGATCGCGATATGGAAACGGCGGTCGGCCGCTTCGGCGGCGGCGGTATCCTCCTGCGCCATCTGCGCGAGCAGGCCGCGCAATTCCTCGAGCTGCTCCTCGCCGATTTCGGTCGCGGCGACCGCGGCCACCTCCCCTTCGAGCAGGCGGCGCGCCTCGGTAATCTCGAATGCGCCGATGTCGAGTTCCTTGTCTTCGTCGACCGTCGACGACGCCAGCACGAACACCCCGGACCCCTTGCGCGCCTCGACCAGGCCCTTCATCTCGAGCGCGATCATCGCCTCGCGGATGGTCGGACGACTGACCTGAAAGCGGTCGGTCAGATCGCGCTCGGCTGGGAGCCGGGAGCCGACCGGGAAGGCCCCGCTCGCGATATCGGCGAGGATCGCCTGTACGATCTTGCGGTATAACTTCCCGCCGCCTTCAGCCACGCTCATCAACGTCCTCGTTTGCTTGTCCCGCGGGCGGATCCGTCCGCGATCCCCAGCGCATACCGCCCGTTCGCGCCGGGCGCACGCCAGTCGTTGTACAGGCGTGCGACCGTTGCGCAAACAAATGTCTTACAATAGCTTTGCCGGTGGCCCGACCACAATTTCACGTGCTCGATGGGCCTGCGTGGCGGACGCGATGCGGCAGGCGGCGATCCGTTCACATCGACGCGGTAAGGGCTCGCATCGTTGCAAGGTGCTTGCATTGGTGGCGGGCATTGGTGAACAAGGCCGTCGTGATGACCAGCCTGTTCCCTGTCGGTTGCCGTATGGGCATGGCCGCGACGTTTTTGCTGGCGCTGACCGCCCTTCCGGTGAGCCCCGCGCCGCTGTCCGCCAAGGTTTTGGTCCAGGCATCGGGGAAGGCCGCGACGCCATCGCAGCAACGCTCCGGCAAGGCTGCGCCCGCTGCAAGGACCGCAACCAAGCCAAAGGCAAAATCAAAGCCAAAGACGAAAACCGCCGTCGCGCCAAAACCCGCGGATGCGGTTCCGGTCCCCGACCCGGAGCGGTCCGAGGCGGCGCGGCGCGTGATCGCCTGGGTGGCGTCGGAGCATGACAATGGCGCGCTGCCCTATATCGTGATCGACAAGCAGGCAGCGTCGCTGTCGCTGTTCACGGCGGACGGCCAATTCATCGGGGAAACGCCGGTTCTGCTCGGTATCGGCGTGGGCGATGATTCGTCCCCCGGGGTGGGTGCCAAGAATCTGTCCGACATCGGACCTGCCGAACGGACCACGCCGGCCGGCCGGTTCGTCGCGAAATTCGGTCGCGCCTTCGGGCAGCAGCGCGTGCTGTGGGTCGATTATGCCAATTCGGTCGCGCTGCATGCGGTGATAACCACGCACAAGCAGGAACATCGCGTCGCGCGGCTGCTATCGCCGACCCCGGATGACAACCGGATCAGTTTCGGATGCATCAACGTGGGTACCCGCTTCTATACGAAACAATTGCGCCCGCTGCTCCTCAAGAAGGGCGGCGTGGTCTATATCCTTCCCGATTCCAAACCGCTCGACACCGTTTTCCCGCGCGTACGCCTGCTTCCGTATCTGAACGGTGCCGCCGCGGGGTGACGTTCGACCTAGAGACTGCACCCGCCCTATGACATCGACCGGCGCGACCTTGGACGAGCTCGGCTGGAACGCCCATTTCAGCGGCCAGACGACCGCGGCGGAGCTTTTGCACTATGAGCCCGTGCGCGTGATGGCGGTCCATCGCGGCAAGATCGCGGTTATGGGCCCCGCCGCGACGCAGTTCGTCACCCCGCACATCCCCGGCGCGACGCCGTCCGATGACCATCCGACGGTCGGCGACTGGCTGCTGATCGACCGGGAAACGGGGCTGCCGCATCGCGTCCTGCAACGGACCAACCTGTTCAAGCGGCGTGCGCCGGGCGATCCGACCCGGGAACAGATGATCGCCGCCAATGTCGATACGGTGTTTCTGGTCGCGTCCTGCAATCAGGACTTCAGCGTCGCGCGGCTCGAACGCTATCTGGTGCTCGCGCGCGAGGTGGGCGTCCCGGCGGTCGTGGTGCTGACCAAGGCCGATCTGGCAGAGGCGCCGGACGTCTTCGCCGACGCCGCGCGTGCGATCGAACCGGGCTTGCAGGTGGAAACGGTCAACGGTCGTGATCCGTCCGACGTGGCACGGCTGGCCAGATGGTGCGGCTTTGGCCGGACCGTTGCGCTGCTGGGATCCTCGGGCGTCGGCAAGTCGACGCTCGTCAACACGTTGCGCGGCTCCGACAGCATCGAGACCCAGGCGGTGCGGGCCGCCGACGGAACCGGCCGCCACACCACCACTGTCCGTGAGATTCACCGACTGGAGCGGGGAGGCTGGCTGCTCGACTTGCCCGGCATGCGCGAGCTGCAACTGGCCGAGGCGGCCGCGGGGATCGCCGAGGTCTTCGACGATTTTGCGGCTGCCGCGCAGGATTGCCGGTTCGCGGACTGCGCGCATGGGGTCGAACCCAACTGTGCGGTTCGTGCAGGGATCGCCGACGGAACGCTGACGGCGGAACGGTTCGCTAGCTGGCGCAAACTCGCGGCGGAGGAAAGCGCCAACGCCTCCCGGATGGCGAAGCGACGGCCGCGCTGAGGACCGTCGCCCGCCGGACTGCCGGTCAGCCCGTGGCGGCGATCTCGCGAATCGCGCGTTCAAAGGCTTCGGGGGGTTGGCCACCCGAGATCAGGTGGCGGTCGTTGATGACGATCGCCGGCACCGCGTGGATGCCGCGCGATTGCCACAGCTGCTCGGCGGCGCGGACCTCGGCGGCATAACGGTCGCTCGCCAGGATCTCGGCGGCCTGCACCGGGTCGAGGCCGACCGTCTCGGCCACCGCGACCAGCACCGCGGGGTCGGACGGATCTTGCTGGTTGGTGAAATAGGCGTCGAACAGCGCATGTTTCAGCGCAGCCTGCTTCCCCTCTTCCTCAGCCCAATGCAGCAGCCGATGTGCATCAAAGGTGTTGTAGATCCGGCTCGTGTCGGACATCGCCATGGTGAAGCCGAGATCGGCGGCGCGCTGGCGGATCGTGGCGCGGTTGGCGGCGGACTGTTCCGGCGTCGCGCCATATTTTTCGGCGATATGCTCGCCGATATTCTGGCCGGCCTTGCCCATTTGCGGGTTCAGCTCGAACGGCTGGAAAGTGATGTCGGCGTCGACCAGGTCGCGAGTCCGCTCGAGCGCCTGCTCCAGCCCGCGCAATCCGATGATGCACCACGGGCAGGAAACGTCGGAAACGAAATCGATCTTCATCGGCTTTGGCATGCTGCACCGCCCGGGGCTGTAGGGTTGTCGATGACCGATGTGGGGGCGGGTGGCGCCAAATGCACGGATAGGCCGGATTTTCCCCAGTAGCGGCGTCGCCATACGCAGCTTCGACGGCGCAACCGGCCGCTCGTCGCCGAAAGCGGACGGTGGGCCGCATTTTCCCGCGTTTTCGTGCCGGGTGTCGCGATCGACGGCACTCAACGGCGCCTGCTTCGTTACCCCCGCGATCGAGTCGACAACGCGAACGGTCACCCCCCTTTCCAGATGACGAGGTTTCCATGACCACGATGGCCAGCGGCTATGCCGCGCAATCGAGCGATACGCCGCTCGCGCCCTTCACCTTCGAGCGCCGCGATCCGCAGCCGAGCGACGTCGCGATCGACATCCTGTTCTGCGGCGTGTGCCATTCCGATCTCCACACCGCACGCGGCGAGTGGGACGGGACGCTCTATCCGTGCGTTCCCGGCCACGAGATCGTCGGGCGGGTCGCCGCGATCGGCACGGCGGTGACCAAGTTCGCGGTCGGCGACGTCGTCGGCGTCGGCTGCATGGTCGACAGTTGCGGCCATTGCCCGTCCTGCGCGGACGGCGAGGAGCAATATTGCGAGACCACCGGCTTCGTCGGGACCTACAACGGTCCAGACCCCGTGCTCGGCGGCCATACCTTCGGCGGCTATTCGGACCATATCGTCGTCGACAAGGGCTTCGTGCTGCGGATCGGCCATGACGAGAAGGATCTGGCCGCGGTGGCACCGCTGCTCTGTGCCGGCATCACCACCTATTCGCCGCTCAAGCACTGGAACGTCGGCCCGGGCCAGAAGGTCGGCATCGTCGGGCTCGGCGGCCTCGGCCACATGGGGGTCAAGATCGCGGCGGCGCTCGGCGCCGAGGTCTATGTCTTCTCGACCTCGCCCAACAAGCGCGAGGACGCCAAGCGGCTCGGCGCGACCGACCTGATCGTGTCGAAGGACGAAGCGGCGATGGCGGACCATGCCAACAGCTTCGACTTCATCCTCAACACGGTTGCGGCGAGCCACAATCTCGACGCGTTCACCGCGCTGCTCAAGCGCGACGGGACGATGACGCTGGTCGGCGTGCCGGAGCATCCGCACCCCTCGCCATCGGTCGGCAATCTGGTGTTCAAGCGCCGCTCGATCGCGGGCTCGCTGATCGGCGGGATCGCCGAGACGCAGGAGATGCTCGATTTCTGCCAGCAGCACGGGCTGACCGCCGATATCGAGATGATCGCCATGGCGGACATCGAGACGGGCTATGAGCGGATGGCGAAGAGCGACGTGAAGTATCGCTTCGTCATCGACATGGCGACGCTTCCCGCCGCCGCCTGAACGGCGCGATCGGGCGGGGCGGTCGGCGCATGCCGGCCGCCCCGCCCAAGCGCCGCTTCGGCAATGGCCGCTCCACCTCGAATGGCGGATTGCGGCGGGGATCACGTCGCGGTGAAGGGCGAGACGCGGTATATCCGGGCACCGCGCGACACCGTACATGGGCTCGCGCCGATCAGCTTCCGGTCGATCCGGATCCGCATGCCGAAGCAGGGGCTCAGCGGGCGAGCGCGATCAGCTGTGCGAGGCCGTTGACCCCGGTCTTCGCGATGATCGCCGCGCGATGATCCTCGATCGTCTTGGGGCTGAGGCCGAGTTGGGCGGCGACTTCCTTGTTCGAATGGCCGCGCGCCAGCCATTCGAACACGTCCCGCTCGCGGGGGGACAGCATCGCGGTCCGGTGCATCACCCGCCGTCGGCCGGCCGACCATACCACGCCCTCGGCGACCGCGGTCAGCAGGCGGGCCTCGTCGAGCGGCTTCTCGAGATAGTCGAGGCCGCCATAGCGCCGCACCGAATCGACCGCGTTGGCAGTGGTCGGCCAAGCGGTCATGAACACGATGGCGACGGCCGGATCGATCGCACGGACCCGGTCGGCAAAGGTGAAGCCATCCAGATCCCCCATCATCACGTCCGTGACGATGCAATGCGCCGGGGCGGCGGCGTAGACCTTCAACAGCAGCGCAGGATCGAGGAAGGGTTCCGCGGCAAAGCCATGGCGACCGAGCAGGCGCGCCACCGTCGCGCCCAGGTCGCGATCGTCATCGACGACATACACCAGGGGAGCGGGGTCGATCATAGGGGGTCTCCAGCAAGCGGCAGGATGATCTGGTGGCGGATGGTGCCGTCGCTGCCGTCGCGAACGAGCGTTCCGCCATGCGCCTCGACGATCGCGCGCGAGACGAGCAGGCCTACTCCCATCCCGTCATGCACGCGCGGCCCGGTTGCACACCGGTTGGTCACGCCGATGGCAACGCGGCCAGCCTGCGCGCTGCATGCAATGCGGACGATTCCATCGTCGCACGCCTGCAGGGCATTGCGCAGGAGATTGACGACCGCCTGCCCCAGCTCGACCTCTTGCGCCAGCACGAGCAGGTCCGGATCGCACGACGCCACCTCGAGGCGGATCCGTGCTGCCTTGGCCTCGGGACCGACCAGCTGGACGACATCCTCCAGCAATGCGGCAACCGGCAGCAGCGACGGTTCGTCCACCGCCCGTCCGCCGAATCGGCGCAACCGTCGCACCAGCAGCGACAGGGCGGCGGCCTTGCGGTCGATCAGGGCAGCTGTCTCGGCGATTTCGGGGGAGGCGTCCGCCGCAAGACCATGCAGGTGTCGCGCCTCGATCGCGAGCGTAGTGATCGGCTGGCTGATCTCGTGGATCACCGCGACGGACATGGCGCGCAGTGTCTTGAGCCGCTCGGCCTGGAACAGCAGCCGGTCGCGCCGCGCCAGGTCCGCCTGCGCCCGCAGCTGCGCCTCGGTGAAGCTCCCCGCCAGATAGCCGACCATCGTCACCGCTGCGAGCCCGAGATGGAGTTGCAGCCGCGCCGCGCCGGCAAGATCCCGCGCCGTCTGCGGCAGCACCAGCGCGGCGACGATCACGATCGCGCACCAGGCGGCACCACGGCCGAATCGCAATCCGATCCAGGCGACCGCCAGCAATAACGGCGTCGGTTGCAGTCCAAGCTCGGCGCGCGCCAGCAACAGCGCCATGGCGATGGCGCTTCCCAGCACCGCCACGGCTTCGGCCAACGCAGACATCCGGGGCAGGCGGGGCGATCGCAGCGTGCCGCGCAGCACGCCCAGGGCCCACAACAACGCCGGCGCAACGATCATCACCCCGAGCAGGTCGCCGACCGCAAACCCCGTGAGGGACAGCACGATCGAGCGCGTGTCGCCGACGCCCGACATGTCCGGGCGCAGCAACGACCAGGGCAAGGCGGCAACCGCGGCGGCGATCGGCGCGACGATCGCCGCGAGACCGAAGGGCATCGGCGGCGCGAGCACGGCCGCCCGCGCGCCACCGGCGAGCCATCGGATCGCCGCGATCGCGATGCCGTACGCCAGCGCCGGCCGAACCGCGCTGACGATGACGGTGATGGCATCCGCGCCGAACGGGTCGACCGCGCCGCTGAGAATGTCCGCCACCACTTCGACGACGGCGACCGCGGGGGTGATTCGTACGCCCCGGCGCCACAGCACCGCGAAGCGCACGCCGGCCGCGGGAAACCACAAGGAATAATAACCCGTCCCGCCCCATGGCAGCGCAGCGGCGTGCGCCAGCCAGAAGCCGACCCCGTACAGCAGGAGCACTCCCCAGTCCCGCCCGTGCGGCCACCAACGTGCGTCGCCCGATGGAGGCGTCGCGCTGTCGGTAGCGAGCGGGGCGACCAGGATGTTCATGCACGGTCCCATGACGCGGTAGGGCGGAACGCCAAACCCGGGAAATACCCGGAGAATGTCGAATGATCGGAAGGGGTAGGAGAAGCGTGGTACCGGATCGTGCTTCCGCGCACCGCGCGCCGGTCGGCACGGACGCTGCAGCCACGCACCACGCACCATGCTTCGGCTCAGCGGCGGTGGCACTCCGCATCGACTTGGGTCTGCACGATGATTCGCTGGCGCCTTCTGAAATACTGGAAATGCGCGGAATTCCAGCGCGCCGCGAGCACGATGGCCAGCGGGGGGAGGATCGTGATGGCCATGTCGATCAGCGTCGGCAACGGCGTCCACGGCCACCCCGAAACGTGATAGCGCGTGAAATCGGACGTCTCGTTCAGCAACTCCAGCGCAACCACGATCAGCAGCGGCAGCCAGGAGCCCAGCGGACGCCGCAAAATCCATCCGAACGCCAGCGTGAAACCGACCCCGAGGAGCAGGTGCAGGTCATGATGCGTGAGATGAACAGTGGTGGAAAGCCAGTCTTTGAAGGCTTCCCAGTCCAGCACGATCGAGAACATGCGGGCCGCTTGACCCGTCCGCGCAAGGGAGTCCATCGAAATCGGACGGACGGTTTGACCATCTGTCCCTTGCCGGTCGCGCTCATCCCGGGTTAAGCGCTTGTGGCATAGGTCAAGATCGCCACGACCGATCCGTGTGTACTGCATTTGGGCAATCGCCCCTATCATAAGGTCGCCTTGTGCTGATAACGAGTGATCACGGGCGGTCGACCCGGACGCGGCAACCGACGGTAGGTCGGTTCAGTCCGCTCCTGCTGATCGCGATGGCTGGCGGTATCGTGCCGCTCGGCGCACCGCTCGTGACCTTCGGTTCGCTGGCGCAGAACCTGCCGGGCACGATCAACACGCAACTCGGATCGTTGATCGCTGCGGTCATGGCTTTTCTCGTGCTTCGGCGCGTGACCGTCTATCCGGGTACCCGCGCCTTCAGCTTCATTCTCCCTGCTTTCTCCTCGACGTTCGGGCTCGCGGCAGCGGTGCTGCTCGCCGCGCGCCTGGATTACAGCGGGTCCATGCTGCTGACCGGCTATGTCGCGACGACCGGCAGCGCGTTTCTCCTCGGCTATGTCGAGCAGCGCGCCGCTGCGCGCCGGATGTATTACGTCCCGGTTGGCAACACCGGAATCGTCGAGGATACACCCCAGGTCGATTGGGTTCCGCTGGTCGCACCGGTCGTGCCGGATGATCCCACGGCATCGATCGTCGCCGATCTGCGCTCCGACCATTCCCCCGAATGGGAGCGGATGCTTGCGCAGGCGGCGATCGCGGGCATCCCGGTGTACCATACCAAGCAGCTGCGCGAATCGCTGACCGGCCGCGTGCAGATCGAACATCTGTCCGAGAACAGCTTCGGCTCGCTCCTTCCGGGGCTCGGGTATCGCGGCCTGAAGCGCGCGATCGATCTCCTCGCCAGCATCGTGGTGCTGCCGTTTCTGCTGATCCCGTTGATCATCGTCGCATTGCTGGTCCGCGCGAGCTCGTCCGGCCCGATCCTGTTCCGCCAGCGCCGCATGGGGTATCGCGGCATTCCGTTCGATATGCTGAAATTCCGAACCATGCTGGAGCGGCCGCTCGACGCCGATCGGGAATCGCGCGAATCGGCGATCACGCTGGACGGCGATGCGCGCGTGACCCGGGTCGGGCGATTTCTGCGCCGCTCGCGAATCGACGAATTGCCGCAGATCATCAACATCTTGCGGGGGGAGATGAGCTGGATCGGGCCGCGCCCCGAGGCGATGTCGCTGTCGGCCTGGTATGATAGCGAACTGCCGTTCTACACCTACCGGCACATCGTTCGTCCGGGGATCACCGGATGGGCGCAAGTCAACCAGGGGCACGTCGCCGGGCTCGACGACGTGCACGTCAAGCTCCACTACGATTTCTATTACATCAAGTTCTTCTCGTTCTGGCTGGATCTGCTCATTTCGCTGCGGACCGTCGGCATCATGCTGACGGGCTTTGGCGCCAAATGATCAGCCGAACTGCACCGCCGCCAACACGATAAGGCCCAGAAGCGCGGCAACGATCAGCCCCACACGCCAGCGACCGCGCCGGTAAACCCTAGGCGTCGGATGCGGGTGACGGCGATCATACCGCCATAGCCGGCGTTGGACCGCACGTTGCTGCGCCATGTGGAGCCGCCGGCTTTCATCGAGCATGCGATCGTGCAGCGCGCGGGCGTTGGTGTCGGACAGGCAGTGATAGGCCTGCTGTACGTCGTGCAGCCGTGATTGCAGCCCGCTTTCGCTTCCGGGCATGTCCGGGTGGTAGCGCTTGCTCAGCCGAACGAACGCCGCGCGGATCGCGTGCGGCGACGCGTTTTGGGTGACGCCCAGAATTTGATAGTAATCCCGCTGCATCACGGATGGCGATGCGCCGCTGCAACCGCCGCGATGGCCGCCAGCCGCTGTCCCGTTGGTTCATGCGATGCCAGCAACGCGATTCCCAGGTCGGCGCCGCCGAGTCGTTGCAGGATCGCGGCGCCGCGAACGGGATCGAGCCCGGCGTCGAGCATGATCGTCGCGCCGAGCGAATCGGCCTCGCTTTCGGTCCGCCGGATGATCGCGCCGCTTTTTCCGAAAGTTCGGCCAATGCCTTTGCCGACGGCGCCGCTGCGCATGAGGGCAGCGTGGCCAAGGATGTTGTGCGCCATCTCATGCGCGATGATGAACGCCAGCTCGTCGTCATTGTGCAGCAGGGACAGCAAGCCGGTCGTCAGGAAGACATGCCGCCCGTCGGCATAGGCATTGTGCTGTCCGGACCGCGCCAGATAGACCCGCGAGGGGCAGGCGAGCAGCGCGGCCATGCGCACGGCCACCGTACGGTTGTCCCGCAGCAGCATCAGCGTGAGCGGCTGGACCTGCGCCAACAGATCGTCGATCGCATCGGCACGATCATGCGCCCGGGTTGCGCTGAAGGGGGCGGCAAGCCCCGATTCGGCGGGGAGTGCGACACCGTCGATTGCCAGCAGGATGTCGCCGGGCTGAATGCCCGCCACCGCGGCTGGACTGCCCGGTACCAGCGCGATCACGCCCGGTCCGCGATCGAGCGGAATTGCAGCGATCACGCCGGCGCGATCGGCTTGGGCAAATTGGGAAAGATGCTGCAACACCAGGCCATGGATCGGCACTTGCGCCGTACAGCGGGAGCGACCGGCGAGCGCGAGTCGGAAGGCGAGCGTGGCCACCCTGCCATCCTGTTCCCGCCCGGCCAGCGCGAGCGTGGCCGCGGGGGGTGCCTGCACGGTCGTGCGATTCGCGCTCTGAAGGTCGCCGGGCGGCACGCTCCAGACAAGCGCGGTCAACAGGGCGGACGTCGGCAAGGGCATGGGTTTCTATTGAGCACAAAAGCCGTGCTCACAATAAAAAAGGGGCCGCCCGACAGTGTCGAGCGACCCCTTTTCTAGCTGAAAGCCGTAAGGCTTACGGGCTGGTGGGGCTGTCGTTGTTGCTTGCTGCAGCAACGATACCACCAGCAATCGCGCCAACGGCGAGGATTGCGATGATCAGGCTCGAACCGGCGAGGGCGTTGTCGCCGTCAACGGTTTCACCTGCCGGCTGCGTCAGTGGCGTAGCCACCGGAGCGGCCGCTGCCAACGTTGGCGCCGCGATCAGCGAGGCCGCCGCGAATGCCGTGTAGAGACCCTTAAATTTCATGTTCATCTCCCTCCAGAACCAACCAGTTCCGAACTTGTGAGCCGCTATAGTCACTGGACATGAATTGTCCAGTCCCCAAAAAACGACGTGTGACAACCGCGTGCTTCGACGACTGCCCGATCCCAGCTAACCCAATTAAGGGTATAGAGTTCCACACTTATTTTAACGAAGCGCGGCGGACGCAGGGGCCTCGGGCGCAAGGACGCCACTTTTTTCGCCCGGCGTTGCCGCGCTGCAACACTTCGTGGTCCTGATCACAGTCCGTGATACGCGCGATACCAGGCCACGAATCGGGGAACGCCTTCCACGATGGTGGTACGCGGTTCGTATCCGAGGTCGCGCTGGATCGCGCTGATGTCGGCGAACGTATCGCGCACGTCGCCGGGTTGCATCGGCAGCAGGCGGCGTTCCGCCGGCTTGCCGCAGGCCTGCTCGATCAGCGAGATCATCTCGCCCAGATCCTCCGACCGGCTGTTGCCGATATTGTAGATGCGGTGCGGGCTGATACTGCCGCCGGCCTTGACCATGCCGTCGTCGGCGGGCGGATTGTCGAGGCAGGCGACGATCCCGCTGACGATGTCGTCGATATAGGTGAAGTCGCGCCGCATCCGCCCCTCGCCGAACACGTCGATCGGGCGCCCCTCGTAGATCGCCTTGGTGAACAGCCACATCGCCATGTCGGGGCGGCCCCACGGGCCATAAACGGTGAAGAAGCGCAGCCCCGTCTGCGGCAGCCGGTAGAGGTGCGCATAGGTCTCGCTCATCAACTCGTCCGCCTTCTTGGTCGCGGCGTAGAGCGACAGCGGCTGGTCGACGCGGTCCTCGACGCGGAACGGGAGCGTGTCGTTGCCGCCATAGACCGAGGAGGAGGAGGCATAGACCATCTGCTCGACCTTCCGGTGCCGCGCGACCTCGAGCAGGTTGAGATGCCCCGCAAGGTTGGACTGCAGATAGGCGCGCGGATTCTCGATCGAGTAGCGCACCCCGGCCTGCGCGCCGAGATGGACGATGCGGTCGAACTGCTGGCCGTCCAGCGCACCGTCGAGCGCTTCATGATCGGAGAAGTCGACCTGCGCAAAGGTGAACGCCTCGCCGGATTCGGCCAGCAGCGCGAGCCGCGCGTGCTTGAGCGTAACGTCGTAATAGGCGTTGAGGCTGTCGATGCCGATCACGGTATCGCCGCGCGCGAGCAGCACCCGCGCGACGTTGAAACCGATGAACCCGGCGACGCCAGTGACGAGAATCCGCATGCGATCACTCCTGTTGATGCGGGGCCTCGTAGAGAAGGAGGGGGCGGGTCGGCAAGCGGATGGTGTTACGCCTTGTGGCGCAGCCACACGAACAGGTTCTTGGGATCGCGGCGCTGGTACAAGGGCCGCACGAGTTCCTTTGCAACCTTGCGTGGACGGGTGAGGGCCAAGGTGTTGCGATGGCGCAGGAACGCAAACAGGTGCCAGAGGCCGGGGGTAACGATCTCAAGACCTGCCGCCGCCGCCATGGCTTCCAACGACCCGTATGTATAAGTGTTGACATGTTCCAATGGCTGGACGGGAATGATGCTCGCATAGTCTCCCGCGTAGGTTCCCTGTTCCAGCGAGGTGATGATGGCATCGGCCGCGTCGCCGGATGGAACCGATATCTTCACGATTCCACCCGGCGACAGCGACTGTTTCAGCCGACGCAGCAGCGCAAGCGGTTCAATGACATGCTCGAATACCTGTTCGGTGTTGATGAAGTCGAATTGCAACGTCGAGATTTCATCGTCGGTGACGGATTTCACCTTATGGTGCCGAGCGAATTCCATGCGCGGTTCGGACAGGTCGCTGCCATAGGACTGGCAGCCCAACGCGACCGCGATACGCGGCCACAAGGCCCAGCCCATGCCGTAATCGAGGGTTCGCAGATCCTTCAGCGGTTTTCCGAGGAAAGAGGCCGCAGCCATGATTTCATGCGCATCGCGCGAGAGCGGGATGGCATTGATGTCTTCGCGATAGCTTGCGATGTCCTGATCCGGGTTGCCCGGTTCCTCGACCCAATAGGTGTAGAGATCGGAAAGCAGGGCATTGCCTCCGACATCTCCCTGAAAGGTCAGTCCGCAGGCCCGGCAGCGCTCAAGCCGATACCGACCGTCAGCCAGACGGAGCGGATCGACGCCGTAGTAATCCCGTACGAACGTTCCGATGCCGCCCTCGGAAAACGGCGTCTCGTACAATTTCCGCACGTCGGGTGATCCACAGCCAGGACAGGCGCCGCGCGTTACAAAATCATAGGTCGTCGGGCCGGTGTCCGTGATCATGCCGATTTCCTTTCGATCGGTGTCCGCCGATCATCCCACCCATAGACCGGGTTGCGCCTCGTAGAGAAGGAGAGAGCGGATCGGCAAGCGGGATGACGGCCCACACGGCATTCGCAGCGGCATCAACCCAGCATGGAGGGCTATCCGCCTGGATCTGCGCCCGATATCACAGCCGCACCATAGAACAGGAACGGACCCGGCGATGATGAAGCAAGACGCTGCACGGTCATCGTCCGGTTCTCGCGGTCTGCTGCGGCGACTGGCCATGATGGCGGCTGCGCTCGTGCTGCCGCAGCCTGCGCTCGCGCAGCTGGCGGGGCGCCACGGCGCGGACGATCTGGCGATCACGCATGACGGCACGGCGCTCGCGGTGATCGTGGTCGCGCCCGATGCAGGCCCGTGGGAGAAGCGCGCAGGCAGCGACCTGCAGAAATATATCGGCCTGATGACCGGTGCCATGCCGCAGATCGTCGCGACGCTCCCGGCGGGCGCGCACGACGGCGCGATCGTGCTTGGCAAGGCGGCGGTCGCGGCGGACCGGCGGGTCGCGGCCCGGCTCACCGCGACCGCAAAGCCGCATCCGCTCGTCCAGGGCGATGCGATCGTCGCGCTGCGCGCCGGCAACCGGTTGTATCTCGCGGGCAGCAATGACGAATCGAGCTATTTCGCGGCGTCCTGGCTGCTCCAGCAATGGGGCTGCCGCTGGTATCTGCCGACCGCGTTCGGCGAGGTCGTGCCGCAGCACCGCGACCTCAGCGTCGGCACGCTGTCCTTCGCTTACGCGCCGCCCTTCGAGATCCGCCATTACTGGACCGCGTGGAACGGCAGCGAGGACGGGGCGGAAGAGTTCCGGCACCGCAATTTCATGTCGCTCGCGCGCCTGCCCGGTAACGGGCAGGCGCTCGACGCCTATACCACGGACATTGCTCCGCCGGGCGGGACCGCGTTCAACGTGCCCTTCTCGGCGGAAGCGACCGCACGGCATATCGTCACGAAGATCGCGCCTTCGTACCGCAAGGGCACGTCGGTCTCGCTCGCGATCGCGGACGGGCGCTACCAGAATGACGACCCGGGCGACCGCGCGCTCGTCACCGAATACGACCGCTACATGCTGCGCCCGTCGCTGACCGATGCGATGATGACGCTCTACAACCGCGTCGCCGCGACGCTGCGGCACGACGCCCCCGACAGCAAGGCGCTGATCGGCGGGCTCGCCTATGTCAACGTGACGCTCCCGCCGCGGATCGTGACCAAGGCCGAGCCCAACCTCGCGATGTGGATCGCGCCGATCGACATCGACCCCAACCATGCGATCGACGACCCGCGTTCCCCGCCACGCCAGGCGTATGGCGCGATGGTCGATCGCTGGGCGAAGGTGATGGACGGGCGGCTGGCGATCTACGATTACGACCAGGGGATGCTGGTGTGGCGCGACCTGCCCGACCCGTCGCAGGACGTGTTCGCGCGCGACGTCCGGCATTACGCGAAGCTCGGGATCCTCGGGATCGGCACGGAGAGCCGGGGCGCCTATGCGACGACCTTCCTCAACCTGTTCTTCCGCGGGCAATTGATGTGGGACCCGAACGCCGACGTGGGCGCGATGCTCAAGGACTTCTACCCCGCCTTCTACGGCCCCGCCGCGCCCGCGATGGCGGACTATTGGGGGGCGATCTTCGCCGCGTGGCGCGACACCGGCGTCACCGAGCATGAGGCGATGGCCGCACCCGCGATCTACACCCCCGCGCTGGTCGCAAGACTTGCCCCCGCGCTCGACGCGGCCGAGGCGGCGTTCGCGACCGCCAGGGGGACGAGTGCCAAGGGGACAACGGGGCGCGACGCGGACGTGATCGCGCAGCGGCTGCGTTTCACCCGGCTGAGCTTCGAGGTGATCCGCAACTATGTCGCGATGATCGACGCAAGCGCGACCCGCGGCGATTATGCCGCGGCGGTCCGGGCGGGCGAACAGGCGCTCGCGGCGCGCCAGCAGCTCGCAACGCTGAGCCCGATCTTCACCACGCACGTTGTCGGGGTCGAGGCCGAGAAACCCGACGGCGGCCCGGCGTGGTTCCCGGGCGAGGTGGAGCAACTGAGGGGGCTCGCCGCGCTGACCGACGGGCGCAAGGGACAGCTGATCGCCAAACTGCCGCTCGCCTGGTCGTTCGCGCTGCGCGATCCCGTGCCGCCCGGGTGGCGCTATACCGGCGAAGTTGGTGGGGCGGGGCCGTGCCGTGGCGGGATCGCGCCGGAGCCCGCGCCGCGGATGGTGCGGAGCGACCTCTACCTCCAGGGGCAGGGGGTGCTGCGCCCGGGCGGGGCGAACGACCTCGGCTTCTATTGCGAGGCGACGCAGATCGATCTCGCCCCGGCGGACGTCGCGCGGAGTCTTCATTTGATGCTGCCGGGGCTGTTCAACGAGGCGTGGCTGTATGTCGACGGCAAGCTCGTCGCGCATCGTGGTTATTCGGAGCCATGGTGGAACGGCGATTACCGGCGTGACTGGGACGTCGACCTGTCGGGGCTGGTCGCGGCGGGGGGGCATACGATCACGATCGGCGGGTTCAACCCGGTGCATTTCGCGGGGCTGTTCCGCCGGCCGTTCCTGTATCGGCCGGTTGCGGGGTGAGGGGGTAAGCCGTTACCCCCCGGTTTCAGGAGGCCTGCTTCCAGTCGATCACCGCTGGGGTTTCCTGTTCGGCATGCCACGCCTGGAACATCAGCACCGCCCACAAGGCCGCCGTGGCATCGCGCCGACCCGACAGATGGTCGCGCCAGCGTGCCTGCACCGCAGTCGCATCGAAATAGCCCTCGGCAGCGAGCCGCGCCGGGGCGAGCAGCTCTTCTGCCCACGGTCGCAGCGGCCCGCGCAGCCAGCTGCCGATCGGGATCGCGAACCCGGCCTTCGGCCGTTCGAACAGCGCGCGCGGCGCATGGCGGTAGAGCAGCTCGCGCAGCACGTGCTTGCCGCGCCCGTCCTTGATCTTCATCGCCAGCGGAATGCGCGCGGCGACCGCGGCGACGCGGTGGTCGAGGAACGGCACGCGCGTCTCGAGGCTGACCGCCATCGCCGCGCGATCGACCTTCACCAGAATGTCGTCGGGCAGGTAGCTGGTCGCATCGCAATACATCATCCGCACCGCATCTGGCGCGCCCGGGAACACGTCCATGTCGAAACCGGCCGCACCGCGTGACCCCAGCACGGGCGACGGCTCGAAGCTCCATTCGTCGAGAAAGCTCGTATAGACGTCGTCGAAGCGCCGCGCGCCCCCGGCGACGCGCAACGCCTTCTGGATCTTCGCGCCGAAATGCGGGGGGCGGTTCCCCGGCAGCGCGTTCCACAGGCGCGGCGGAAGTCGGCTGAGCGGGGCGCTCGCCGCGGCGCGGAGCGGGCGCGGGAGGAGGCTCAGCCGATCCCACAGCTGCGGCGCGGCGAAATGGCGGTTGTAGCCCGCGAACAGCTCGTCCCCGCCATCGCCGGACAGCGCGACCGTGACCTGTTCCTTGGCGAACCGGCTGACCAGATGCGTCGGGATCTGCGAGGAATCGGCGAACGGTTCGTCATACATCGCGGGCAGCTGCGGGATGACGTCGCGCGTCTCCGCGACCGAGACGTAGCGCTCGTTGTGGATCGTGCCGAAATGCCGCGCGACCTCCTTGGCATATTCGGCCTCGTTGAAGCCGGCTTCCTCGAAGCCGATCGAGAAGGTCCGCACCGGGGTTGCCGAGTGGCGCTGGTACAAGGCGACGACGCTCGACGAATCGATCCCGCCCGACAGGAACGCGCCGACCGGGACGTCCGCCATCGCCTGTCCCGCGATCGCCGCGCCTAGCGCATCGTCGAGCGCGGTGATCGCGTCCTCCTCGGTGCCGATCGGATCGGCGGCGCCCGCCGCCAGCACGTCGCGATACGACCAGTAGCGCGTCAGGGTCAGCCCGCCGCTGCGCCCTTCCGCCGGCGGTGCGCCCGGCGCGACCCCCGCCGCCTCGGGCACGACCGACAGGATGCAGCCCTGTTCGAGCTTGTAGATGTCGCGGTAGATCGAGCGCGGGGCCGGCACGTAGGTGCGCGCCGCAAACGCGCCGAGCGCATCGCGGTCGACCGGATTGGCGAAGCGCGGGTGCGCGCGCAGCGCCTTGAGTTCGGATCCGAACAGGAAGTCGCCGCCAACCCAGCCGTAATACAGCGGCTTTTCACCGAACCGGTCGCGCGCGAGATGCAGCACGCGGTCGCGCCGGTCCCACAGCGCGATCGCGAACATGCCGACGCAGCGCGGCAGCGTCGCCTCCAGCCCCCAGGCGGCGATCGCGGCGACCAGCGTCTCGGTGTCGCTATGCCCGCGCCACTGCGCGCCGCGCCCGGCCGCGTCGAGCTCGGCGCGGATCGCACGGTGGTTGTAGATCTCGCCGTTGAACGCGATCATCCAGCGCCCGTCGTCCGACGCCATCGGCTGGTGGCCAAGCGGCGACAGGTCGACGATCGCGAGGCGGCGATGCCCGAGCACAATGCCGGCGTCGACATCCTCCCACCGCCCGGAATCGTCGGGGCCGCGATGCGCGAGCGGCCGCGTCATCAGCTCAACCGGGAAGCGAGCCGTCCTCGAACCGAAGATCGCTCCTGCGACGCCACACATGGTTATTCTCTGCTCGTGTCGGGAGCCCGTTCGCTTCGCATGTCGCGGCCCCGACCGCAATGGCGCAGGGGCATGGGGAAGGACACGAGCGGGTGTTCTTGTGCGTCTTCGCGATGACCGATAAGGGCAGCTTTCCGACCGTCAGGTCACGGGCAACGGCGGGGACCGTTCATGTCAGTTAGCTTGGCCGGTACAGGATGGAACATCCTTCGCGGCGTCTTCGTCATTACCCCTGCGGCGATGCTACCCGCGACCCGCGAGAGGGGGCCGCAGTGACGATGGACCCGGCGCAGCCGCTCGTCAGCGTGGTCATCCCCGCCTATAATCATCAGGATTTTGTCGAGCGGTCGATCCGTAGCGTGCTCGATCAGACCTACCATCCGGTCGAGTTGATCGTCGTGGACGACGGCTCGCCCGATGCCACGCTGGCAGTGATCGAACGTGTCCACCAGGAGACGGGGGGCGCGTTCACCATGCTGACCAAGCCGAACGGCGGGGTGGCGTCGACCCTCAACGAAGCTATTCGGCATGCGCACGGCAAATACATTGCCATCTTGGCGTCCGACGACCGTTTCCTGCCGGAAAAACTGGCGCGGCAGGTCGCCCTGTTCGAGCAAGGTCCACCGGAGGTAGGGGCAGTTCATTGCAACGGCTATGACGAGACGCTGGCCGGCGATGCGGTGCTTCTGACCGGTAGTTACGTGCCCGCCGAAGGGGCATGCCTGCGACAATTGATTGCGCGCGGCGTGACGGCAATCGCCTCCAGCGTGATGGTCAGGCGGGAAGCCTATGACCGAACGGGCGGCTTCGATGAAACCCTGGTTGGCGAGGATCTCGATTTCTACGCGGCGGTCGCAGCGCAAGGGTATGAGTTTCGGTACGACCCAAGTCCCCTGATGGTGAAGACGGCGGCGCCCGACAGCTTGGGCAGCAAGGTCGAACTGTTCTTCGATGACCCGTTCAAGACGCTCGCCAAGTATCGCGATCGGTTCACGCCCACCGAATATCGGGCGATGGAAGACGGGTTTTATGCGGGCATGGGGCGCGCAGCGGCGGGTGTTGGAAAACATCGCATGTCGTGGCGCGCGTACCGGACGCTTGCGCAGCGGCGCCGTAATCCCTCTCCCATGCTGGAGTTCGCCGTCCGCAATAGCCGTCACCTGGTGCTGTCGGCAATTCCGCAGTCGTGGCGCGCGCGGCTCAAGCAATGGAGGACCGACGTTCGTACGTCGCGCGCGGCGACCCGGTTACCGCCCGCTTCGATCCTGTAGCGGCGCTGCTGGATTGCCGATGACAACCGCGTCATCGGCGACGTCGCGCGTAACCACGGCACCGGCCCCGATCATCGCGCGTTCGCCGATGACCAGCCCGGGCAGAATGATCGCGCCCGCGCCGATGCTCGCCCCCCGCTTTACCACCGTTCGCGGATAAGATTCCGGATGAACTTTTGACCGGGGCCGTTTGTCGTTGGTGAAGGTCGCATTTGGGCCGCAGAAGACATCGTCCTCGAGGACGATGCCATCCCACACGTAGACGCCGCTTTTCAGCGTAACACGGTCACCCAGCACGGCGCCGCCCTCCACCAGCGTATGGGCGTTGAGATTGCAGTTACAGCCGATCCGGGCGCCGGCCAACACGACGGCGAACTGCCAAACGGTTGTGCCTTCCCCGATACTGCAGTCCTGAACACATGCGAGCGCGTGTATCACTGGGTCATTCCTCGTTGCCACATCATGCTTCATCCAAGGGACGGCGATTGTCCGCTGGTATGCTCTGAACCGCGGATGTCCCGCAGCACGCCAAGATAATCGCGCACGGCGCGATCCAGCGAGCAATGCTCGACTCCGATGCGCCGGGCCGTATCCCGCAGGGCGGATCGATCGGCGCGGACGCGGTCGATGACCCAGTCTGCGCCCGCGGCATTGCCAGCGGCACTGTCGAAGAAGACACCGGCGCTCGAGGCCGCGCGGTTGTCCCCGATTTCGGGATTGCCAATGACCGGCAGCCCGCACAGCAGATATTCGGCGACTTTGACGGGCGCCACTGCCTGCATGGAGAAGCTGGGCGTACGGAACGCGATACCGACATCTGCCGCCGCGAGATAGCGGGGTACATCGGCCGGCGCGCTTCGCATGATGGTAAAGGTCCCGTCCACGCATCCTGCCGCAGCCAGGGCGGACGCGGCGTCCGCCGGCGACCCGGACAGCACGAGCAGCCGCGCGGCGTGGTCACGCTGGCGAACGTGGCGGAGCAGGTCCGCCGCTTGGTCAAGTCGGTATTGTGGTCCGACCGACCCGGCGTAGACCAACACCGTTGCATCCGCGGGCAACCCCAGTTCGTCGCGAACGGCCAGGCGCGTCGTGGCATCGCCGGGGTGGAAGGCCGCGACGTCCCGCCCGTTCGTGACGATATGAAATCGTTGGCTTCCCACCGGCGGGCCGGCGCGGGCCAGGAGAATGTCGCACGCGCGGGGGGATCGCGCCAGCACCGCCGTCGAGCGCCTGATGATCTGCGCTTCCACATCGCGCAGGATCCGGTACACAGCACCCTCGGGCCTCAAACCGGCGAAATCGACGCGTTCGTCGGCCTGCAGGCCGTCGGCATCGAAAACGATCGGACGATCGAGCCCCCGGGCCGCAAGCGTTGCGAGCGCTGGCATCAAGCTGCGGGGCATGACGAGATCCGAGCCGAAATGGCGCGCCGCAGCGGTGA
The DNA here is from genome assembly GCF_022662295.1 of Sphingomonas sp. CARO-RG-8B-R24-01. NCBI lineage: Bacteria > Pseudomonadati > Pseudomonadota > Alphaproteobacteria > Sphingomonadales > Sphingomonadaceae > Sphingomonas > Sphingomonas sp. CARO-RG-8B-R24-01. The sequence goes on along the minus strand of NZ_JAKNQI010000004.1, from coordinate 107,175 downwards.
TCGCCCGCCCGCCGGCAAGGGCCGTTGCAAAGGGGCCAAGGCCACCGACGCCACGCCAGATCGGTCGCGCGCGATACCCGATGCCGCTCGCCGTGCAGACGGACCGAACCTTTTCCTCCTGGGCAGCGTCACCCCACCGGAATTGGAGGATGTCCACCGGATAGCCGTGAGCGGCAAGGCCCTCGAAAATAGGTACGAAAAGACTTTCGACATAGCTAACCTGCGGGCCGTCCCAGGTTACGAACAAGGTTCTCATCGGGCTGGTCCGGTACGGACGAATTGCTGTCCACGGGCGATCGTTGCCCGCACCCCGGGGCTCAGCAGACGCACTGCGGCCCATTGCCGCATCCATGGCTGACGCGCACGCATCGTTGCAGCGAGTTTCGCGCGCCACCGTAGCGAGGACCAGGCCGCTTGCGCGTCATAGAAGGCAAGGTCGCGATCGACGATCGTCATTGCGACGGTGCCGGCATGGCCCGAGGCGACCACTTGATCCCTGAACGACTGCACCGCGTCCCGATAGAACGCCGCCCGTCGGTAGTTCTGCTGATCGGCCGCGATGACATCGGATTTCAGGACGCGGCTGCGCGTGCCATAGTTCGTGGCGGAGCCATCGTGCTGCCGATAGGATACGAGCGGTTGGTCGACATAGGCGATCGTCTGGCCCAACAGGGTCAGGATCAGGGTCAGCCACGTATCCTCGAACAGGACGCGGGTCGCCGGCCGCGGCAAGGCGAGCAACCGGTCGCGTTGATAGGCCGATGAAGCGCCATGGATCGACACGAGGTCTCGCCCGGGGAAATAATCGTGCAGCGGCAGCCAGGAATCGTCAAACCGGTGATGCGGATCGATGACCACGCCGTTGTCGTCGATGATTTGGTAGGCCGAAAAAACGGCGCTGCTCGGTGCGCGCTGCCATGTCCGCGCTAGCGTCTCGGCGCGTTCCGGCAGCGACATGTCGTCGCCGGCGGCCACGACCAACAAGGCGCCGGTTGCGAGCTCCGCAACATCGAACAGGTGATGCAGCGTCCCAAGATTGCGCGGGGTCTGGCGAACGATGACGCTGTGCGGTCCGCGGTACCGCGCCGCCACCGCGCGTGCGACGGCCAGCGTGTCGTCGCTCGAGCCATCGTCGCTGACGATGATCTCGATCGGATCCCCGGTCTGGCGCAAGGCGGCGTCGAGCGCGGCGCCGACATGCTGTTCCTGGTTGAAGCACAGGATGCACAGCGTCACGCTGGGCCGGGCGCGTTCCGCATCGGCCGTCATCGCACCGCTCCGGGGCGTAACCGGCGATCGAGCCAGGACGGCAAGGGCAATTCCATTCGGTGAACCTCACGCCATGCGATCGCCAGGGTCACGCCGCATGCCGCCAGGCTGGCGAGCATGCCCGCGGCCATCGACCAGTGCGAAACGACGACCAAGGCCGCCAGCCCGGCTGCCAGAACGATCGCCCAGACCAGGATATCCCGGTCGATCCGAATGCCGTGCCGCCCGACCAGGGTCGCCGAGACGGTGACGGCCAGAAGCTGGGCAATGACATACCCGATCCCTGCGCTTTCCAGGCCGAGGAGAGGGTAGAGGGCCCAGACCAGTCCCACGATCGAAAGATCAAACGCGAGACCGGCCAGGACGTATCCGCTCGTGGTATTGATGGCCAGGAGGACGAAACCGATCGCCCATGCATGCAGCTTGAAGACGTCGCCGACGATTTGCCATTGCAGGATCGACGCAGCGCCCGAAAAGCTGCTGCTGTACAAGACTAGGACGATCAGCGGGGCAAACCCTACCGCTAGCGTCAGAACCGGCCCAAGGAACAGCAAGCCGATCCGGATCTGCTGATTCATGATTTCGGCGATGGCTTGCGGAGACCGGATGACGGCGGTCAAACGGGGGTAATAGTCGACCACCATCGCCGACAATACGATCGTAAGGTTGACGTTCGACAGCGTCCAGGATGCCTGGAACAATCCCGCCGCCCCGAGTCCGTCCTGTGCCGTGATCACGGACCGAAGCGTCAACTGGCTGATGCTGGTAATGAAATTGGCGATGGCAAGTCCGAGCCCCATCACCACCAGACCGCGCCATTCCGTGAGGATCCAGCCGCCGAACCCTTGCCACGGCGACCGTTCCAGGCTGCGCGAGAAGAGGAGGGTCAGGGCAATTCCCGAGACGGGCACGGCCACTATGGCAACGTACAGGCCCAAGACACCCAGCATATAGACCGCGAGGATTGCGACGATCGCGGAAAGCATGGCCCCGAGCAGACGGATATAGGCGATCGCCCCAATTCGTCCGGAAACCTGGAGCAGGATCAGCTGAACGCTGTTCAAGGTATTGAGCGCGACGGCAAGCGCGATCCAGGGAAAGTCGAGCTCGTTCTTCAGCGCTGGCGTGGCGGGGACGTAATAGAAGCGCTCGAACGCCCAAAACACCGAACCGCCGACGATCGTCGCCAGCCATGCAAAGATCCACAAGGCAGTGACGGCGCGGGCGCGTTCGACACTGTCGGGCGGCGTCGATCCGACCTGACGGACGCCGCTTGCCCAGAGGTTCAGTCCGGCAATGGCGGTTCCGGTCATGAACAAGGTATTGAGCACCCCGAACAGGCCGATACCGGCGGGGCCTGCCAGAAGCGCGATCGCCTTGCTGCGCGCGAGGCCGAAGACCAGCGAGCCGACCGTCGCACCCCCGACGATCGACGTCGACTTCAGGATTTGACGATAGGAAGCCTTGGCGTCGCTCAAGCCGCGGACCAATCCCGGATCGCGGCGATGACCGTATCCACCTGCTCGAACGGCATGTGCGGCCCGATCGGCAAGCTCAGGATCTCGCCGGCCAGACGCTCGGCGATCGGCAGGTCCGCCTGCGCCGCCGCGCTGTCGGCATAGGCCTGCTGGCGATGCGGCGGGATCGGGTAATGGATCAGCGTCTGGATGCCCTGCGCGGCAAGATAGGCCTGCAAGCCGTCACGGTCCTGCGATCGCACGACGAACAGGTGCCAGACCGGGTCGGCCCAGTTCGGGACGTGCGGCAGGATCAGGCCGGTGTCGGCCAGCGCCGCCAGATACCGGGCCGCAATCGCGCGACGATGATCGTTCCACGCGTCGAGCAGCGGCAGCTTCACGGCGAGCGCGGCGGCATGAAGCGGATCGAGCCGCGAATTGACCCCACGCTCTGCGTTGACGTAGCGCCGCTCCGAACCGTAATTGCCGAGCGTACGAACGCGCGCCGCGAGTTGGGCATCGTTGCACGTCACCGCACCGCCATCTCCCAGCGCTCCGAGATTCTTGCTAGGGTAGAAGCTCCAGGCCACACCGTCGCCATGCCCGCCGATCGGGTGCCCCTTGTACCGGGCGCCATGCGCTTGCGCGGCATCCTCGAACAGTTTGATGCCATGCCGGCGACAGATTTCGAGCAGTGGATCGAGATCGGCTGGCTGGCCATACAGATGCGTGACGAGAACCGCGCGCGTACGTTCGGTGATCGCCCGCTCTACCCGGGCAACATCCAGATTGTGGGTCGCGGGATCGGGTTCCACCGCGACGATGGTCGCGCCCACCATGTCGACGGCCAACCAGGTCGCGATGAAGGTATTGCTCGCCACGATCACTTCGTCGCCCGGGCCGATTCCGGCGGCGCGCAGCAATAGGTGCAGCGCATCGAGGCCATTGCCGACCCCGACACAATGGTCCGCCTGGCACGCCGCCGCGAACATCCGTTCGAACCGCTCTACTTCAGGGCCGCCGATGAACCAGCCGGAATCGAGGATGCGGGCGACCGCTTCGTCCATTTCCGGTTTGACGCTGGTATAGGCCGCTGCGAGGTCGAGGAACGGAACGGTCATGACATGTCTCCGGATCCTCGCCCGACGATCTGGCGGAATGCCTGATAATCGCGGATATAGTCGGCTTCGTCATAGGGCTCGCTGGCCAGTACGAGCAGTACGCAGTCCGGGCTGAAATCATGCATCTCGCGCCAGATCGGCGAACCGATCTGCAAGCCGCGATCGGGTCGATCGAGCAAGACCTCGCAGCGCTGCGACCCGTCGTCGACGACCATCGTACACGATCCCGCCACGCAAATTGCGAGCTGTTGCAACGCATGATGCGCATGGAATCCGCGCGCCGTGTCTGCAACCGTTCCGTAGATATAATAAACCCGCTGGACCGCGAATGGCAATTCCGGTCCCTGTTCGATCGCGATCAGACTGCCCCGCGCATCGCCGCGCACCTTCAGGTCGATCAGCTTGCAGCTCTCCGGCAGAGCGGTCACGCGGCGGCTCCCGGAGCTACGGTCGGACTGCAGGCTTTGCCAGAGGCAGGTATGTCGCTGTCGAAAACCCCACACCCTGTCGGTCCGAAGTCGCTGTGTCCGACAGGGGTGAGCATTGCTATCACTTATGAAATTCCCGGGAGGTGCGCCTTTAGAGCAGCAGTCAAGCGAACACAACAATCGCTCGGCGCGCTCTATCGACGGCGCATGACGGCCTGTTCGAATACGTCGCGGACGCGCGGTTCCTGCGACGCCAGCGAATAGCGTTCGATCACGCGGCGGCGCCCGGCCTGCCCAAACCGCTGTCGTAAAGCCGCGTCGTCGAGCAAGCGTTGCAGCGCTGTCGTCCACTCTTCGGGGTCGACGGCGAGGAACCCGGTTTGGCCGGGTTCCACGATCTCGCTGTTGACCCCGACCGGGGACGCGATCGTAGGCAGACCGCAGGCCATGTACTGGATCAGCTTGTAGCCGCATTTGCCGCGTGCCCAGCGTTCGTCGGGCAAGGGCATGACGCCGATGTCCATATCCTGGACCGATGCCACTTCGCTGGCCTCGGTCCAGTTGCGGTTCTCGACTCCCTGCCAGCGGTCCCCTGCCGGCCCGGCCCCCACGGCGAGGAAGCGTGCGCCATTCTCGGCGATCTGGGGCAGGATCGTGGGCAGGATCTGCTCGGCGTAGCGCCACGTCGAAGGCGATCCGATCCAGCCGACCGTCAGCGGCCGTTCGATAGCGGGGGCGGCGGCGGGATGGGGAGCGGGACGATAGACGTCGGTGTTCACGACGGTTGGAACGATGGTGACGTTCGCATTCACGGCGCTGACGTAATTCGCCAGATACGCATTCCCAACGGTAACCGCCGCCGCGCGTTTCAGGAGGGGCAGCATCTTCCCGCCGAGCAGCGTTCGAACCGCGCTCCGCGCATTGTCGTCGTACATATGGAAGATCGCGTCGTCCAAGTCGACGATGATCGGCTTGCTGGATGCTGTCCAGAGGAGTTCCAGTGCGCCCGGCATGTAGGGCAGGATCTCATATTGTACCCACACCAGATCGAACGTGCCGAGCCGGAGCAGGGTCGCGAGCCGCCTGGCATAGGCACGCAGGATATCGGCCGGCCGGATCGGTTTGCCGATCGCCAGGCGCGCGACATGGTCGTCGTCGAAAAATGGTGCGGCCGTGACCGAAATTCCTGCCGCGGCGAGCACCGGCTCGAACTGCACCAGGCGCTGCCGCGTGCTGGCGGCCAGCGTGCCGTATTTGGTGAGGGCGAGGACGCGCATCAGGCCTGTTTCCTTCCGGTCGCGGTGTCCCCTGCAAGGCCTGGGCAAATGGTTTGCGGGTTGCCGTCCCTCGACCGGACGCGGCTGGCAGGACCAGGTCGCGCAGAAGAGAACCGTGTACGCAGCGATCCTGGGTCTGTCATGCACGCTAACTGGTTCAAGGGATGTCGATTGGCAATGATCCACCGGACTTTCGCGCGAGATCCCTGATGTCAGCGGTTTCAAACGCATATCGGATGCTCAAGTCGGCCTTTTGTTGCTGGTGATTCCTGGACGGGCTGCCGCTGCGCGGGAGTCAGGGGAGTGCGGAACACAGGTCCGTCACCGGGCGTGGCTGGCATCGGCGCGCTTGTGCAAATGCAACGCTTTGAAAGTTCAGTTGTCGATCGAACTTTCGAACGCTAAGGGCTGCCAGATAGCTTGAAATTGCGGGAAATTGGGCGACAGATGAAAGCAATTTTGCTCGCGGGCGGGTTGGGAACGCGTCTAGCCGAAGAAACCGGTTCACGCCCCAAACCGATGGTCGAGATCGGCGGTCGGCCGATCCTGTGGCACATCATGAAGTCCTATTCCCAGCACGGCATCGACGAATTCGTGATCTGCCTTGGGTACAAGGGCTATCTGATCAAGGAATACTTCGCCAACTACGCGCTTCACATGTCGGACGTCACGATCGACATGCGCGGCGGGGTGACCGAGGTTCACCGGAACATGGTGGAGGACTGGCGCGTCACGCTCGTCGATACCGGCGAAGCGACGATGACCGGCGGGCGACTCAAGCGCGCGATGCAGTATCTCGGCGATGACGACACCTTCTGCCTCACCTATGGTGACGGCGTCGGCAACGTCGACGTTTCCGCGTCGATCGCGGCGCATCGCCAGCACGGCAAGCTGGCGACGGTCACTGCGGTCCGTCCGCTCAGCCGGTTCGGCCAGCTCGACCTGGATGGCGATCGCGTCACCGATTTCGTCGAAAAGCCGGTCGAGGAAGGGGGCTGGATCAATGGCGGTTTCTTCGTGTTGAACCGCGGAGTCGAATCGTACATCGAGGGCGATGCCACCACATGGGAGCGGCAGCCGATGGAACGCCTCGCCCGCGAGGGGCAGTTGAACGCCTATTTCCACGACGGTTTCTGGCAGCCGATGGACACGCTGCGCGATCGCCAGCTGCTCGAGAGCCTGTGGGAAAAGAACGCCGCACCGTGGCGCACATGGGGCTGAACCGTTCGTTCTGGACGGGGCGGCGCGTCCTCGTCACCGGGCATACCGGGTTCAAGGGATCCTGGCTGACGCTCATGCTGCAGGCGCTGGGCGCGAAGGTCCACGGCCTTGCGCTGGATCCGCCGACCGCGCCGAGCATGTTCGATTTGCTCGGGCTGGCCTCGGTCTGCGACCACCGGGTCGGCGATATCCGCGACCTGGCGACGGTCGAGGCCGCCTTTGCGGCGGTCGACCCGGAGATCGTGATCCATATGGCCGCGCAGCCGCTGGTGCGCTTGTCCTATGACGATCCGGTCGGCACCTATGCCACCAACGTGATGGGCACGGTCCATGTGCTCGACGCCTGTCGGCGCGCGCCCAACCTGCGCGCGGCGGTGATGATCACCACCGACAAATGCTATCAGAACAACGGTTGGGTGTGGGGATATCGCGAAACCGACCGGTTGGGTGGCGCGGACCCCTATTCCAACAGCAAGGCGGCCTGCGAGCTGGTCGTCGACGCTTATCGCCAGAGCTATTTCGGCGCCGCCGCGCCCCACCGGGTGGCGCTCGCGTCCGCGCGCGCCGGCAACGTGATCGGGGGCGGGGACTTTGCGCTCGACCGGCTGGTCCCCGATGCGATGCGCGCGTTTGCGGCGGGCCAGTCGCTGATGATCCGCAATCCCCTGTCGGTCCGTCCCTGGCAGCATGTGCTCGAGCCGCTGGCAGGGTATCTGCGGCTGGCGGAGGTGCTGTGGGACAATCCGGATGCGGCGACCGGGTGGAACTTCGGCCCGCGTCCGGACGAAAGCGCATCGGTCGAGCGCGTCGTCGACGCGCTGGTCGGGTTGTGGGGAGAGGGCGCCGCCTGGGTGCAGGACGAGGCCGAGCATCCGCACGAGGCCGCCACGCTCAAGCTGGATTCCACCAAGGCCGCGATCGAGCTCGGATGGCAGCAGCGGCTCCCGCTCGAGGAGGCGTTGCGGCTGACCAGCGCGTGGTACGCCTGTTACCACCAGCATGGGGCGCTCGAGCGGCTGACCCGCGATCAGGTCGAGACCTATCTTGGCCTCGACTAGCCCGGCTGCCACCCCCTGGCTTGGCGCGGAGCGACGTCGCTTCCTCGTCTTCCTGGCGGTGGGGGGGCTCAATACACTCGTTGGCTACGGTCTGTTCGGCCTGTTCCTGTGGCTCGGGCTCGCGCCGATCGCGGCGCTTGCGGTGGCGACGGTCTGCGGAGTCCTGTTCAACTTCCAGTCGATCGGCCGCATCGTCTTTGCCGATGGGACGATGCGCCGGCTGCCGGCATTCATTGCCGTCTATACGGTCCAGTTCGCGGTGAATGCGGGCGCACTGACCCTTTTGCGGAGCGCGGGACTGAGCCCGATGCTGGCGCAGGCGGTGATGGTGCCGTTGCTCGCCGTCGGCAGTTTTTTCGCGATGCGCCGCTTTGTCTATGCCGGTGGTGCGTCGCGGGCGACAGATCGACAAGACGCGTCCGGCTGTTATGATCTGCCGTGAGAACGAACGGTCTGGCGCTTTGGCGTCGACCATGCGAGGCACTGAAAACCGTGTTTTCGGTGTGCTTTACAGGAACAGCATGTCGCATCCGGCATGCGCTGCCTTGGAATTCTGGCCCCTATGACGCAATCTCCTGCAACCGCCACGGGATCCGACTGGATCGCGGAATTCCTGCACCGCGTCGGGTCCGACCGGGTCTTCACGCTGACCGGGGGCGCTTGCGCCTTCATGATCGACGCGGTCGCTCGGCATCCCGCGCTGCATTATGACTGTTTCCAGCACGAGCAATCAGCCGCGATGGCCGCGGATGCCGTCTGGCGCGTGACCGGCAAGGTCGGGGTGACGATGGCGACGTCGGGCCCGGGCGCGACCAACCTCATCACCGGAATCGCGACGTCGTTTTTCGATTCGATCCCGACGCTGCACATCACCGGTCAGGTCAACCAGCGCGAAGGGTCCGCCTATCACGGCGCGAAGGTACGCCAGTCGGGTTTCCAGGAAACCGACATCGTCGCGATGGTCGCGCCGATTACCAAATACGCGGTCAAGATTACCTCGATCGAGGAGTTGCAGCGCGAATTGCCCAAGGCCTATGCGCTGGCGATGTCAGGGCGGCGCGGGCCGGTGCTGGTCGACGTGCCGATGGACATCCAGCAGGCCGAAGTCGAGATGGTGTTCGCCGAGCTGCCGACGTTTGTGCAGCCGGTCGCCGACGACGCGGCGGTCGAACGCCTCGCCAGCGCGCTGCGGACGGCGAAGCGTCCGGTCGTGCTGTGGGGCGGCGGGGTCGGGTTCGCCGGGGTCGAGCAGGCAACGGCCGCATGGCTGGCCAAGACCGGATTGCCGTTCGTGTCCAGCTGGGCCGGGCTGACCTATTTCGATCACGACCATCCTGGTTTCCTCGGCCAGATCGGGGTCTATGGCAATCGTGGCGCCAATTTCGCGCTGCAGAATGCCGATACCGTGATCGTTCTCGGCAGCCGGCTCGACAACCGCCAGCGCTCGGGCAATGCGGCCAATTGGGCGACCGGCGCGAAGGTGATCGTGGTCGACGTCGACGGCGAGGAGCTGAAGAAATACCAGCAGAACGGCTATGAGACCGTGCACATGGACCTGGCCGCCCTGCCGCCCGTGCTCGACCGGCTGCCGCAGCCGGCGGTCGCGCCCGAGTGGAGCGCCTATACCGCCGAAATGCGCGCACGCTATTTCGGACAGGAACGCAGCAGCTCCGCGGTCAAGCTCAACAGTCTGTCTCCCTATGACGTGGTGCGCCGGCTCAATGCGGCGATGGACGAGGATGCGATCGTCCCTAACGACACCGGTGCGGCGGTCTGCTGGGTGCACCAGGCGTTCAAGGTCAAGCGGCACCTGTTGTTCACCTCGGGCGGCAATTCCCCGATGGGCTATTCGCTGCCTGCCGCGATCGGCGCCAAGCTGGTCTGTCCCGATCGCCAGGTCGTGGCGTTCAACGGCGATGGCGGGATCCAGCTCAACCTGCAGGATCTCCAGACGATCGTCGCGCGCAAGCTCGACATCGCGCTCGTCATCATGAACAACCGCAGCTACGGGATCATCAAGCAATTCCAGGACAGCTATCTCGGGAGCCGCTACGACGCCTCCTACGAAGGCTATTCGACCCCCGATTTCGGACGGATCGCGGCCGCCTACGGCCTGGACTATGAGAAGGTCGAGGCGCTCGACCAGATCACGCCGGCGCTGTTCGGGCGTGGTCCGATCATCATCGACGTGATGCTGAGCGAACATACGCTGATCGAGCCCAAGCTCGAGATGGGGCGGCCGATCAACGACCAGTTTCCCTATCTGTCTGCGCAGGATTATGCCGCGGGCAATCGCTTCGTCGCCTATCCGCGACCCGATACGATCGCCGACCTGGCGGCCGACCAGGTCAGCGCCGACGACCAGGAAGCGGCCTGAGCCGGACGCGTCATGAAGATCATCGTAACAGGGGCGGGGGGCTTCCTCGGCGCGGCGGTGTGCCGGGCCGCGCTCGCGGCGGGGCATAGCGTCGTTGCGGTGGCCCGCCGGCCGGATCCCGAGCGGCTGCGTGGCTTGGGGGGGCGAGACGGTGCGCTGACGCAGTGCCTGCTGGACGTCACCGACAGCGCCGCGGTCGAGCACCTGTTCGGGCAGGAACGGCCCGATGTCGTCGTCCATGCCGCCTGGGCGGGGCTGTCACGGGCGGAGCGCGACGGTCCCGACCAGTTGCGCCAGCTGGAGGCATGGTGCCGGCTGATGCAGGCGGCCGCACGCGCGGGCGTCCGCAAGGTGGTCGGGATCGGCTCCCAGGCCGAATATGGGCAGACCGTCGGTCGGACGGACGAGGCGACCCTGCCCCAGCCCAATTCGATGTATGGCGCGACCAAGGTCTCCGCCGGATTGCTCGGGCAGCGGCTCGCGGCTGAGGCCGGGATCGGCTTTGCCTGGTTGCGGCTGTTCGCGATCTACGGGCCGGGGGACAATCCGAACTGGCTGATCCCGAGCATCCTCGCGACGCTGGCCCGCGGCGAGTCGCCGCGTCTCACCGCCGGGACGCAGTTGGTCGATTATCTGTACATCGACGACGCGGCCGAAGCGGTGCTGGCGGTCGCGACCCGTCCCGCGGCGACCGGCATCTTCAACCTCGCATCCGGCGCGCCCGTGTCGGTCCGCGCGATCGTCGAAGGGCTTCGCGATCACGTCCAGCCCGGGGCCACGCTGGACTTCGGCACGGTCCCCTTCGCGCCCGGCCAGCCGATGCATATCGAAGGCGCGGTCGACCGACTGTCCCAGGCAACGGGCTGGACGCCGCGCACGGCGCTCGCGGCCGGTCTGGCGCTGACCTTGGAGCATTTCGATGGCGCCTTAGCATCGCGGCGCGGCGATATCCGCGCTTCCGCCCGGCCCGTACGATCGATATAGCGCGGCACATCAGCACCGGACCGTGGCGCGGCCGATCGTCGGCCAGTCGCCCTTTCATTCCAACGTCGGCACGATGCCGGTTTCCAAGGTGAGCGACGCGAGATGAAGAAGATCACCGTCGTCTCGCCCTGCTTCAACGAAGAAGAGAATGTCGAGGCGTGCTATCGCGCGGTCCGCGACCTGTTCGACGGCCCGCTCGCGGGCTATGAGCGCGAGCATATTTTTGCCGACAATGCCTCGGCCGATGCCACGCCCGCCATCCTGCGCACGATCGCCACGGCCGACCCGTGCGTCAAGGTCGTCCTGAACGCCCGCAACTACGGCCCTTTCCGGTCGAATTTCAACGCCTTGCGTTATGCCACCGGCGATGCGGTGGTGGTCTTCCTCGCCGTCGATCTGCAAGACCCGCCCGAAGTGATCGTCGATTTCGTGCGGCATTGGGAAGCGGGCGCGGAAGTGGTCGCGGGGGCGCGCGTCAACCGGCAGGAAAGCCTGTTGCTGCGCACCTGTCGCGCGATCTTCTACCGTCTCGTCAAGGTGCTGTCGGAAATCGACATCCCGGTGAACGTCGGCGAATTCCAGCTGATCGACCGGAAGGTATGGTCCGCCGTCATCCAGCACAACGACCATTACCCCTATATTCGCGGCCTGATCGCATCGGTCGGGTTCAATCGGGTCATCATTCCCTACACCTGGAAGGCCCGCAAGTCGGGGATTTCCAAGAACAACGTGCTGCGCCTGGTCGACCAGGCGCTCAACGGGATCTTCTCGTTCACCAATGCGCCGCTGCGGATCTGTACCTTTCTGGGCTTCGGCCTGGCGGCCATCTGCATCCTCTACTCGCTGTTCGCGGTGATCTATTACCTGTTCGATCCGAGCATGGCGCCACGCGGCATCACGACGCTGATCGTATCGCTGTTCTTCCTGTCCGGCGTCCAGCTCGCGTTTATCGGGATGCTCGGGGAATATGTCACGTCGATCCATGCCCAGGTGCGTCGCGGCCCGATGGTCGTCGAACGCGAAACCATCAACCTCACCGCGCAAAAGCCCCAGGGCTCGAGCGCGCCGATCCTAGCAGAAGAGCCCTCATGACCGATCATCTCCGCGCCGACATCCTCCAGCGCGCGCGCGAATTCTTCGACGCGCAACCCGTTGCGCCGTTCGTCCCGGGCGAGACCTACATCCCGCCGTCGGGCAAGGTGATGGACGCGGAGGATTGCGCGCATCTCGTCGACGCCTCGCTCGACATGTGGCTGACCGCCGGCCGCTACGCCGAGCGGTTCGAGCGCGAGCTGGCCGAGCGGTTCGACCGCAAGTTCGCCAAGCTGACCGTCTCCGGGTCGGCCGCCAACCTGCTGGCGTTCGCGACGCTGACCTCCTGGAAGCTCGGCGACAAGGCGCTCAAGCCGGGCGACGAGGTGATCACCGTCGCGGCGGGCTTCCCGACGACCGTCACGCCGATCGTGCAATATGGCTGCATCCCGGTGTTCGTCGACGTCGATATCGAGACCCACAACGTCGATGTCGACCTGCTCGAGGCCGCGATCACCGACAAGACCCGCGCGGTGATGATCGCGCATTCGCTCGGCAACCCGTTCGACGTCGCGCGCGTGGCGGCGCTGTGCAAGCAGCACGGCCTGTATCTGATCGAGGATTGCTGCGACGCCTTCGGGGCGACCGTCGGCGGGCAGCATGTCGGCACGTTCGGCGACATCGCCACGGTCAGCTTCTACCCGGCGCACCACATCACGATGGGCGAGGGGGGCGGCGTGATGATGAATTCGCCGTTGCTCGCCAAGATCTGTGAATCGTTCCGCGACTGGGGGCGCGACTGCTATTGCGCGCCGGGCAAGGACAATACCTGCAACAAGCGGTTCAACTGGAACCTCGGCCAGCTGCCGCGCGGCTACGACCACAAATACACCTACAGCCATGTCGGCTACAATCTGAAGGTCAGCGACATGCAGGCCGCGGTCGGGGTCAGCCAGCTGACCAAGCTCGACCGTTTCATCGCGCGTCGGCGCGAGAATTTCGCGGAACTGGAACGGCGCCTGAAGGCGCGCGGGATGGACGCCTATTACCATCTTCCGGTCCCGACCAAGGGCACCGAGCCGAGCTGGTTCGGCTATCTGCTGACGATCCGCGACGGCAGCGGGATCGACCGCAACACGCTGACGCGGACGCTGGAGGAACGCAAGGTCGGCACCCGCCTGCTGTTCGCGGGCAATCTGACCAAGCAGCCGGCGTTCCGCGACGTCGCGTACCGCGTTCACGGCGACCTGACGCATACCGACAAGATCATGGAGGATTCGTTCTGGCTGGGCGTGTGGCCGGGGATCGACGCGCAGCGACTGGATTATATGGTCGATACGCTGGTCGAGCTGACGATGCAGGGATGTATCAAGCCGTAATTGATCGCATCCAGTTCCAGTGACTCCCCCTGCCCAGAGAGACCTCAGCCCAATGACTGAAGACGCCAGGGGTCCGGATCGGAAACCTTTTCCCGGAGCAGGCGCAGCCTGGTTCGGGGTATTTCGGGATGCCGCCCCGGCGCATCGCATGATGACCGTCATTGTGGTCGTCATGGTCTTGGCAAGTTGGTTTCTAGGGGAGCACGTCCCGGTGAGTGGCGGGCTAGGCTGGGACGGCGTGATTTATGCCGACCTTGTCCGAAACATGGGGCACTCCGGTTTCTCTAGCACTCTGGGAACCTATTATGCCCAGCGCATCCTTCCGTCATTCTTAGTCCGTCAAGGTCTGCTCTTATTCGGCAGCAACATGGCGAACAAGGACATCATCCTCGCCTTCGCCATATTGAACGGCATATTGTGCGTTGCCATGACAGAAGTGTGGCGCCAAATATCTAACCTTTTGAACTCCACAGTTCTCAGCAGATGGTTTGGATTTGCAGGATTGTTCATGAGCTTCGAGTTTTCGAAGCAAACCATGTTCTATCCCGTTTTGACGGACCCAGTTGCCTTGTTGTTGGCAGCAATGCTGCTGCTGTATTATCTGAGACGTTCGCGAATATTAATTTCGATCCTATCGATTATCGGCGCGTTCTGCTGGCCGACTCTTGCGGTAACCGGTGCCATTCTTTGCATATTCATGCCTGCTCGACCTCACGAGCCAACGACGGCTTCTACGCCGGAACCGAGCACGGACAATCAGGCTCTTAAAGTCACGCTGTGGATTATTGCCGGTATCGCCGTGGTCTCGGCGATCTGTGCTGTCCCGGCGGCGCATCAAGCATGTGTTGAGGCGTTGGGACCGGTCAATCTGGCAAAGTATATGCCGGCGTCGCTTGCGGCCAAGGCGCAGGCGAGCGAATCGCTAAAAGACCCTTGCCTGATCGGTCAAAAGCTCATCACGGCGGTTCCGTCATTTCTGATAATGCTACTGTCTATTATCCTGCTCGTCATGCCAATGGCACGTCGCGGTATGGTTTCAGTAAGAATAGATAAGTATCGAGTTGTATCCATATGCTGTGCCATATCTATCTTGATTGTGTCTTGGATAGGGGTGAGAGCTATATCCAATCCCCTGGTTTCCAATCCGAGTAATTTGCTCATTCTCATAAGCTTCTCGACGATGCCGGCGGTCGGCAAGATATTTCTACCGTTTGTGAGTCTAGGCGCATTCTGGGGGGCGTTGGCCGTCTTCAGTACCGTTGAATGGCCGAAAATTGCTTCGGAAGCGCGCAATATGGGAGCAGCAATCGTTGCGGTGCTGTGCTTCACTCTCCCGCTCGGTTTGGTTGGGGAGCCCCGTTTCCTGACGACGATATGGCCCATACTGGTGACGCTTGCAGCGATCGTCTTGGGCAAGGACGATCATAAAAGCCGCGACGTTGTGCTGTTGGTGGCGACGTTTGTCCTGGCTCAGTTCTGGCTTCCCTTGACGATCGTGCGTTGGTCAGCGGGCGCTTTCACGGGGCTCGACGACTTTCCGAAGCAGTTGTATTTCATGCATTATGGATGGCGGATGGGTTGGATTGGATATGGCATCCAAGCCGTAATTCTGGTCCTTGTCGCTTGGGCGCTGGCTCGCGCGGCAAAAGCTGATTTGGCTAGAAGGGCCAACATCGATCTATAGTACAGCACTTTCGGTACATTTAATTATGTGCATTGGATCGAGGTATTGTTCTGCGTTCAGTCGGGGGTGCATGTGATCCTAATGTTCGGCTTGCGTTGCGCAGTAATAGCTTTGGTGGAATATGTAAGGTAGGTGAACTGCCGCCTCTGACCGTTTCATAAGGCTACTTATTAGCAGTAGCGCAGATACCTTAAGAGCAATTGAAATAAGTTATTTAGGGAAGCAGAACGGAGTTGTATGGCAGCCACGATACGGCGTTGTCAGCGAAGTTTAGCCAGACAAACTGAACTGCAAAGCAGTAGGCAATTACTCCAAACAACACGGACAACACGGGCTTCCGTGCGTCCGCAAGCGCCTGTGGCAGTTGCGACAGCGCGACCATCTGCAGGGGGATGAGGAACAGGGATACGCGATCAACGCCAGACGAAGCGGACAGGTTCACCAGGGCGACGACCGATACGAAGGTGAGAAGTGCGTTCAACGTCCAGAAGCTTCGCTGGTACGGATTCAACGTCATGCGGTTGCGAAAGAGGAGAAACAGCACGCCTGCGACGACATTCATCGCGATGCGAACTGCCGCTCCCTGTGAATCGTAGTTGCTCTGCGCATAATTGGCGATGAGGTCGTCGGACTGACTTCGTAGCAGCAGGACGAACAGCGCTGCGAAAAGGATCACGCCGACGATCGTGGTCAGAATCTTGCGCAAGGCGATCGGGCCGAGCGCCAGCGGCAGCATCAGCAGCGCGGTCTTGTGGAACAGCGCAGCGACGCCGATCAGGATCACCGTCCGGATGATGGTGCGCTCGTTGGCATCCGCCACGGCGAAGCAGACGATGCCGATCGCGGCGGCCTGCCGGGTATATCCCATCGCCACGACGATGATGAAATACGGCACCGCAACCAGCATCGCGAGCCAGGGCTGGGGTTGCCGCGACGCAAGGCGGCCGACACCGCCGACGAAGAGAATGGCGCAGGAAAGGTTCACGAACCAGATGCCCGTGTCAGCCTGCGCCGCGAGCCAGTTGAGCAGGGCATAGCCCGGATCGCTCAGCCCAAGCGCGGGGATGAGCGGCTGGAAGTAAATGTTGTTGTAGATGCCGAGATACGGCTCCCAATCGCCGCCGACCTGATACCGCAACCCGATCATCAAGGCGGTCAGCACCGTTGCGACCACGAACGCATGCCGGCTGGAGGACGTTTGGGACGAACGCGTGAAGTTGAAGGTTCCCGCCAACCACAGTCCGAAAAGTAACCAATAGGGAAGCATGATCGCCGTTCACAGGTGCAGGAGGCCGCGTGGTCACGCGGAAGACGCTCGTCAAAAAGCCGCCTAGCCGATATGGCTCGCCCGGACAACGTCCTCAATCTTGGCACTTTGATGAACCAACCCATCGTTCTGTCGATCAATACGAGCTGGAACCTCGTCAATTTCCGTCGCAATCTGATCGTTCGGTTGCAGCAGGCCGGGTTCGAGGTCATCGCGCTGGCACCGCGTGACGCCCATAGCGACGCGCTCGTTGCGATGGGCGTGCGCCATATTCCCGTCGAGATCGACAGCAAGGGGCTGTCCCCGTTCAACGACCTGAAGCTGGCGGCGCAATACTGGCGAATCCTGCGCCGGATCCGGCCGGTCGCGTTTCTCGGCTGGACGATCAAGCCCAACGTCTATGGATCGCTGGCGGCGAACGCGCTGGGGATTCCGGTCATCAACAACATCTCGGGCCTTGGCACCGCCTTCATCAAGGTCGGGCTGCTGACGCGCGTGGTCGAAATGCTGTACCGGACCGCGCTCGCGCGATCCGCGACGGTCTTCTTCCAGAACCGGCACGATTGCGACCTGTTCGTTGCGCAACGCCTGGTACGGCGCGAGAAGGCGAAGCTGCTACCGGGGTCGGGGATCGATCTCGGCCAGTTCGTCCCCGGTCCAGCCGGCCAACCAAGTCATCCCGTTTTCCTGATGGTCGCGCGCCTCTTGCGCGACAAGGGGGTGGTAGAGTTCGCCGATGCCGCCCGGATCGTCCGTGCGTCCCGGCCGGACGCGCAGTTCCAGCTGCTCGGTTTTCTGGATGTGCAGAACCGCACGGCGATCGACCGGGCGATGGTCGATCGCTGGGAAGAGGAAGGAATCCTGCGCTATCTCGGCGAGGCTGCCGACGTGCGACCCTATCTGGCGAGCGCGACCGCCGTGGTGCTGCCCTCCTATCGCGAAGGCATGCCGCGCTCCTTGCTGGAAGGGGCGGCGATGGGGCGCCCGCTGATCGCCACGGACGTCCCCGGCTGCACGGAGATCGCCCGCGCCGGGGAGAATGCATTCCTGTGCGCGCCGCGCGACGCCCGGTTGCTGGCAGACGCGATGCTGGCATTGCTCGCGCTGGACCCGGCGGCGCTCGCGGCCATGGGACGTCGAAGCCGCGAGATCGCCGAACGCGAGTTCGACGTCTCCGTCGTCGAAGCGCGCTATCTCGATGCTATCGCGCGCGCGACGGAGCGGCCCGCGACGGCCTGACTATAGGCTCAGGTGCCGTGCGGTAGTCTCGACGCGTGCACGCCGCACATAGGGCCGTACGCCGGACATCAAACCAACGCAGATGGCGAATACCGCCGACAGCGCCGCAGTGCGCAGCGGGTAGTCGACCATGCTGTGCAGCAGCATGGCGGCGCTGGCGATCACTGCGGCCTGCGCGAAATAGTCGCGCTCTTCGGCCCGCCAGATGGTGCGCGCGCGAAGGATCCACCACAGCATAAACGCCACCGCCAGCGCGATGCCGACAACCCCCGTCTCGAGCAACAGCTCGATCCAGTCGCTATGGGCGTGATTCATGTACGTCGTGCTGACCGCTGAAAGTGGTTCCTGCGTATGATAGACCGGCTGGAAGCTCCCCACGCCAGATCCGATCGGCAGATAGCTCTGCGCCGCATGCAACGTCCGGGCAAACGACACCTGTCGCGACTGCTCGACATTGACCTGTTGCACGCCGACCAGGTTGTTGCCGAACGGCCCGACGACGATGACCGCCAGCGCGGCCAGGGAGACGAGTGTCGTCGCGACGACAAGGGCCTTTCGGATATTCGGACGCTGCCGCCCGAAGACGAGCCAACTGGCAAGGGCGACCGGAACACCGAGGCCAATGCCGGCCAGCGACATGTTTATCGCCAGTCCGACGACGATGATAGCAAACGCGCCGCCAGCCATCAGCCGGATGGCCGACCCACTCCGCGAACCGCTGCGCTTCAGCAGCGCGGCTTGAAGGGCTGCCAGAAAGGGAATGCACACCAGCATCAACGTGGCGGTATGGTTGCTGTTGGCAAAAAACCCGACGGCTTGGTTGGCATTGGTGATCTTGTAGAAGTAGAGGCCGCTGCCTGACCCGCCGATGACCTGGAGCGCGCCGACCGCGACCGACAGCATGGTCACCCCGACCAGCACCCCGGCAATCCAGCGCCCGCGAAACGCCCCCAGGGCCACGACCGCGAGAAAGCTCGCAAACGCCGGCAGCAGCCACAGGAGGTTCGCCACCGCGCCTTCGGGCGCGAGCGTCAGCGGCAGCCACGGCAACGGGAGGCCGAGCAGGCGATAGCCTTGCGCGACCGGGCCGCGCCCGGGCAGCAGCGTCCATATCTCTGGCGGCAACGGGACCAGCTGAAGCACCATCAGCAGCACCAATAGCCCGAGCAGCCCGATCGCCGCACGGCTCGAAGGGGCGGGGGCTTGCTGCAGCAATTGCCACAGCGACCAGCCTATCAGCGGGAGCGCCGCGATCTGGAGCAACAGGTTCGGCAGGAATCCCGCGGCATTGGCACCCCCCAGCACCAGGCAGGCGAGCAGATAGGCGGGAACGACGGCATGCCGGGTCATGAGGTGCTTTCCGACGTCGCGTGCAGGTCGAGATCGCGCAGCGTCGCGTTGATCGGGACGGGGAACTCACCCGCCTCGCCGATCAGCGCCAGCCGCTGCGCGGGGCAATTGGCGGGGACCGTGAAGCGCGCGGCGGCACGGTGCGGGGTACCGGTCCCGGCAAGCACCAGCTTGAGCAGCTGCGCCTTGCTGCCGGTCGCGCATTGCAGCGTCCACGCCAGCGACGATCCGGCCGCGGTCTTGCTGCCCTCGAGCGTGACGCCGAACTGATAGGATCCGGGGCGCAGCACGAGCAGCTGGTTCGCCAGCTCGCCGCTGTCGCGCCCGTAATAGTCGATGTTGAGCGCGCGGTTCTGCACGTCGGCCGCGCCGAGCGTACCGCTCGCGAGCGTCCAGTTGAACGGTGCCGATCCTGGAAGCTTCTGGAACGCCGGGTCGAAGACCGGCGTCGCGGCTTGCGCCGGGGACAGGCGATAGACGCGCTGCCACACCGCTCGCGCGTCGGCATAGCGATCCTGCTGCGCGAGCCGTGCGATCAGCGCGGGACCCCAGCTGTCGGACGTCCCGGCATCGCGCAGCGCGGCCGGGCTGGCGAGACCGAAGATGGTCGACGGGTCGGTCTTGGACCGTGCCATCGCCACCAGCACCCCGCGTTCGAGCCCGGGATCGGTTCTGAGCGTCTGGCGCACCGCGTCATGGGTAGCGGGATCGAGGCTCATCTGCGCCATGGCGGCGGCGATCTGTTCCCCCGCAGACCCGACCAGCCGCGCGGACACAGCGAACTGGGTCGCGGCCTTGTCGAACTGCCCGGTCCGCAGATAACGGTCGAGCAGCAGCAGGTGGATCACGCGCTGCCGCGGATCGAGCCGCTGCCCCGCCTCGAGCGTCGCGACCGCGCGTTGCGGTTGCCCATCCAGCAATTGCTGATGGCCGAGGATCAGATAGGGCCGCGCGTCCAGCGGCGCAGCCAGCGCGGCGCGGCGCACCGCGGCGAGCGTCTTCGCATCGAGGATGCCGCGCTGCTTGACCAGCGCCAGCGTCGCGCGCTGGAGCACGAGGTCCGGGTTGTGCGGCGCGAGCTGACGCACGACCGGCGTTTCGGGGGGGAGAATCCGCACGGCGGCGGTGCGCAGGCACAGCCCGGCCACCCACAGCCCCGCGCCCGCGAGCAGCACCGCGGAGGCGATCCCCCGGACGCGGTTCGTACGCTCAGTCGTCATTCTGGACGCTCAGCATGATCCGGCGCTTCTTGTTGTTGTCGTCCGCGACATAGCGATACTGGCTCTTTTCCTGGCCGTAGCCATAGCCATAGCCGTAACCATAGGACGCCTGCGGCTGGTAGCGCGTGAGGATCGCGCCGACCATGTGCGCCCCGGCGGTGCGCAGGCGGTTCTGCGCCTCGCTCGCCGCGCGGGTGCGGGTGCGTCCTGCCTCGATCACCATCAGCGTCGCCTGGACCAGCGACGACAACAGCGGCGCATCGGCCAGCCCGAGCACCGGCGGACCGTCGATCACGACGATGTCGAAGGTTGCGGCCGCATCGGCGAGCAGAGCGGCGAAGCGCGGCGAGGCGATCAGTTCGGGCGGGCTCGGCGGGATCGTGCCGGCGGGCATCATCCACAGATTCTCGACGTCGGACTGGAGCACATGGTCGCTGAGCGAGCTCGAGTCGGTCAGAAGATGCGACAGGCCGACATTCTCGCGTCCGGTCACGAAGGCCGGGCGGCGCATGTCCGCGTCGATCATCAGAACGCGCTTGCCGAGCCGCGTGAAGCTCTGTGCCAGGGCCCAGGCCGATGTCGACTTGCCCTCGGCGGGGCGCGTGCTGCTGACCAGCAGCGTCTTGGGCACTCCGCCCTCCGAGACGAACTGGAGCGCCGACGCGGTCGACAGATACGCTTCCGTCAGCGGCGACAGCGGATCCTTGAGGTCGTCGACCGGCTTGGCGCCCTTGGTGACGGGAATGCCCCCCAGGAACGGAAGCTGCAGCTTGTTGCGGACGTCGTCGGGGATCTTGATCGTGTCGTTGACGAACTCGAGCACGATCGCGGCGAGCATGCCCAGCACGAGGCCAAGCGCCGCGCCAATCGCGAGATTGAGATAGAGATTGGGCGAGAACGCGCCGCCTGGAATGACGCCCCGGTCGACGACCGAGGCGACCGCGGTTCCGATCCCGCCAGCGACGCCGATCTCCTTGTAGCGCTGCAACAGCGCGTCATACAGCGTGCGATTGGTATCCACGTCGCGCTGCAGGATGTTGTAGCGGATGCGGCGCCCGCGCTGGTCGAGCACCGAATGGCTCAGCCCCGCGACCTGCGCGCGCAGGCGATCCTCTTCGGCCCGCGCAGCCTGATAGTCCTGGCGGAGCGAGCCGGCACGATCGGCATTGGTGGTGCGCGTCTCGCTGACGACGGCGGCCTTGAGCGCATCGATCTGCGCGCGCAGCGCGACCATTTCCGGGTAATCCGGCCGGAAGGTCTGCAGCTTCTGTTGATATTGCGCATTGAGCGTGGCGATCTGTCCACGAAGGGGGGCAGCATTGGCACTCCCTTCGGTCGACGCGCCCCCGGCGACGGCTTCCCGATAGCGCTGCTCTGCCGCGATGCGGCGTGCCTGCGTGGTAGCGAGCGCATTGTTCAGCGAAACCAGCGTGCTTCCGGTCAGCGAGTTGGTGTCGCTGGCGCCCTCACCGGGACCGCCGGTCGTGCTGATCAGATTTTGCTGCTGCGCATAAGCGACGATCGCCCGTTCGGAGCGTTCGAGGTCCCGCCGTGTGGTGGCGATCTGCCGCTGCAGGAAGTCACGCGCGTAGGACGACGCCTGATAGCGGCGTTCGAGATTGGTCGCGATATAGGCGTCGGTGATCCCGTTGACGACCTTCGCCGCGAGCTGCGGGCTGCGGGCGACGAACGAGATGCTGACGATATCGCTCTGCGGCAGCAGACGAACCTTCGTGCCCGATTGCACCACGCCCGCCGCGATCTTGGTATTGGTCGCGCGATCGGTCCCTTCACCGACGACGGCAGGGTCGCTCGCAAGGTTGAGGTCCTGCGCCACGCGTTCGGCGAGGGCCTGGCTCTTCAGCAGGTTGAGCTGGGTGCCGGTGAAGTTGACGTCACCCGCGCCGCTGCCCTGCCGCGCCCCCTTGCCGCTCTGGTCGGTCATCACCTCGACTTCCGGCGGATTGAGTTCGATCGTCGCGGTGGATTGATATTTCAGCGGCGTGAGCAGCGTGATCAGCACCGCGGCGGCGATGCAGGTGCCGATCGCGGCCAGGATCAGCCAGCGCCATTCGACCGCAATCCGCCACAACAGCCCGAGCGACAGCTCCGGACCGCCACGCGCGGTGCCGTAGCTGCCGTAGCCACCCCCGAGCGGCACGGGCGCGAGTTCGCGGCCCTTCTCCGGATTGACCGCCAGATTGGTAGGACCTGGGGCCCCGATGCTTGCCATGTGAAAGTAACCCTATGTCGGCTCTATGACCGCGGCGTCAAAGCGCCATGAAGATGGAAGCAAGCGGCAAGGACTGGAGCAGGGTGCGCTGCGCCTTCTTGACGCCGGAGCCGTCGACGATGATCGTATCCCCGGCGTACACCGCCGGATCCTGCGTCGTGCCGCGGCGGATGCTGGTCAGGTCGAACGCCGCCGCCATCTTCTTGCCGTCGATGACGCGGAAGATCGCGACGCGGTGCGGGTTGGCGAGTTCGTCGGTGCCGCGCGCGAGTGCGATCGCCTGCAGCAGCGACAGCGACCCGATCGCCGGGAAGACGCCAGGCTGGCGCACCGAGCCGTCGACCGTGACGCGGCTGGAAGTTTCCTTCAGCGACACGGTGACGTTGGGGTTGCGCATGTATTTCTCGCCGAGCTTCTGCTCGATCGTCTTGCCGAGCTCGGTCGTGCTGAGCCCGACCGCGTCGATCCGCCCGACCAGCGGCATGGTGATGCGCCCGCTCTGGTCGACCGCGTAATCGCGGCTGAGATCCTGCGCCTGGAACACCGCGACCGTCACCGTGTCGAGCGGCGCCAGCTTGTAACTGTCGTCGACCGTCGCGAGCTTTGGCGCGTCGGGCGCGCCGAAATTGCTGACGTTATACGGCACGTTGCCGCCACGGCCGCTGGCACAAGCGGCCAGCAGGACTGCCAGACCGATCACCATCGCTCGGTACATCGACCTGTTCCGCATCATAATTTTATCCTGCATCAAAAACGCATCCCTGCTGATGCAGTCCACGACTCTATAGTCAAGGGCCGTCACTCGCAACCGACAGACGTGCTGCCGGTTGCCAGAAAGCGGATGTCGCTTCCCTCCACGACGAGCGCGGTCAAAACCCCGGTCCGATACGCGCCGGTATCGATTCCGATTCGATTCGCCCGCCGCTCGACGCCATCGCTGATCGTATGGCCGTGGACCACGACAAAGCCGTGGTCGTGCGTATCGCTCAGGAACGGCGCGCGGATCCAGCGCAGGTCCTGCGGTTGCTGTGCCTCGACCGGAATGCCCGGGCGGATCCCGGCGTGGACGAAGAGATAGTCGCCGAACCGGAAGGTGTCGCCAAAACTCTTGAGGAAGTCGACGTGCGCCGGGGGAATTGCGGCGGTCAGCACCTCGGCGATCCGTTCCTCGCTCATCGCCTGCAGTCCCGCAGCCGGGACGCCATAGCTTTCGGCGCAGGCATCCCCGCCGAAGCCGAGCCAGTCATACGCCAGGCCGGGTTCGCCGGCGAGCACGCGCAAGAGGATTTCCTCGTGGTTGCCGAGCAGGAACAGCGCCTTGGCAGGGAAGGCGTGGAGCGAGGAGAGCCGTGCGATGACTCCGGCGGAATCGGGGCCGCGATCGATCAGGTCGCCAAGAAACACCAGCCCGATGGTCTGAGCGGGCCGGTCCGCAATATCGTCCTCGATCTGGCCGAGCAGCGAGTCGAGCAGGTCCAGTCGCCCGTGAATATCGCCAACGGCATAGACACGCTGTCCATCGGGACCCGAAAAGTCACGGGCGGCGGCGATATTGGCGGAGACACGGCGGAACAGTTTCTGGAACAAGCCAACCTCAAGCGATACGGAACGGGGCGGAGATCGCTGTCATTACCATGTGTTCCGGTGGTTTACATCGTCCAGATTTTGGCGTCGCGCGGAAGCTGACCGGTGGTGGCCAGGACGTTCTTGAGATCGACGATCCCACCCGTATTGCCAAGAAGCCCTGCGAACTGCGCGAACCCCTCGACCAGCTCGCGGTGCGGCACCGCCAGCACGACCAGATCATAGGGCCCGGCCGGGGTCTCGACCAGGTCGAGGTCGTATTCGTGGCGCGCTTCCTCGGCCGAGACGAGCGGATCATGGACGTCGACTGCATGGCCGAGCCCGCGGAACGCCGCGACCAGATCGGCGACCTTGGAATTGCGCAGGTCCGGCACGTCCTGCTTGAACGCCAGCCCGAGTACGAGCACGCGCCCTGCCGCTGCGCCATGCCATGCATGCACTTCGTTCGCGACCCAGTCCGCCATCCCGTCGTTCATGTCGCGCCCGGCGAGGATGATGCGCGGGTCCAGGCCGAGTTCGGTCGCGCGGTGCGCGAGATAATAAGGATCGACCCCGATGCAGTGCCCGCCGACCATCCCGGGCTCGAACTTGAGGAAGTTCCACTTGGTCCCGGCCGCCGCGAGCACGTCCCACACCGACAGGCCCATCCTGGCGAAGATCTGGGTGATTTCGTTGACGAAGGCGATGTTGATGTCACGCTGCGCATTCTCGATCACCTTGGCCGCCTCGGCCGCCTTGATCGAGGCGGCGCGGAACACGCCCCCGGTCGTCACCTGGCCGTAGAGGTCGGCGACCGCGTCGAGCACTTCGGGGGTCTGGCCCGACACCACCTTGGTGATGCGGTCGACGGTATGCTCGCGGTCGCCCGGGTTGATCCGCTCGGGCGAATAGCCGAGGAAGAAATCGGTCCCGCATACGAGCCCGCTGATCCGCTCCAGCTCGGGCCCGCACATCTCCTCGGTGACGCCGGGATAGACCGTGCTTTCATACACCACGATCGAGCGGCGACCCGCGACGAGCATCTTCGCCACAGTGCGCGTCGCCGCCATGACGATCGACAGATCGGGGCGGTTGTCGGCATCGACCGGGGTCGGGACGGTGACGATGTAGAAATCGGCGTCAGGGCAGGCTGCGGGATCGGTCGTCAACCGCAGGCTCGACACGGCAAGGCGGTCGGCGTCGATCTCGCCGGTTCGGTCATGCCCGCGCTGCAGTTCGGCGATCCGCCCGGTGTCGACATCCAGGCCCCAGGCTTCGGTCGACTTGGCGAGCGCCACGGCGAGCGGCAGCCCGACATAGCCGAGCCCGATCACCACGACGCGCTTGTGTGCGAGCATTCCGCTATCCTTGGCATTCCGTCAGAGCGTGCTCCTTTAACGGTAACGCGCTGTACGGCAACCAATAGTGAAGCGGGGGTCCAGCCTTCTGGACAAGGGACGTCCGGTGCGAGGTTTCGTCCGCGCCATGCGTCGGCTAGCGTGACGAGCATGAACAACAGCGATATCCGAATCGGCATTGGCGGCTGGACCTATGGGCCGTGGCGCGGGACGTTCTTCCCGGACAAATGGCCACAGAAGCGCGAGCTGGACTATGCCGCCTCGAAACTGACCGCGATCGAGGTCAACGGAACCTATTATTCCTCGCAGAAGCCCGCGACCTTCGCGGCCTGGGCCAACGCGGTGCCCGACGGCTTCGTTTTCGCGCTCAAGGCATCGCGCTATTGCACCAATCGCAAGATCTTGGCCGAGGCCGGTGAATCCATTGCGCGCTTTACGAGTCAGGGGATTGTCGAGCTCGGCGACCGGCTCGGACCGATCCTGTGGCAGTTCATGGCCACCAAGCGTTTCGACCCGGAGGATTTCGGCGCGTTTCTGAAACTGCTGCCGGCCAGCCAGGACGGCATCACATTGCGCCATGCGGTCCAGGTCCGGCACGAAAGCTTTCTGGTTCCGGAATTCGTCGCTTTGGCGCGCGCGGCGGGGGTGGCGATCGTCTATGCGGATTCGACCGATTATCCCGCGATCGCGGATGTCAGCGGCACTTTCGTCTATGCCCGGCTTGAAGCCGCGGTCGAGGACGAACCCGCCGGATATGCCCCGCCGGCGCTCGACCGATGGGCGGAAGCTGCGCACGCCTGGGCGGCTGGTGGCGCGCCGGAGGATTTGCCGTATGTCGCCGATCCGGCACCGGTAACCCCGCGCGACACGTTCGTCTTCTTCATCAACGGCGCGAAAGTGCGCGCTCCGCACGGGGCGATGGCGCTGATCGAGCGGGTTTCGGGGTAAGAACCGGCGTGCCGGCCCCACGCCCCTAACGGACTCGCGCGCCAGGCGATCCGAGGCGTCGCCTGGATCTGCCATAGACCGGACGGGGTGCGAATCTGGCTTGCAGGGCGTCAGCCCGTTGTGTGTTCGCGTCGCGTCAAATCGCGGTTTGCGGTGCGGCGGCGGTCGGGCGCTGGTCGTTCGGAACGGGATCGGTCGCCGCCGGCGGGGCAGGCGAGGGTGTCGGCACGGCATTCGGCTGCGGATCGACCCCTGGGCTGAGGATCGCCGCACTTTCGATCGCGTCGAGCGCATGACGCGCGTTGATGTAGCGGCGGGCCGCATCGGTCCAGCGGGTTGCCCGGCTGGCCCCCGGTGTCCGCGACACTTCGGCCAGGGCGGCCTCGACCTGTCCGGCCTCCAGCAGCCGTTGCGCCCGCGCGACACGGTCGACCGGGAGTGGCGACTGCGTTCCCGCCTTGCGCAGTACGATGAGATTGCGGAATTCACGACCAAGGCTCTGCAGCCACCCGCTGCTCGCAACGCCGGTGACGAGTTCGGGCGCGACCCCGTCGAGCGCGGCCCGCAGATCCTCGAGCGTGACAGGGTTGCGTGCCGCCTGGGTAATCGTGGCAACCGCCACGCCCTGCGTCGTGCCGAACCGATTGCGCAATTGCTGTTCCAGGAACCCGAGGTTGAGCCCGCGATCCAGTGCACGCCGTGCGGCGAACGCGACCATCAGGCCTTCGCTCCGTGTCGCATAGGCGGCGGATTGCTGCGCATTGCGGTCGATCCCCGCTTCCCGCGCCTCGAGGTCCTCGAGCTTGTCGGCGAGTTCCACTTCGCGGTTGGTGAGGGCTGCGAGGTCGATTGCCGGGGCGGGCGCGCCCACCTTGCCGGGCAGGATGACCACCGGCGGCTGTCCGTTCGAAACGGGCAGCGTCATCGTCGCAACCTGTTTGCCATCAAGGGTCTTGCCGAAGCGCGGGATGATCAGCGCCGCCGCGGCGACGCCGATCAGAAAGGCGATCAGCCCGAGCGCGACGCCCGTGCGCCACCCCATGCCACGCCGGGCCACGATGGGGGGCGGCGGTGTATAGGGTGGGGGCGCAAAGGCCGGCCCGGGTCGCGCCTTTGGCGCTTCGACAATCGGTTCAGGCTGTGCGTGGCCCGGGGCCTGCGCCGGAAATTCGGTCTCGGGGACGGTGGGCGCGGTTTCGTCCATAGCGGTGCCTTATCATCGTCCTGACGCGAACGGTCAACGGCTCGTCGCCGGTAACGGCGCAAGGGCAGCGAACAATGCCGCGTCGTCGGGCGTGTCCGCGACCGCGATATCGGCCCAGCCGGACCCCGCAGCCGCGGCGATCGCCGGGCTGAACGCCGCAAGGGCGATCCCGCTGCGGTCGATCCCCGCGGCATCGACGAGTTCGCCGATCCGGCGTGCCGCGCGGGCGGAATGCAACAAGGCGGTCGCCCCGGAGAGCGAGGCCAGCGCGGTTGGATCGATCGCGAGTGCCCGGCTTCGATAGACGGGAATGAGCGAGGCGATCGCGCCACCGACCTCGAGCGTGCGATCGTGCCCGGTCAGATGCAGCGCGTAGGAGATACCGTAGCGATTGGCCAAGGCGAGGATCTGTCCGGCGTTCCCGGTCCCGGTCGCCACGACGTCAAACCCGTATTCGCGCGCCGCCGCCGCCGTATGCTGGCCGACCGCCAGCACCGGCAGCGCGCGCAAGGCGGCAAGCTCCGCCCCGCCGAACCGAAGGCTGTTGGCACTGGTGAGAAGGAGCGAGTCGTATTGGCGCGGGTCGGGCGCGGTCCAGTCCAGCGCCTCGACGACGAAGAACGCAAGCGCATCCGCGGTAAAGCCGGCGCTACGCGCGCGCGCGCGCGTTGCGGCATTGCCCGGCTCGGGGCGCAAGACCACCAACCGTCGCGTCATCCGGCGAACAAGCCCCGCACCGACGGCGGCGCACGGTCGAGCAGGTCCCGCGCCAGTAAGGCGGGTAGGAGTGGATCGCCAACGGCGCCGCTGAGCGTCCCCGCGACATGCGCACTGCCATCCTCTGCGAAGACTTCGGCGCGAAGCGTCACGGTCGTACCGTCGAGCGTCGCGAGGGCGGCGACCGGCGAATGGCAATCCGCCTGCAGCACCGCGAGCAGCCCGCGTTCGATCAGGACGCAGGCATGCGTCGGCTGATCATCGATGGCGGAGAGAAGCGCGCGGACCGCAGCGTCCTCGGTGCGGGCCTCGATGCCGACCGCGCCCTGCGCGGCGGCGGGAAGCATCACCTCGATCGGGATGCAGGTGCCGACCTCGACTCGTCCCAGGCGCTCCAGCCCGGCCGAGGCCAGCAAGGTCGCGTCGACCTCGCCTGCTGCCAGCTTGGCGAGTCGGGTGTCGACGTTGCCGCGCAACAGCATCGTGACGAGATCGGGCCGCAGCCGCTTCAACTGCGCGACCCGCCGGGGCGAACTGGTCCCGACCACCGCGCCGTCGCGCAGGGCGGCGACACTCTCGGCACCGATGATCCGGTCGCGTACGTCTGCGCGCGGGAGCATCGCGGCGATCGTGATTTCCGCGGGACGCCCGGTTTCGACGTCCTTCATCGAATGGACCGCGAAATCGATGTCACCGCCGCGCAGCGCGCGATCGAGCTCCTTGGTCCACAAGGCCTTGCCCCCGATTTCGGCGAGCGCGACGTCCTGGCGCCGGTCGCCGGTGGTCCGGATGACGACGATCTCGACCATCGCACGATCCCACGCGTGCGCGGCGCACAGCGCCTCGCGCACCATATTGGCCTGGACGAGCGCGAGCGGCGATCCGCGGGTTCCTAGCTTGAGCGGTGGTTGTGTCACGCGTCATCCCTTCGTCATGTGTCATGACGAAGGGGTTCGCCTTCGACAAGTGGGGGGCTTCGACAAGTGGCCGGCGAGACGATAGGGATGGCGCATGGCACTCATTCTCGGTCTCGAATCCAGCTGCGACGAAACCGCCGCGGCGCTCGTCACGTCCGACCGGCAGGTCCTGGCGCACCGGCTGGCGGGGCAGGAGGCGGCGCATCGCCCGTTTGGCGGGGTCGTTCCCGAAATCGCGGCGCGCGCGCATGTCGAGGTGCTCGCACCGCTGATCGAGGCGGCGCTCGCGGATGCCGGCGTCACGCTCGCCGAAGTCGACGCGATTGCCGCGACTGCGGGGCCGGGGTTGATCGGCGGCGTGATAGTCGGGCTGGTGACGGGCAAGGCGCTCGCGCATGCCGCGGGCAAGCCTTTGATCGCGGTCAATCATCTTGAGGGTCATGCGCTCAGCCCGCGACTGTCCGATCCCGACCTTGCGTTTCCGTATCTGCTGCTGCTCGTGTCCGGCGGGCACTGCCAGTTGCTGCTGGTCGAGGGGGTCAATCGCTACCGCCGGCTCGCGACGACGATCGACGATGCCGCGGGCGAGGCGTTCGACAAGACCGCCAAAGTTTTGGGGCTCGGCTTCCCCGGTGGTCCGGCGGTCGAGGTCGCGGCGCGCGCGGGCCGGGCGATCGTCCCGCTGCCGCGCCCGCTGAAAGGCTCGCCCGAGCCGCATTTCTCTTTTGCCGGACTGAAAAGCGCGGTCGTGCGCGCGCAGGCGGCGGGAACGTGGTCGGTCGAGGATATCGCCGCATCGTTCCAGCAGGCGGTGGTCGATTGTCTGATCGACCGAACGGTGCGCGCGCTGGGGCAGGCGCATCATGCGACTGCGCTGGTCGTCGCGGGCGGGGTCGCCGCGAATGGCGCGGTGCGGACTGCGCTGTCCGATCTGGCGGGGGCGCACGGGTTGCGCTTCGTGGCACCCCCTTTGTGGCTGTGTACCGACAACGCCGCGATGATCGGCTGGGCCGGGGCGGAACGCTTCGCCGCGGGGCTGACCGACCCGCTCGATGTCGCCGCGCGGCCGCGCTGGCCGCTCGACCCGGGCGCGGAAGCGGTGCGTGGCGCGGGCGTGAAAGCATGAAGATCGGGGTCATCGGCGGCGGCGCCTGGGGCACCGCGCTCGCACAAGTCGCGGCGCGCGGCGGCGAAGAGGTCCTGCTGTGGGCACGCGAGGCGGATGTCGTCGCGGGGGTGAACGCAACTCACCAGAATGCGCGTTTCCTGCCCGGGATCACGCTCCCCGAGACGATCGTCGCTACCGGATCGCTGGGCGCGCTGTCGGTCTGCGATGCGCTGCTCGTCGTCGTCCCCGCGCAGCATGTCCGCGCGGTGCTGGCGGAGACCGCGGTGGGGGCGACCCCGCTGGTGTTGTGCGCCAAGGGGATCGAGGCGGGAACGCAGATGCTCGTCGGCGAGGTCGCGCAGCAGGTTCACCCCGCCGCGCCGATCGCGGTGCTGTCCGGCCCGACTTTCGCGCATGAAGTCGCCGCGGGGCAACCGACCGCGGTGACGCTGGCGTGCGCCGACGAGGCGCTCGGCGCGGCCTTGGCGGACCGGCTCGCGGGGCCCGCGCTGCGGCCCTATGCGACGACCGACGTGACCGGCGCGGAGATCGGTGGCGCGGTCAAGAACGTGCTCGCGATCGCGTGTGGCGTGGTCGAGGGCGCGGGGCTCGGGCAGAATGCGCGCGCCGCGCTGATCGCGCGCGGCTTTGCCGAGATGGTCCGGTTCGGGCTGGCGCGCGGCGCGCAGGCGGAGACGTTGAGCGGCCTGTCGGGGCTGGGCGACCTGGTGCTGACCTGTTCGTCGACCGCGTCGCGCAATTTCTCGCTCGGGGTCGGGCTCGGGCAAGGGCGGCGCGCGGAGGAGTTGCTCGCGGACCGCGTGACGGTGGCGGAAGGTGCTGCGACCGCGCCGGTGCTGCGCGCGGCGGCGGCGGCGATAGGGGTCGAGATGCCGGTGGTCGAAGCGGTCTGCGCCTTACTTGAAGGCGCGGACGTCGGATCGGTGATCGAGGCACTGCTCGCGCGGCCATTGCGGCGCGAGGCGCGCTAGCGGTTTAGTGTCGGCGATCCGTTGCTGAACCCCGTGCTCCGGCGAAAGCCGGAGCCTAGTGTTTCACGAAAGGATCGTCGTTGTTCTGTCGGACTCTGGGTTCCTGCCTTCGCAGGAACACGGTGCGACGCTCTTCAGAAATCGATCGCGATGCCCTTGAGCTCCCAGTCGCCATAACGCGTCGGATCAAGCCCGAGATGGTCGCGCGCGTCGCGCGGCTCGGGTTTGGGGTCGGGCGCGGGGACCGGCGTATTCTTGCTGAGATAGGCAGGTGGCTTCACATGCGGCGGACGAGCGGCCATGAGGGACTTCCTTGCAGACGCATGAGATAAGGCGTCCCCCGTCAGTTGGCGGTCCTTTGCGTAGAGTTCAAGCCCGTGACCTTGCCACCCCCCCGCCGTTACATGCCCCGTCCAGAGCCCGTCGAGGCCCCCGGCGTGCCTGCACGCCGCGCCGCGCTCCGGATGCTCGACGCGGTGCTGCGCCAGGGTCTGCCGCTCGAAGCCGCGATCGGGCGCGCCACCGCGGGGATCGACCGCGCCGATGACCGCGCGCTGGCGCATGCGATCGCGGCGGAAGTGCTGCGGCGGCTGCCCGATCTGGATGCGCTGATCGACTCGGCGACCAAGACGCGGCTGCCCGACGATTCGAAGGCGCGCTTCGCCTTGCGGATCGCGCTGGCGCAGGCGCTGTCGCTCGGCACGCCGTCGCATGCCGCGATCGCGACCGTGCTGCCGCTGGTCGATGGCGGCCCGCGCAAGCTCGTCCACGGCGTGTTCGGGACGTTGTCGCGGAACGGCGACCACCTCCCCGAACTGCCGACGCTGCCCGATCCGGTTGCGCTGCGCTGGCATGCGGCGTGGGGGGATGACGGGATCCACGCCGCCGAGGAAGCGATGGCGGCCCCCCCGCCGCTCGACCTCACGCTTGCCGATCCTGCGGAGACCGCGCGGTTCGTCGAGGAACTGGGCGGCGTCTCGCTGCTGCCCGGGCATGTCCGGATCGATTCGGCGCATGTCCCCGAACTCCCCGGGTTCGAGGACGGCCGCTGGTGGGTGCAGGATATCGCCGCGTCGCTCCCCGCGCGGCTGTTGGGAAATGGAACCGGGACTGCGCTCGACCTGTGCGCTGCGCCTGGCGGCAAGACGATGCAGCTGGCAAGCGCAGGCTGGCGCGTGACGTCGGTCGATGCGTCGGAAAGTCGTCTCGCGCGACTTCGCGACAATCTCGAGCGGACCGGTCTGTCCGCGGACATCGTCGAGGCGGACGTACTCGAATGGACGCCGCCCGCGCCGGTTGATGCGGTGCTGCTCGATGCGCCGTGCAGCGCGACCGGGATCTTCCGCCGCCACCCCGACGTGCTCCACCGGGTGCGGCCATCGCAGATCACCGATCTCGCGGCGTTGCAGACGAGCTTGCTGACACGCGCGGCGGAATGGGTCAGGCCGGGCGGGACGCTCGTCTTCGCAACCTGCTCGCTCGAACCCGCCGAGGGCGAGAAGCAGCGCGAACGCTTTGCGGCGGCAAGGCCCGACTTCGCGCTGGTGCCGGTCGGGGTGGAGGAACTCCCCCCAGGGATCGTGCCCGACGCAATGGGATGCGTGCGGACCTTGCCCGGGATGGTCAAGCCCGGCGGCAACGACGGCTTCTTCATCGCGCGCTGGCAGCGACAGGGCTGACACCACGGTGCTTCCCCGGCGAAGGCCGGGGCCCAGTTGCGGAGGTTTTGACAACCGAGCGCAGCGGCCAGCATTCTTCGGTTCCGCGACTGGGCCCCGGCCTTCGCCGGGGAAGCGCGGGAACGGGTCGCTCGTTTCACCGCGGGCAACCGCTGCGGGTAGAAGCTGAAGGGATGATCGCGGCGCTAGTCCCAAATCTCCGGCGCTACAGGTTTCATGCATCATGTCCCATTGGCAGGGCTGACACCACGATACTTCCCCGGCGAAGGCCGGGGCCCAGTTGCGGAGGTTTTGCCAACCGAGCGCAGCGGCCGGCATTCTTCCGTTCCGCGACTGGGCCCCGGCCTTCGCCGGGGAAGCGCGGGAACAGGTCGCTCGTTTCACCGCGGGTAACCGCCGCGGGTAGGAGCTGGAGCGATCATTGCCCGCTTGTCCGGAATCCCTGGCGTGCTTCAGGCTTCAAGTATCATGTCCCATTGGCAGGGCTGAACTTTCAGATACTTCCCCGGCGAAGGCCGGGGCCCAGTTGCGGAGGTTTTGACAACCGAGCGCAGCGGCCAGCATTCTTCCGTTCCGCGACTGGGCCCCGGCCTTCGCCGGGGAAGCGCGGGAACGGGTCGCTCGTTTCACCGCGAGCAACCGCCCCGCGCGAAAGCTGGCGCGATGATCGCGGCGCTTGTCCCGTATCCCCGGCGTGCTAGAGGCTGAGCGCATCATGTCCCAGCGCCCCGTCCGCATCGCCCCGTCCATCCTCTCGGCCGATTTCGCCAAGCTCGGCGAGGAGGTCCGCGCGATCGACGCCGCCGGCGCGGACTGGATCCATGTCGATGTGATGGACGGGCATTTCGTCCCCAACATCTCGATCGGGCCGGGCGTGGTGAAGGCGATCCGCCCGCACACCGCCAAGCCGCTCGACGTCCACCTGATGATCGCGCCGGTCGACGCCTATCTCGAGGCGTTTGCGGAAGCGGGCGCGGACACGATCAGCATTCATGTCGAGGCGGGGCCGCACACGCATCGCAGCCTCCAGCACATCCGCAGCCTCGGCAAGCGTGCGGGTGTCGTGGTCACCCCGCAGACCCCGGCGAAGGCGCTCGATTATCTGCTCGACATGGCTGA
Organism: Sphingomonas sp. CARO-RG-8B-R24-01; assembly: GCF_022662295.1. Classification (NCBI taxonomy): domain Bacteria; kingdom Pseudomonadati; phylum Pseudomonadota; class Alphaproteobacteria; order Sphingomonadales; family Sphingomonadaceae; genus Sphingomonas; species Sphingomonas sp. CARO-RG-8B-R24-01. The sequence goes on along the minus strand of NZ_JAKNQI010000004.1, from coordinate 72,974 downwards.
CCTCGTGCTGGTGATGAGCGTCAATCCGGGCTTCGGCGGGCAGGCGTTCATCGAGAGTTCGCTCCGCAAGATCGAGAGCATCCGCAAGATGATCGACCACGGCGGCTACGCTATCGATCTCGAGGTCGATGGCGGGATCGACCATGGCACCGCGCCGCGCGCGATTGCGGCAGGGGCGGATGCGCTGGTCGCGGGCACCGCGACCTTCCGCGGCGGGCCCGATGCCTATGCCGCCAACATCTCCGGCCTGCGCGGCTGAATGCGCGATCGGCCGACCCCCGAGCTCGACGCCAGGGATGGAATCGATGAGGGCAAGCGGCTGATCCGGCTTGGCGGGGACAAGGGCTTGTCATTGGCCGAACGTCTATCGGAACATTTCCACCGGCTGACGTGGCGCACCCCGATCCACGGGTTGCGGCTCAAGGGGCGGCATCCGCTCAAGCTGATCGCGGTCCCCGACGATCCGTTCCTCGGGGACGTCAAGCGCGGGCACGCACTGCTCGCGGGGATGCTGACATTTCGCGGCGAAGCGTACGACATCGAGACGCTCGAACTGGCGAGGCCCAATTTCTCGAAGGGCTATGCGGACTATCTCCACAGTTTCGCATGGCTGCGCGACCTGTCGACCGTCGCGACGCGCGCGCAAGCGACGCCGATCGCCGAACATCTGATGCGGCTGTGGCTCGTGCAGCACGCGGACACCGTTAGCGAACCGGCGTGGCGCGCGGACCTGTGGGGCCGCCGCATCCTCGCGTGGACCGCGCATGCGCCGCTGATCCTGTCGTCGGCGGATCTGGTCTATCGCAGCCGCGTCCTCAACACGCTCGCGCGCGGTGCGCGGCATATCGACCGGGGCGCGGACAAGGCACCACAGGGCGCGCCCCGCGTGGCCGCGCTGTGCGGAGTGGTCGCGGCGACCCTGCTGATCCCCGGCGGCGATCCGCGCCAGTCCGCGGTCGAGGCGGCGTTGCTGCGCGGGCTGCAGGCATCGATCTACGAGGATGGCGGCAACGTCGCGCGCTCGCCGGTCGCGCAGGTCGATCTCATCATGCTGCTGACCTGCTTGCGCGACGTCTATGACGCGCGCCGGCTCGAACCGCCGGCGTTCCTCGGCGAGACGCTTGGCAAGCTGATGCCCGCGTTGCTGGGTATCTGCCATACCGACCGTGACCTCAGCAGCTGGCAGGGGTGCGCGCCTTATGGCGTCGACGCGCTCGCGCAGGTGATCGAAGCGAGCGGGGTGCGCACGCGCCCGCTGCGGCAGGCACGTGACTGGGGGTATCAGCGGCTGGCGGCGGGGTCGGCGGTGCTGATCCTCGACGGCGCGCCGCCACCGGTCGCGCGGCTGGTCGAAGGCGGCTGCGCCTCGACGCTCGCGTTCGAGCTGTCCGACGGGCGCAACCGGATCATCGTCAATTGTGGTGGCGCGCGCGCCGGGATCGCGCAGCTTCCCGCCGATCTGGCGGAAGGCTTGCGCACCACCGCCGCGCATTCGACGCTGGTCGTCGGCGACAGCAATTCGACCGCGATCCATGCCGACGGCACGCTCGGGCGCGGCGTCGCGGAGGTCGAGCTGGTCCGGCAGGAAAGCGAGGCGTCGAGCCGGATCGAGGCAAGCCACGACGGCTATGCCCGCCGCTTCGGACTGATCCACCGCCGCCAGCTGGTGATGACCAACGACGGCAAGGAAATCCGTGGGGAAGACGTGCTGCTCCCCGCGCCCAAGCGCCGCAAGGTCCAGCCGTCGACGTTCGCGATCCGCTTTCACCTGGGGCTCGGCATCCAGGTGTCGCCGACCGCGGACGGGATGGCGGCGCTGTTGCGGTTGCCCGGCGGTGGGCTGTGGCAATTCCGTTGCCGCGGCGGGGCACTCGCGTTCGAGGACAGCCTGTGGATCGATGCCGAGGGGCGTCCACATGCGACGATGCAGCTCGTCGTGACGGGCGAGGCGCCCGCGGGCGGCGCGAATGTCGGCTGGGTGCTCAAGCGCGCGCATTGAATTTGACGGCCCGAGCGGGCAGGGGGTGCGCGACATTTCGCCCTCTTTCCCGCTGGAGCCTCCCCATGACCACCATCCCGATCCGCCGCGCGCTGTTGTCAGTCTCCGACAAGACCGGCATCGTCGAACTGGCGCAGGGGCTGGCGCAGAATGGCGTCGAGCTCGTCGCGACCGGGGGCACTGCCAAGGCGCTGCGCGATGCGGGGCTGGAGGTGCGCGACATTTCGGACCTGACCGGTTTCCCCGAGATGATGGACGGCCGCGTCAAGACGCTCCACCCGGTGGTCCACGGCGGGCTGCTCGCGGTGCGCGACGATGCGGCGCATGTCGCCTCGATGGAGGAACACGGGATCGGCGCGATCGATCTGGTCGTGGTCAACCTCTATCCGTTCGAGGCGACCGTCGCCAAGGGGGCGGAGCGCGACGAGATCATCGAGAATATCGACATCGGCGGTCCGTCGATGGTGCGCTCGGCGGCAAAGAACCACGCGTTCGTCGCGATCGTCACCGATCCGGCGGATTATGCGCTGGTTGCGGGCGGCAGCACGACGCTGGCGGATCGCCGCAAGTTCGCCGCCAAGGCCTATGCCGCGACCGCCGCGTATGACGGGATGATCGCGACGTGGTTCGGCCAGGTCGATCAGGGCGAAGCCTTCCCCCAGACGCTCGCGATCACGCTCCAGCGCGGGCAGTCGCTCCGCTACGGCGAGAATCCGCACCAGTCGGCGGCGTTCTACACCGCGGGCGGCACTGCGCCGCGTGGTATCGGCCAGGCGCGGCAGGTGCAGGGCAAGGAGCTCAGCTACAACAACCTCAACGACGCCGACGCCGCGCTCGACCTGATCAGCGAATATCGCGATGCCGCACCGACCTGCGTGATCGTCAAGCACGCCAACCCGTGCGGCGTCGCGACCGGCGAGACGCTCGAAGCGGCGTATGATGCTGCGTTCGCGTGCGATACGGTGTCGGCGTTTGGCGGGATCATCGCGCTCAACCGTCCGGTCGACGGCGCGACCGCGCGCGCGATCGCGGGGATCTTCACCGAGGTCGTGGTCGCGCCCGACGCGGATGACGAGGCGCTCGCGATCTTCGCCGCGAAGAAGAACCTGCGCTTGCTGCTGACCGGCGAACTCCCCGATCCGGCGCGGGCGGGTCTGCTCGCCAAGGCGATCACCGGCGGCTGGCTGGTGCAGAGCCGCGATGGCGAGTCCAACCCCGAGATGACGGTCGTCACCAAGCGCGCGCCGACCGAGCAGGAGCTCGCCGACTGCCGCTTCGCCTGGACCGTGGCCAAGCACGTCAAGTCGAACGCGATCGTCTATGCCAAGGGCGGCAGCACCGCCGGGATCGGCGCAGGGCAGATGAACCGGCTCGAATCCGCGCGGATCGCGGCATGGAAGGCGAAGGACGCCGCGGACAAGGCAGGCTGGGGGGAGCCGCGCACGATCGGCTCGGCGGTCGCGTCGGATGCGTTCTTCCCGTTCGCCGATGGCCTGATGGCGGCGGTCGAGGCGGGGGCGACCGCGGTGATCCAGCCGGGCGGCTCTATCCGCGACGACGAGGTGATCGCTGCGGCGGATGCCGCTAGGCTTGCAATGGTGTTCACCGGGGTGCGGCACTTCCGGCATTGATCGGGGGGGCGCTCTCCTCCACACCGTCATCCTTGCGCAGGCATGGTCTCTGTGAAACCCTGAATGTTCTCCCGCGAAAGCGGGAGTCCAGGAGTCGCGAGAACTGTAAGCCGTTGTTCTGCTTGGCTCTGGATTCCCGCCTTCGCGGGAAAACAGTAAAGGACGGGTTCGTAACCCAAGTTTCGCGGAGGCCATGCAAGGCGAGAATGGGGGAATCGGGGCTATGGCGGCAATAGCGCGCCCCGCCTACCCCGCCACCGCCGGTTTCCGCCGGATCAGCGCGCGGTCCTCGTCGCGGAACGCCCAGCGGTAGAGCACGTACAGATACACCGCCGCCATCAGCGGTTCGCCGATCGCGAGTTCGGCCCATTCGAACCGCTTGGGCAAGGCGGTGAACGCGCCCCCCACGACGCAGGTCGCGAGTACCGCCCACGCCATCGCCCAACGCCATCCCGCCACGGGCGCCTTGAGCAACCGCGACAGATAGGTCGACTTGATGATCGAGGTGATCGTCACCGACACGAACAGCGCCACCGCCGGCCCCGCCGCCTGGAACGCGACCGGCCAGCCGACCGACTGCATCGCGAAGATCAGACCGAAGCTGAGCGCCACCTGGAACAGCAGCATGCCGATCGAAATCGCCATGTTCTGCAACCGCGCGATGTAGACGAGCGCGGATTCGCACACCGCGCCGGTCGATGCGGCCGCCTCGGCGAACAGCAGGAACGCGAGCGCCGCGGTGCCCGAGACGAATTGCGGGCCGACCGTCCCCATCACCGCCTCGCCCGGGATCGACCCCATCAGCGCAAGCCCCGTCTGCGCGGCGAGAATCCAGAAGCCGACCTGCCGCACCTGCGCCGCGATCGCCCCCATGTCGCCGCGCGCAAGGCTGGTGGTGATGACCGGGCCGAGGATCGGGTCGAAGCTCGTCTTGAGCTTGCCCGGGATCGACGCGACCTGTTGCGCCATCCAGTAGATGCCGACGATCCGCGGCTCGAACATCACGAACAGGATCGAACGGTCGACGTTGCGCGTGCCCCATTCGAGCGCGTCCGCGCCAGCCAAAGGCGCGTTGCGGCGGATCAGCGCGATCGTCCGCCCCGGATGCAGCCGCCACCCGACCGGCGCGCCATAGCTTCGCCAGAACGGCACCAGCGATGCGACCAGCGCCGCGATCATCGACAGCATGTAGGCGATCACCAGCCCGTCATGCGGTGCGACCGGATACAGCACGCCCGCCGCGATCGAGATCGTCCACGGCTCGATCACCGCGCGCGCGGTGACGGTGGCTTTCACGTTGCGGCGATAGGCGAGCGCGGCGAGCGTTATGTCGGACCAGGCGGTAAAGACGATGATGCACGGCAGCAGCCGTTCGAGCCCGGTCGGTGCACTGCCGTGATACATCAGCTCGGGGACGAGTAGCAGGAACCCGCTCGCGACGAACGACGCAAGCGCCGCGACGACGAGGCAATCCCACACGATGTCGACATGCGGGCGATCCGAATCACTGATCGCGAGCGCAAGGCCGCGCTTGAGCCCGAAGGTCGCGAGCAGCGCCGCCACCTCGACGAACAGTACCGCGCGCGCGAAGGTGCCGAGCGTGTCGGGCCCGTACAGCCTTCCTGCGATGAACAGGAACGGGATCCGCGCAACGAGGCGCATCAGGAAGCCGAGGATGTTGGTCCGGCCACCCTTGGCCAGTGCGTTGATCTCGTCTTCCGTGCCCCCACGGTCGGTCGGTACGCCCCCCGTTACTGTCGTCAATGCGCAGCCCCCCAGCTCAGGCCGGTGCCGATCTCGATGCCGAGCGGCACGCTGAGCTGGACTGCGGGTTCGGCGGCGGTCGCCATCACGTGTTCGATCACTGGTCGCGCGGCAGCGACGTCGCCTTCGGGAAGTTCGAACACGAGTTCGTCATGCACCTGCAACAGCATCCGCACATCGGGCAGCCCCGCCTCGAGCAATGCCGGCCCCATCCGCACCATCGCGCGCTTGATGATGTCGGCGGAGGTCCCCTGGATCGGCGCGTTGATCGCGGCGCGCTCGGCCCCCTGGCGTTCGTGCTGGATCTTGGAGGAAATGCGCGGGAAGTGTGTCTTCCGCCCGAACAGCGTGGTGGTGTAGCCGCTCGCGCGGACCGTCTCGGTGGTCTGCGCGATATAGTTGCGGATGCCGGGGAAGCGATCGAAATAGCGGTCGATCATCGCCTGCGCCTCGTCCGCGGTCACGTCGAGCCGCCCCGCCAGACCCCAGCGGCTGATCCCGTAGAGGATCGCGAAGTTGATCGTCTTGGCGCGCCCGCGCGTGTCGCGGTTGACCTCGCCGAACAGTTCCTGCGCGGTCAGGCTGTGGATGTCGGCACCACTCGCGAACGCGTCGCGAAGCTGCGGCACGTCCGCCATATGCGCTGCGAGCCGCAGCTCGATCTGCGAGTAATCGGCGGCGAGCAGGACGTTGCCGGGCTCGGCCACGAACGCGTCGCGGATCTGGCGGCCGATCTCGGTGCGGATCGGGATGTTCTGCAAATTCGGGTCGGTCGACGACAGCCGCCCGGTCTGCGCGCCAGTCAGCGAATAGGACGTGTGGACACGCCCCGTCGCGGGATTGATCTGCGCCTGAAGCGCGTCAGTATAGGTCGACTTGAGCTTGGACAGCTGCCGCCATTCGAGCACCTTGGTCGCAATGTCCTTGCCCGGCGAATCCTTATCCGCAGCGATCCGCTCGAGTTCGGTCACGTCGGTCGAGTAAACCCCGGACTTGCCCTTGCGCCCGCCCTTGATCCCCATCCGTTCGAACAGCACGTCGCCCAGTTGCTTGGGGCTGCCGATCGTGAAGGCACCGCCCGCGAGCGCGTGGATGTCGACTTCGAGCGCGCCGATCTGCGTCGAGAATTCCCCCGACAGTTGCGCGAGCCGTTCGCGATCGACCTTGATGCCGTGGCGCTCCATCTGCGCGATGACGGGCGCGAGCGGACGATCGACCATCTCGTAGACCCGCGTTGCGCCCTCGGCGGCGAGGCGCGGCTTGAACCGCCGCCACAGCCGCAGCGTCACGTCGGCGTCTTCGGCGGCGTAGCGGGTTGCGGCGACGAGATCGATTTCGTTGAAGGTCCGCTGCGACTTGCCGACGCCGACCACGTCCTTGAACGCGATGCAGCTGTGCGACAGGTGGGTGGCGGCGAGCTCGTCCATGCTGTGGCCGTGGAGCCCCGCGTCGAGATCGAAGCTCATCAGGATCGTGTCGTCGAACGGCGCGACGCCGACGCCCAAGCGCCCGAGCACGATCATGTCATACTTCAGGTTATGCCCGATCTTGAGGACGGAAGGATCCTCGAACAGCGGCTTCAACTTCGCCAGCGCGACCTCGACCGTCAGCTGCTCGGGCTTTTCCGCGAACAGCCCGCTCCCGCCATGCGCGAGCGGGACATAGCAGGCGAGGTTGGGATGCAGCGCCATGCTGATCCCGACGAGGTCGGCGCGAGTCGCGTCAATCCCGGTCGTCTCGGTATCGATCGCGATCCAGCCCTGATGCCGGGCAAGCGTGATCCAGCGGTCGAGCGCGGCCTCGTCGACCACGGTCTCATACGAATCGACCTCGCACGGCGGGTCCTGCTCGGTCGGGACCGACTTGGGCGCGGGGACCGGCGCATCCGCGACCGCCGACAGCTTGGCGAGCAACGAGCGGAAGCCGTGATGTTCCAGGAACACCCGCAGCGGCGCATCTGGGATGCCCTTGAGTTCGAGATCTTCGAGCGGCTCGGGCAAGGCGACGTCGCATTTGAGCGTCACCAGCTCCTTCGACAACCGCGCCATGTCGGCATGTTCGATCAGATTGTCGCGCAGCTTGCCCTTCTTCATCCCCTCAGCGGCGGCGAGCACCGATTCGAGATCGCCATGTTCGAGGATCAATTTGGCGGCGGTCTTGGGGCCGACGCCGGGGACGCCCGGCACGTTGTCGACGCTGTCGCCCATCAGCGCGAGCACGTCACCGAGCTGCGCCGGGGTGATGCCGTGGAATTTCTCCGCGACATGCTCCGCGCCCAGGCGACGGTTGTTCATCGTATCGTACATGTCGAGCCCGGGCTCGATCAGCTGCATCAGATCCTTGTCCGACGACACGATCGTGACCGCCCACCCCTGCGCCAAGGCTGCGCGCGAATAGCAGGCGATGATGTCGTCCGCCTCAAGCCCCTCGGTCTCGATGCACGGCAGCGAGAAGGCGCGCGTCGCGTCGCGGATCATCGGGAACTGGGGTACGAGATCCTCGGGCGGCGGCGGGCGGTGCGCCTTATACTGGTCGTAAAGGTCGTTGCGGAAGGTCTTGCTCGACTTGTCGAGAATGACAGCCATGTGCGTCGGGCCGTCCGCGGCATGCACCTCGTCCGCGAGCTTCCACAGCATCGTGGTATAGCCATAGACCGCGCCGACCGGCTCGCCATGCTTGTTGGTGAGCGGGGGGAGGCGGTGATAGGCGCGGAAAATATATCCCGAGCCATCGACAAGATAGAGATGCGGCATCATGCGGCGATAGCAGCGCCTGCGCTGTAGCAGAAGCCCGCTTTGCGCTCAGCCGTTCGGGCGGCTCGTGTTGGCGCGATTGGCGGAAATCGTGCTCGCATGTGTCGCGACGACGCTCGAGACGACCGCCTGCATCAATTGCTGCCGCGCCGGGATCGGGCGGAGCGTGTCGCCGATCATCACCGCGATCGCATAGGTCCGGCCATCGGGCGCGATCAGCAGGCCGACGTCGTTATAGCCTGCGGTGCGGCCCGCGAAATCCTGCCCGGTCCCGGTCTTGTGCCCGAACGTCCAGCCCGGCGGCACCGCGCCGCGCAGCCGCATCTTGCCGGTGTGCGAGGATTGCATCGTCCCGATCAGATAGGAGGTCGAGGGGGCCGACAGGATCTCGCCACGCTTGAGCCGCGCGAGCGCGGTCGCGATCGCGGCGGGGGCAGCGCCGTCGGGCGGGGCTGCGACATAACGGTTGAACGCGGCAAGGCGATCGGCGCGGGTCAGCGCGTTGCGCGCGCGGTTGAAGCCGTCGTTGAACGCGTAGGACGGCTGCCACGTCAGCCCGGCGGTGTTCGCCTGCAACATCCGCTCGCCCGGGCCGAAGCCGATCGCGCCAAGCCCCTTGCGCGCGATGAACCCGCGCACCGCGGTCGGCCCGCCGACCAGACGGAGCAGCCGGTCGTTCGCGGTATTGTCGCTCATCGTCAGCGCGCGCTGGAGCAATTCGCCGACCGTCGTGCGATAGCCGGTATCGCCACGGATCAGCCCCGCGATCGGCTGGTGGAACAGCGTGATGTCGTCGCGGGTCAGCGTGATCGGATCGTCGAGCCGCAGTTTGCCCGCATCGCGCGCGGCAAGCACGGTCATCGCGACCCACAATTTGCTGACGCTCTGCTGCGGCAGGCGCTGGCTCCCGCCAGCGTTGATCATCCAGCCATCGTCGACGCTGCGCACCGCGACCCCGACCTTGCCGCTGAAGCTGCGCACCAGCTGCGTGATCGTTGCGGTCAGCATCGGCGGCTGCGGCAGGACGCGGTGACCGACCGGTGCCGGCCCCGAGCGCGGCGGGATCGCGACGACCAGCGGCGCCTGCGTCTGCACGCCACGCGCGCCCTGGAGCCGCGCGCCATAACCGCAGGCGCACAGCGCGGAGATGAGCAGCAGGGTGGCTGCGGGCTTCATGAGGTGCAGAGGTACAATATGCGCAACCACCGAATTTGTTTCCCGCCCGGCACCATGCCCTGAACTCTCGCGATAGGGCCAGATCTGGTTTGAGAAATGGGTACGATCGGAAGCTGCGACCAGACGCCTTCGCTTTACGACAGGACGGTACGGACTACGGAAACCCGCCAAAATTTCCCGTCACCCCGGCGAAGGCCGGGGCCGTCGCGTTGTTTTGCCGGCCGGCTGCCTGAAACGAGACGGCCCCGGCCTCCGCCGGGGTGACGGGCTCTACGGCACCAGAATCGTATCGCGCGCCTCGGGCAGCATGTCCGGATAATCGAGCGTGTAATGCAGCCCGCGCGATTCCTTGCGCGCCAGCGCCGAGCGCACGATCAGCTCGGCGGTCTGGAGCAGGTTGCGCAGCTCGATCAGATCGGGCGTGACGCGGAAGTGCCCGTAATAATCGTTCACTTCCTCGGTCAGCATCCGGATCCGGTGCTGCGCACGCTCGAGCCGCTTGGTCGTCCGCACGATCCCGACGTAATTCCACATGAACCGGCGGATCTCGGTCCAGTTCTGCTTGATCACGACTTCCTCGTCCGAATCCTCGACGCGGCTTTCGTCCCACGCGCGGATCGGCGGGGGCGCGGGGAGATCGTCCCAATGCTCGGCGATATGCTGCGCGCACGCCTCGCCGAACACGAAGCATTCGAGCAGCGAGTTGGACGCGAGCCGGTTCGCGCCGTGCAACCCGCTCTCGCTGCATTCGCCCGCCGCATAGAGGCCGGGCAAATCGGTGCGGCCATCCAGATCCACGACGATCCCGCCGCAGGTGTAATGTTGCGCGGGGACGACCGGGATCGGATCGGTCGTCATGTCGATCCCGAGCGTCAGCAGCTTCTCGTAGATGTTGGGGAAATGCTCGCGGATGAAGTCCGGCCCCTTGTGGCTGATGTCGAGGTGAACGTAATCGAGCCCGAGCCGTTTGATCTCATGATCGATCGCGCGCGCGACAATGTCGCGCGGCGCGAGTTCGGCGCGCGGATCGACCTCGGGCATGAAGCGATAGCCGTTTTCAGGCAGCAGCAAATGCCCGCCCTCGCCGCGCACTGCCTCGGTGATCAGGAAATTCTTGACGTCGAGATTGTAGAGGCAGGTAGGGTGGAACTGCATCATCTCCATGTTGGAGACGCGGCACCCCGCACGCCATGCCATCGCGATTCCGTCGCCGGTCGCGCCACGTGGTGCGGTCGAGAAGAGATAGGTCCGCCCGGCACCCCCGGTCGCGAGGATCGTCGCGCGCGCGGTGTGGAGCTCGACCCGTCCGGTCGCGCGGTTGACGGCATAGACGCCCCAGACATGCCCTGCGCCCGAATAGCGCTCCTCGTGGCGGCCCGTGGCCAGGTCGATCGCGACCATGTCGGGGATGAGCGTAATGTTGGGATGATCGGTCGCGGCGCGTTGCAACGCTTCCTGCACCGCCCAGCCGGTCGCGTCGGCGACATGGACGATCCGGCGGTTCGAATGCCCGCCCTCGCGCGTCAGATGGAGCCCGCCGCCATTGTCGGCGGTTTCGGTCGCGAACGGCACGCCAAGCTCGACCAGCCGCGCGATCGCGGCGGGGGCGCGTTCGACCACCATCTCGACCGTCGCGCGATCGTTGAGGCCCGCGCCCGCGATCATCGTGTCCTCGACATGGCTTTCGAACGTGTCGCCTTCCTCGAGCACCGCGGCGATCCCGCCTTGCGCCCAGGCGGTCGAGCCTTCGTTGAGTTGCCCCTTGGCGAGCACGGTGACCTTGAAGCGATCCGCCAGGTTGAGCGCGGCGGTCAGCCCGGCCGCGCCGGACCCGATGATGAGAACGTCGGACTGCATCGCTTCTCCACTTCCCGCTTTGGCCGGGTGCCGCGGCGGACCGACGTCACACGCCTGTCACAGCGGCTGGTATCGTGGATTGGCAGGCTTGCCTAGCGGTGTGGGCGGGTGGCAGCAGCGCTGCAACACCCCCCCCGCCACCCCGGCGAAGGCCGGGGCCGTCCCGTCTGGGGCAGCCGACGCACAAAGCAACGTGGCGGCCCCGGCCTCCGCCGGGGTGACGTTAGGGGACTTTCCCGCTAGCGGCGAGGTTCACGCGATACCGAGACTTGAACGATGACCCTCCACAATTGGTGGCTGTTTACCGGCGCGGTGTTCCTGCTGTGCGGGACGCCGGGGCCCAACATGCTCCACATCCTGTCGCGCAGCGTCGAGATGGGGCTGAAGCGCAGCGTCGCGGCGATGGCGGGATGCCTGCTCGCGCTGGTGCTGGTGCTGACCGCCTCGGCGGCGGGAGTGACGACGCTGTTGCTTGCGGTGCCGGGCGCGTTCGACGTGCTGCGTTACGCAGGGGTGGCGTATCTGATCTACCTCGGGATTAAGGCGTGGCGCAGTAACGGGGCGCCGATCGACGTGGCCGAGGGGGAATTGCCGCGCACGCTGTCGCTGCGCGCGCTGTTCCGCGGCGGGTTCGCGATCGGGATCAGCAATCCGAAGCTGATCTTGTTCGCAGCCGCCTTCTTCCCGCAATTCGTCGATCCTGCGTTCCCCAAGCCGCCGCAATTCGCGCTGCTGGTGGTGACGTTCGCGGTGCTGGAGAGCTTCTGGTACGGGGTCTATGCGCTGGGCGGGCGTTCGCTCGCGGGATATCTCGAGCGGCCCGCGGTCAAGCGGCTGTTCAACCGGGCGACGGGGGTGATCTTCATCGGCTTCGGGCTCGCGCTGCTGCGGACGCGGCATTCTTGAGGGAGACCTTGCCCCCCTTCCGTCATTCCCGCGGAGGCGAGAATCCATAGGCATCGTCCGTCATAGTCTGCGCCGTCAGCCAGTATGGATCCCCGCCTGCGCGAGACCTCTGCGAAAGCCGGGTTACGGACCCATCATTTGCTGCTTTCCCGCGAAGGCGGGAATCCAGAGCCACGCAGAACAACGAGTTAGAGTTCTCGCGACCCCTGGACTCCCGCCTTCGCGGGAGAACATCCATGGTTCGCAGAGGCCTCGCCTGCGCGGGGATGACGGAAATGGGGGAGGCCGTCCTTACGCGTTCGCAGCGCGTGTCAGGTTGAGGAACACGTCCTCCAGGTCCGCCTCGCGCGTCGACACGTCGACGATGCCATAGCCATCCGCCTGCACCGCCGCGAGCACTTCGCCCGCGTTGACCTTGTCCTTGGCATAGGTGATCGCGAGCGTCCGCGTGCCCTTCAGCTCGATCTTCTGGAAACAGGCGTTGGCGGGCGCGACCGCCACGTCGCGGTCGACCGTCACCTCGACCATCTTCTCGGTCGCCTTCGCCAGCAAGTCGCGCGTCGGTTCGTTCGCGATCACCTTGCCGTGGTTGATGATCGCGATCCGGTCGCACAATTCCTCGGCCTCCTCGAGGTAATGCGTCGTCAGCACCACCGTGACGCCCGCCTCGTTGAGCGAACGGACATAGGCCCAGAGTTGCTGGCGCAGCTCGATGTCGACGCCCGCGGTCGGCTCGTCGAGCACCAGCACGGGGGGCGAGTGGACCATCGCCTTGGCGACCATCAGGCGGCGCTTCATGCCCCCCGACAGCGTGCGCGCATAGGCGTTGGCCTTGTCCTCCAGATGCACCGCGCGGAGCAATTCCATCGAGCGGCGCTTGGCCTTGGGGACGCCGTACAGCCCGCCCTGGATCTCGAGCGTCTCGAACGGCGAGAAGAACGGGTCGAACAGGATCTCCTGATTGACGATCCCGATCGACACCTTGGCGTTGCGCGGGTGCTGATCGATGTCGAAACCCCAGATCGACGCGGTTCCGCCGGTCTTGTTGACCAGGCCCGCTAGGATGTTGATCAGCGTGGATTTTCCCGCGCCGTTGGGGCCCAGCAGCCCGAAGATCTGGCCGCGCGGCACGTCGAACGACACGTCGTCGAGCGCCTGCTTGCCGCCTTTGTAGGTCTTGCTCAAATTGGCGATGGAGATGGCAGCTTCCGTCATGAGTCGGCATTAGGCACGCGGGGCGTGCGCGGAAAGCCTAAATTGCGGTTCCGCTCGCTCGTGCTCCTGCGCAGGCAGGAGCCCAGGAGTTCCAAAGACCGCAAGCGGATACTTGTGTGGCTCTGGGTTCCTGCCTGCGCAGGAACACGGCGCAATGGCACACTAGCCTTCAAAACCCCCGACTTGATCATTGTCGCCAATAACCGACCTTGCTACACTCGCCCCCATGATCGCCCCGCCCGAAATCCTCCGCGTCACCCACGCCCGCAACATCTGCGACGGCGCGACCGACATTCCTGGCGGCGCGAGCCTTGGCCATCCGCGCGTGTTTCTCGAGATCGACGAGACCGGCTATGTCGATTGCGGCTATTGCGACCGCCGCTTCATCCTGATCGGCGGACCCGCCGATGGCGCGGACCAGGCGACGCTTCGCGATCATGGGGATGGCGCAGGCCGCTGAGCCTCCTATATTCGGGGGTATGACGAGTCCCGCAGACCCCCGCGCTTTCCTCTATCATGACGGACAGCTGTCCCCTGACGAGGCGCAGGCCCTCACCGCAGCCGCGCTCGGCAAGGCCGATGACGGCGAGCTTTACCTGCAATATCGCAAGTCCGAGGCGTTCGGCTTCGACGATGGCCGGCTGAAGACCGCGAGCTACGACACGCATTCGGGCTTTGGCCTGCGCGCGGTGTCGGGCGAGATGACCGCCTTCGCGCATGCCAACGAACTGAGCGCCGCCGCGATCAAGCGCGCGTCCGAGACGATGGCGCTGATCGATCCGTCCGCCACCCCCAAGGCCGCCCCGCCGCGCGCCACCAACCGGCACCTCTACACCGACGCCGATCCGCTCGACCTCATCCCCTTCGCCGACAAGGTAAATCTGTGCCAGACGATCGACGCCGCCGCCCGCGCGCGCGATCCGCGCGTGGCGCAGGTGTCGGTGTCGCTGATGGGCAATTGGAACGTGGTCGAGATCGTCCGCGCCGATGGCTTCATGGCGACCGACATCCGCCCGCTGGTGCGGCTCAACGTGTCGATCGTGGTCGAGCAGAATGGCCGCCGCGAGACCGGCAGCTTCGGGATCGGCGGGCGCTATCTCTACACCGACCTGATGGAGCCCGCGACGTGGAACCGCGCGATCGACGAGGCGCTGGCGCAAGCCGTCGTCAATCTCGACTCGGTCGCAGCACCTGCGGGTGAGATGACCGTGCTGCTCGGGCCGGGCTGGCCGGGAATTCTGCTGCACGAGGCGATCGGCCACGGGCTCGAGGGCGATTTCAACCGCAAGGGCACCAGCGCCTTTTCCGGGCGGATCGGCGAGCGCGTTGCGGCGCCGGGCGTGACGGTGGTCGACGACGGGTCGATCGCGGATCGCCGCGGGTCGCTGTCGATCGACGACGAGGGCACGCCGACGCAGGAGAACGTGCTGATCGAGGACGGGATTCTCAAGGGGTATATCCAGGACCGGCTCAACGCGCGGTTGATGGGCGTCGCGCCGACCGGCAACGGGCGTCGTGAGAGCTTCGCCCATGCGCCGATGCCGCGGATGACCAACACCTTCATGCGCGGCGGGAATGACGATCCGGCCGAGCTGCTGAGCCGAGTCAAGTCGGGCATCTTCGCCAAGGCGTTCGGCGGCGGGCAGGTCGACATCGTGTCGGGCAAGTTCGTCTTCTCGTGCACCGAGGCGTATCGCATCGAGAACGGCAAGATCGGCGCGCCGATCAAGGGCGCGACGCTGATCGGCGACGGGCCGTCGTGCCTGACCAAGGTCGAGGGCATCGGCAACGATTTCGCGCTCGACGAGGGCATCGGCATGTGCGGCAAGGGCGGGCAGAGCGTGCCGGCCGGCGTCGGGCAGCCGACGTTGCTGGTCGGCGGGCTGACCGTTGGCGGGACGGCGATGTAAGCACCGGCGGGCGTCGCCTCGTTGACGGTAATGTCGGCCGGTTCGCCTTGGTGTTCCTGCGCAGGCAGGAACCCAGAGCCAGGAACGTCCTGCTAAGTTGCTCTCGTAACCCCTGGACTCCTGCTTTCGCAGGAGAACAGCGACGACTATGGATGAAGGGTATCGCGCTAGCGGTAGGGCGACCCGGCCATCGCTGGCTCGACGGAAGGAGAGAGCAGGTTGACCGCACCGACGATCCCATCCTGGCCGGACCTCGACTGGCCCGCCTGGCGCGAAACCGCGATCGGCCTTCAGCTCCGCGCCCAGATCATTGGCAAGGTCCGGCTCGCGCTGACGCCGTGGCTCAACCATAGCTGGCACGTGCCGCTCTACGTCTCGGCACGCGGGCTTACCACCTCGGCCATCCCCGTCGGCGACCGCATCCTCGAGATCGAGTTCGACCTGCTCCACGACCGACTGGTGTTCATGACCAGCGATGGCCGCAGCCGCGGGATCGGTCTCAACTCCGGCAGTATCGCGCATTTTCACAAGACGGTCATCGCTTGCCTGACCGAGCTCGATGTACCCGCCATCTTCGACGGCACCCCGAGCGAAATGGCCGACATGCCCCCCTTCGCCGAAGATACCGCAGACCGCCCCTATGACGCCGATGCCGTGCGAGCGTTCTGGCGCGCTCTCATTCAGGTGGCGCGCGTATTCGGCGAGTTCCGCACCGGCTTCCTCGGCAAGGCGAGCCCGGTGCACTTCTTCTGGGGCAGCTTCGATCTCGCCGTCACGCGTTTCTCGGGCCGCGCTGCGCCGACCCATCCCGGCGGCTTCCCCGGCCTTCCCGATGCCGTGACGCGCGATGCGTACAGCCATGAGGAAGCCAGCATCGGTTTCTGGCCGGGCAGCGATGCGTATCCGAAAGCCGCGTTCTACGCCTACGCCTATCCCGCGCCCGAGGGGTATGCCGAAGCGAAGGTCGTTCCTGCGGCGGCAGAATGGAACGTCGCGCTGGGCGAATTCCTGCTGCCCTATGACGCGGTGCGCGCCGCGTCCGATCCGGATGCGGCGTTGCTGGCCTTTTGTCAGTCGACCTATGACGCCGCCGCCGATCTCGCACAGTGGGACCGCGCCGCGCTCGATTGCGGGACGGGGCGGCCAGGTGTGCCGCGCAGCGTCTGACCGCTTGCATCGGCGCGGCCTGGCTGCAACCATGGGCCGCGTTGAGAGGTCGCCGATCATGAAAAAGTTTCTTCCCGTTTTCATCACCTTGGCGATCTTCGCCGGTCCTGTGGAGGCGCAGTCGGGCGACCGTACCGAACGGCTCTTGAGCGCGCTTGCCGATGCGCCCGGCCCGTCGGGATTCGAGGAAGCGGTTCGCGCGATCATGGTGCACGAACTCAAGCCGATGGCCGACAAGCTCAGCTATGACGGCGTCGGCTCGGTGATCGCGCAGCACGGCACGAGTGGGCCCAGGATCATGCTCGACGCGCATATGGACGAGCTTGGCGGGGTGGTGCGGCGGGTGACGCCGACCGGCTATCTGTCGATGCAGATGCTCGGTGGCTGGCTCGACCAGTCGCTGCCCGACCAGCGCTGGATCATCATCGGCAAGAACGGGCCGGTCCATGCCGTGACCGGGATCCGCGACGTCCATGTCGTGCCGGCGGACGAACGCGGCAAGGTCTATCCGCGCGACTCGCTCTATCTCGATGTCGGCGCGAAGACGCCCGCCGAGGTTGCCGCGCTCGGCCTGTCGCCGGGTGATCCGGTCGTGCCCGATTCGCCGTTCGCGGTGATGGGCAAGGGGGATCGCTATCTCGGCAAGGCGTGGGACGACCGCGTCGGGCTCGCGGTGATCATCGAAGCACTGCGCCGTCTGCGCAGTACCGGACACCCCAACCAGCTGTTCGTCGTGGCGACCGTGCAGGAGGAAGTCGGGCTACGTGGCGCGCGCACCTCGGCGGACCTGATCAAGCCCGACGTCGGCATCGCGATCGAAGGCGGGATCGCGGGCGACAGTCCGGGGCGCAACCCGGAGGAAACGCAGGCCGTGCTGGGCGGCGGTCCGGGGATCTTCCTCTACGACTCGAGCACCTTGCCCAACCGCAAGTTCGTGCGGCTGGTCGACACGACGGCGGCGGGCGCACGCATCCCGCTGCAACACGATCTGGTCCAGGGGTATGGCGACGACAGCGCCGCGATCCAGGCGACCAACGGCGGGGTGCCGACGGTCAATCTCGTCGTGCCCGCGCGATATACGCATGCGCATAACGGCATCATCGACCGTGCCGATTTCGATCGCACCGTCGATCTCGTCGTCGCGCTGATCGGCAAGCTCGATGCCAGGACGGTCGCCGACCTGCGCGATTTCACGCCATGAGCCTGGTCGAGGTTGGACGGTTCGGGCGCAACGAGGCCTATATCGTGATCGGGCGGCTAGACTCCGAGGGGATCATGGCGATCGCGCTCGATGGGAATGCAAGCATCGCGGATGGGAGTCAGTTCTTCATTCCGGTCCGCGTGATGGTGGACGACGAGGACGCCGATACCGCCCGCGCCATCCTGGGGACGGCGGCGGGCTGAAGCGGCGCGCGGCGGAGCGGCTCTGTACTGTCGCCCGGCAGAACGTTCGCTCGCACGAGGGCAGCGCTCCAGCGAAGGTCAGGCGCACAAGGGTTCGCGGGCGAGCCCAACCCAACGATCCCACTGCCTGATTCTTAGGCAGCCATTCGCAACTGCACAAAAATTTACCTTTTGGTAATTGTTCCTGTCCCGAAAATACGCCGTAACGCGTCGATCGTGTCTTGGCATGGCGATTGCATGACATCCCCTCAGGACCAATAACCAGGGGGGTTCTTGCGTGAAGCTCGTCATAGCCATCATCAAACCATTCAAGCTCGACGACGTGCGCGAGGCACTGACCGAAATCGGCGTCGCAGGCATGACCGTGACGGAGGTCAAGGGGTTCGGGCGCCAGAAGGGCCAGACCGAGATCTACCGTGGCGCCGAGTACAGCACCAACATGGTCCCCAAGATCAAGATCGAGGTCGTGTGCGGTTCCGATGTCGCGGCCCGTGTGGTCGAGTCGATCCAGGCGTCGGCGAACACCGGGGCGATCGGTGATGGCAAGATCTTCGTGCTCGATGTGGGGCAAGCCGTTCGCATCCGCACCGGCGAAACAGACGAGACCGCGTTGTGAGGGGGGTAATGATGAAGCCAGGGATGAAAACGGGTTTGGCGGCGCTGGCGGGGGCCTCGTTCCTTGCGGCGTTACCCGCCTGGGCGCAGGCGCCCGCGCTGATCAAGGCGCCGACCGCCGCGCAGATGGCGACGATGGTCAACAAGGGCGATACCAGCTGGATGCTGGTTTCCTCGGCACTCGTGCTGATGATGTCGGTCCCGGGGCTGGCGCTGTTCTACGGCGGGCTGGTCCGCACCAAGAACATGCTGTCGGTGCTGATGCAGGTGCTGATGATCGTCTGCATCGCGTCGCTCGTCTGGGTGTCGTGGGGCTATTCGATGGCCTTTACCTCGGGCGGCGAAAACCATTTCTTCGGCGGGCTGTCCAAGGCGTTCTTGCGCGGCGTCGACGGCACCACGCTGGCGGCGACCTTCTCCAACAACGTCTACATTCCTGAATTCGCGTATGTCTGCTTCCAGATGACGTTCGCCTGCATCACGCCGGCGCTGATCATCGGGGCGTTTGCGGAACGCGTGAAGTTCACGCCCTTGATGATCTTCATGGTGGCGTGGATGACGATCGTCTATTTCCCGATCGCGCACATGGTGTGGTATTGGGCAGGCCCCGATTTCCTCCCCGGATCGCCGACCGACGGCGGCTGGCTGTTCAACCTCGGCGCGCTCGATTTTGCCGGCGGCACCGTCGTCCACATCAATGCCGGGATCGCCGGGCTGGTCGGTTGCCTCGTGATCGGTCCACGCCTCGGCTATGGCCGCGAGCCGATGCCGCCGCACTCGCTGACGATGACGATGATCGGCGCGAGCCTGTTGTGGGTCGGCTGGTTCGGGTTCAACGCCGGGTCCAACCTCGAGGCGAACGGCGTCACCGCGGTCGCGTTCATTAACACCTTCGTCGCGACCGCCGCCGCTGCCGTCTCCTGGGCGGTGATCGACCAGGTCGTGCACAAGAAGCCGTCGCTGCTCGGCGCGGTGACGGGCGCGGTCGCCGGGCTGGTCGCGATCACGCCGGCCTCGGGCTATGCCGCACCGATGACCTCGGTCGTCCTCGGGCTCGTCGTGTCGCCGATCTGCTTCATCTTCGTCACCTATGTAAAGGCGTGGCTGAAGTATGACGACTCGCTCGACGTGTTCGGCGTCCATTGCATCGGCGGGATCGTCGGGGCGCTCGCCACCGCGATCGTCGCGGCGCCGTCGCTCGGCGGACAGGGGTATTTCGATTACACCAAGTTCCCGGCCGTCGCGGTGACCGCTGCCGAGTACAGCATGTCGGCGCAGCTGGTGAAGCAGCTCACCGCGGTCGGCATCACGCTGGTGTGGTCGGGCGGCGTCTCGGCGGTCCTGTTCCTCGCGCTCAAGTTCACGATCGGCCTGCGGCCGACCGAAGAGGTCGAGCATAACGGTCTCGACGTCACCGAACATGGCGAGCGCGCCTATAATTACTGACGAGTTTGGTTGCCGGGTCGGGTGGCCCGGCGGCCCCACGATGTTCCTCCTGCGGACGACCTTAGGCCGGTGTGGCAACGCACCGGCCGCTTTTTATGGGACTTGCCATGTATCGGGCCGGGCATCGAGCAACGGTCGATGCCATTCCCACACCCAGTGGCATCTCGATCCCAGGGTCCCGCGGCAAGGTCCCGTCCGAACGCGGTTAATGCCCTTCCGGCACGGTCGTCGTGTGTCCCGCGAACCCGTCCGTCAGCAAACGGCGTCGCACGATCGCCTCGGGCATTTCGGTGGCGATGTATCGCATCAGGCCCTCGCGAATGTCGCAGCGCAGGTCGAAAGCGATCGACGCATCCTGCGCGGTCGCCAGCACGCGCAACTGCAACGCGTCGGCGGTCGCATCGGTGACCTGCAGGTTCCAGAAGCGCTTGTCCCAGCGGGGGTTGTCCGACACCAGTCGCTCGACATGCGTCCGCAACCGCGCGACGTCGGCCGCCGGGTCGACATAGACGAACACCGAGCCCAGCAATTGCGCGTTCGACCGGGTCCAGTTCTGGAAACTGTCTTCCAGGAACTTGCTTACCGGCACGACCAAACGACGGTCGTCCCAGATCCGCACCACCACATAGGTCAGCCGGATTTCCTCGATCCGGCCCCATTCGTTCTCGATGATGACGACGTCGTCGAGCCGGATCGGTTCGGTAAAGGCGAGCTGGATTCCCGCGATCAGGTTCTTGAGCGCAGGCTGCGCCGCAGCGCCGACCGCAAGGCCGGCAAGTCCGGCGGACGCCATCAGGGTCACGCCGACGGCGCGGATCGCCGGGATGCTGAGCAGCATCATGCACAAGGTGATGAAGACGACGCAGATGACCGCGATTCGCGTCAGGATCGCATAGCGGGTGCGCTTGCGACGGGCCTTGAGATTGTCCGCGACGCTGATGTCGTAGCGCAGATCGACGATGTCGTTGGCCGCCCGGATCGTCGCGATCACCATCCAGCCGACCAGTGCAGGAATGACGAATCCGGCGATCTGCTGGCCCAGCGCGGCCTGGTGGGCGGGCAAGTCGATCCCGCGCGCCGCCATGCTCAGCGCGACCGCCACGAAGATCCAGCGCAACGGCGCGGCGATCCGCGCGACCACGATGTTGTCGGCGCGGCTCGGCGTCCGCTCGGTGAACCGGCGCAGTGCGAGCATCGCGATACGGTAGGACACCAGCGCGATCGCGATCGCGACGGCAAAGGTCACTGCGGCGGCAAGCCGCTGCTCCCACAAATGCGACAATCCAAGGTCGCCGATCACAAGGCCTCCGCTGATCGAGGTGACACTACGCCATCGCAGCGCCTCCTTAACGGATCAGCGCAACCGGGCGTTCCGATGCCGAGGTCAGATCCAGCTGCGCCCATCAGCGCCGCCGCAGCCAAGCGGGGGCAATTGCCCCGGGAACCGCGCATGCAGCTTGGCACAGCCCCAGTGCCGCAATGGTGCCGGCGCGTAGCCATTCAGGGCAATGCCGACTTCGTTATACGGACTGTCGGCGTGAGCGACGTACATGTACCAGCGACTCCCGAACATCACGACGATCGCGACCGTGATGACGACCAGAACTTGCAGCAGTTTGTTCATCAAAATTCCCTTGGTGTCCGTGGCGGAAGGCCATGACTGCGATAGACCTGCGGCGCAACATATATTGATTTAAGTCAATGTTGATGAACGACTTGGGATCGGCGGGCGGCACGTGTGGGGTGCCGAGCCTTTCGCCGCGGCGCTGGGACGGTATAAGGGTGCCCATGACCACGCTTCGCACCATCGACGCCAGCATTGCCGTCGCCCCGCAGATCGCGCCCGATGCGATCGCCGAGCTTGCTGCCGCAGGCTTCACCGACATCGTCAACAATCGCCCCGACGGCGAGGATTTCGGACAGCCGAGCGGCGACGCGATCGCCGCCGCCGCCGCAGCCGTTGGCATGACCTACACCGCGATCCCCGTGACCCATGCCGGTTTCTCGCACCCGCAGATCGATGCGATGGCGGCGGTGCTGGGGGAGGCCAAGGGGCCGGTGCTCGCTTATTGCCGCTCGGGTACGCGGTCGTGCAACCTGTGGGCGCTTGCCGCGGTCAAGGCGGGCGGGCATCCCGATGCCGTCATGGCGAAGGCGGCGGCGGCTGGGTACGACCTGACCGGCCTGCGCCCGTTGCTCGACGCGCTGTCGACACCGCAGTGACGCGGACCGGCGCGCGCCGATGCCGCTGAGCTGGGACGTGATCGGCTATGGCCTCGCCGGGCTGATCGGCCTTGCCCTGGTCGCGCGCTGGCTGCGGCTGGCCGAAAGCCGGATCGGCGACGCAGCGCAAGCGCGCGAGATGGCAGAGACTTTGCTCGCAGGTTTCGTCGCGCACGGGGCGGTGGTCGGCACCGACGGCAATGCCGCGCTGGTCGCGGGCGGGGGCGCGGTCGCGATGCTCAAGCGGCGGGGCGCCAAGGTCGTCGCGCGGCGGTTGCTTCCACCCGTCGCGCTGAGCCAGGACATCGAGGGCGTGCGGGTCGAGACCGGTGAGCGAATGTTCGGCGGCGTGCTGCTGTTCGGCGTGACTGCGGACGAGGTCCGTGCGCTGGAATCTTCGCTGACCTTTCACTGATCCCGTGACGCGCGGCCTCTGGCGGCCGCCACGGGTTCGTGCCAAGTTCGACACGCAAGGCACGATGGCAGCATAGCCACGGCCGTGGAGAGTGAGAGGACAGCCCGTGGAAGAAGTCGACATCGTCGTCATCGGAGGAGGGTCGGGCGGTGCCGCTGCGGCGGGCCGGCTAAGCGAAGGCGGGAGATTCTCGGTCGCGGTGCTAGAGGCGGGCGGCCGCAACACCGGGTTGCGCACGCGGATTCCGGCAATGCTCGCGTTCCAGACCCCCAAGACCAACTGGAATTACGAGACCGTCCCGCAAACCGGGCTCAACGGCCGGCGCGGGCACCAGCCGCGCGGCAAGGGGATGGGCGGATCGAGCGCGATCAACGCGATGATCTACATCCGTGGCAATCGCTGGGATTACGACAATTGGGCGGCGATGGGGTGCACCGGCTGGTCGTATGACGACGTGCTCCCGTGGTTCCGCCGCAGCGAGCATAACGAGCGCGGCGGCGACGCTTTCCACGGTGGCGACGGTCCGCTGTGGGTCAGCGAGCAGCATCATGCCAATCCCGGCAGCCGCGATTTCGTCGCGGCGGGCGAAAGCCTGCAGATCCCGCACAACGCCGATTTCAACGGCGCGCGGCAGGATGGAATCGGCCTGTACCAGGTGACACAGCGCAACGGCGAACGCTGGACCTCCGCACGCGCCTATCTCGGCGACCGGCCGACGCACCCCAACCTGTCGGTGCTGACCGGGGTGACGGTCGAGCGGGTCCTGTTCGACGGCGCGCGAGCGAGCGGGGTCACCTATATTCAGGACGGGCAGGCCCGCCAGATCCGCGCGCGGCGCGCGGTGATCCTTGCCGGCGGCGTGTTCGGGACCGCGCAGTTGCTGCAATTGTCGGGCATCGGCCCGGCGGCGCATTTGCGCGACCACGGCATTGCGGTGCGGGTCGACCGGCCGGCCGTCGGGTCCAATCTGCAGGACCACATCGATTATGTCGCCGCGTTCGAGACGCCGGGGACGCAATTCGTCGGCAGTTCGCTGAAGGGGACGATCGCGATGGCGGGCGGCATGATCCAGTGGCTGCGCAAGCGCCAGGGGATGATGACGACCCCGTTCGCCGAGGCCGGCGCATTCCTGAAAGTGATGCCGGACGCGCCCGCGCCCGACGTCCAGCTGCATTTCGTGGTTGCAGCGCTTGAGGATCACGGCCGGACCAAGGTGCCGGGACACGGATATTCCTGCCATGTCTGCGTGCTCCGTCCCGAAAGCCACGGAACGGTACGCCTCGGATCGACCGACGCGCGGGAAGCGCCGCTGATCGACCCGGCCTTCCTCACCGACCCGCGCGACATGGCCGTGATGAAGGCGGGCGTACGCGCGATGTACCGGATCCTGGAACAGCCCCCGCTCAGCGACCATCAGGGCCGCGACCGGCATCCGGTCGACCTGTCCGACGACGCGGCGCTGGAGGATCTGATCCGGTCGCGCGCGGATACGGTCTATCACCCGGTCGGGACCGCGCGGATGGGATCGGACGAGGCTGCCGTGTGCGATCCACGACTGCGGGTTCGCGGGGTGGAGGGACTGTATGTCGCGGATGCATCGGTCATGCCCAAGCTCGTCTCGGGCAACACCAATGCCCCGTCGATCATGATTGGCGAACGCTGTGCCGATTTCGTGGCGACCGATCTGCGCTGACCGCCTAGGCGATTTCGATGGATCGCAAGGACTGGACCAGGATCGGAGTGGTGGCGGCGGTGTTGCTGGTGCCGGGAGGCTTCGTGCTGGGCGGGCTGCTCGCGACACGGCGGTATCGCGCGGCGCAGGCGGCAAAGGCCATGGAACCGTCGGGCAGTGCGCGCGATCATGAAAATCGCGCCTGAGGTCACGGTATGGTCCGTTCAGGCCGTCATCCCGCGCAGGTAGTCCGACGCCCGCTCCCTAGAACCGCCGCACCACCGCCAGAAACGCCTCGCCATACGCCTCGAGCTTGCGCGCGCCGACCCCGGTGATCCGCCCCATCGCGCCGAGCGACGCCGGGCGCAGGTTCGCCATTTCGCGCAGTACGGAATCGTGGAAGATCACATATGGCGGCACGCTGGCTTCCAAGGCCAGCTCGCGCCGCTTGGTCCGCAGGGCCTCGAACAGCGGATCGCCGCTCGGGTTCGCCGCTGCGCCGCCGCTTGCACCCCCCCGCGTCCGCCGCGCGCGCTTCGGCGGGACGATCAGGTCGACGCGGTCGTTCTCCTTGAGGATCCCGCGCGCGCCGGGGCCGAATTCCAGTCCGCCGAAATCGTTCGCGCGGAGCGCATCGCGCAGCAGCAGCGCGCGGGCGACCGGCTTGATCAGCGCGGTTTCCTCGGGCGACGCGGCGATGCCCCATACCCCGAGCGCCTCATGCCCGTTCATCAGACTGCGCTCGCTCGACTGTCCGGTCAGGACCTGTTCGATATAGCCCGTGCCAAAGCTCTGCCCCGTGCGAAAGACGGCGGAGAGGAATTTCCTCGCCACCTCCGTCGCATCGATGCTGGCGGGCGGGTTGAGGCAATTATCGCAATTGCCGCAATTCTCAGGCGAGTCGTCCCCGAAATGCTTGAGCAGGATCCGCCGGCGGCACCCCGCCGTCTCGGCGAGCGCGCCCAGCGCCGCGAGCCGCTGCCGCTCGCCCGGCTGGCGGACGGGCTCGACCTCGGCGATCCGCTGGCGCGCCCGCGCGAAATCCTCGGCGCCCCAGAAGAGATGCGCCATCGCCGGATCGCCGTCGCGGCCGGCGCGGCCGGTTTCCTGATAATAAGCCTCGATCGACTTGGGCAGGCCGGCGTGGGCCACGAAGCGGACGTCGGGCTTGTCGATCCCCATCCCGAACGCGACCGTCGCGCACATCACCATGTCCTCGGACGCGACGAAATCGGCCTGATTCTTCGCCCGGACCGACGGATCGAGCCCGGCATGATAGGCGCGCGTCGGGCGCCCGGTCTTGGCGAGCGCCTCGGCCATCTTTTCGGTGCCGGCGCGGCTCTGGACGTAGACGATACCTGCGCCAGGCGTCTCCGCGATCAGGTCGGCGATCTGGCGGGTGGCATTGTCCTTGGGGCTGATGCGATACTGGATGTTGGGCCGGTCGAACCCCGCGACGATCATGCCGTCGTGCGGGATGCCGAGCTGATCGAGGATGTCCGCGCGAGTGTGCGCATCGGCGGTCGCGGTCAGCGCGAGCCTTGGTACGTCCGGGAACGCATCGAGCAGCGGGCGGAGCAAGCGATAATCGGGGCGGAAGTCATGCCCCCATTCGGAGACGCAATGCGCCTCGTCGATCGCGAACAGCGCGAGCGGAGCCTGGCCAAGCAGATCGCGGAAGCTCTGGCTCGAGGCCCGCTCGGGCGCGACGTACAGCAGGTCGAGGTCGCCACGCCGGAAGCGCGCGATCGTCTCCATCTGGTCGGTATCGACCGAGGTCAGCGTCGCCGCGCTGATCCCGATCGCGGTCGCCGCGCGCAACTGGTCGTGCATCAGCGCGATCAGCGGGGAGACGACGACGCAGGTGCCGGGCAGCGCGACCGCGGGCAGCTGATAGCACAGCGACTTGCCCGCGCCGGTCGGCATGACGGCGAGGGTGTTCTCGGCACGCAGCACGCGCTCGACGACCGAACCCTGCACTCCGCGAAAACCGGGGAAGCCGAAGGTCGATTGCAGGATCGGAAGGGGGTCGAGCATCATGCCCCGATCTAGCGTGCACGGTCCCAAAGCGTAAGGGGCGCGCGGGCGCAATTAACGCCGTGCCTGCCAAGCGACCTCGCGACCCCGGGACGGGGAAGGTCGGTGGCTGGTGCGCCCGGCGCGTCGTTCGATCGACCACGCGCGTTGTGGCATGCCACCGTCATGACGCTGGCGCGAGTCCACCGGATGGTCCGGACCCCGTCCTTGCCGGTCGCGTGCCCCATGTTTCGACGTGGACGAGCCGCGGCACACGCGCCCTCTTGCGCAATGCGATCCCCGGCGTGCAAACGCGGCACCATGGAACGCGTTGCCGACAACAAGGCCGAGGCCGAATTCGAACTGATCGTATCGGGCCAGCGCGCGGTCGCGGCCTATCAGCGGGAGGACGACACGATCGTCTTCACCCATACGATCGTCCCCAAGGCGATCGAAGGCCGTGGGGTCGCCTCCAAGCTGATTCGCGCCGCGCTCGATTCGGCGCGCGACCGCGGGCTGAAGGTCGTCTCGCAATGTCCGTTCGTCACCGCCTATATTGAGAAGCACCCGGAGTATCGCGCGCTGCTCGGCTGAGCGTCAGTCGGCGGTCTCGCTCGTCTTGCGGCCCTTGAACCCCTGCGCCACGACGTACCATTCCGATGACGCCTTGCGGCTGGCGGGGGGCTTTGCGTGCTTCACGGTGGTGAAGTTGCGCTTCATTTCCGCAACCAGCGCAGTGTCCGCGCCGCCTGCAAACACCTTGCCGACGAACGCGCCGCCCGGCTGGAGCACGTCGATCGCGAAGTCGAGCGCCGCCTCGACCAGACCCATGGTGCGGAGCGCATCGGTCTGGGGATGCCCGACGGTATTCGCCGCCATGTCCGACAGCACAAGATCGGGCGCGCCGCCAAGTGCCGCCATCAGCCGCTCGGGCGCGACATCGTCCATGAAATCGAGCTGAAGGATCTCGACTCCCTCGATGGGATCGACCGGGAGGAGATCGATCCCGACAATCGCCGCCTTGGGTACCTGGCGCCGCACGACCTGCGCCCAGCCGCCGGGAGCCAGTCCGAGATCGACGACGTGGCGCTTGCCCTTGAGGAAATCGAACCGTTCGTCGAGCTCGGACAATTTGTACGCAGCGCGACTGCGGAAACCGTCGGCCTTCGCGCGCTTGACGTAGGGATCGTTCAGCTGGCGTTCGAGCCAGCGCGTGGATTGCGCGGTGCGCTTGCGCGCTGTCTTCACGCGGACCCGGAGTCCGCCGCCGTCTCTGCTCACGAAGAACTCTCCATCAATCGGCGCAAAATGCCCTCGCGAATGCCGCGATCGGCGATGCCCAGCCGTTCGGCGGGCCACAGGTCGAGAATCGTCTCGAGAATCGCGCATCCCGCAACGACGAGGTCGGCGCGCTCGGTGCCGATGCACGGCAGCTGTGCCCGTTGCTGCAAATCCTTACCGGCCAGATCCAGGCTGATCCGGCGCATCGCGGCGGCGGGAACGATCAGCCCGTCGACCTGCGAACGATCGTAATGCGTCAGCCCGAGGTGGACACTCGCCAGCGTGGTTACCGTGCCCGACGTTCCCAGGAGCCGGGGCACCGCGATCCCGCGGGGCAGGCGCGCGGCGAACGCCGCCATGCTGTCGGTGACCAGCGCGCGCATCCGCGCATAGGCCGCCGCCCGCCCGTCGGCGCCGCCATCTGCGCCCGGCGGTCCGTGGCCCGCGCTTTCGGTCAGCGAGACGACCCCCCAGGGCGCGCTGTGCCAGTCGAGCACGCGCGGGGTTTCGCCCTTGGTGTCCACCAGGACCAGTTCGGTCGACCCGCCGCCGATGTCGAACACCAGCGCCGGATCCTCGCCGGGCTCGATCAGCGCGTGGCAGCCGAGCACGGCGAGCCGCGCTTCTTCCTCGGCGGTGATGATGTCGAGCAGGATGCCGGTCTCGGCATAGGCCCGCGCGATGAAATCCGCGCCGTTGACCGCGCGGCGACATGCCTCGGTCGCGACCGCGCGCGACAGCGTCACGTTGCGCCGTTTCAGCTTTTCGGCGCAGATCTTGAGGGCGACGATCGTGCGCTCGATCGCGGCGTCGCTCAGCCGCCCCGATTTGGCTAGGCCCTCACCCAGCCGGACGATTCGCGAAAAGGCATCGACCACCGCAAAGCCATCGCCTTGCGGACGCGCGATCAGCAACCGACAATTGTTGGTGCCGAGATCGAGCGCGGCGAAATGCCGCGAATCGCGCCCCCGCGCAACGGGGTTCGCGGACTTGCCTCCTGGCTTCCTGGCGTTGGCCGGTTTGCCACGAACCTCTCGGCCGTGGGTCGGCGCCGAACGGGCAGGGCGGGCCTGCCGGACCGGCATATCGGGCGGAACGTCCCCCATGCCGTTAAAACTCGCTTATTCTGTTCTGCCGTCGCGACACGCGGGTTCGCGCGTCGTTCGGTGCTTGGTTCAACGCTAGCGCAGCGGGGCCGTTGCAGCAAGCGATGCGAAACACGCGCCATGCATCGTTGCGCAGATCTGTTGACAGCCGCGAATGCCCCGCCTAAATCGCGGCCCTGCTGCTGCCCCGTCGTCTAATGGTAAGACTGCGGTTTCTGATACCGCCTATTGAGGTTCGAATCCTCACGGGGCATCCAGCCAATCCCTTGAAATCCACGGTCTCGATCCGGTTCCCGTACGGGGATCACTCCATGCCCGCGCGCATCGCGGCGCCTGCGACGAACGGTGCGCCGGCGAGCAGCAACAGGCTCACCGCGCCGAGCAGCTTGATCGCGCCCATCCCGCCATCGATCGACCCCGCGCCGAAGATCAGCAGCGGGACGGCAAGCGGCACCATCACCAGCCCTGCGATGGAGCCGGCCCCGCGCAGTCCCGTTACCAGCGCGGCGGTCGCGACCGCGAGCGCGGCGAGCCCGGGCGTGCCGATCAGCAACCCGAGTTCGACCGTGCCGAGCGTCGCGCCGGGCAACCCCAGCAGCCCCGCCGCGATCACCGCGGCAAGCATCAGCGGCGGCCCGAAGCCGAGCCAGTGCGCGACGATCTTGGCCGCCGCCACCGCCGAGAGACTGACCCCGCGCAACGCCAGCTGATCGAGCACGCTGCTTTCGGCATCCGGGCCGACCAGCCGCTCGACCGGCATCAGCGCGGCAAGGAGAGCGGCGGCCCAGATCACCCCGCCACCGATCCGCGCGAGCAATGCGGTGTCCGGTCCGACCGCGAACGGGAACAGGATCGTGACAAGCAGGAAGAAGGCAAGCGCATTGACGATCCCGCCGCTCGCCCAGCCGATCCGCAGGTCGCGCGCGATCAACGTCAGCATGCGAGCGCGATCGGCTGCGCATCGGGCAGGGCGAGCGGCATATGCGTCGCGACCAGCGCGATCCCGCCGCTCGCGCGGTGGGTCGCGATCAGCGTTTCGAGCAGTCCGACACTTGCGGTGTCGAGCCCGTTGGCGGGTTCATCGAGCAACCACAACGCCGCGCCGCTCGCCACCACCCGCGCAAGTGCGGCACGGCGACGTTGGCCGGTCGAGAGCAGGCGCACCGGGACTTCGGCGAGGTTCGCCAGATCAACCGCTGCGAGCGCGCGCGCCGCACGGTCGCGCGGTGCGCCGGGATCGGGATCGAGCGACGCCCAGAAGGCGAGCGCGTCGATCAGCCGTCGTGCGGGGTCGAGCGCGTGCGCCTCCGCCATCAGCGCGCGCGTCGGGGGATGTGCGACCGTTCCGTCAGCGGGCCGCAGCAGCCCGCCGGCGATGCGGAGCAGGCTCGACTTGCCGACGCCATTTGGCCCGCGGACCAGCCCGGCCCCGCCGGGCGCGAGCGTGAAGGACAGCGATTCGAACAGCACCCGCCCGCCCCGCACGCAGGTGACGCCCGAGAAAGCGAGCACGGCCGCGTCGCTCACTGGGGCGCGGCCGACGCTTCGAGCGCATGCATGTCGGCATCGGACAGGCCGAAATGATGCCCGATCTCATGGATCGTGACATGCGCGACCAGCTCGGCGAGCCCGACCCCGGTTTCGACCCATTCGTCGAGGATCGGGCGGCGATACAAATGGATTCGATCGGGGAGGGTGGCTGTATCCATCGACGATTTTTCGCCGATCGGGCGGCCGTGATAGACCCCCGACAGGTCGAACGGATCCTCGATCCCCAGCGCGTCGAGCGTTGCGTCGTTGGCGAACTCCTCGACGCTCAGCACCACGTCGCCGAGATGGGCGCGGAACGCCGGCGGAAGTCCGGCGATCGTCGCGCGCGCGATCGCTTCGATCATGGCTGCGTCGGGCGGGAGTTGATCGGTCTGCTCCATGCGGTAAGCCATACGGCGACGGCGCGCTTGGCGCCAGCAGGAGAGCATGAGTGACCGTGGAGCCGCTGAACGACGAAGACCGGGCCGCCGCGCTCGATGGGCTCGACGAATGGGATTATGACGAATCGCGCGATGCGATCACGCGGCGCTTCACCTTCGCCGATTTCAGCGAGGCGTTCGCGTTCATGACGCGAGTGGCGTTGCTGGCGGAGAAGGCGGATCATCATCCCGAATGGTCGAACGTGTGGAACCGCGTCGACATCGCGCTGACCACGCATGACGCGGGCGGATTGTCGCACAAGGACGTCGCGATGGCGGAGGCGATCGAGGCGCTGGTCGCCTGACCGCGCGTCAGCTCGGATCCGCCGCGATCCCCCGGCGCATCATCTTGCGCAGGCGCCCCGGCAACCAGCGTGCGGCGAACGCCATGCGGTCCGCGGTCTTGCCGACATAGGTGTGGACGCGGTTGCCATGCACCGCATTCCACGCCGCCTGCGCGACCTGGTCGACCCCGGTCAGTTCGAGCCCCGCGCCGGTCACGACGTCGCGGATCGACTGGTTGCTGTTGCCCGCGGGCGCATGGAGCAACGGGGTGTCGATGAAGCTCGGGACGATGTCGCGCACCTTGATCCCTGCGGCGTACCATTCGCCGTCGAGCGCCTCGGTCAGCGCGCGGACGCCGAACTTGGTCGCGGAGTAGACCGGCAGCCCGGACGACCCGTAGATCGCCGAGGCGGACGCGGTGTTGAGCAGGCACGACCCTTGCGTCCGCGCGAGATAGGCGTAGCCGATCTTCGCGC
Organism: Sphingomonas sp. CARO-RG-8B-R24-01; assembly: GCF_022662295.1. Classification (NCBI taxonomy): domain Bacteria; kingdom Pseudomonadati; phylum Pseudomonadota; class Alphaproteobacteria; order Sphingomonadales; family Sphingomonadaceae; genus Sphingomonas; species Sphingomonas sp. CARO-RG-8B-R24-01. The sequence goes on along the minus strand of NZ_JAKNQI010000004.1, from coordinate 41,687 downwards.
CGTTGAGCACGCCGACGAGGTTGATCGCGACGACCCGGTCGAGATCCTCGAAGCGCATCTCGGCGATCGGCCCGCCCGTGCCGATTCCCGCATTGTTGAACAGCACGTCGAGCCGCTCCCCGGTGGTCGCGACGAATGCGTCGAGGCTCGCGACCCAAGCGTCGCGGTCGCGCACGTCCATGACATAGGTTTCGGCCATGCCCGGCGGGAGCAGCGCGGCGGTGTCGGCGAGGCCCTGCCGGTTGACGTCGGCGAGCCCGACGCGCCAGCCCTTGCCGGCGAACAGCTTTGCCGTCGCCTGCCCGATGCCCGAGCCGCCGCCGGTGATGAAGATCGCCTTTTGCATCCCATTCCCCTTTGTATGCCCGACGTGTCCCGCCGATCCGGGCCGCACGGGCTTTGGCGTGAAGTCTGGGGCATGGCGGGCCCGGGGACAAGCCCGGGTCGGCACGCGGTTTGCGGGGGCGGGTTAGGGGCGCTTCTCCTTTTCGCTTCCCCGGCGAAGGCCGGGGCCCGAGAGCGGGCCCGGTTATTATCGGGTGCTGCACCCGGATTACATCGACCTTCGCTGCTGGGCCCCCGCCTTCGCCGGGGAAGGGGAAGCTTACGCATGGCCCGCAACGGGTTTGACGCCCGCTGAACCGTCCCGCACAAGCATCGCAATGGTGCAATCCCCCCCTTCCGGCCCGACCGTCGCGTTCGACGCCGTCTCCAAACGCTATTCCGGCGGGACCGTGGCGGTCGATCGCGTCTCGGTCGAGATCGCGGGCGGCAGCTTCGTCGCCTTGGTCGGCAGCTCGGGGTCGGGCAAATCGACGTTGCTCAAGATGATCAACCGGCTGATCGAACCAAGCGAAGGTTGCACACGCATCGCTGGCGCAAACGTTGCGGACGAGCCCGCGCCGGTGCTGCGGCGGAAAATCGGTTATGTCTTTCAAAACATTGGTTTATTCCCGCATATGACGGTCGCCGAGAACATCGCGATCGGGTTGCGGCTGGCGGGCGGGGACGGCCACGATGCGGACCGCGTCGGCGCGTTGCTCGACCTGGTCGATCTGCCTCGCGCGGTTGCCACGCGGCTCCCCGATGCCTTGTCGGGCGGGCAGCGCCAGCGGGTCGGTGTCGCGCGCGCGCTCGCGACCGCGCCGGGGCTGATGCTGATGGACGAACCGTTCGGCGCGCTCGATCCGGTCACGCGCGACCAGTTGGGGCATGCGATCCGCGCGCTGCACGACCGGCTCGGGCTCACCACGATCATGGTGACGCATGACATGGCGGAGGCGCTGATCCTCGCCGATCGCGTGCTGGTGATGGATGCAGGCCGGATCGTCGCGGACGAAACGCCCCGCGCCTTGCTCGAAGGCGCAGGCGGGCCGGTCGCGCAGGCGCTGGTCGCGGTGCCGCGCGATCAGGCGCAGCGGATGCGCGCGCTGGCGGGCGACGTGGCATGACCGGCCCGTTCCTCGAGGCGATGACCCGCGTGCCCGATCTGCTCGCCGCGCATTTGCTGCTGTCCGCCGCCGCGCTGATCCTAGGGCTCGCGATCAGCCTGCCGCTTGCGATCTGGTCGGCGCGGTCGCCCGGCGTCGCGCGCTGGACGCTCGGCATCGCGAGCCTGGTCCAGACGATCCCGAGTCTCGCGTTGCTCGCGCTGTTCTACCCGCTGTTGCTGTTCCTGTCGGGGCTGGTCGGCGGCGGCATCCCCGCGCTGGGGTTCCTGCCGTCGCTGCTCGCGCTGTCGCTCTATGCGGTGCTGCCGATCCTGCGCAATGGCGTCACCGGGCTCGCGGGGATCGACCCCGCCGTGATCGAGGCGGCGGATGGCGTCGGGATGACGGCGTGGCAGAAACTGCGGCTGGTCGAGGCCCCGCTCGTAGCACCCGTGCTGATGGCGGGGATCCGGACCGCGGCGGTGTGGACGATCGGCGCGGCGACGCTGTCGACCACGGTCGGCCAGCCAAGCCTCGGCGACATGATCTTCGCCGGACTCCAGACGCAGAACTGGGCCTTGGTGCTCGCCGGGTGTTTCAGCGCGGCGGCGCTGGCGCTTGCGGTGGATACGCTGCTCGGGCTGATCGAGCGGTCGATCGCGCGGCGGCGGCGCGGGGTCGCGTTGGGGGCGGGGGGCGTGCTGATCGCGGGGGTGCTGCTTGCGCTCGCGCCGCTGTGGCCGACCAGCGGGAGCGTCGTCACGATCGGCGCGAAGAACTTTTCGGAGCAATATATCCTCGCGCGGCTGATCGGCGATCGGCTCGAGCAGGCCGGCTACAAGGTCCGGTATCGCGACGGGCTCGGCTCGGCGGTGATCTATGGCGCGGTCAGCTCGGGCGCGATCGATATCTACGTCGATTATGCGGGCACGATCTGGACCAACGAGATGAAGCGCCGCGACACGCCGAAGCGCACGGCGATGGTGTCGGCGATCGGTGCGTGGAGCGCGCGGACATCGGGCGTGAAGGTGCTCGGGTCATTGGGGTTCGAGAATGCCTACGCCTTTGCGATGCGGGGGAATGCGGCGCGGGAACGCGGGCTGGTGTCGCTCGATGATCTGGTGCGCGCGGCGCCGGGGTTGACGTTCGGGGCGGACCTCGAGTTCCTCGAACGCCCCGAGTGGGCCGCGATCCAGCGCGCCTATCCGATCCGTTTCGGCAGCGCGCACGCGTATAGCCCGAGTTTCATGTATCGCGCGCTGGAGAGCGGGCAGGCGGACGTGATTTCGGCGTTTTCCTCCGACGGGCGGATCGCGGCGCAGCACCTGACCGTGCTGAGCGATCCGCGCGGGGCGATCCCGGGGTATGATGCGATCGTGCTGGTGGGCAAGGCACATGCGCACGACGCGAAGTTCCTCGCGGCGGTGCAGCCGTTGATCGGGCGCGTGTCGGTCGACGCGATGCGCACGGCGAATTACCAGGTGGACCGCGATGACGCCAAGGCGTCGCCGGAGGCGGCGGCGCGGTGGCTGGGGCGGACGATCGGGGTGGCGCGGTGATTTGCTCACGGTGGGGTGCGGGTGCTGCTGGCGGTGACGCGCAATTCACCGCAGGCGGGAATGCCGGATCATCACGCTAGTCTAGGGTACCACCCCGACGAAGGCCGGGGCCCAAGCGAAATGTCCGCGTTGTTGAAGCGCAGCAGCCGCCGCTACCGTCCCTCTATTGGGCCCCGGCCTTCGCCGGGGTGGTGCCGCCAGGAGGAACACGAAAGCGCGTCCCCCTCAGTCGCGCACCGCCGTCACGAAATAATCCAGCCCGGTATCGTCGCTTAGCACGAATCCCTTGGCGACCGAAAACGCCAGCCCGCGCACGTCGATCACGCGCAAGCCCGCCGCCTCGACCAATGGGGTCAGCTCGTCCGGCGTCAAAAACTTGTTCCAGTCGTGCGTCCCGCGCGGGATCGTACCGCTCCCCTCGGCGAAAGTGATCAGCGCGAGCCGTGACAGCGCGGTCCGGTTCGGCGTCGACAGCACCAGCAGTCCGCCCGGCGCAAGCGCACGCGCGAGGCCCGCGACGAACCCTGCCGGATCGGTGACATGTTCGATCACCTCCAGGCTGGTGACGAGATCATAGGTCGCATCGGCGAGATCCTCGACGCTGCCGGTGCGATAGTCGATCGAAAGCCCCGACGCGGCCGCATGGATCCGCGCCGCCGCGACGTTCTCCGCCGCCGCATCGAGCCCGGTGACGTCCGCGCCCAGCCGTGCGAGCGGTTCGCACAGCAGCCCCGCGCCGCACCCGACATCGAGCGCGCGCTTGCCGGCGAGGGGCGTGAACCCCGTCTCGTCGCCATGCCACTGCGCGTCGATCTGCGCGCGCAGATACCCCAGCCGCACCGGGTTGAGCCGGTGGAGCATCGCGGACGAGCCCTTGGGATCCCACCACTCGGCCGCCATCGTGCCGAAGTGCCTGGCCTCGGCCGGGTCGATAGTGGTTACAGACGTTACGGTTGCGCTATTCATACCCGCTTTCTATCAGGACCACCCCAATACCCCAAGCCCCACCCCAAGGACTTCGTGACCCGGACCATGGCACGTATCGTGATGAAATTCGGCGGCACCTCGATGGCTGGGATCGAGCGGATCCGCTCGGTCGCCGCGCGGGTGAAACGCGAAGTCACGGCGGGCAACCAGGTCGCGGTCGTCGTCTCGGCGATGGCGGGCGAGACCGACCGGCTGGTCGGCTTCTGCCGCGAGGCGTCGTCGCTGTACGATGCGCGCGAATATGACGTCGTTGTCTCGGCGGGCGAGCAGATCACCAGCGGGTTGCTCGCGATCGCGCTCCAGGCGGCGGGCGTGCCCGCGCGGAGCTGGCTCGGCTGGCAATTGCCGATCGCGACGTCGGACGCGCACGCGTCGGCACGGATCGAGCATATCGACATGGCTGCGCTCGAAACCAGCCTTGCGGCGGGCGAGGTCGCGGTGATCCCCGGGTTCCAGGGGGTCGACGATGACGGCCGCGTCACCACGCTCGGGCGTGGCGGCTCCGACACCTCGGCGGTGGCGATGGCGGCGGCGATGCAGGCGGACCGTTGCGACATCTACACCGATGTCGACGGCGTCTATACCACCGACCCGCGGATCGTGCCGCGCGCGCGCAAGCTCAAGAAGGTCACCTACGAGGAGATGCTGGAACTCGCCAGCGTCGGCGCGAAGGTGTTGCAGACCCGCTCGGTGGGCCTTGCGATGAAGGAAGGCGTCCGCGTCCAGGTGCTGTCGTCCTTCACGGGTGAGGACGCGCCGATGGCGGATACATTACCCGGCACGATGATCGTGGGCGAAGAGGAGATCGACGATATGGAACGCCAGCTCATCACCGGCATCGCGCATGACAAGAACGAAGCCAAGATCACGCTGATCGCGGTGCCCGACAAGCCCGGCGCGGTGGCGGCGATCTTCGCGCCGCTCGCTGCGGCCAACATCAACGTCGACATGATCATCCAGAACATCGCGCATGCGGCGGGATCGACCGACGTGACCTTCACCGTGCCCGCCGCCGACCTCGCGCGGTCGATCGAGGTGCTCAACCAGGGGCGCGGCGCGATCGGGTTCGGCGAACTGGTGCACGACACGCGCGTTGCGAAGATCTCGGTTGTCGGGGTGGGGATGCGCAGCCATGCGGGTGTCGCCTCGACGATGTTCTCGACGCTCGGCGAGCGCGGGATCAACATCCAGGCGATCTCGACCAGCGAGATCAAGGTCTCGGTGCTGATCGAGGAGGATTACACCGAGCTTGCGGTGCGCGTGCTGCACACGGCCTACGGGCTGGATGCGGAGGATGCGGCCTGAAGCGTGCGGCCTGCGGTGGCGCGACGGGGAAAGGCTCAGGTCGTCGTCAGCGTACCCGTGCCGGTGGAGTCGAAGGTCAGTAGATATGTGTCACCAAGCGGCATCGACCACGCCGTCTGGCTGTTGGTGACGGGGTCGCCGATCGTCTGCGTGCCGCTGGACTGAGCAAGCACATAGCCGCCCGCGTTGACCAACACGGTGGCATTGGGGCTGGCGGGCACGGCATAGGCGAAGAAGACCAGGCTGGTGCCAAGCCCGAAACCGATGGTCACGGCATATTGCGTCCCGTCATAGACGGGCATCTTCCAGCCGGCGCTGTCGTGGGTGACGGTGATCGACGGGGTAAGCGCGAGACTGAACACGTCGGCATCGCTGGTATAGACGTAGGTCGCGGTGTTCGCCGCGATTTCCCCCGTCTTGTAGGCGGCGGCGAACCACCACAGCGGCAGATCCCGGTTGAAATCGATATAGACCTTTGTGTCGACGGTCTGCAGCGCCGCGACCATCTGCTGCCCTGACGGCGGGATGGGGCTCGCGGCGGCGAAGGTTGCGACGAGCGGGATCGCATAGTCCACCTCCGCGACGATCTCGACGGTGGTCACCGACGTTCCGCCAGTAGCCGCGAACGTCGACGTCGCGGTTACTGGCGGAAAGCGGCGGCGGGCATCTGCCCGGTCGGCCGGCGTGATGGCGAACGGCTGGCCCGTCGCATCCGAGCCCGCCGTCGTGTCCATCGTCCGCCGCTTATGGCTTTTGCGAATGAAAGATCGCGTTTGCGCCCGCTACGACGATATCCTTGACCGCTTGCGCGGACAGCGCTCCGTTATAGGTAAAATTGACGCTGGTTGCGCCATCGGTACTGCCGGTGACGTTGAAGGTAACGCCGCTCATCGTGAAGTAGAGGAATCCGGCGGCGAGTGCCGTCAGCACCGTGATCGTGCCGCTCAGGATCGCATCTTCCGCGACAGCGGGATTCGCGCTCATAGGAGGCCAAGTCACGGCCGTGACGAGGTCTTGCTGAACGGTTCCGTCGGACAGATAGGCTACGGCGGTGAGTTCCCGAATGCGCGCAGACGTGAGCAGCGACAGGTCGTCGAGCAGCGCGAGGCTGGTCGGCTTGCCGGGGGTGACGCTCCAAGTTCCATTGTTGAGCAGCGTCACCGTAGCTGCAAAATTGCTGAACGAGGACGGCACGGAGAGTTGCGCAGCGTCGTTGCTGACCTGCGTCCAGTCGGCCAGCGTCGATTCACCGTAGGTCCCGGCACTGACATAGAACTTCAGTTGGGGGGTCAGCGTACGGCTCTGGTTTGGCGTCGGCGACCACGTCATGCCGATGAACCCGGCCATCGTCTGGATACCAAACGACTGGCTCGCATACCAGTTCAGCGCTTCGTTGCTGGCCTGATCGAAGGGGTTGGTCGATATCTTGATCGTATTGGCGGGGGCAGCGGCAGCGTCCAGCGTCAGCTTGGGGCCCTTGTTCGGCGGCACGTTGGCATAAACGGCATCCCAGGTCTGGGTCAGGTCGCTGTCCTGGGAGATCGTCGAATTGATCTGTACGTTCAGCCCGACCGCGTTGTTGCTGGCACCCGCTGCGACGACATATTGCACTGGTACCGTGAAGGAATTGGTCGAGGGATCGTTCGGGTCGATGGCCAGGGAGACGCTCGAATTGGCGTCGACGGTCGGGTCGCCGGCAAGTTCCTGCGGGGGCGTCAGGAACAGCCAGAAATTCTGTTGATAGTTCATCTGGTTGACCAGGTAGATTGTGTAATTCGTTGTCATGATATCCTCCGGGAGCGTGGAAGACGCGGAACAGGCCGGCGCCCGAATGGGTCGGGCGGCTCGCTGCACGCACACGGGGCGCGTGACGACAGGGTGCGAACGGATGCGCTTCAACACGAGGGCTCGGAACGGACCGTAACCACGTCACGGCACAGATGGAGCGACGGATCGCGCCGGCCGGAGACCTCAACAACTCTCTATCAGGCAATCAAACAGGGCTGTCCTGGAGTCGAAGCCGAATCGGTGCAATCGTCGATCCACCCCGGCCAATCGTGCCGGAACGGTTGCGATAGCCCGCGAGCATGCGATCAGAGACCTGAGCGCCGCGCCCCGTTCAGCGGGAGAACGGCCGCGCGGCAACCGCCGACCAGTCCTGGTCCGCCATGCCGTCCTCGACCGCGTCCGCCATTCGCGTGCGGATCGCATCCAGCACGGGAAGCGTGACGTTCGCCGCGTCCGCCAGCTCGGTCGCGAGCCGCAGGTCCTTGAGGCCCAGCTTCATCCGGAAGCCCGGGGTGAAATCCTCGCTCACGATCTTCGGCCCGTAATTCTGATACGCCTTCGACCCGAACAGCGTGCCGGTCATCAGCGCAAGGAACGCGGCCTTGTCGACGCCATTGTCGCCGACCAGCGCGAAGGCTTCGCCCATCGCCTCGATCGCCATGGTGATCATCATGTTGCCCGCGATCTTGGCGGCGTTGGCGCTGCTCGGGTCGGTGCCGAGCGGCCAGACCTTGCTCGACAGCAGCTCGAGCAGCGGATGGACCCGCGCAACCGCGGCCTCGTCGCCCGCGACGACGACGTTGAGCTGCGCGGCGGCGGCGGCATCGGGGCGGCCGAAGACGGGGGCGGCGACATAGCCGATCCCGCGGCGCGCATGGTCGGCGGCGAGCTCCTTCGAGAAGGCGACCGAGATGGTCGATGCGACGACATGGATCAGGTCATGTTTCACGCTGTCGAGCGCGCCCGAATCGAGCAGCACGCTGCGGATCACCGCGTCTTCCGACAGCATCGTGAAGACGACCTCGCTGCGCAGCACATCGTCGAGCGTGCCGATCGTCACGCCGGGCGCATCCTCGGGCTTCACCGGCGAGCGGTTCCACGCGACGACGCGGTGCCCGGCCTTGGCGAGGTTGGCCGCCATCGCGCTGCCCATCAGGCCGAGGCCGACGAATCCGATTTCCATGGTGGTGCTCCAGCGATGAGAGGTTTCGGGCGTAGCGTCTCGGACAGGGTTAAGTTCCCAGCGGGGTGCGCGCTACGGGCAACGGTTCCGTCACCCCGGCGCAGGCCGGGGCCGCCATGTTGTGATGAGGACTGGCGTTGCGCGCGCAACCATGGCGGCCCCGGCCTGCGCCGGGGTGACGCGGACGGTTCTTATTCCCCGATCAGGTGCACCGCGATCAGCCGGCGATGCGCGCTGCGGCGATGCTCGAACAGATAGAGCCCCTGCCAGGTGCCGAGCACGGGCTCGCCACCCGCGACCGGGATCGACAGGCTCGTCGCGGTCAGCGCGGCGCGCAGGTGCGCGGGCATGTCGTCCGCGCCTTCGTCGTCATGCTCGTAGCCCGCGTCTTCCGGCGCGATCCTGGCGAAATAGCGTTCCACGTCGCGGCGCGCGGCGGGGGCGGCGTTTTCCTGGATCAGCAGCGAGGCCGAGGTGTGCCGGACGAACACGGTCAGCAGCCCGGTGGTGATCCCGGTCGCCGCCACCCAGCGGTTCACCGCGCGCGTGCAGTCATGCAGCCCCTGGCCGGGCGTATCGAAGCTGAGTTCACCGATTTCTTGTCTCATGCGCGGGGCTTGCCCGAAACCCCCGGCCAAGGCTAGGCCAGTCCCATGAACCAGACCTCCTCGATCGGCGCCGAGCGCCTTCAGCGCCGCATGGCACGTGGCGCGGCGTTCCTCGGCAGCGAGGTCGCGATCGTCTGCGGCGCGATGTCGTGGGTGTCCGAACGCAACCTCGTCGCCGCGATCTCGAACGCGGGCGGCTTCGGGCTGATCGCGTGCGGCGCGATGACGCCGGAGCTGCTCGACCGCGAGATCGCCGCGACCAAGTTGCTGACCGACAAGCCGTTCGGGGTGAACCTCATCACGATGCACCCGGGGCTGTTCGACTTGATCGACGTGTGCACGCGGCATGCGGTCGGGCATGTCGTGCTCGCCGGCGGGCTGCCGCCGACGGGGTCGATCGACAAGATCAAGGCGGACGGCGCGAAACTGATCTGCTTCGCGCCCGCGCTGAGCCTCGCCAAGAAGCTGATCCGCAGCGGCGTCGACGCGCTCGTCGTCGAGGGGATGGAAGCGGGCGGGCATATCGGCCCGGTGTCGACCAGCGTGCTCGCGCAGGAGATCCTTCCCGAAGTCGCCGACAAGGTGCCGGTGTTCGTCGCGGGCGGGATCGGCCGGGGCGAGGCGATCGCGGCGTATCTCGACATGGGCGCGGCGGGCGTCCAGCTCGGCACGCGCTTCGTCTGCGCGACCGAGAGCATCGCGCACGCCAATTTCAAGAAGGCGTTCCTCCGCGCCTCGGCGCGCGATGCGGTGGCGAGCGTCCAGCTCGACTCGCGCCTCCCCGTGATCCCGGTGCGCGCGCTCAAGAATGCGGGGGCGGAGCTGTTCACCGCCAAGCAGCGCGAAGTCGCTTTGTCGCTCGACGAGGGCAAGGTCGCGATGCTCGAGGCGCAGCTGCAGATCGAGCATTATTGGGCGGGCGCCTTGCGCCGCGCGGTGATCGACGGCGATACCGAGCACGGCAGCGTGATGGCGGGCCAGTCGGTCGGCATGGTGACGAAGGAAGAACCCGCCGCCGAGATCATCGCGAGCCTGATGGACGAGGCGGCGGCAGCGCTGGCGCAGCGCGCGGCGTAAGCGCGTGATAAGGTGCGGAAAAGTATTGTAAAAAAGACACCCTTGCCGTTGGCGGGGTCAGTGCCTGACGATCGGAAGGTTAGCATAAGGTTAGGCGCAAACCGCTGCGCGGCGCGCGGTTTGCTGGGTCGATCGTTGCGGGTCCGGACGGTTCAAAGAGCGGGATCGGCGTATAGCGGAGATAGGGTTTGTAGGACAGCGCGGCGACCCGACGGGGCATCGCAGGGCGCTGGTGCGGGCCGACCGGCTTCAGAATGGGGGGCGTCGGACGGGGGAATGGGTGGATGCCAAGGGTAGACGGTTTGCTTCACTGCGGCGGCAACGAGCGGCCGGTCGGCTGACGTTCGGTTGCCGACATTGCCTACCTTACCGGGCCGCGATAGCTTGGTCCTATGTGGACTTTCGTCGTTTGGAACATCGCGGCCCTGGCCGCCGCCATCTACTGCTTAGTCAAAGCCGTGATGGACCTGCGCGCGCGACGGTATGGGTGGGGGATCGTCGGTTTGGTAAGCGCGGTTGTGTTCTTAGTAACGCCTATTCAGACCCGCGCGGTAAAGATCGACCTTCCAGTCGCCGAGAAATGACCGCCTTCGACCACAGCCGGTCGGTCAGATACCTCCGACGAGCGTCCGGTCGTGACGGAAGCTGCCGATCGCGCCGATCGAAGCAGACAATCGGCAACGCGCCCACAGACGGCTGTTCCTAACCGACTCAGATGGTCCCAGAACCGGCCATCCTCCCGGGGTTCTTGCCCGGCAGCGTGGTGCCCAAAGCCCGCAGCCTGTCGCCGCGCGTGGGGATGCTGAAGCCTCGACCTTCGTTTCATCTGCCTTCCCGTTGCGTTCAGATCGGCGGTTCACCCAAACAGCAATCCCTGTCAGCCCAATTTGAAACGGATCGTCGGTCGCGAGGATTAGAGCCCGTCAGGGAATTGACGAGAACCCGCCATCGACGTGGAGATTGACGCCGGTGATATATCCAGCGAGCGGGCTTGCGAGGAAGGCGACCGTATCGGCAAGTTCGCTCAATTCTCCAACGCGGCCAAGCGGGACGGCGGCGAACAGCGGCAGCACGCCACGCTGAATGTCCTCCCAAGGCGCATCCTCAGCCGCGATCCCGCGCGCCGCTGCTACAGCCCGGAAACCACCCTCCAGTTTGTCGCTCTTGATCGTTCCGGGTGAGATCGTGTTGACCGTGATGCCGTCGGCGGCCACCGCTTTAGCCATCGAGGCGGTCAGGGCGTTTATCGCAGCCTTCGCGGCGGAATAGTCCGGCCCTGTCGCGGGGGGCATCGTTGCCGCGCCGCTCGAAATGTTGATCACGCGGCCCCAACGGGCCTGTCGCATGAAGGGAAGAATCCGTGTGCTGACCCGCACCGCAGCAAGGACGTTGCGGTCATACGTCGATGCCCATCCGGCAGACGTGGTCGACTCCCAGTCGCTTTTCGGACCGGAACCACCGGCATTGTTGACCAGAATATCGATCGCACCGACCGCCTCTCGCGCCTCGGCTACCAGCCGCTCAACCGCGTCGTCGTGCGTCAAATCGCCGAGCACCGCATGCGCGCGCCCGCCGCCTGCGACGATGGCGTTCACGACACGTTGGGCCTGCTTTTGGTCGCGTCCGTGGATGACGAGCGCCGCACCCTCGCGCGCCAGAGCCAAAGCGATGGCTTCGCCGATCCCCTTACTGCTCCCAGTCACCAGGGCCGTCTTGTGGTTGAGTTGCAGGTCCATCGTCCAAAGCCCATCTTACGTCGCTGATGAGGAGGTAGGTCGATCGTGACGGCGAGTGAGACAAGTACGCACTTTAAGGTGCCTGTTACGCTGGAGCACCGGGCTGCCTGTCTCGGACCTGACGGCACCTCCGAACATGTGATTCGCGTAATCCGTATGATTCAGGGTCGCTGGAAGCTCCCGATCCTGTTTCGCCTTTTTGCTGACCCGAGCCTGCGGTCTTCGCAGTTGATGCGCGACATGCCCGACATTTCGCAGAAAATGCTGACGCAGCATTTGCGGGAGCTAGAGATAGACCGCCTCATTGAGCGGATCGACTTCGAGGAAAAACCGCTTCGTGTCGAATACCGGCTGTCGGAGGAGGGGCGGCAACTGATGCCGCTCTTATTCGAGGCCCGACGCTTTTCCGCTAGCCATCCTGAATAGCCGTTCCCTTTCGGCCCGCCTTGCTCATTCCGGGGCGGGATGTCGGAAGCACCTCGAATGTCCCCTTCTGCCGAAAGCTGACCTCCGGCATCGGGTCAGCGAACGACCGGTTCGTCCCAGAACGCGCCGACCGCAATCGACCAACTCTCGCCGTTCAGCCTGACGCGTAGGTTGCCAACATCACAGCGTCACACGCCCCCTTTTCCGTCATCCCCGCGCCGGCGGGGATCCATACTGGCGGACGGCGCAGTGCGGGAAGGACCGGGCCAATGGAGTCCCGCCCAGGCGCGATCACTGCGCAGGTCGCGCTGCCCCCCCGTCACCCCGGCGCAGGCCGGGGCCGCCCGGTTGGCCAGCCCCTGCCGGCGATACGGCGCTCGATCGCACCGGCACGCCCGGGGAACCCTACGGCCCCGGCCTGCGCCGGGGTGACGGCCGGGCGCCGAGCGACTTTTGCGGAGGACTTGCCGCCGCGGGAATGACGGACAGGCTAAAAGACATTCCGCCCCCCGCCACCGTCATCTCCGCCAAGGGCCGCGCCCCGCCCGAGATCGGCCACCAAAACCCGGGATCATCGCGCGCGCGATCCGTCACCAACCGTCTGAGCACCGCTTGCGGCCCGTCCGGCGCTGCGTGTAAACCGGCGGCATGGTCGTCCAGGGAAGCTGCCATTGCGGAAACGTGCGGGTGGAACTGCCGCATGCGCCGGCGTGGGTCGCGGCGTGCACCTGTTCGCTGTGCCGTCGGCTCGCCTGGCGCGTCGCCTATTTCCCGCCTGAGCAGGTCCGCATCACGGGGGAAACGACCGCCTATGTCTGGGGCGACCGGATGATCGGCATCCATCACTGCCCGGTGTGCGGCTGCGGAACCCATTGGCAGTCGCTCGGGGAGGATTTCGGGAAGATGGGGATCAACGCGCGCCTGCTCGATGGCTTCGATGAACAGGCGATCGAGGTCAGGACGTTCGACAATGCGGACTGACGCCGCCGGGCAACCGCCGCGCCGCGCGCGGGATCATCGCAGCGTCGCCATCCCCCCGCTCACCAGGAACACCAGCGCCGCCGCGCCGCCGCCGAACACCAAAGCGATCAGCAGCGACAGGATCCCCGCCACGATCGATCCCGACCGGCGCTTGTTGAACGCGCCGCGCTTGCCCGGCTTGCCGAGCTTGAGCTCGACATAGCCGGCGGAGCCGCCGCCCAGCACCGTCATCGCCAGCGTGATCACCGCGCCGACCGGTGTCTGCAGCGACAGCACGATCGGCAGGACCAGCACGAACGGCGCGGCCATCGCGAAGGCGGCGAGCAGCTTGGCATTGTCGACCGCGTCGCGCGCGACCGGGGCGACCTGGAGCAGGTCGGGCGCGTCCTCGGCCGAGACGGTCAGCCAGGCGAAACTGCCGACCAGCTGGCTCGCGATCAATACGCTCGCAAAGGCGAGCGCGGCGGGGATCGGCACCGCGTGGCGATTGCCGATCAGCCCGAGCACCAGCGGCGCGAGATAGATCAGCCGCAGCACGATCTGGAAGGCGAGCGCGGGGTCGCGCGCGAGCAGTTTCCATTCCTTGGCGAAGACCGTGCGGGTCAGGCCGGCGTGGAACAACCGTCCGCTCGCGCGCCCGGTCGGGCGGGTGCGCGACAGCTTGATCTCGCCGTCGAGATACCCCGCCAGGAACGACCGTTCGAGCGTCACCCCCGCGCCCGCGAACAGGACGAGACCGACGCCGAGCACCAGCGCGATCGCGAGCGGATCGCCGAACGCCGCGCGCGCCGGGAGGCCGCTGATGCCCGTCGTGCCGATCCCCGCTGCCTGGAGCCGCTCGAACAGTGCGACGAAGGTGCTGCGGCCGCTCGCGCTGCGCGGCATCAGCTGCGTCGCGAGGAACAGCGACCCGCCCAGCACCGCCGCGGCGATCTGTCCGACGGTGCGCGCGGCGCGCGGGCCGACCGACGTCGCGATCAGCAGGGTCAGCCCGAGCCCGAGCGACGCCGCGACCAGTGCCAGCGCCACCAGCACCGCGACCAGCCCGAACAGCCGCGGATGCCCGAGCACCGCGACCGGCACGACGATCGGCAGCACCAGCACCGCATAGGTCAGCGCGATCGTCGCGACGATCCCGAGCAGCTTGGCGAGCAGCACCGTCCGCCCCGGGATCGGCGCGGACAGCAGCAGTTGCAAATCGCCGCTCTGGTACAGCGTCCGCTGGCTGCCGATCATCGCCTGCGCGGTCATGAAGCTGAGCGCGAGCAGGCAGATCGCGAGCAGACCGGTCATCGCGGCGGGCGGGATCGGGATCGGCTGGTCGCGCAACCCCCAGGCGAGCGCGACCCCGATCAGGCACCAGCCGGCGAGCAGCAGATAGCCGATCCAGCGCGCCACGCCCCGCCGCGGCCGCGCGCGGACGGCGAGGCGCAGTTCGTGCAGCGCGAGCCAGGTGAAGCTCGCCGGGCGCGCGAGGCTCATGCGGCGACCGCGGGCGCGCTGGTCAGGCGGATGAACGTGTCCTCCAGCGTCATGCCCTCGGTCCCGGCACGGTCGCGCAGGTCCTGCAGCGTGCCTTCCGCCAGCAGCCGCCCGCCCGCGATGATCCCGATCCGGTCCGCCAGCCGCTCGGCGACCTCCAGGATATGCGTGGTGACGATCACGGTCTTGCCCGCATCGACCTGCGCGCGCAGCGCATCCTTGACGAGGCGCGCCATGCTCGCGTCGAGCCCGGTCAGCGGTTCGTCGAGGATCAGCAGACGTGGATCGTGGATCAGCGCGCCCGCCAGCGCGACCTTCTGCTTCATCCCGCGCGAGAACCCCTCGCACCGCGTGTCGCGCTGCTCCCACAGGTCGAGCCAGTGGAGCAGCCGGTCGGCTTCGGCGGCGGCATGGGCTGGGTCCATCCGCCACAGCCCCGCGACGAAGGCGAGATATTCGAGCGGGGTGAGCTTGTCGTACAGCATCGCCTCGTCGGGCAGCCACGCGGTGATCGCCTTGGCGCCGAGCGGATTGCGCCGTGTGTCGATCCCGAAGATCTCGATCGTCCCGGCATCGGGCATGGCCAGTCCCGCGACCATCCGCAAGGTCGTCGTCTTGCCCGCGCCATTTGGCCCGAGCAGCGCGTACAATTGCCCCGCCGCGATATCGAGGTCGAGACCCTGGATGACGGGCTTGTCGAAGCTCTTCGCAAGCCCCCGGATGCGCAGCGCTGAATCGGTCATCTGTTCTGTTTAAGCGGTACACTGGTGCCGTCCAGCCGGATCGCCGTCGCCGCGCGGGGTTTTCGTTGCGACCACTTGCCGCTAGAGCGAGGCGGAATGCCGCAGACCGATCCCGCCATGCCTGCTCCGACGGGGCCTGTTCTTACGGGGCCTGTTCCGACGGGGCCTGTTCCGATGGGGTCCGCCCGCGGCGATGTCCCGCGCGATCCGCCGCCGTCGCCTGGCGCAACGGCCGACGACCAGCCCGCCAGCGGACGGATCGTGGCGGGCGCGCACCGTTTCCCGCTGCGCGTCTATTTCGAGGACACCGATCTCTCGGGGATCGTCTACCACGCCAATTACCTGCGCTACATGGAACGGGCGCGCTCCGACATGCTGGTGCGCGCCGGGATCGACCAGCGCGCGCACCAGGAGGCGGGCGGCGGCGCCTATGCGGTGACCGCGCTCGCGATCCGCTACAAGGCGCCCGCGCGGCTCGACGATGCGCTGGTGGTGGTGACGCGGCTGCGGCACATTCGCGCCGCTTCGGTCGATATTCATCAACAGGTCATGTGCGGCGGTCAGATACTGACCGACGCCGAGGTGACGGCGGCGCTGGTGTCGCCCACCGGGCGGCCGCTGCGCCAGCCACGCGAATGGATTGCCGCGTTTCAGCAGGTGCTGGGCGAAACGCAGACACCATTAGGGGAAAAGACGTCGTGAACGAGATGATGCTGAATACCGATGCGGCGAGCATGTCGCCGATCGCGCTGTTCCTCCAGGCCGATCTGGTGGTGAAGGGCGTGATGATCGGCCTGTTGCTGGCCAGCGTCTGGACCTGGACGATCATCATCAGCTTCGTCCTGCGGCTGGGCAGCACGCGCCGCAAGATCGCCGCGTTCGAGAAGGAATTCTGGAAGGCCGAGGATATCGACGCCTTCTACAAGCAGCATGTCGACAGCAAGCTGCCGATCGCGCGCGTGTTCGTGGCGGGCGTCGCCGAATGGCGGCGCTCGACCGTCGGCGGGCAGGTCGATCGCGCGGCGACGCGGGAACGGCTCGCCACCGCGATGGGCGCATCGGTCGCGAACGAGATCGACCTCCTGTCCGACCGGCTCAACATCCTCGCGACGGTCGGCTCGGTCGCGCCGTTCGTCGGGCTGTTCGGCACGGTGTGGGGGATCATGCGCAGCTTCACCGGCATCGCCAGCGCGAACAACACGTCGCTCGCGGTGGTCGCGCCGGGGATCGCCGAGGCGCTGTTCGCCACCGCGATCGGCCTGTTCGCGGCGATCCCGGCGGTGATAGCGTACAACCGCTTCAGCCATGCGATCAACCGGATCGAGGCGCGCCTCAACCGCTTCGCCGACGGCTTCCACGCGACGCTCAGCCGGCAGCTCGAGAGCGAGGGGCGGCGCTGAGCGATGGCGATGAACCTCCCCTCGCAGCGTGGGCGCGGTCGACGCGCGCCGATGGCCGACATCAACGTGACGCCGATGGTCGACGTGATGCTCGTGCTGCTGATCATCTTCATGGTCACCGCCCCGCTGCTCACCGCGGGCGTGCCGGTGAACCTGCCCGACAGCCGCGCCAAGGCGCTCGACCAGGACCAGAAGCCGATCGAGATCTCGATCGACAATCAGGGCCAGGTGTTCGTCGCCAAGGATCTGGTCGGCGATGCGATGCTGCCCGACATCCTGTCGCAACTCGCCGCCAAGGCCGATCCCGCCAAGCCGCCGCAGGTGTTCCTGCGCGCGGACACCAAGCTGGATTACGGCAAGGTGATGCGCGTGATGGGCGAGCTCAACCGCGCCGGACTGAACCGCGTGGCGCTGGTGACGGTCAGCCAGGACGGCAACTGAGATGGACGGGCGGATGACCCGCGGCGAGGGGATCGCGCTCGGCATCGCCGCGCTCGGCCATGTCGCGCTGTTCGCGTTGCTGTCGCTGAGCTGGAGCGCGGCCAAGCTGCCGCCGCCCGCGACCAAGCCGATCGACGTGTCGCTGGTGCAGGACGTCGCGCTCGACCAGCGCGCGCCCGCCGCCGCCGAGCCGCCCGCACAATCCGCCGCGCCCGATTCCGGCCCGCCCGAAGACGCCGCCCCGCCGGCCGACGCCGTTCCGGCCGCCGCAGCGCCGGCTGCGCCCGAACCCGAGCCGCAGCCCCAGCCAAAGCCCCAGCCAAAAGCAGAACCGAAACCACAGCCCAAGCCGGTCGCGCAGCCAAAGCCCGAGCTCAAGCCGGTGGCCAAGCCCGTTGCGGTGCCCAAGCCACAGCCGAAGCCCGAACCAAAGGCGCAAGCCAAGCCGAAGCCGGTCCAAAAACCGTCTCCGCCGGAAAAGGCGGAACCCGCCAAGCCCAGCAAGGCAGATGTGGCCAAGGCCGCGCAGGAAAAGGCCGCCGAAGCAAAGGCCACCCAGGCCAGGGCCGCACAGGCGAAGGCAGCCGAGGCCAAGGCCGCGGCCGACGCCAAGGCGGTGGCCGATGCCAGGACAGCGAAAGCCGCGGCGGCCGCGAAGGCCGCGGCCAGCAAGAGCGCCGCGGCCAAGGGCAATGGCGCGAACGCCAAGTCGAGCAAGGCGCGCGCGACGGGTTCGCTGCTCGACGACGATTTCCGCAAGGGCCTGACGCAGAGCGCGAGCAAGGCCAAGACCTCCGACGCCGCGCCCGCCGCGGCGATGGACGGCAAGGCGGCCGCCGATATCGGTTCGGCGATCAAGCGACAGGTCCAGCCATGCGCGGATCGCCAGCCGATTCCGGGCCCGGGCGCGTCGCGCATCGTCGTGCTGGTCCACCTGTTGCTCAACCGCGATGGATCGCTTGCCGCTCGACCGACAATTTCGGATGACCGTCTCGGCGTCGACGATGAGAATCGGCGCTATGTCGACGTGGTCGACCGCAATGCGATTGCGACTTTTACCGGGTGTGCGCCGCTCCGCGGTCTGCCACCCGAGCTTTACGACGTGCCGCACGGGTGGAAGAAGTTCGCCCTGCGCTACAAACTTCCGGGCTGAGGAATTGCCGATGCTTCCCAAGATGATGCTCAAGACCCTGCTGGCGGTGTCCGGTGCCGCGCTGATCGCGGGGACCGCGGCGGCGCAGGACGCGCCCGCATCGCAACCCGCGCCGGCCCCCCAGGCCGGGGTGGCGAACCCGCAGCAGCCCAATGCGCAGCAACAGGGCGAACTGGTCGTAGACGTGGTCGGCGGGATCGCCGCGCCGCTCGGCATCGCGGTCCCGACGATGCCGACCAGCGAGGCGGTCGATACCCCGGCGGGGCGGACCGACGTGCTCGGTGCGCAGCTGTCGAAGATCATCACCACCGACTTGCGCAATTCAGGCCTGTTCAAGCCGCTCGAGGCCGGACTGAAGCCCGTGACGGTGCCCGAAGTGTCCGCCCCGACGTTCGAATATTGGTCCGGGGCGGGGGCGTCCGCGCTGGTCCAGGGCTATGTCCGCGCAACCGGCGACGGCACGCTGACGGTCGGCTGCTATCTGTACGACGTCACCTCGCGCAACGAGATCGCGCGGCAGGGGTTCGTCGTCCCGCCGAGCGACTGGCGCCGTGCCGGGCACAAGTGCGCCGACATGGTCTATTCCAAGCTGACCGGCGAAGGCCCCTATTTCGACAGCCGCGTCGTCTATGTCTCCGAGACCGGCCCCAAGGGCCACCGCATCAAGCGGCTCGCGATCATGGACCAGGACGGCGAGAACCACCGTTTCCTGACCAACGGCCAGGCGATCGCGTTGACCCCGCGGCTGTCGCCCGACCAGCGCTCGATCGTCTACATGAGCTATCTCAACGATCGCCCCGCGATCTATGTCTATGACATGGCGTCGGGGCGGCAGCGGTTGCTCGTCCCCAACACCGACCTGACCTTCGCGCCGCGCGTCTCGCCCGACAGCCGGTGGGTGCTGTTCTCGATGGCGCGCTCGGGCAACACCGACATCTACCGCGTGCCGATGGGCGGGGGGACGCCGCAGCGGCTGACCCAGTCCCCATCGATCGACACCGGCGGGACCTATTCGCCCGACGGCAGTCGGATCGCGTTCGAGAGCGACCGCTCCGGCACGCAGCAGCTGTACGTGATGAACGCCGACGGGTCGCAACAACAGCGGATCAGCTTCGGCTCCGGGCGCTATGCGACCCCGGTGTGGAGCCCGCGCGGCGACCTGATCGCCTATACCAAGATCGGGGGGGCGTTCCGCATCGGCGTGATGAGCCCGGCGGGCGGCAACGAGAAACTGCTGACCGACGGCGCACAGGACGAGGGCCCGAGCTGGTCGCCCAACGGCCGCGTGCTGATGTTCTTCCGCTCGACCGGCGGCGGCAGCGGCAAGGCGGATCTGTGGTCGGTCGATCTGACCGGAGTCAACGTGCGGCGGGTGCCGACCGTGCTCGACGGATCCGATCCCGCGTGGGGACCGTTACGCCCCTGACATAGACGTGGATCAAATCACCGGGTGCAAGCTTACGCATCTCGTGTAACCGGATGTGCCGTTCCATTCCCCAAGGAGAAACCTGATGGCCAAAGTAACGACCTCGATCCTGATCGCGACCGCGCTGCTTGCGACGACGGCGTGCAGCAAGAAGCGGCCCGCGGTCATTCCGCCCGCGCCGAGCAATACTGCGCCGGTCGATCCCAATGCCGGCGGCAATGGCGCGATCATTCCGGGGTCGCGTGCGGATTTCGAACGCTCGGTCACCAGCAACACTGTCAACTTCGCGCTCGACAGCTATGACATCGACGGTTCGGCGCGCGCGATCCTCGACAGCCAGGCGGCGTGGCTCGCCAAATATCCGAACGTGACGGTCAGCCTCGAAGGTCATTGCGACGAGCGCGGGACGCGCGAGTACAACCTCGCGCTCGGCGACCGCCGCGCCAATTCGGCGAAGAACTACCTCGCGGCGCGCGGTGTCGCGGCGGGGCGGATCTCGACGATCAGCTACGGCAAGGAGCGCCCGATCGCGCTGGGTTCGGACGAGCAGAGCCTCGCGCAGAACCGTCGCGCGGTGACGATCGTCCTGAACTGATCCAATTACGGATCGGTCGGGAAGGGGGCGGTGTCCGGGAGGGCGCCGCCCTTTTTTTGTGCGTTCGCTGTTCCACGGTGGGCGACGCTTCCGCATCCTCCGTTCGGGCTGAGCGTAGTCGAAGCCCCTTGCACGGCGCAGGCCCTTCGACTGCGCTCAGGGCGAACGGGGTGGGGTGGCCGCCCCCACTGCACACTGGCGTAGAGTGGGGCGCGTTACCCGTCGCCTCATACCGCCGTCATGCCGAACTCGTTTCGGCATCCACCGTGCCGCACATCCGACGGGCGTTTGCCAAAAGACGTCGCTGGATCCCGAAACAAGTTCGGGATGACGGGTGCGTGGGACTGTGACCACCTCTCCTTTACCCCACCCGGAAATTGATATAAATATGATATCATAATAAACGGGAGGTCCGCATGTCCGAGTCGATCGCACGCAACACCGCGCTCACCTTGTCCGCCGAGCAATCGGCGACGACGTCGAGCGGGTACGCGATGCTGCTGGTGATGGTTGCCGCGATCGCGTTCGCGGGCTTCGGCCTGACGGCGCTCCGCCAGGAGTCCGATTTCGGCGGCGTGATCATCACCGCCGCCGCGCTGGTGTGCGTGTTCGTGGCCGGCGGTTTCTACATGCAGCAACCCAATCAGGCGACCGCGATCACATTGTTCGGCGCGTACAAGGGGACCGATCGCAGGACCGGGTTGCGCTGGGTGCTGCCGTGGCTCGGGCGCAAGCGCGTGTCGCTGCGCGCGAACAACATGATTTCCGAGCGATTGAAGGTCAACGATTTGCGCGGCAACCCGATCGAGATCGCGGCGCAGGTCGTATGGCGCGTCACCGATACCGCGCAGGCGCTGTTCGACATCGACGATTACAAGGCGTTCGTGATCGTCCAGATCGAGGCGGCGGTCCGCACGATCGGCGCGCGCTATCCGTATGACGATTACGAGCATCAGGAAGTGACGCTGCGCGGCAACCACGACCAAGTCGGGGCGGAATTGCGGACCGAACTGATCGCGCGGCTGGTGACGGCCGGGATCACGGTCGACGAATGCGGTTTCACGCATCTGGCCTATGCGCCCGAGATCGCGGGCGCGATGCTGCGGCGGCAGCAGGCGCAGGCGGTGGTCGCCGCGCGCAAAACGCTGGTCGAGGGTGCGGTCGGCATGGTCGAGATGGCGCTCGACCTGTTGTCGGCCAAGGGCGTGGTCGAACTGGACGACGAGCGCCGCGCGGCGATGGTGTCGAACCTGATGGTCGTGTTGTGCGGTGAGCGCGACACCCAGCCGGTCGTCAACACCGGCTCGCTGTACCAATAGGCACGGACGGATGGCGGATCCCCCCGCGAGGAAGGCGTTTGCGCTGCGGCTCGACCCCGCGCTGCACGCGGCGGTCGAACGACTCGCGGCGGGCGAATTGCGCAGCGTCAACGCGCAGGTCGAATGCCTGCTGCGCGAGGCGCTCGCACGGCGCGGGGTGAAGCTGGAGGCGCCCAACCCGCCCCGACGTGGGCGACCCCCGAAGGAGGATGGTGATGCGGGACTCGAATGATGGCTATTGGTTCGTGCCCAAGGCATTTGGAATCGGCGCTACGCCGGTGACATGGCAGGGCTGGGCGCTGACGATCGGTTTCGTGGTGCTCGCGATGCTCGCGGTGACGCAACTGCCGAACCGGGTTGCGCAGACCGGAGTGCTCCTCGCGCTGATCCTGCTGTTCACGCTGATCGCGATCCGCAAGACGCGCGGGGGGTGGAGTTGGCGTTGGGGCGAGCGGGGGTAGGCTCCGCCTGCGACAGCGGTTGCGCGCGCCAACCTGGCGGCCCCGGCCTTCGCCGGGGTGACGACAGCCCCCCGTCACCCCGGCGCAGGCCGGGGCCGCCATCTTATCGGGCAAAACCGGCGATGCCGCATCCTGCCGTCCCGCCACGCCCGGGTAACGACACGACCCCGGCCTTCGCCGTGGCAAGGGATGCGGGATCAAGCGACTTTCGCAGAAGTTTCGCGCAGGCCGGGGCCGTCATGTCCTTGTCGTCAACCGCGTTGGTACGGGCGCGCCTTATCCCAGCGCCGCATCCAGCAGCTTCGCGAGCCGCAACCCGCCGCGCTCCACTTCCAGCCGCGCGACCGGCACCAGCTTCTCGATCGTCGCCTCGTCGAGCGTCACCCGCTCGGGCGTCGGCGCGCACGGATCGGCCATCACGCTCGCATAGGTCGCGTCATGCGCGACCTGCCAGCTTTCGCGGCTCCAGTCGGTGACGTCGCCCGCCGCGACCTTCGCCCGCACCGCAGGCGCATAGCGGTGCACCAGCGACGGCCCCGAAGTGATCGCGCGCTCGGCGAGCAGCCCGTCCCACACCGAATGGAGGTTGAGCCGCGGCGGACCATAACTGTCATAGGACGCCTTGACGTCGTTCCCGCCCTTGTCGTCCTTCTCGCCCGCATGGAGCGGCTGGTGGAGATCGCCGACGAAGTGGATCAGGAAGACGAGCGCCTGAAGCTTGTCCTTCTGCGATGCGCGGCGGTTCTTGAGCGTCGCGACGTCATGGGTGATCTGCGCCGAGACGCAATTGCCGTCCTTGCAAGCGTCGGTGAGCGAGAAGGGCCGGCAGATGCTGACGTCCTGGAAATGCCACGTGTAGGCATAGCCGAAGCGCGGCTTGCCGTCGGCGCCCTTGAGCGGCTTGATGCAATCCGCCCAGGTGCTCGCCTCGCTCATCGTGCCCGCCTTGCAGGTCGGCGTGTCGAGCAGCGCCTGCTGCTGGAGCAAGCGGCGGATCGCGACGCGAGTCTGCGGGCGAATGTTGGCCGCGGCGATCTGCGCGATCGTCTGGTGGCCATATTCCCAATAGGCCGCGGCGGGGGCCGCCCCGGCCGCAGCCAGACCGATGGAAACAGCGATCAACGCTGAACGAACGCGACGGATACGAGTCATGGCGCGCGCTGTAGCGCCTTGGCGGAGGGCGCGCCACTGTGTGTGTCAGTCCGCAAACACCCCGATCTCGCGCCCGCCCTCGGACGAAAGCCGCGCGCGGTACATGCCGGGGGTGGTGAAATGCCACGCCGCGGTGCCATCCGGCGCGGCGACGATCACCCCGCCGGTGCCGCCCATCGCGCGGACCTCGTCGAGCACCGCCTTTGCCGCGTCGGCCACCGGCTCCCCGCCAATCCGCGCGCGCGCGCAGATTTCGTGCGCCACGCCGACGCGGATGAAGAATTCGCCCGAGCCAGTGCACGAAATCGCGCCCGCGCGATCATCGGCATAGGTGCCCGCGCCGATCAGTGGCGAATCGCCGATCCGGCCCCAGCGTTTGCCGGTCACGCCGCCGGTCGAGGTGGCGGCGGCGACATGGCCGTGCGAATCGCACGCGACTGCACCGACGGTGCCGTATTTCATGTCGACGTCGAACTTGCCGCCGCCCGCGAGCATCTCCTCCAATTGCGCGCGGCGTTCGGGCAGGACGAGCCAGTCCTGCGTCGCGGGTTCGCAGCCTTGCTCGCGCGCGAACGTGTCCGCGCCTGCGCCGCTCAGCAGCACATGCGGGCTATGCGCCATCACCGCGCGCGCGAGCGAGACGGGATTGCGCGTCGCGGTGACGCCCGCGACCGATCCGGCATTCCGATCGCGCCCGTCCATGATCGCGGCGTCGAGTTCGGCGATTCCGTCGTGCGTCAGCGCGGCCCCGCGCCCCGAATTGAAGTGCGGATCGTCCTCCAGCACGCGCACCGCCGCCTCGACCGCGTCAAGTGCGCTGCCGTCGCCCGCGAGCACTGCCGCGCCGGCATCGAGCGCACGCCCCAGAGCGGCCTCGGCCCCCGCGACCTGCTCGGGCGTCAGCGTATCGCGCGTCATTTGCCCGGCACCGCCGTGGAGCATCAGGGTCCAGCTCATGTCGTATGTTCCTTGTGCGGGAAGGGGCGCAGCCCGATCAGCGGCCGCAGCCAGCCGATCTCGCGCCCGATCAGGTAAAACAGCCAGCAACCACCGATCGTCGCGACGACCAGTAGTGCGAATTCGGCAAGCGGCGACAAGGCGAACGGCAGCAGCGCGCCCTCGACCCCGACGATGATCGTCTGGTGGATGATGTAGAAGGGGAACACCGCCTCGGTCAGCGTCCGCCGCCAGCGCCGGTCGAAATTGAGGTAGCGATCGGCCAGTGCGATCAGCGCGACGACCGTGCTCCAGCCCTGTACCGCGCGCGACACCGCAAACAGCGTGCCATAGGGCCAGCCGGGCATGGTCCCGCCGGGCCAGCGCAGCTCGATCGCGGCGGCGACCGCGTAGCTCGCGACCGCGACGATCAGCGCCGCGAGCCACCAGCGATGGATCGCCGCGAGTGCCGCGGGCGAGCCCGCGAGCGCGAAGCCGAACAGGAAGCCGGGGAGATATTGCGCGTGCGACACGCTGTCGCGGACGAGGTCGTTGGTCGGCCCGATCCCCGGGAACAGCCACGCGCTGACCAGCACGAGCCACGCCATCGGCAGCAGCCACACCAGCACCGACCCGAACACCCGGTCGAACGCGGGCTGCAAGCTGCGCCGCCCGACCAGCGCGACCCCCACGACCAGCAGCATCGTATAGAGCCAGAGATATCCGACGAACCACAGATGCTGCCACGTCGGCAGCGGCAGCCCGCGCACGCGCGCGAAGCGGAAATAGTCGTGGAGCAGGAAATAGCCGAAATCATGGGCATACCCGCGCTGCGTGGTCAGCTCGATCCACGGCTGGATCGGCACAACGACCAGCACGCCGAACAGCAACGGGAGGAGCAGCCGCCACGTCCGGTTGCGCGCGAACCGCCCCGCGCCGTGCCCGCGTGCGAGCAACGCGCGGCTGGCATAGCCCGAAACGACGAACAGCAGCAGCAACCGCCAGCTGTTGAGCGCGAGCATCGGAATGACCACCCAGGGAATCGTATGCGCGGTCTTCGCGTGATAGCCCCAGGGGCCGAACACCATGCCGATATGGTAGAAGATGAGCAGGCCGAACGCGCCGATTCGCAGCCAGTCCAGACCATAATGCCGTTCCATCGCGCTTCCCTTAGCCGATGATCGCGCTTTGGCCAGCGCGACCGGGCGGGTGCGCACGCTTTCGCGCGGCAAAAGGTTCCCGTCCGGCGATCGAGACGCTATATCGACCCCGCAGCGAAGGAAATTCCCCCCATGTCCCTACGTCCGTGGCGCGATATCATGCGCCGTCAGTCCCGCCAGATCATGGTCGGCAACGTGCCGGTCGGCGGTGACGCGCCGGTCACCGTGCAGACGATGACCAACACCCCGACCAGCGATCCGCGTGCGACGATCGACCAGATCCGCCGCTGCGAGGATGCCGGCGTCGATCTGATCCGCGTCTCCTGCCCCGACGTCGAGAGCACCGCCGCGCTGAAGCAGATCGTCCGCGCGAGCCGCGTGCCGATCATCGCCGACATCCATTTCCATTATAAGCGGGCGCTCGAAGCCGCGGACGCTGGCGCGGCGTGCCTGCGGATCAACCCGGGCAACATCGGCTCGGCGTCGCGCGTGCGCGAAGTGATCGATGCCGCCAAGTCGAACGGTTGCGCGATCCGCATCGGCGTCAACGGCGGTTCGCTCGAAAAGCATCTGCTCGAAAAATACGGCGAGCCGTGCCCGGATGCGCTCGTCGAATCCGCGATGGATCACATCAAGATCCTGCAGGACCATGATTTCCACGAGTTCAAGGTTGCGGTGAAGGCGTCCGACTTCTTCCTCGCGGTCGCGGCCTATCATCAGCTGGCGGAGCAGGTCGATTGCCCGCTGCATCTCGGCATCACCGAGGCGGGCGGGTTCGTCGGCGGGACGGTCAAGTCGTCGATCGGGATCGGGTCGCTGCTGTGGGCCGGGATCGGCGACACGATCCGCGTCTCGCTCTCGGCCGAGCCCGAGGACGAAGTCCGCGTCGGGTTCGAGATCCTGAAGGCGCTCGGCATCCGCAACCGCGGTGTGCGCGTCGTGTCGTGCCCGTCGTGCGCGCGGCAGGGGTTCGACGTGATCCGCACCGTGCAGGCTTTGGAAGAGCGGCTCCAGCATATCCGCACGCCGATGTCGCTGTCGGTGCTCGGCTGCGTCGTCAACGGTCCGGGTGAAGCGCGCGAGACCGACATCGGGCTGACCGGTGGCGGCAACGGCAAGCACATGGTGTATCTGTCGGGCGTGACCGATCATACGGTCAACAGCGAGGATATGCTCGAGCACATCGTCAAGCTGGTCGAGGACAAGGCCGCGGCGATCGAAGCGCACGACGCGGCGCTGGCGGCGGCGGCGGTGCCGGTGCCCGTGGCGGCGGAATAGGTCCTGTGGTATCTGGTGGGTCCTGGAGGACCCACCATGACCTACCATGCCAAAGTAATTGCTGGCGGTACGATCGCCATCCCTCCGGAACTCCTTACAGAATTGGGAATCAAGGAAGGCGACTCGCTGGTGATCGAACGGGCGGAGGATGGCGGCTTGATCGTCAAGACCTACGCGCAGATCGTCAAAGAGGTGCAGCGTACGTTTCGCGCGATGCTGCCGCCCGACTATAGCGGCAGCATGGTCGATGAACTACTCGCGGAACGGCGGGCGGAAGCCGCACGCGAAGAGGCCGACCTCGAAGAATGGCTGCGGTCGCATCCGGCGCAATGAGCGTGGTTATGGATGCGTCCGCGGTCCTTGCGATCCTCTTTGGGGAACGTGGCGCGGACGTGGCGACCGCCTCGGCACGTGGCGCACGGCTCTCCACGGTCAATCTCACCGAAATTCTTGAGAAGATCGCACGCAGGACGGGCACCTGCGACGCGGTACTGCCGACACTCACCGAACTGAAGATCGACATCGTTCCGTTCGATCAGCATCAGGCGCGCCTGGCGGCCGATCTCAAGCCCCGGGTCGGCAAGAATGACTCGTTTGCCGATCGTGCGTGCCTGTCGCTCGCGCTTGCTTCCGCGCTGCCGGTCGTTTCTGCAGATCGCGCATGGGTCGACCTCGATATCGGAGTCGATATCCGCATGATCCGGTAGCCCGCTTCTGCGCCATGCGTGACGTTGGTGGCGCTCCTCGCTATGGGGCAGCGATGCGGCCTGTTTCCTCCTCATTGGCTTTCTCCGTCGCCGCGATGGGGATCGCGACCTATTCGGCGATGGACGTCCTGATGAAGGGGCTCAGCATCACCAGCGGCGCGTATAGCGCGGTGCTGTGGCGCTCGTTCGTCGGGGTCATGCTGCTCGGCACGGTGTTCCTGCTCAGGCGGCGGGCCTCCCCGGGGCGGGCGGCGCTGAAACTCCATGCGCTGCGCGGGGCGACCGGGGGGATTTCGGTGCTGCTGTTCTTCTGGGGGCTGGTTCGCGTGCCGATGGCGCAGGGCGTCGCGCTGACCTTCCTCGCGCCGTTGATCGCCTTGTTCTTCGCCGCCGTCCTGCTCGGCGAGACGATCCGGCGCGCGGCGATCCTCGGCTCGGTGATCGCGAGCCTCGGCGTGCTCGCGATCGCGGCGGGGGAGGTGCAGGCGCATGCCTCGACCGCGCATGTGCTCGGCTCGCTCGCGATCTTCGCGGCGTCGATCTTCTACGCTTACTCGCTGATCCTGCTGCGGCAACAGGCGCAGGTCGCCGATCCGCTCGAGGTTGCCTTGTTCACCAGCATCGTGCTCACCGGGCTGTTGCTCGTCGGCGCGTGGTGGTTCGCCGCGGTCCCGAGCGTGGCGCAGCTCCCCGCGATCGGCGGCGCGGCGGTGCTCGGGTCGATCTCCGCGATCGCGCTGGCGTGGGCGTACAGCCATGCCGAGGCGCAAGTGCTCGCGCCGGTCGAATATACCGCGTTCGTCTGGGCGGGGATGTTCGGCTGGTGGGTGTTCGACGAGCGGGTGTCGGCCTATACCGTGGCGGGGGCGGCACTGATCATCGCGGGGTGCGTTTTCGCGATCCGCGGCACCGCCGCTCCCGCACCCCAGACCGAGGCCGCTGCATGATCGAAATTCGCCCCGCCACCGCCGACGATGTCGCGCTGATCCTGCATTTTGTCCGCGAACTCGCCGAATTCGAGCGCGCCGCCGACAAGGTCGTCGCGACCGAGCCGCTGCTCCACGACGCGTTGTTCGGCGCGCATCCCGCGGCGGAAGCGGCGATCGCGTCGCTCGACGGGACGCCGGTCGGGATGGCGCTGTTCTTCCACAATTTCTCGACCTGGACCGGGTGGCGCGGGCTGTATCTCGAGGATCTCTACGTTACCCCCGAGGCGCGCGGGAGCGGCGTCGGCAAGGCGTTGCTGAAGCATCTCGCCGCGCTGGCGGTCGAGCGCGGCTGCACGCGGTTCGAATGGTCGGTGCTCGACTGGAACGAGAAGGCGATCGCCTTTTACCGCTCGGTCGGCGCGCTGCCGATGGAGGAATGGACGGTGTACCGCGTCACCGGCGACGCGCTCGCGACGCTCGCGGACAAGGCCTGATGGCGGTCGACCCGGGACTGATCGCCTGGGTCGAGGAGGCGCTCGCGCCGGTCGGCGGCGTGACGAAGCGCGCGATGATGGGCGGCGCGACGCTGTATCTCGACGGGACGATCTTCGGGATCGTGGCCAATGACCTGCTGTGGTTCAAGGCGGATGCGACGAGCGACGCGGCCTGGGATGCCGCCGGGTGCGCGCGCTTCAGCTTCGAAATGGGGGAAGGGCGGACGGGCACGATGAACTATCGCCGCGCACCGGACGATGTGTACGACGATGCCGATACGTTGCGCGAATGGGCGCTGCTCGGGGTTGCGGCGGGAATGCGGGCACCGGTGAAGCGGAAGAAAACCGCGAAATGACCGTCACCCCGGCCTGCGCATGGCCTCTGCAAAACCGTAGCTGTTCTCCCGCGGAGGCGGGAGTCCAGGAGTTGCGAGAACGGTAGGCCGTTGTCTTGCTTGGCTCTGGATTCCCGCCTTCGCGGGAAAACGGCAAATGGCAGGTCCGTACCCCGACGTTCGCAAAGATTTCGCCTGCGCCGGGGTGACGGGGATATCGCCCGTGCGCGCACGCACGGGCGCGTGTGTCAGGCGTCGACGTCCATGCCCGGGGCCGGATCGCCGGCCTTCTTGGCTTGCTCATACCGCTCGATCGCCTCGATCACGACCTTGCGCGCTTCCTCGCGGTCGCCCCACTTGCCGACGCGAACCCACTTCTTCTTTTCCAGGTCCTTATAGTGGGTGAAGAAATGCTCGATCTGCTCGAACACGATCTCGGGCATGTCGCCACGCTCGTTGACGTTCGAATAATAAGGGAAGGTCGAGTCGACCGGCACGCATACGAGCTTCTCGTCGCCGCCGGCTTCGTCCTCGAGGTTGAGCACCGCGATCGGCCGCGCACGGACGACGCAGCCCGGGATGAACGGCGAGCGCGCGACGACCAGCGCGTCGAGCGGATCGCCATCGGGCGACAGCGTGTGCGGCACGAAGCCGTAGTTCGCCGGGTAGCGCATCGGCGTGTGGAGGATACGGTCGACGAACAGCGCGCCGCTCGCCTTGTCGAACTCGTACTTGACCGGCTCGCCGCCGGTGGGAACCTCGATGATGACGTTGAGGTCGTCGGGCGGGCTCTTCCCGACCGGGATCATGTCGATGCGCATTTGGGTCGTCCTGTCTGCTTGATTTGAATGAGTACGAAAGGAAAAACGCCGGTCTGCCTTAGCGGGGCATCAGCAGGCGATCCAGACCGCCTTCGCCCGTCCCACTCTTCTCAAGCCGCGGATAGCGCAGCCCACCGTGATACTCGAGATTGACCGGCGTGATCGAGTCGTTCGCCTTGATGAGCAGCGTGATCGGCGCCTTGCCGGTCTTGGCGGCGGTGATCGCGGCTTTCAGTACGCTGTCCGAATAGGTCGTGCCGTTGACCGCGACGATGCTGTCGCCGACGGTGATGCCCGCCTTGAACGCCGGGCTGTCCCAGCCCACGCCCGTCACGCCGCCGTCCTTGTTGAGCGAGGTGCCGATCGAATAGGTCAGGTCGGTCGTCTTGCGCGTCGCCTCGCCGTTCTTGAAGGTCAGCGTCGGGGTGTCGGTATAGACGAGCGTGTAGCCGTTCGCCGCGAACCCGGAGATCGGCGCGCGCGCGCCGGTCTCGGTCAGGCGCTTGGTCAGCAACCCGGCCCAGTCGTACGGCTGGATCGCCTGGAGCGTCTTGACGACATCGTCGAACGTGTAGGTGACTTCGCCATAATCGCCATCGGTCAACCCGAAGAACGCGCGGCCGAAATCGTCGATCGACTTCTTGCCGCCCGACTGGCGGCGCAGGATCGAGTCGACCTCCATCCACACCAGCAGCCCCTCGTTGTAATAGTCTTCCGACCGCTGGTAGCTCAGCCAGCCCTTGGGGCGACGCTGCGAGATGACGGGATCGTTGGTGGTGTCGACCATGTCGCGCCAGTCGCGCGCAGGACGGTTGTCGAGGCTGGCGAGGATCATCGCATAGCCGTCCAGCGTGTCCTGTTTCGAGACGATTCCCGACCGCGCCTGGAGCACATAGCCCCAGAATTGCGTCTGCCCTTCATACACCCACAGCAGGCTGCCGCGCATCGGAGTGCGATAATCGGGGGTCCACAGGTCCGCTCCGCGGCGGAACTTGCCGTCCCAGCTGTGATTATATTCGTGCGGCAACAGGTTGCGCGGCCCCGGGCCGTCGTTCCACTTGGTGAAATAGCCGAGCTTCACGCCGTCTTCCGACGAGCGGTGATGCTCGAGCCCGATCCCGCCCATCAGGTCCGAGATCGACAGCAGGAATTCATAGGTGTCGTAATGCTGCGACCCGTAGAGCTTGACCGCCTGGTCGACGAGCCGCTGGTGCGCGGCGATCTGCTCCGGGGTCGCGGCGAGCTCGGCGGCGGTGTCGGCATAGACGTCGAGGTTGACGCGCGGGCTCAGCGCCCATTGCTTGTAATAGCGCCCGGCGAGGACGGGTGAATCGACCAGCACTTCATAATTGGTCTTCTCGTACGAATAGGTCGCGCCGCTCGCCCTGGACGGCAGGCCCGACGAGGCGGTGAATCCGGCCGGATATCTGACCGTCGCCTTCACCGGGATCTGCCGGGTGAAATAGCCCGCCGGATACAGGCTCATCGAGTTCCACTGGAGCCGCAGCATGTTGGGGGTCATCACGATCGACCCCTGGTCTTCCTTCGTCGCCGACAGGAATTGCAGGTCGATGTCGAGCTTGCTCACGCCCGCGGGCACGTCGATGTGATAGGCGTAGACGTCGACCGGATCGCGCGTCCACGCGAGCTCCTTGCCGCCCGCACGGATGTGCAGCCCGGCGAGCTTGTCGAGCTGGCCGGTCGGCGAATGGTTGCCGGGCAGCCATTTCGGGAAGAGCAACGCCATCTGCCCCGCGCGCACGCCGGTCAGCGTCTCGTGCGTCGTGAAGATGCCACGCGCGGTGTCGGTCGCGTCGATGTCGAGCGTCATCGTGCCGGGGAAGGGGACGTCCTGCGCGGCCGGGATCGTGTCGACGAACGGCACCGGTTGCGGCTTGGAATTCTCCGCCAGCACCGGCGCGGTGGTGGACAGCAAGACGGCGGTGAGCGCGACGCGACGGATCATGCAGGGGACTTTCCGATAAGGGGAGAAGAAGACACGCTGTTACACTGACTTAAGCTGGCAAGGCGGCGTACGTCCAGCCCGTCACCCGCCCCCGCCGCTGCTGCTGCTGCCCAACACGTTGATCGTAAAGGCGAGAACGCCGATGTTGAAGACGAACGCGGCAAGGCACTGGCCCAATACGGTACGCCGCACCCGCCGCGACGACACTTCGACGTCGGAGGTCTGGAAGGTCATTCCGAGCGTGAAGCTGAAATACAGGAAATCCCAATAATCGGGTTCGTCGCATTTGGGAAAGTCGATCCCGCCGCTGTCCTTCCCGTCTTCGTCGCAGTCGGAATAGAACAGATGCGCATAGTGCATCGCGTAGATCGTGTTCGAGAACAGCCACGCCACCACCAGCGTCCCGATGATCAGCAGCGTGCCCGTGAAGTTCGTCTTGCCCTGCGTTTCCTTGAACACCGAGGTCAGGATGACGATCATCGTCAGCCCGGTCAGCACCAGCAGCCCGGCGCGGTTGGCGTCGTTGGCGGCCGCCTGCTTGCGCATCTGCGTCGCCTCGCCGCGACGGAGCAGCGGAGCGATCGCGACCAGGAACACCGTGCCCGCCACGTCGAACGCCGCCATCGTCCCGCGACCCCAGCCGAGCGGCGGGATCGCGAGCAATAGACCGGCTACGAACAGCACGGTGAAGAGGATGAACCGGGGCGGAGCAATCTTGTTGCCGACATCGAAAGACATGGGCGGGGTGTTGCAGAGGTTGTGCGCCGTCGCAATCCCGCCCGTCACATATGCAGCGCCCGATTTGCCATCACGCCGGCAATAAACAGCAGGTACACCCCGAACACGCGCTTGAGCGGCTCGGCCGGGAGCGCATGGGCCGCCGCCACGCCGAGCGGCGCGGTCAGGATCGACATGGAGGTGATCACCACCGCGCCGAGCAGGTTGACATAACCGAGCGACCCGATTGGCAGCCCCGGCTTGCCGAGACCGATCAGGACCCAGCCGATCGTCCCCGGCACCGCGATGATGAAGCCGAACCCCGCCGCGGTCGCGATCGCCTTGTGGATCGTGCGCCCGCACAGCGTCATCACGATCACCGCGACCGTCCCCCCGCCGATTCCGAGCAGCGAGGAGAACAGCCCGAGCGATCCCGCGATCGCGGCGCGGGTGGCGCCGGTCGGCATCGTGTCGCTGACCTGTCGCCGCGCCAGTTTGGGCACGAGGAAGTTGATCGACATCAGCACGATTCCGCCCGCGAAGATGAAGGTCAGCGTCTGTCCGGTCATTCGCTGCGCGACGAACACGCCGATGCCGACCCCGGCCACGATCCACGGCGCCCAGCTCCTGAGGATCTGGAAATCGACCGCACCGCGCTTGGCGTGCGACAGGGTCGAGCGCAGCGCGGTGACGACGATCGTCGCGAACGACGTGCCGATCGCGACATGGGTATATTCGCGATGGTCCCCGCCGAGCAGCGGGAGCAGCGCGATCATCGCGGGAACGACGACGAACCCGCCGCCGATCCCGAACAATCCCGCCGCAAAGCCGGCGAACAGCCCGGCGGCAAGCATGGCGGCAATGGCGGGTGCCCAGGCGATCAGCGCGCTCATGCCGATCGCTCGCTGGCGAGGCCCAGGAAAATCATTGAAATTCGGGGAGGCGGCAGGCGCATGGAAACCCTTTCCGAAAGCGAGATCGGTGCGGTCCTGCGGATGCTGGCAAGGGGCTGTTGTCGCCCCCGTTGCCGCGATGCTGCGATGCAGCGAACACCCTGTCAAGCGCCGTCGGCGGCGGCATGCGACAAGCATCTGGCGCTAGGCGCGGGGCTCGCCTAGAGAATCGCGGGTTATGGCTCGTATCGAAACCCCCAAGCGCATCCGCGGCACGCAGGACATCTTTGGCGACGACCAGCGTCGCTTCACGCGCGTGGTCGAAGCGTTCGACCGCGTGCGCAAGCTGTACTGCTTCCAGCGCGTCGACATCCCGGTGTTCGAGAGCACCGCGGTTTTCGCGCGGTCGCTCGGCGAGACGACCGATGTCGTCTCGAAGGAAATGTACACGTTCGAGGATCGCGGCGGCGATTCGCTGACGCTGCGGCCCGAATTCACCGCGGGGCTGGCGCGCGCCTATCTGACCGAGGGGTGGCAGCAATATGCGCCGTTGAAACTCGCGACGCACGGGCCGGTGTTCCGCTACGAACGCCCGCAGAAGGGGCGCTTCCGCCAGTTCCACCAGATCGACGCCGAAGTGATCGGCGCGGCCGAGCCTGCCGCCGATGTCGAGCTGCTCGTGCTCGCGGACCAGTTGCTGCACGAGCTGGGGATCGCGGATGGTGTGACGTTGCAGCTCAATACGCTGGGCGATGCCGAGACGCGCGATGCGTGGCGCGCCGCGCTGGTCGCGCATTTCGAAGCGCACCGTGACGTGTTGTCGGAGGACAGCCTTGCGCGGCTCGACAAGAATCCGTTGCGCATCCTCGATTCGAAAGATCCGCGCGATCGCCCGGTCGCCGACAGCGCGCCCGATATCGATGCCTATCTGACGGATGAAGCGCGCGCCTTCTTCGATGCGGTGACGGCGGGCCTGGATGCGGCTGGCGTGGCCTGGACGCGCAACGCGCGGCTGGTGCGGGGGTTGGATTATTACCGCCATACCGCGTTCGAATTCGTCACCGACCGGCTGGGCGCGCAAGGTACCGTGCTCGCGGGCGGGCGCTATGACGGGCTGGTCGGGTCGCTCGGCGGGCCGGACACGCCCGGCGTCGGCTGGGCGGCGGGGATCGAGCGGCTGGCGATGCTGCTCGAGGAGCCTGCGGTCGACACGATCGATGTGGTGATCGCGGTCGAGGACGATGGCGCGATGTCCACCGCGTTTCGCGCGCTCAAGCTGTTCCGCGAGAATGGCCTGTCCGCCGAGATGGTCGCGACGGGGTCGCCGCGCAAACGCTTCGACAAGGCGGCGAAGCTGGGGGCGAAGGTCGTCGTCGGGCTGCGGCTCGACGCGGATGCGCCGGTGTTCAGCACGCGCGCGGCGGCGGATGTTGCTGAGCATGAGACGGTCAAGGAACTGACCTCGCGGTTGGTCGGCGCATGATCGTGCTTTCCTTACTTGCTTCCCCGGCGAAGGCCGGGGCCCAGTCGTGGAACGGCAATTTTTCTCAGGCTGTCCCCGCTTCCGTCGGCCATCCCGACTGGGCCCCGGCCTTCGCCGGGGAAGTGCTGAAGGTCGCCCGGGAAGTGCAAAAGGAAGCGCAGAAGGGTATGCGCACCGCATGAGCTCCATCTCTCCAGAACGGATCGCGCAGATCGAGGCGCGGCGTGACGAACTGTCCGCGCTGATGGCGACGGGCGATCTCCCGTCCGACCGTTTCGTCGCGGTGTCGAAGGAATATGCCGAGCTCGAACCCGTCGCGCGCGCGGCGGGCGAAGTGCGGCGGCTGCGCGCGGAGCTCGGCGTGCTCGCGGGCATGGAAGCCGACGACGACCCCGAGATCAAGACGATGGCGCGCGAGGAGATCGAGGCAATCCGCGGCACGCTCCCCGACGCCGAGCGCGCGCTGTCGCTCGCGTTGCTCCCGCGTGATGCTGCAGACGAACGCGCCGCGATGCTCGAGATCCGCGCCGGGACCGGCGGCGACGAGGCTGCGTTGTTCGCCGCCGACCTGTTCCGCATGTACCAGCGCTATGCCGAAGGGCAGGGGTGGAAGGTCGAGCTGATCTCCGCGTCCAGCTCCGAAAGCGGTGGCTTCAAGGAAGCGATCGCCTCGGTCGAGGGCAAGGGCGTGTTCGCGAAGCTCAAGTTCGAAAGCGGCGTCCACCGCGTCCAGCGCGTCCCCGCGACCGAAGCGCAGGGGCGGATCCATACGTCTGCAGCGACGGTGGCGGTGTTGCCCGAGGCGGAAGAGGTCGACGTCAAGATCGACGACAAGGATCTGCGGATCGACGTCTATCGCTCGTCGGGGCCGGGCGGGCAGTCGGTCAACACGACCGATTCCGCGGTGCGGATCGTCCACATCCCGACCGGGCTGGTCGTGATCCAGCAGGACGAAAAGTCGCAGCACAAGAACCGCGCCAAGGCGATGAAGGTCCTGCGCACGCGCCTCTACGAGGCCGAGCGCGAGCGGCTCCACACCGAACGCGCGGGGGCGCGCAAATCAATGGTCGGGTCGGGCGACCGGTCGGAGCGGATTCGCACCTATAATTTCCCGCAGGGGCGCGTCACCGATCACCGCATCAACCTGACGCTCCACCGGTTGCCGGAGATCCTGCAGGGTGAGATGGAAGAATTGCTCGGCGCGTTGATCGCGCAGGACGAAGCGGAGCGGCTGGCGTCGCTGGATGGCTGAGCCGGCGAACGGGGGAAAGCCCCTCCCCTTCAGGGGAGGGGTTGGGGTGGGGCCGTTCGGCGCGGTTAACCTCGGTGGTCTCTGCGAGGCTCCCCCCACCCCCAACCCCTCCCCTGAAGGAGCGGGGCGAGAAGAAGAAGCCGCGCGCAAGCCCCTCCCCCTCGGGGGAGGGGTTGGGGTGGGGCCGTCCAGCGCGCCCGACCTCGGCGGTCTCTGCGAGGCCTCCCCCACCCCCGACCCCTCCCCTGAAGGGGAGGGGCGAGAAGAAGAAGTAGCCGCACGCAAGCCCCTCCCCCTCGGGGGAGGGGTTGGGGTGGGGCCGTCCAGCGCGGCTAACCTCGGTAGTCTCTGCGAGGCCTCCCCCACCCCCGACCCCTCCCCTGAAGGGGAGGGGCAAGAAGCAGAAGTAGCCGCGCGCAAGCCCCTCCCCCTCGGGGGAGGGGTTGGGGTGGGGCCGTCCAGCGTACCCAACCCCGGTGGTCTCTGCGAGGCGTCCCCCACCCCCGACCCCTCCGCTGAAGGGGAGGGGCGAATAAGGGCGGCGCTTGTTTCTGCAACCGCCGCGCTCGCGACCTTCAGTGAAACCCCGCGGCTCGATGCGGAACTGCTGATGGCGCACGCGCTCGCCATCCCGCGCGAGCGGCTGTTGCTCTACGCGCTCGACGCCGCGGTGCCCGACACCTTCGCCCCGCTGCTCGCGCGCCGGCTCGCGCACGAACCGATCGCCTATATCACTGGCACGCGCGGCTTCTGGACGATCGAGCTGGCGGTGGGCCCCGGCGTCCTCGTCCCCCGCGCGGACAGCGAGACGCTGCTCGACGCCGCGGTCGATCATTTCGCGAAGCGACCGCCCGTGCGCATCCTCGACCTCGGCACCGGTCCCGGGACTTTGCTGCTCGCAGCGCTTGCGGAATGGCCGGCCGCGACCGGGGTGGGCATCGACCAGTCGGACGTCGCGCTCGGCTTCGCCCGGACCAACGCCGCCACGCTCGGCATGGCGGAGCGGGCGAGCTTCGTGCGGGGCGACTGGGCGGACGGGATCGACGCGACCTTCGACCTGATTCTGGCAAACCCGCCCTATATCGGGACAGTCGAGCACCTCCCGCGCGAGGTCGCGGAGCACGAACCCGGTGCCGCGCTGTTTGCCGGGGCGGACGGGCTGGCGGACTATCGCAGGCTCGTCCCGCAGCTCGGTGCCCTGCTCGCGCCCGGCGGCGCGGCGATCCTCGAGATCGGCGCGACGCAGGCGGACGCGGTCGGCGCATTGCTCGGACAGGAGGGTTTCGATGTCGCCCTGCGCCACGATCTGGGCGGCAACCCGCGCGCGTTGATTGCGACACACGCGGCTTGACGGATCGCATGGCTTTTCCAATATTCCGCTTGGAGAATGCGCCGCAAACCGCTATTGCAACCCCTAGGGGCACGCATTTTCATCGTAACGTGTTGAAAATGGGCTGTTGCCCGCTCCCTTCGTCATGCAGTCGCCCGGTCCGGCGACGCTGGCAAGCGCGCTTCGCCGATGGGCGGCGATCGGTGCGCAAGGGGCATTTGCATCCATATTTCTGGAGCACGACCCGGTTGGTTTCCAAGGACAGGACAACAAGAACTTGATCAACAATCGTCAGGCCGGTCGCCGTCGCGGCCGTGGCGGGCAGCAACAGCGCTCGCAAGGTGGTGGCAATCCGGGCCGTCTCGATACCGGAAACCGGATCGACAATCGCGCCCGCGGCAATGCGGCGCAGCTGCTCGAGAAATACAAGACGCTCGCCCGCGACGCGCAGATGCAGGGCGACCGCGTCAACGTCGAATATTACCTCCAGTTCGCCGACCATTACTTCCGCGTGCTGGCCGAAACCCGCGCGCGCATCGAGGAAAATGGTGGTCCGGTCCAGCGGCGCATCCAGGGCGCGACGCTCGACGAGGACGATACCGAGTTCGAGGACGAGGGCGAACGCGTCCTCCCCGCCGAGCAACCGCGCGGCGGCCAGAACGGCTACCGCCAGGACGGCAACCGGTCCGAGGGCAATCGTTCCGACAATTCCCGCCAGGATGGGTCCCGCCAGGATGGGCCCCGCCAGGACAGCTACCGTCAGGACGGTGGGCGTCAGGACGGCGGGCGTCAGGACGGCGGGCGTCAGGATGGCGCGCGCCAGGACACGCGGCAGGACGGCAATCGCAACGAGCCCCGGCAGGACTCGCGTGGCGACGGCGATCGCGGCTATCAGCGGGGCGGCAACCGCGCCAATGGCGAGATGCAGAACGGCAGCGCCGAGGCGCGCGGCACCGAGGATCAGAACGATCGTCCGCGCCGCAGCCAGAACGGCGCCAGCCAGAACGGTGCCAGCCAAAGCGAGGGCGGGTACGACCGCCAGCGCGGCGACACCCCCCGCGGTGCCGACGATCGCTACGCCCAGTCGGAGCCCCGCACCGAGGAACCCACGCTCGACCGCGCACCGGTAGGCGCGGAAGCGGGCCTGTTGCCCCAGACCGGCGCGACCCAGGCCGACTCCGACGCGGCCGAGCCGCCGAAGCGCGGCCGTGGCCGCCCGCGCCGCGATGCGTCGGCAACCCCCGCCGCCGCCAAGCCCGAGCGCAGGGACGCGGACGAGGACAACGGCTTCTCGGCCGATCTGCTGCCGCCGTCGCTCAACGTCTCGGCGGTCGTTCCGGACGAACCCGATGCCGATGGCGCGGAAAAGCCCCGTCGTCGCCGCGGTCGGCCACCGATCGTGCGCGAGACCGACCCGGTCGCCTGACCGACGATGACCGCCCGGACTCGTCCGGGCGGTCAGCCGCGCGCCTGCCGGCCGCGTCTATTCCAGATCGTCGATCGATTCATCATGGCCGCTTCCCGAACTGAGGAAGACGAGCCCCATCAGCGCCGCGGCGAGCATGATCGATCCGCCCGCCCCGCCGACCACCGCCAGGATCGCGACCCAGCCGAGCGGCCCGTACAGCTGATTTAGCACGCCGATCGCGCCTGCGATGAACAGGATCGCGACCACCCCCATCCAGCCCAGGATCCGACGATACCGCGCCCAGGCGAACGCGGCATAAGCGGGATCCTCGAGTCCTGAACGCTTCGCCATGCTTCCCATTGGCGCGCAAACGTGAAACTCTCAAGCGCCTCGAGACTCACCAACGAGCGAAGCGGGAGAGTAATATGACGATCAGCGCCATCTTGGGCGGCAAGGGCCGCGAAGTCATCTCGGTCACGGCGGATCAGAGCGTGCGCGCGGCGGTGGCGCTACTCGCCGAACGTCGGATCGGCGCGGTGCCGGTGCTGGAAGGCACGCGCGTCGTCGGGGTCTTTTCCGAACGCGACGTGATCTACGCGGTCGCCGCGGATGGCAACGATGCGCTGGCGCGGACCGTCGCCGACATCATGACCGCGCCTGCGATCACCGTCGGCCCGGAGGAAGCGGTGATCGGCGCGCTGTCGCTGATGACTCGTCGCCGGATCCGGCATCTGCCGGTGGTCGAGGGCGAGCGGGTCGTCGGCATGGTATCGATCGGCGACCTCGTCAAATATCGCATCGACCGGATCGAGGCGGACGCCGAGGCGATGCGCAGCTACATCCAGTCCGCCTGACACGGCATCGGGTTGCCGACCGGTCATTCGCCGTTTTCCCGCGAAGGCGGGAAGCCAGGGCCACGGCGCAAAACGGCTATGGATCGCGCGACTCCCGGACTCCCGCCGTCGCGGGAGAACGCCGATGGTTCGGTGGAAACCATGCCTTCGCCGCGGTGACGGCGGTTCATGTCCCGATCGCGACGTTCACCGCAGAAGGCGCATCGCTTTCCAAGCGTCCCCCGGGCGTCTTGCGGATCGTATCGCGCACCTCACGCAACACCCCGCGCGCAAACAGACCGAGCCACCCGGCGTATAGCGCCAAGCCACTCGCCACCAGGCTCATCACTCTTGCGAAAGGCCCCATCGCGGGCAGCAGCGAGTCGATCAGCATCACGCCCAGCGCCATCGCGGTCGCCGCGACCAGCGCCGGTGCGATCGCCAGCGCGACCGCCCGAAGCGATGCGCCGATCACCGGCAGCGATCGCCACAGGCTGAATCCCAGATACACCGGATAGGCACAGATCCACGCGACCGCGAGCCCGGTGGGCCCATAACGCACCCCGACCAGGAACCCGATCGCGAGCATCAACGCGCCAAAGGCACCGTTGCGCACCCCGATCCCCGGACGCCCGCAGGCATCGCACGCGGGTTGCAACAGCACCTGCAGCGTCATGAACGGCATGGCGAGCGCAAGCAGGTGCACGACCGGCGCGGTTTCGCGCCATTTTGTCGCCCATCACCGTCACCACCAGCGGTTCGGCCACGACCGCCAGCCCGAAATAGAAGGGGAGCGCGGCGAGCATGATGATCCGCACGCTCCGCGTGAACGCCACGGCGACCGCGGCACGGTCGTGCTGGATCCGGGCATAGGCCGAGAAGGCGACCTCGTTGAGCGGGGGGACGATCTTCGACACGAAGATCTGGGTGAGGAACAGCGCCTCGGTATAGAGGCCCAGACTGTACGGCGTGAAATTGCGCCCGGCGATGAACACGTCGGCCTGGCTCTGCGCGAACCAGAACAGCTGGCCGATCGCCATGACGCCGCCATAGCGCGCGAGCGTTCCCGCACCGCGAAAGTCGAAGCTCGGCCACACCAGCGAGCGCGCCGCGATCGTCATGCCGATCGCGCGGACCGTGAACAGCACGATCGGCGCGAGCACCAGCGTCCATACCCCCAGCCCGGCGAGCGCACCGGCGAGCGCTGCCCCGGCCGCGGCGACCGATGCGACGATGTTGGCGCGCGCCTGCATCCGGAAATCCATCGCGCGGGACAGCAATGCATAAGGGAGCGCAATGAAGGGGGTCGTCAGATAGAGCAGCGCTTGGACGCGCAGCATGTCGGCGACGACCGGCTGGCGATAATAGGCCGCCGCGGCGGGGGCGAGTATCAGGCACTGCAGCGTGGCGAGCCCGGCGTTGAGCAGCAGCAGCATCCCGAACAGCTGGCGAATCGCGAGCGGCGTCACCACGCGTTGC
Source organism: Sphingomonas sp. CARO-RG-8B-R24-01 (assembly GCF_022662295.1). Taxonomy (NCBI): domain Bacteria; kingdom Pseudomonadati; phylum Pseudomonadota; class Alphaproteobacteria; order Sphingomonadales; family Sphingomonadaceae; genus Sphingomonas; species Sphingomonas sp. CARO-RG-8B-R24-01. The sequence continues at coordinate 414 of NZ_JAKNQI010000004.1, read as the reverse complement.
TGGATCAACCCGCTGGCGAGCCCATAGCCGTTGAGCATGTTGAGGAAGACCAGCACGACCCCGGTCATCGCGAACAGACCGTAATCGTGCGGATCGAGCAGGCGAATCACGAGGAAGGTCGAGGCCCATTGCACCAGCTGCGCGAGAATCTGGCTGCCCGACCGCCAGATCACGGCGTTGCGGACCTGATTGGCCAGCGAGTCGGACGGACGGGAAGGAGATTCGGTCGAGGAGGCCATCCTGCACCTGCTAGCGGCAAAGCCTTAAGGAGCCCTGAGTTCCAGCGTTTCCGCGGGTTTGACGCGCGATTGAAAGAAAAGTGCAAAAAAGCGTTTGACCGAATCAACGGCCCTGCCTAGAGGGGTGTCACCGCAGCGACGGACCGGACGGTTCGCTTCTGCAGTCACCAGATCT
>NZ_JAKNQI010000003.1:0-377144 GCF_022662295.1 Sphingomonas sp. CARO-RG-8B-R24-01 | reverse complement strand
CGGTACGCTGGCTGATCGTCGCTAGATGGCGACCACCTGGGATTCCGGCGGACGCTTCCGCTCAAGTGGACCCGATGTCAGCCGTTCCGGTCGCCCTTATCACTTCCCAACTTCTGCCATTTGTTCAGCTACCGAGTTCGGCTTTGCCCGGCCTCCTACGGCCGGCCGCTTTCGGAGCACGCGAAGGGATAGCCGCCATTGAGCGGCGCTTTGGTTCTGACAACGATTGAAAATTGTAAACGGGGAAAGCCTTCCCAAAAGTCATCAGATACGGAAATCTCGCTCGCCGACCCCGCCGTTCAGACCATCGTGAGCGCCGACACGGCCTAGCCCTAACCAGTGGCGCGTTGCGGGGACTCGGCGCAGTACTAGCACCTCAGCTATCAGCACCAGCACCAGCGTTACCCCGAACAGCGGCATATAGGCCCCAAGGGCGACGAGGGCCGCCACCAACCCGGCGCGGAAGCGTGGTCGTGTCAGCGGCACTGGCGCACCCAGCAAGCCTATCGGCCGCCGCCTCCACCACATGATCGTGCCCGAGACTGCGAGCACCACCAAGAACAGAGCCGTGAGCGTGCCGAGTATCTGGTTGGCGATGCCGAACAGCGCGCCCTCATGTGCCGCGATGCCGTATCCGATCGTCTGATCTATCCAGTGGCGGTCGGCGAAATCGACCCGACCGACGAGCCGGCCGGTTGCCCCGTCGATCTGCGCGTCCGATCGCAACGGACGATCCGCTGCATCCGACGCGACTGCCCACAGGCCGCCTTCATGTTCTGGCGGCGAGATCAGCACGGGCGGAGCGATCCGCAAAGGGCGGATGGTGGCGATCACGTGCTCAAGCTCGCCCGGCCGAATTGGGGGGGCAGCCTTGACCATGCCACGATGCCCGGGATGAGGACCCAGCATCGCGTCGGCTTTCGGGGTCGGAGCCTTTCCGCCGATTGTCCAATCCACCGGACCTTTGGTCGTGCCGGTAAGCTGGCGAACCTCGGCCAGATAGCTGCCCCACGCCGTTGCCCATGGTAGCCCGGTGAGGATCAGCCCGAGCGCAAACACCGATACCCAGATGCCGGTCGTGGCATGGATATCACGCCAGAACAGGCGTCGGCCGCCCCGCAGGCGCGGGTAAAGCACCCCTGCCATCCCTTTCCGGCCGCGCGGCCACCAAAGGTAGAGGCCGGTGAGCAGCATGACGACCGCCCAACAGGCGGCGATCTCGATCACGTAGCTGCCGATATCGCCTGCGAGCAGTTGGCCGTGGAGCCGCATGACGACGGCGAGCGGCCTGTTGTCCTCGGTGACGACGTGAAGGATCGCGAGCGAACGGGGATCGACATACACCCGCTTGTCCACGCCTTTCACCGTCACCAGCACCCGAACGGCTTGCCCTTCGGCCTCGGGTAGAATGTACTTGTGCAGCGTCGAACCCGGCACCGCCCGCAGCGCAGCGCTGACTTGAGCGTTGGGCGCGGAAACCTGACCGACTGTCGCCAGATGATCATAGGGCCGATCCAGCAGTGCCTCGAGTTGAGGCCGCCACAGATAGATCGTGCCGGTTAGCGCCAGCCAGATGATGAAGGGGATGCAGAACAGCCCCGCATAGAAATGCCAGCGCCAAACGCTGCTGTACCAGCGCGTGGCCGAAGCCTGGACGCTCATGCGCGCCTCCTGTCGATGAGTGCGGAGAGCATGGTCAGTCCAGTTTCAACCGGAAGCCCGCCATTGCGGTGAGGGGCTTGCCGTAGAGGGCAGCGGTGAAGCCGTCATTGGTGCCGATATAGCGCCGGTCGAACAGGTTCTCGGTCTGTACGAACGCTTCGAGACCGCGCCTTAGTGGCACGCTGGCGGCGAGGTCCGCAATGAAATGGGCGTCAGTCTGGTAGATCGCATCCGGATCACCGTTGGTCCGCGACAGGTAGCGAACATGCGGCGACAGCTTGATTCCGAGAGGGCCGGTCCAATCCACGCCCGCGCTAACGCGGTGACGTGGGATGCCCGATTGCTGAACGCCGACGCTTGCCGGGTCTTCCGGGTTTCGGGTGACGACAGAGTCTGCATACGTGTAGCCGATCGTCGCCGCGATCGTCGGGCTGGGTTTCCACGTCAGTTCCGCCTCGACGCCCCGGCTGCGGGCTCGGCCGGCGTTGATGAGCCGGGCACCGATATCGAATCCGGCCGGCAACTTGGCGGGATCGAGATAGCGATAGGTGAGAAAGTCAGAAATGCGACTGGAGTAGGCCGTTGCCTGAAAACGGATCGGTCCTCGGCTATAGTCGAATCCGACCTCCGCACCCTCTAGCGTTTCCGGTTTCAAAGCCGCGTTACCGTAGAGGATATAGCCGGGCACGGACGCGGCTCGGTACAGATTGTCGAGCGTCGGTGCCCGGAAAGCCCGGTAGACCGAACCGCGCAGCGCGAAGCCGGCGGGGAGATCGTAGCGGATCGAAAGGCGCGGATCGACATCGCTGCTATGTCGGCCCGCCACGTTGGCTCCGGCTCCGCCCGGCGTGTCGTCCACGCCGTTGTAGCTGTAGAAGTCCTGATAGCGGAGACTGAGCAACAGTTGCAGCTTGTCGATCGGGCGGACCTCTGCCTGCGCGAAGGCACCGAGAAAGCGCTGATCGCCCGCGCCGGTATCGGTGCGGAGATAAGTGTTCGTTTCATCGAAGATGCGCGCGTCGTCCCGGCCCTGGATGCCGTGATAGTCTCCGCCGATCGACAGCGCACGGAGCAAGCCGGTGAAGGTCTGCGTCCATATCAGGGAAGCCCCCCAATCATTGGCGCGCGTGCGGTGGCTGTTCTGAACATATTCCGCATCGTTCGGGCCTGCCCCATCCGGTGTGCCGGGGTTGTTGGTCACGAAGCGCTCATTGTCGTGGAAGCCGGTCAGTTCCAGCGATCCGCCCGGATTGGGCGTCCATGTCAGCGCGCCGGTATAGCGCCACGTCCGCTGGTTGTTGGTGTTGAGGCGCGTGAGGAAGTTCTGATCGTTGTCGTAGTAGTTGACGCGCGCTCGCGCAGTGAGATTCGGCGCGAGGTTCGCATTGCTCGACAGCGCCACGGTACGCGCCGTGAAGCCGGTCGGCACGGAGATCGCGCCTCGGGCGCTTTCCACCTGTTCGACATAGCCGTCACTATGGTTGACCCCGGCATCGAGCCCAAGTCCGAAGCCGTCGCCTGCATAGGCCGCATGGCCATCCGCCCGGTACGCGCCGCGACTGCCGCCGGCCGCCTCGGCGACAAGCCCGGTCTTGTCGATCGGCTTGGTGAGGATGTTGATGACCCCGCCCATGGCATAATTGCCCCACAGGGGGGAACCGCCTCCCCGGACCACCTCCACCCGGTCAATCGTCTCGATCGGCACCTCGCTCCACTGCACGAAACCAAAGAACGGATCGTTGAGCGGCACGCCGTCCAGCAGCACGAGCGAACGAATGCCGCTCAGCCCGCGCATGGAGACGATGGTGTCGGTCGGGTGCTGCTCGTTGGTGCTCGCGATAGGAAGGTCCACGGACGGCACGCGCCGCAGCACGTCATCGATTGTGCGAGCAGGTGTGCCTTCGATCTGATCACTGGTGATGACGCTGATGCTGGCAGGCACGTCGGCAAGCGCACGAGCGGATCGAGTTGCCGTGACGACGATATCGCTGTTGGAAGAGGCCGCATCCTGAGCGGATGCCGGCATGGTGAGCAATAGGCAGGGCAGTGCTGCCCCCGCCATAAGGGTAGATCGGATCATGAATATGCCTTTGATCGGCGGGGCGCTTCGGTGCGCTCGCCGTGGACGTGGTTGCCCCGGCAGGGGCACGCGGTCAGTCGATCAAAGGAAAGCTGGTGGGCCTCGAAGCGGTGGCCGTAAGTAGCCACGCCGGATGATCGCGGGCAGCAGGGCCGACGACAGCCCGACAGCCGTGATAAAGGCGATCAGAGCAACAAGCTGGATGGTGTCGATCGCTCCGAGCGATGTGGCAGAGAGCCCAGAGAAGGCGCACGGCATTTCTGCTTTGCCGCGGTCCTGCGATTTGCCGTGGCCCGGTGTATCGCCGCGCATACCCGGCATACTCATTGTCATCGGCTGGGAGGCGAGACCGGAGCACAGCTCGATTGTCATGCGCCCGCGCTCGTTCCCGATCATGTACCCGGTCGGCACCAGCAGCTTGAGCAACAGCGTCGCCGCGCACAGGAGCGCGACGCGGTAGCGTTGCGTGAATAAGCGGCGAACGGCGAGCACTAGCGGCGGTTAGCGCAAATAGTGTTCGATGTCATCGCCGCGTTGGCCTTCCACAAGGGACGGGACCGCTAGACGTTTGGGAGCGTCCAGAGCAGCCGTTAGCGCATGCGTTTGGAACGACGTGCATTAATCGACTCCGGTCACCAGCACGTGGGGCCGGGACGACCCAAAGTCGGCCATTCAGAAGAGGTCTCTAGCTTCCCAACATCGGTCATTCGTACATGCGGCGGCACAGCTGCTCACCGAAACTCTGACGTTTGAACAAGTTGCACGACATGCCGCCCCGGTGCCGATATGCTCGAAATTGATGAGGCTTCGGGATCTCAGCCGAGCGCTCGCGCCTCTGCCCAGACGTTGAACATTTCCCCCCAGCGCCACGCTGACTCCCGCCGGACCAGCAAGACCAAGGCCGTGCTGACCAGCCGCAAATAGGTGCGCCTCTACGTTCAGGCCCGCCGCCTTGAGCGCTGCACGCATCTCAGGGGTTTTTTCGATCGATACGGTCGTGTCGTCCTCTGCATGGGCCATGACGAAGGGCGGCACTTTTCCTGTCGCTACCCCATCGTCTGCCTTCCTGACAGCTGCCCGCCGTTCTGACAGTAAGTTTCCCTCGGCAATGACAGACCTACGGCAGTTGCCGTTGTTTATGGCCCCTCATGCATGGGATCCGTACCCGGTTCAGGCTCATCGTCCATCGGGCTTCCCGTATTTGGCGCTAGCGGTGCTACCGGCTTCGTTACGGGCGTCTGTTCGGTATCTGGCTTGGGAGTGTCACTCGTCATCATCATCATCATCAACATCCATTTCAGAAAGGTCGTCCGATCCAGCGGGAGCTGTCCATCACAGCGCCGCCGACGGGAACGGTTCACATAGTCGGAATGACGAAGCTCTGGTCAACGACCGATCCGCCGCTCGGCCAACGTTGCGTGACCGTCTTGAGACGCGTGTAAAAGCGTATGCCGTCGGTGCCATATTGGTTAAGATCGCCGAAGCCGGACCGCTTCCACCCACCGAAGCTGTGATAGGAAACCGGCACAGGGATCGGCACGTTGATACCGACCATGCCGACCTCGACCGTGCTGGCAAAGGTTCGCGCAAAGTCGCCGTTACGCGTGAATATCGCGACGCCGTTGCCATATTGGTGCTCAGTCGGATACCGGACAGCATCCTCGAACGTCCGCGCGCGGACAATCTGAAGCACGGGTCCGAAGATCTCGTCGGTATAGCTCTGCATGTCAGGGCGGACATGGTCGAGCAGTGTGGGGGCGAGGAAATAGCCGTCCTCATGCCCTTGGAGCTTAAAGCCGCGACCATCGACCACCAGTTCAGCGCCTTCATCGACCGCCATCTGGATATATCCCTCGATCCGCGCCTTGTGCTGCGCGCTGACGACGGGACCGTAATGCGCTTCGGCGTCGCTTGAAACCCCGACGCGCAGCTTGGCGATCTCGGTCACCAGCTTCTCCCGCAGCACATCGGCGGTCTTTTCGCCGACCGGCACCACGACCGGCAGCGCCATGCAGCGTTCACCTGCGGACCCGTACGCCGCCCCGAGAATGTCGGCCACCGCCTGATCGATATCGGCGTCCGGCATAACGATGCCATGGTTCTTGGCGCCGCCCATGCACTGCATCCGCTTGCCCGCTGCCGCGCCGCGGCCATAGACATACTGCGCAATGTCGGACGATCCGACGAAGCTGACCGCCTTGACATCGGGGTGGTCGAGGATTGCATCAACGACTAGCTTGTCGCCGTGAACGACATTGAGAATGCCCGCGGGCAGCCCAGCCTCGAGCGCCAGTTCGGCAAGTCGAACGGGAACCGACGGGTCCCGCTCGGACGGCTTGAGGATGAATGCGTTACCACAGGCGATCGCCGGCGCGAGCATCCAAAGCGGGATCATCGCCGGGAAGTTGAAAGGCGTGATGCCGGCCACGACACCCAGGGCCTGGCGCATCGAATAGACGTCGATCCCCGGCCCGGCGCCCTCAGTGTACTCACCCTTCAACAGGTGCGGGATGCCGCACGCGAATTCGACCACATCGAGGCCACGCTGAATGTCCCCCTTTGCATCCGAAATCACCTTGCCGTGTTCGGAGGCGAGCAACGTGGCGAGTTCCTCCATGTTCTCTTCGATCAGCGCCTTGAAGCGGAACATTACGCGCGCCCGACGCTGCGGGTTAGTCGCGGCCCAGGCTGGTTGTGCTGCGCGTGCATTGGCGACTGCGTCCGCGACCGTGTCTACCGTGCCGAGATCGACCTGCGCCTGCACCTGACCGATCGTCGGGTCGAATATCTCGCCGGTCCGCGCGCCGGACCAAGCGACCGCCTGGCCGCCGATAAAATGCGATACGGTGCGCATATAAATTCCCTCTCGATATGACATGTCCAATTTAGGGTCGCATCCACCCACCGGAACTGCCGCCAAACCCCATCCGTTGTGTAAAAATGCAGAGTCCGAATTGGGATGATATTCGCGTGTTCTTGGCGGTCGCGCGGGCTGGCCGATTGCAGGCGGCGGGGCGCCTGCTGGGGCTCGACCACAGCACGGTCGCGCGCCGCATGGGCACACTCGAGGCTGCGATTGGCGCGCGGCTGATCGACCGGTCTCCACGCGGGGTAGTGCTGACGCACGCGGGGGAAGTGTTGCGCGACCATGCCGAACGCATCGAAGTCGAAATGATCGGCGCCAGCGCGGCGGTAGGCGCAGATACGGGGACTGTAGCCGGGTCGGTACGCCTTGCCACCCCTGAGGCGTTCGGTACGTATCTGGTCGCACCCAACGTCCATCGGCTGCACGCGCGCCACCCAACGATCGAACTTGAACTTGCTCCGGAAAGCCGTTCGGTAAGTCTGTCGCGCCGTGAGGCGGACATTGCGATCGGCCTCACCCGCCCGCCGCGCGGACGTCTGGTAGCACGGCGGCTGGTAGACTACCGGCTCGGCCTCTACGCGGCGCGGGAGTATCTCGCGCACCATCCCACGATTGACACGGTGGAGGCGGTCAAGGCGCATCCGCTGGTCTGGTATATCGACGAGCTGATCGATATTCCGGAGCTGCGCTATTTCGATCAGATCGTTAGCGATGCGCCGACCGTTTTCCGGTCCAGTTCGATCGCCGCGCAGCAGGCTGCTGTTGCCAACGGTCTTGGGATCGGCGTGCTGCATGTCTTCGCGGCGGAACAAGACAGCCGCCTGGAACGCGTGCTGCCAGATCTGGAGGTGACCCGCAGCTATTGGCTTCTCATGCACGCCGACCAGCAGCGCTTACCGAGGATTCGAGCGGTCGTCGACTTTCTGGATGAAGTGGTGCGGATCAACCAGCACCGCTTCTGATGCGGTGGCGACCCCTTTTGGCCGCCACCGCAGCATCGGTTAGCGCGGCGCGGTCGCCACGCTGGGGGCCGAGCCGTCCATTTCCTCCAGCCGACGATTGCGCGGCTCGATGCCGAACAGCGCGACGACAATGATCTGCAGGATGAGCAGTCCCACCATCAGCGCCATGACGCCCGCGATCCCGTGGACCGAGAAAAGCCATACGACGATGAACGGTGTGACGATCGTCGCCCCACGCCCGACCGACTGGCAGATCCCCGACGCGCGCAACCGGATCTCGGTCGGAAACAGCTCGGGGATATAGATGGCGAACAACAATGCCACGAGCACGTAGATCGGCACGGTCAGCAGGAAGCCGACCGGCAGGAGGAACGCTGGGTCGGAAACATTAGGATAAATTAGCCCCATCACCACTGCCATCGCGGATGCACCGATGATCGTCGGCTTGCGGCCCCAGGCATCCGCGGTCATCGCGCCGATCGCTGAACCGATCGGTGCGCCAAGCCCCATGATCAGGGAATACCCGAAGGAACTCGCAACGCTGAGGCCCTGCTTGATGAAGAAGGTCGGCAGCCAGGTGACAAAGCCATACAGCAACGTGTTGATTACGATCAGGCAGATGCAGCCGACGATCAGCCGGGACAGCAAGCGCCCCGAGAACAGCTCGGCCATTCCTGCACGGGGGGCGTCGGACTGGGGAACGGCGGCAGCGACAGGCGGCAAGGGTGCTGTTTTCGCGACTTCCGCCTCGATCTCCTGGATCAACGTCTCCGCTTCATCCCCGCGACCGACCGATTCCAGCCAGCGTGGAGATTCCGGCAGCTTCTTGCGCATATACCAGATAATCAGCGCCCCAAGGCCGCCGATGACGAACATCGTGCGCCAGCCGAACGCCGGAATGATCAGCCACCCCACCAGCGATGCGACCGGCAATCCGGTCACGACGAACACCGCCATCAAACCAAGCCAGCGTCCGCGCGAAGCCGCTGGTACGAACTCCGTCATCGTCGAATAGCCGACGACATTTTCAGCACCTAGCCCGATGCCGATCAGCAGCCGCAACCCGATCAGGACGGTCATGTTAGGCGCGAACGCCGCCGCCAGCGACGCCGCGCCGAACAGCAATAGGTTCATCTGGTACGTGAAGCGGCGTCCGAAACGATCGCCCAGGAATCCGGTGCCGACCGCACCGATCATCATGCCGACGAAGGTGACCGAAACGAAGATCGCATTTTGCGCGAGCGTCGAGAAACCGCTGTGCAGCGTCGCACCGAGAACGGTCCCCGCGACGTAGATATCAAAGCCGTCGAGGAACATGCCGGCCCCGATCAGCCACATGATCCGATAATGGAACGGACCAACAGGCAACCGGTCCAGTCGCCCTCCCGCATTGACGCCCGCATGCACGGAAGCCGTCATGACATCTCTCCAATTTCTGTACGAAAAAGCCGGCCGCCCCTTGTTTTCTGGGCTGGCCGGCAACGGGATTTAGTTGAGACGACGGCGACCTTCCGGATCGCCATACCAATCCTGTGGTTCATCGTTCATCGCCACCATGACGCTCTTCACGTCGAAGTGATCGTTGAAACTTTCGGTGCCGAATTCGCGCCCGATCCCGCTTAAGCCGACGCCGCCCCAGGGAGATGCGGGATCAAGCCGGTGGTGGTCATTGACCCATACGATCCCCGCCTTGATATCGCGCGCAACGCGGTGTGCCCGCGCGACGCGGTTGGTACGGATCGCAGCGCCAAGACCAAACGGCGAATCATTTGCAAGGCGCAACGCATCGGCCTCGTCGGTGAACGGTGTGATGCTCGTGAACGGACCAAACACCTCCTCTTGGAAAATGCGCATGTCCGAGCGTACGTCGGCAAAGACCGTCGGCTGCACGAAATAGCCGCCCTCAAACCCTTCAATCGTCGTTTCATGGCCGCCGGCGATCGCCCTGGCCCCTTCGTCGCGACCAAATTGGGCATAGCTCATCACACGCTGGCGCTGGCGTTGCGAAATGACCGGCCCCATTTGCGTCGCGGGGTCGAACGGATCGCCGACCCGGATTCCCTGCGCCTTGATCGCCAGCTTCTCTACGAACTCGTCGTAGATCGTCTCCTGGACGATATGCCGGCTGCCGCACACGCACGTCTGACCTGCGCCGATGAACGCACCGAATGCCGCGAGATTGACTGCCTGATCGACGTTGAAATCGTCGAACACCAGCACGGGTGTTTTGCCGCCGAGTTCCAGCGTCTGATGCGCGAACACCTTGGAGGCCGCGCTGCCCGCGATCTGGCCTGCTTCGGTTCCTCCGGTCAGGACAAGCTTGTTGATGTCTGGATGTTCGGACAGGAACCTCCCAGAGTCCTTGCCGTAGCCAAGCACGACGTTGAACACGCCGTTGGGCAGACCCGCCTCCGTAAAGATCTCGGCGAGCTTGAGTGTCGTGAGGGGGGTGTATTCGGAAGGCTTGACCACGGTCGTGCACCCCGACGCGAGCACGGCGGCGAGCGACTTGCACATGATCATCAGGGGATGATTGAACGGCGTGCAGTTCGCGACGACGCCGATCGGTGTGCGCAGCGTGTAGTTGAGGTAATTGCCCTCGACTGGGATGACGTCATCGCGACGGGCGAGCGCCAGGCCGGCGAAATATCGGAAGAAGTCGGGGAGGCGCGACAATTGGGCGCGGGTCTCGTTGATCGGGCGACCGTTGTTGCGCGTCTCGAGGCGGTACAGGGTTTCGAGATTGGCTTCGAACGCATCGGCGAGCCGGTTGATCAACCGCGCGCGTGCGCGGATGTCCATCCCGCCCCATTCCTTGCCCTCAAACGCAGCACGTGCACTTTTCATCGCACGATCCACGTCCTCGCGGGTCGAATTCGGGATCCGCGCGATGACCGCGCCGGTTGCCGGATCATGAACGTCGATCAGCTCGGCACCGCCCGCCTCGACCTGCCGGCCATCGACGAAATTGCCGTGCTGTTCGATTTCGATATCGTGCGTCTGAATCTGGTTCAAGATCATTACTCCTTGGGAATTCAAGATCGGATTGCGCTCCGCGACAAAGCCGCGATCACGCGTTTTTCCGCTTGCGAAATGTGGGCCTTCAACAGCTTGCGGGTCGCACGGACGTCACGCTGCTGCAGCAGGTCGAGGATTGCGCCATGTTCGGCAACCAAGACCGCCGGATCGCGTCCCTTGATCGTGCCAAGCGATACCAAAACGAGGCGATCGGCCTGCGCGATGAGGTCGCATGCAACGATCGACATGCGCTTGTTGCCCGACGCACGTGCGATCGCGGAATGGAATTCCCGGTTATAATCGGTGAACGCCGTTCCCTCGGGGAGCGTACGGAAACGATCGAGCTCGGCCAGCGTGGCATCGTCTGCGCGTTCGATCGCTTCGGTGGCGCAGGCCGGCTCAATCGCCAACCGGAAGCGGAACAAGTCCTGTGCGTCGGCGAGCGAAATCGGATTCACCTGATACCCCTGACGTGGCGCAACAGTTACAAGATGCTCGCGCTCCAGACGCAATAATGCGTCACGAATTGGCTGGCGGCTGGTCGCATACTGCTCCGCCATATCCTGCTCACGCAGCTGCTCTCCAGGTGCAAAAGCGCAGGTCAGGATGTCGCGGCGGATCAGTTCGTACACATTGTCTCTCAGTAGCATTCTTCGACCCCTTGAAGGTCATATGGAACCACGTGATATTTCACGCAAGCCCATATGACGGTTTTTCTCTTGTGTCCTGACGGTATGATGAGTAGCCCTTCTCCATCAACGAGAAGGATTTTGCGAGCATGACGACCAAAATCAACGATGGCGAAACCAGCCGGACTGAATTCAGCCATGACGGCATAATGGCGCGGACGCTTGGCGCAGGACCGCCCCTCTTCCTGTTCCATTCGCTGCTATCGGACAGCGCGAGCTTCGACACGATCGCGCCGCAGCTGGCCGAACAGTTCAAGGTGATCATCCCGGACTTGCCGGGGTTCGGCGGCTCCGTCGCAACCGCGGGCAGCCTCGAGGAGGTTGCGGACCGGATGGCGTCGTTCGTCCACTCGGTGGCGCCAAATGGCGACGCGATCCTGTTCGGCAATGGATATGGCGCATTCGTAGCGCTGCAGATTGCCATCCGGCACCCGGCGCTTGTTGCCAGTTTGATCCTCGCGGGCAGCGGTGCCCGCTTTTCGGAGCCGGGGCGCGACGCTTTTCGCGGGATGGCCGCGGCCGGGCGCTCCAAGGGGCTCGCGGCGATTGCAGATACCGCAATGGCTCGCCTGTTCGCACCGGAATTCCAGGCAGCGCATCCCGATCTGATGGCGGACCGGCGCGCCGCCTTCCTGCGCACCGACGTCGCGGTGTTCGAGGCTGCGTGTCTGTCGCTCGCCGCGCTCGATCAGTCGGCCCAGCTTCCCGCGCTCGATCTCCCGGTGCTGATGATGGTCGGGGAGCAGGACGCAGCCACGCCTCCGCCGATGGCGCGGGAGCTCGCGTCGCTGGTGCCGAACGCCGTGTTGCAGATTCTGCCGGGATGCGCACACGTCCCGCCGCTGCAGGCGCCCGACCTGGTGATCGAGGCGATTTCTCTCTTTCTTGGCAAGACGTTCGGGAAACCGAGCGGTGCCGCACACATCGCATAACCCGAACGAGCGATCCGCGATACGGTGCGTGTCGAAGGCGTCGTCATCCCATCCTAGGAGAGTCGATATGGTCGCCCACGCTCCCTGACACGCGACACAGACGATCCCTGCGTGCCGCGCCCCTGTCGCGCGGCAAGCGCCCCTGTGTCCGTTAGGAAATTCCATGTTCGAAATCATCGCAGCCGCCGCCACGCTGGCAGCGGCCCCGCTCGACGCGTCTGCCGTACCCCAAGCGATGCCCGCGCCCACCGATATCGCGGGCCAGTCCAAGGCGGAACCGGTCAAGACCGGCGACACCGACTTGCAGAACCATCCGCAGAACCGCGACCTGCCATATGACGAGGATTATAGCGCCCTTCGCAATAGCGACCGATCGTCGCTCTGGGCGAAGCTCAAATATATTCCTATCGCCGATTCAACCTATCTCACCCTCGGCGGCGAGGCGCGGACAAGGCTGGAGACGCGCAACGGCCAGCGGTTCGGCCGCGGGGCACAAGATCCCGGCGATCTGGAGTTCCGCTTCCGCGGCTGGGCAGATCTTCACGTGGGCGAGCATTTGCGCGGCTTCTTCGAGCTCAAGAGCGGACTGCAGCAGGATTATTCGGTTCCGCAGACAGTATCGGATCGCAAGGACGTCGATATCGGCCAGGCATTTGTCGAACTGCGCAATCCGATTGGCGGTGATGGCACGATCGCGCTGCGGGTCGGACGGCAGGAGATCGGGATCGGCGCCTTCCGTCTGTTCGACATGCGTGATGGACTGAACGTGCGCCGTTCGCTGGACGCCGCCCGCCTGATGATCGCAAAAGGCGCATGGAACGGCGAAGTGCTGGGCGGTTATGCGCAGAACGAGACGCTGACCGCGTTCGACAACAGCACGAACGAGAATTTCAGTTTCTATGGTGCGCGGCTTGCCCGCAAAGCCCAGCTTGGACCGATGGCAAGCACGATCGAAGGCCTGTGGATCCATAGTGATCGCAAAGGCGCGGTCTATGCCGCGGGCAGCGCAGCGGAACGGCGCAATACCTATTCGTTGCGTGTGAACGGACACGGCGGAAAGGTCGACTACGACATTGAAGGAACGGTGCAGGACGGACGTTGGGGCGATCAGCAGGTCAGCGCGAATTACGTCAGCGCGAATGCAAGCTACCTGCTCGACGGATCCTGGAAACCCAAGCTCGGTGTCCGCTTCGAGCGCGCTTCGGGCGATCGCAACGCAGCCGATGGCAAGATGAGCACCTATTTCAGCCTTTTCGCACGCCCGCTCACGCTTAACGGTGAGCTCAACCGCGCCAACATGACGATCTTCGGGCCGTCGCTGACGGTGACGCCTACAAAGAAACTGACGCTGGATGCGACTGTCAACGATTTGCTGCGGACCACCACAGGCGATGGGATCTATCTTGGATCAGGCGTTCTGCTTCGTGGCGCGACCGAAGGCACATCCCGGCAGGTCGGCGTGAGAACAACGCTCGGCGCACGATATCTCTTATCGCCGTTCGTTACGGTCGGCGCATATTACAACCACGTCGATGCGGGACGGTTCCTGAAACAGAGCGGTAACGGCAGCGATTTGAACTATGCCACGATCTTTGCGACATTCCGCCTTTAGGATTTTAGAGCTTCTGTCGAACTGGCGTGCGCAGTTTTGGAATGAGCGGCGTACTTTAACCTTCGCTCGCTCTAAAAGCCGCGATGCGATCTCTAGTGGGAGGACACGTAAACAACAGCGAGAGAACAGTCAAACAATTGGTATTGCAGCTCGCTAACACGAAAGAAGCAGGCGCGTCGTAGACGAACCATCGACGCTTTGTTGCAAAAACCCAGAAATCGACATTCAGTGCGGCTTCCCCGCTACCTAATTTCGGACATATGTTCAGCTGCGTTAACAGAGTGAGATTGCAAAAGCTCTCTTGGCCGTCGTGCCGCTCTGCGGCACCTGCAGGATCGACGGGCGTTCCAGAGATTGTAATTAGGGGAGTGCACTTGCGCAGTCTTGATTTTAGCTCTTGGCAGAGCCTGCTCGCCACCATCCTCGGGCTGACGCTGGTTACGCTGTTGGGAGTTGGCATCCGTCTGGTCACCCAAATGACGTTCCAGCAGCGCCGTGAGCGCATTAACCGGCAGATCAACGAGCGTCTCAGGACACTCATCGCCGCCTACAAAGTCCTCGGCGGATCGTTCACGGGGGACCTGACCGTGGATCCGGCACACCGACGCGACCTGCGGCGACGGGAGCAGGGCGTCGCAGAGGAGCCGATGGCCGCGTTGGACCTCAGTGCGGAAGGGGCGGCGCGGTCGGACCGTACGCGCCGCATCCGCGACGCGGTCGAGGTCGCGCTGTCCGATATCATCCTGCTCGGTACCGAGGAGCATGTCCGGCTGGCGGATAGGGCGGTTCGCGAGCTGGTCGCGGGCCACCCGGTCCACACGCACGAACTGGTCGTGTCGCTCCGTGCGTTCGTGCGCGATTCACTCGATCTCGACCCGATCCCGGCCGACCTGACCATCGCGATGCAAGGACCCACGCGTCCGGCGTCGTCCGGCGGCGGCAGAGGCGGTAGCAACAAGGACGATGCTGGCAGAAGCGGCGGGGTCGGCGGCGGTGGTGGTATGGGTGGCGGCGGCGGACTCGGAGGCGGCGGCATGGGTAACGATGTGCCTGACGACGATCCGCGCCATATCGCTGCGCCGAACGCGGAGCGATAGGCTAAGCCTCCCCGATCTCAGTCGTGATTGACCCATAGGCAGCCGCTTGCGCACTGAAACTCGCCTCCCGAAAGCGCCCGCTCGTTCATCTTTCAACCTCGTCGCAGCCCGCGGCGATGACAGTCACGGCCAGCGCTACCTTGCTTGTCGTGTGGCATCGACTGCGGGTGACTCGTACGATCTCGACCGGCAGTAGCGCACGCTTATGGCTTTGACATGCAAAGCCTCTTCGCCGACGATAGCGGCATGCAAAGCAAATCTGATCGTCATCGGCCAGCCCGCGCAGCCGGGTTCGTCCTCTCGCTTACCGTCGCTGTTGCTCCTGCTGTCACCGCGCTCTCCGCGAGGCCTTCCTTGCCGCCGCCGCCGGCCGGTGCCTCGCATTACGGGACCTGGGGCGTCGACGAGGCGCTCATGGACAAGGGCGTCAGGCCCGGTAACGACTTCTTTCGTTATGCGCTCGGCGGTTGGTTGAAGACGGCGCAGATCGCGCCGGACAAGTCGCGCGCCGGCTATAATTACGACCTGCCCGACGAGACCGAACGCGACGTGCGCGCGATGGTCGAGGGCGCAGCGCGCCAGCCGGGCGCGCCGCTTTATGTACGGCAGATCGTCGATTACTACGCTGCGTGGATGGACGAAGTGGGGATCGAGCGGGCTGGCTTCGCGCCCGCAGCGCCCTATCTGCGGCGGATCGCAGCGATCGGCGATCGGAAGGGGCTCGCCGCGCTCATGGTGCAGCCGGGCTAAGCGGCGCCCGTGCGGATCGACATCAACCAGGACGACAAGGATCCGACGCACTACGCCGTCGAGATCGGCCAGGCCCGCCTGGGCCTGCCAAGCCGCGACTATTACCTGCTGACCGCCCCCAAATACGTCGCGATACGGGCCGCGTACCACGATTATATCGCGCGTATCGGGCAGCTGTCCGGGCAGAGCGACCCCGGCGTCACCGCCGATCGCATCATCGCGCTCGAGACACGCCTCGCGACCGATCAGTGGACGCCCGAGCGGCGCCGCGACCCGCAGGCGGTGTACAATCCGATGACGCTGGCGCAACTCGCGCAGCTGTCGCCGCAGATCGGCTGGTCGTCCGTGCTCGCGCAAAAGGGACTCGGGACCGTCGGCAAGGTGATCGTGCGCGAGCCCAGCGCGGTGGCCGCCGCGACGCAGCGCCTCGCCGATGTGCCGCTGGCGACATGGAAGGCATATCTCGCCTTCCGCTTCGTCAGCGACCATGCGCAGTTCCTGCCCAAGGCGTTCGACGATGTGCGCTTCGCCTTCTACAGCAAGACGTTGAACGACGTGCCGGTCCAGTCCGAGCGATGGAAGCGGGGCATACGCCTGCTCGACGCCGACCTGGGTGAAGCCGTCGGGCAATTGTACATCCAGCATCACTGGACGGCCGAGACCGAGCGCCAGGTCAACGAGATGATCGACGACATGCGCGCGGCCTATGCCGACAAGATCGACCACGCCGCCTGGATGGACGCGCCCACCCGCAAGGAGGCGCTGGTTAAGCTCGCGGCGTTCGACCCGCGGATCGGCCACCCAATCAAATATGTCGATTATGCCCCGATGCGCGTCAGCCGCAGTGACGCTCTGGGCAATGAGATCGGCGCCGAAGACTTCCAGTGGAAGCTCCAGCTGTCGCGCTTCCCCAAACCGGTGGATCGCAGTCTGTGGGACATGAACCCGCAGGAAGTGAATGCGTATTACTCGCCGACGATGAACCAGGTGACCTTCCCGGCCGCCCAGTTGCAGCCGCCCTTCTTCGATGCGGCGGCGGACCCGGCTGTCAATTACGGCGAGACGGGCGCTACCATCGGCCACGAAATGGGCCACGGTTTCGACGACGAGGGACGTCAGTTCGATGCGCACGGTCGCCTCCGCGACTGGTGGACCAAGGCCTCGGCCGAGCGCTACACCGTGCATGCGCAGATGCTGGCCAAGCAGTTCGACGCCTATGAGCCGATCGTCGGCGTCCATATCAAGGGTCAGCTGACACTCGGCGAGAATCTGGGGGATCTGGGTGGCCTGGAGGCGGCCTATGCGGCCTATCGCCGCTATGTAGCGCGGCACGGCGAGCCGCCGGTGCTTGACGGCTTCACCGGCGACCAACGCTTCTTCCTCGCTTATGCGCATTCCTGGCAAGGCAAGGCGCGCGAAGGCGCGCTGCGCGCGCAGCTTCTGTCGAACCCGCACGCGCCCGAGGAATATCGCGTGAACGGGATCGTCCGCAATTTCGACCCCTGGTATGCGGCATTCGACGTCAAGCCGGGCCAGGCCCTCTATTTGCCCCCGCAAGCGAGAGTGCACGTCTGGTAGGGGGACCTACGCCGGATCGGTGGTCGTACGAGTGCATTAGAAGCTTGGCGTCACACGCGTCTGCCGTGACGCAAACGGTAGTAGATCAAAAGACCCAATCATGGACGCTCAGCGCCCCTTCTTGCGCTTCCAACTTCGGACACTCATTCATCGGTTCGCGATCGCCCTGCAGCGGCGCTGAAATGGCGTATTTTGGGACGAAGCAGCCGTTCGGGCAACCGATCAGAAATGTCAGGTTTTCGGATGAACCGGCTGTTCGCGGGGCTTCCAAGATCTGCTCGGGAACGAGCCAGCCTACATGGTAGCAACTCCACGGGGCTTGGATCTCGCGCCAAAATTGCAGCCGCTGCTTCTCTGACGGAAAACCTCCCCTGCGAGGTTGTTGCGCACTATTCCACCGGCCGGGTATCTCGCACAATAGTGCGAACACAGAGCACGTGCGCCACCGCCCACGCCGCAATTCGCCAGAATTTGCGGTGTTCTGCGTCGCCTGTCACGTGTTTTGCGACAGTCCCCAGAGCAGCAGGTCGGGGCCGCTACATAAGGCGGGCACAGATATACGCTAACAGATTGTGCCCTTTTCGATGACGCGGAGGCTTTGTGGCATGGAAAGGGTGTTTGACAGAATAATTTCAGTATGTAAAAGGTGCTTTACAGGAGGCGTTCCCTATGTTTCGGCCAAAACAGTATGTTCTCGAGCTCGGCGGGGCGTTCGTTCTGTACGCCATCCTTCTGGTCGGGGCCAAGACGGTCGAGCGCGCGATACAGCCGGTCGGTGACCTGAAGCTGGCTATCAACCTCGTTCCGATGACCGGAATGATCGCCGCTGCGTTGGCGATCCTGCGCGGGCTGTGGCGGATGGACGAGATGCAGCGCCGCATCCAGTTCGACGCCATCGCGATCTCCTTCCTCGGCACCGCCCTCATCACGTTCGGATGGGGTTTTGCGGAAGGGGCTGGATTGCCACACCTGCGAGCATTCGCCGTGTGGCCGATCATGGGGACGTTGTGGGGATTGGGCGTGGTCGTTGCTCAGCGCCGCTACCGGTGAACAACCGCATCAAGGAACTCCGCCTCACACGTGAGTGGAGCCAGGGCAATCTCGCCGAGGCGCTTTCGGTCTCGCGACAGACGGTAAATGCGATCGAGAACGGCCGGTACGACCCCAGTCTGCCGCTCGCCTTCACCATCGCGGCTGTGTTCGGCCTCAAAATCGAGGACGTTTTCCAACCGTAACCGTCACAACAGGGAGAAGAAACATGCGCACGCGAACTACGCTCGCGGCGATCGTGATCGCCTTGTCTTCGCGATCGGCATTGCTCGCGCAATCCGTCGCGCGACCAATCACCTCTGCCGCCCAGGAGCTTATATCGGTCGTGGTCGAGGGCAAGGGGCCGGATGTTATCCTGATCCCTGGACTGGCGTCCTCACGCGAGGTCTGGTCCGGTCTAGCGGACAAGTTGAAGCAGACGCACCGGCTTCATCTGGTTCAGATCGCAGGATTTGCCGGAACACCGGCAGTTGCCGATCCGGGGAACCGCGTGGCGGCTCCCTCGGCCGAAGCGATTGCTGCCTACATACGACGCGAACGTATCAAGGCACCGGTCATCATCGGCCATTCGCTGGGTGGCGAGATCGCGTTGATGCTGGGGGCGCGTCATCCAGGGGAAATCGGCCGACTGCTGATCGTCGACGCCCTGCCTTTCTACAGTTTGCTGTTCAGTCCCACAGCGACCGTCGCAGCTGTGACGCCTCGGGCTGTCGCATTCCGGGATGCAATGATGGCTGCGCCGACCGATCGGGCCAATGCTATGCAGAGCGCCGCGATCGATCGCCTCGTGAAGACCGAAGTGGCGCGCCCCGCCGTGATCGCCGCAGGTGTTCGTTCGGACCGCAAGACCGTGGCCGATGCCACCTACGAGCTGATGACCACCGATCTTCGTTCCGAACTCAAGCGGATCACAGCGCCGGTCGAGGTCATCTATGCCTATGACAAGCTGTACGGTGTTCCACCGGCCAGCATCGATACCACGTTCCAGAACGCCTATGCTTCGACGCCGCAGGTCCGCTTCAAACGCATCGACGACAGCTTCCATTTCGTCATGCTGGACCAGCCCGATACTTTCGAGCGTGCCGTCATCAAGTTTGTCGAGCAGCGCCCACCAGTCGCGAGAAGACTTAATGAATGACGCAGAAGACAAGTGTGGTTCTCTTCTGCGCTGTCAGTAGTAAAGACCTTGGCGGCGCCACGTCCGCATCTTGGTCGGCTGCCGACCGACAGTTTCGCGGCTACGTCGGCTCCACGGCGGCCTGCTTTTCCACAACGAAATCGACCGAAATGAGTCGCGCAACCGTTCATACCAGTACGATTGAGGCGGGGATGCCTGCGACCGCGGAGGGGGCGACCCACACATCGAATGTCCCCGGCTCGGCGAAACGGCGGCCGTCGGGATGGACGAAGGTCAGATCCGAACGTCTAAGCGTGAAAGCGACTTGGACAGTTTGACCAGGATCGAGGTCGAGATGGCGTATGCCCTTGAGTGCGCGGATTGGCTGGGTAAGGCTTGCAACCTTGTCGTGAATGTACAGTTGCGCGACCTCGTGCATCTCTCGGCTCCCGGTATTGGTGACCATCGCCGAGACAATGATAGAGCTATTGCTTGCAAGAGTCGTCCGGTTAACGGTGGTGCGCGAGTAGCTGGCGGTTGAGTATCCCAGCCCGTAACCGAACGGATAAAGTGCCTCGTTTGTCACTTCCCTGTAGCGCGCTTTCCATGCTGGGTCCGCGCCGAGTTGTGGGCGACCTGTGCTGCGATGGTTGTAATAGAACGGCTCCTGTCCTGATTTCTGTGGGAAGCTAACTGGCAGGCGTCCCTGCGGCGCGACGGCGCCGAACACGATATCGGCCAGTGCATGGCCCGTCTCGGAACCAAGGAACCAGGTGGCCAGAATGGCCGACGCCGCGCGAACCGCTCCGCTCAGCGCGAGCGCACGCCCGTGACGCAGCAACACGATGACCGGTTTGCCGGTCGCAGCGACGGCTTCGGCTAGTGCCATTTGCGCCTCGGGGATCGTCACTTCGACGCGCGCCTGCGCCTCGCCCGACATCCGCGCGCTTTCGCCAATCACCAGCACGACTACGTCCGACGCGCGCGCAGCGCAAACCGCCTGCTCGATCCCACCCGCCAGCGGCGCCTCGTAATCTGCGCCGCGTGCAACGCGAAGGGTCGCGCCCGCCGCTAGTGCGGCGCGAAACCCCTCCTCTGGCGTAACGCAGGTCGTAAAATCTGGAAAGCTCGCCCACGGCCCGGGCATATCGCCCTTGTCAGACACGCAAGGGCCGACCAGCGCGATATTGGTCGACCTCGCCAATGGCAGAAGGCCGCCGTCATTCTTGAGCAGTACGATCGACTTGCCCGCCGCCTCGCGCGCGAGCGCGATCGCTCGCGGCAGGCGCACGTCGCGCTGCTCTCGCGCAAGGTCGAGCGAGCGATAGGGATTGTCGAACAGGCCGAGCGCCTGCTTGACGCGAAGCACGCGGCGAACTGCAGTATCGACCGTCGCCAGCGCGACCCTCCCCGACCGCACCAGCGCGGGGAGATGGGCGTTGTACAGACCGCTCTGCATCGAGATATCGCACCCCGCGTTTATCGCCTTGGCCGCAGCGTCAGCGCCATCGGCGGCAAAACCGTGCAGGATCATCTCTTCGTCCGCTGTATAGTCGGACACGACAAGCCCCTTATACCCCCATTCGCCGCGGAGGATGTCAGTGAGCAGGTAGCGGTTACCGGTCGAGGGCACCCCGGCGACGTCGTTGAAGCTTGCCATGGTCGAAAGCGCACCCGCGCCGAACGCCGCCTTGAACGGCGGCAGATGCGTTTCGCGCAGCGTTGTCTCCGGAATATCGGCGGTATTATAGTCCATTCCCCCCATCACCGCACCGTATCCGGCAAAATGCTTCGGGCAGGCGAGCACCGCATCCTCAGCCGTCAAATCGTCGCTCTGAAACCCGCGCACGCGCGCCGCGGCGAACTGCGCGCCGAGCCAACTGTCTTCGCCCGCCCCCTCTACGACCCGCCCCCAGCGCTGATCGCGTGCAACATCGACCATCGGCGCAAAGATCCAGTGGATACCTTTCGCGCTCGCTTCCACCGCCGCGGCACGCGCGGTCCGCCGGGCGAGTTCGGGATCGAAGCTGGCAGCTTCGCCGAGCGGCACGGGGAAGGTGGTCTTCATTCCGTGGATCACGTCGCCCGCAAAGATCAGCGGAATCTTGTGCGGTCCCTGTTCGATCGCAACGCGCTGCAGCTCGCGCCCAGCGGCAACACCAATGCCGTTGTACAATCCGGTCATCCGCCCCGCCGCGATCTCGCGCAGGACCGTTTCCATGCTCTGCGCGACGAGGCCGGGATTGACCGGCGGCCCGTCGACTCGCGACGGATCGCTAAAGATGCTGAGCTGGCCGGCTTTTTCCTCGAGGGTCATCGTAGCGATCAACCGCTCGATCCGAGCATCTTGCAAGCGACCAATGCGCGCGATCGCGGGCGTCAGCATGATCGAGATCACAGATACAGACGCGCCCTTGAGCAGCCTGCGGCGGGAAACAAAGCCGGTCACTCGTCTTCCTCTCTTCTGCCGCCGCGAATCGCCATGTCGGGTTCGGACGTTCCACATTTTCCGCTTGGCGAATGCGCATGAAACCGGTTACTGGGCAAGGCTTGGAACCGGTTACCCGGCCCGTCAGAGGCTGGTTCGGGGTCCGTCCAGCAGACAGCTGGGACATGGAGCGATGGGTAGACCGCACCGGCTATGGCCTGCAGACGCACCCGGCATCCCGTCTCAGGCTGCTGCGGACGATCCCGGCGCGCGTAGCCGGTTCGCCGACGAACGAGAACATAACGAGGCTGGCATCAGCCTCGAACTAGGGGAGACGAGATGAAGACGCTGATCAAAGCGAGCCTTCGGGTAGCGCTGGCCACCACTATCCTGACCGGGGGCGAGGTGGCTCTGACAGCACCCGCGATGGCGCAGACGACCTCGACCGTGCGCGGGCATGTCGAGGGCGCGGCCGCAGGGGCTACGGTGACGCTCACCGATCTCAGCACGGGCCATGTTGAAACGGTCAAGTCCGATGCGAAGGGCGACTATATCCTCGTCGGCCTGCCGCCGAGCACCTACCGCGTGTCGTCGGGCAGCCGCTCGGCCGAAGTCGTCGTGCCGCTTGGCCAGGCAGTCACCGCAGATCTCGTTGCGCCGACAGCAGCTATAGCGACGGCCAGCGGCGGCAACGATATCGTCGTTACTGGATCGCGTGCGCGAGACGTGCGGACCGCGACTGTTGGCGCCAACATCTCGCGCTTCCAGCTCGAGAACCTCCCCAACGGCGACCGCAACTTCCTTAATTTCGCAGCGCTCGCTCCCGGCGTAACGGTCTCCCCGCCCACGCTCGGTGGCAAGGCGCGTCAAGTTCAGGCGGGAGGCATCAATTCGGACAACACCAACACGTTCATTGACGGCATCAGCATCAAGAACCTGGTGAACCACGGCGGGACGGTTGGACAGAATCTGTCTTCGGGCAATCCGTTTCCGGCGTCAGCGGTCGATCAGTTCGACGTCCAGACGCAGAACTTCAAGGCTGAGTTCGAGCAGGCCGGTTCGGCAGTGATCTCGTCGGTCACCAAGACCGGCGGCAACAGCTTTCACGGCGAAATCTTTGGCGAATGGCAGCCCAAGGCGTTCATCAGCCGGAACTACGACGATCGCCCGGGAAAGCTCAACAACGCCACCGCGCCGTATGCGCCGAAGCCCGATTTCGACACCAAATATTATGGCGCAAATCTCGGCGGTCCGATCATCAAGGACAGGCTGACCTTCTTCGCCGACTTCGAAGGCACGAGCAAGACCTTCGGGGCGAACGACATCAATGTGTATAATGGCGTACTGCCGGGCCTGTCTGCACAGGGGCAGACCTATGCGGTCGCTGCCCGTTCGCAGTATAACGGCAGCTACCCCGCCACTTTCGACGAGAAGCTCTATTTCGGCAAGCTGACCTTCTACGCGACCGCGCGCGACACGGTTAATGTCAGTGCTTTCATCCGCAACGAGTCCAATCTGCAAATTAACGGTGGCCCAACGACGCTCGACGCGTCGACGAATAACCGCAATGAGGAGCACCGGTATCAGCTGACGTGGAACCATCGCGGCCAAGGCTGGCTCAACGAGTTCATTTTTTCACGTGACGCTGCCGCCAATGGCGCGATTCCGAATGTCACCGGCCCGTCGAGCGTCATAACCTTTAACAGCGGCGCGACGACGGGCGGTCCGGCACGGGCGCCCAATATCGGCGATACCAGAGTGCTGATCCTCGGCGGCACCAACTTCACCCAAGACGACCACCAGTATCAAACACTGTTCAAGGACAATGTCACCTTCTTCGGCGGCGCGCACACCATCAAAGCGGGCATCAAGCTCAATTTCACCAAGCTGCAGCGGCTTGAAGACAATAACGGCTCAGGCACCTTCTTCTACGACGCCAACAGCTTCTCCGGCCTCGGCAACGCCAATACCGCGGCGCCGTATGCGGCGACGATCAACACTGCCGTCGTCAAGCCTGTCACCGCGAACAACACCGAGATCGGCGGCTTCGTTCAGGACGATTGGCGGCCGAACGACCATTGGTTGATCAGCGGCGGCTTGCGTTGGGACTACGAATCCAACGCGGTGAACAACAACTTTGTAACGCCCGCGGCAATTGCCACGGCGCTTCGCGCTTATCCTGGCTGGCAGGCCGCCGGCATCAACGCCAATGACTATATCTCGACCGGCAACAACCGGAAACCATTTCTTGGCGCGTTCCAGCCGCGCTTCGGGATTTCCTACGACGTGAACGGCGATCGCGATCTCGTCTTCGTGCTCGGCGGTGGACGCTATTACAACCGGTCGCTGTTCATCGATTCGGCGATCGAAACCATCAAAGACCAGTATGAATCGGTCGTCACGATCAACACGCCCCCCAATTGCACCTTGGGAACCGCGCGCTGCGTTGCCACGATCCCGACCAATATCGACCAGTTGCGCACGCTCGCGGCAATGCAGGGCGGTGAAGTGCACCTGCTCAACAACCGGACGCGGATGCCCTATTCGGATCAGGTCAATTTTGCCGTGAAAAAGCGCTTGGGCGTGGTCAACACGTCGATCACTTTTGCCTATATCAAGTCGCACAATATCTATCAGGAAGTCATCGGGAACCGCAATCCGGACGGATCGTACAGCTCCGGCGGCAGCCCGGTATATACGTACAACGGCGTGCCCTATGCGGCGGGGATTTTCTATAGCACTGCGGCGATCAACACCGCGCCGCTCCCCGGCTATGGCGCGATCTTCATAGGCAACAGCGACGGTAAGGCACATTACGCCGCGGTCTATCTTCAGGCTGACAAGCCCTATACCGAGGCCTCAGGCTGGGGCTTCAGCACGACGTTAACGATCTCCAGCTCGCGCTCGAACGACACCCGCAACGGCGCTTCGATCGGTGATCCGTTCAACTTCGACGCGCCGACGATCGGCGCGCAGGGGTATGGGGATTCGAGCGGGCTTGAGCGCTGGCGCTTCGTCGCGACCGGCACCGTCAAATTGCCGCTGAACATCCGCGCGACGGGGTTCGCGACGATCTCGTCGGGACCGTCCTACGGCGGCGCGCTGTGCGGCATTCCGACCACGGTTCCGGGCGGCGGCGGCTGCTACACGACCAATTTCGGCATCTATCAGCCGGGCGGCATCGGCTACAAGAACATCGACTTCAACATCGCCAAGACCTTCAAGATGCCCTACGCGCACGGCCATGCGCTGACGGTTTATTTCCAGGCGCTCAACGCGTTCGACTTCGTTAATCGTAACTATTCCACCTTCGGCGGCGGGCTGCAGACGATCGGCGGTGCAGCAGCGACGCGCAATCCCGACACGGGTTCGGTCGCGAGCCAGGGGCGCAACTTCAAGATCGGCGCTAAGTACACCTTCTGATCACCAGCGCCCCGGGGGAAGCTCCGGGGTCGCGGCTGCTACGCCGCGAGCCAACCGCCAGTGAAACCGGCGCGCTCGAGCCCACGCCGGATCGGCACCGAGCGTCGCATCAGGCGCCAGATCAGCCCGTCTCGCGTATTGGCGATCGCGCCAAGTATCGGACCCTGGTCGATCCCGAGATAATTCTGCGACACCCAGCCGCGCACCGGATCGACCGACCCGCGCTGGAACGGCTTTGCCGGCTTGCGGAAGGTCGGGTTGAATGCGTCGTAAAAGCCGTAGCGACCATAGATTCGGTCGCCGTGTTGCGCGTGCAGCGCGAGCGTTGCGGGCACCGCGATCTCGGGTGCGAAAGCGAGCGAGCCGATCGCCGCGGTCGGCGCGATCGTACCGTCGTCAAAGCCATCGGGCTCGTCGACCGGTCCGCGCGCCGAATAGGAGCGGAAGATGATGATCCGCCCATCGACGTCATACTGTACGTCGGCCGGCCCGGCGGACGCAGTCAGGCCCCAGATGTCCTGCGAATAGCCCGTCCAGCCCATCGGGTTGCGGATCCCATAATTGCGCTGCGCCCAGGTTGCGCGGCGGCTGTTCTCGAAATAGTCCATTCCGGCGTCACGCATCGCGGCGTCGCGGATGCCGCGAAAATCGATCCACATGTGGCTGTATTGGTGTCCGAACATTGGCGCAAAGGCGAGCCGCCGCGTAGCCCCGCTGCCGCGCCAGCACTTGTCATAGGGCGCACACCACGCCGACCATGCATCGGGTCCAACAGCATGCGTCGATGATCCGAGCGCGAGCAGATTGACCATCATACCCTCGTTATACCCGTCCCAGTTGCGCGGGATGAACCCGACGCCCGGATGCCAGCCCATCGACAACACCGCCTGCCCGCGGCGGAACCAGTCCCAGTTTGCGCGCTCGTATAGCGCATTGGCGAGCCGCTTGATCTCGCGCTCGTCGGGATGGTCCTGGACGTAATATTCCGCGGCGAACAACATGCCGAGGAAGAGCATCGTGCTGTCGACCGTCGACAATTCGACATCGCCGAAACGAAGCCCGCTATCCATATGGAGGAAGTGGTAGAAGAAGCCTTTATACCCCGCAACGCCAGACGCGCCCCCCCCCTGCGGCGCCCGCTCGAAGAAGCGCAGCGTCGCGAGCGTGCGCTCGCGCGCGGCGGCGCGAGTGATCCAGCCGCGCTCGACCCCGATCGGATAGGCGGTCAGCGCGAAGCCGACCGCGGCGATGCTGCAGAATTCAGGATTGGGCCAGGCATCAGGCACCAGGCCGTTAGCCGGATTACCGGTGTCCCAAAACCAGCGAAAGGTTCGTTGCTCGAGATCGTCGAACAGCACGGGCAGCTTCGATACGCGCGAAGAATGGCTTTGCCAGCCGCGCGCCATCGCTGGCGTCGCGAGCTCCATCGCCAACCCTCCCCCCCCCAGAAGCGCGGTGGCGGTGACGGTACGGCGATTGATCACACAAACTCTCCCGCCCGCGGCCGTTCATGGATCGGGCACCCCGGATGTAACCGGTTACAAGGGTCGGTCAAGTGAAATGCCAGCTGCCCGCCAGCACCGTGCTATCGCGTCCGCGATGACCGACTCGACACTCCCCGTACCGCAGCTCTCCTGGCCGATGCGGCTGCGTTTCGCCTCGGGAGATTTCGCCTGCAATCTTTATTGGCAGAGCTCGAGCCTCTTCCTGTTTTTCTATTTCACCGACGTCCTACACCTCGCGCCGCATGTCGCGGGGATGATCTATTTAATTGGCTCGGTGTGGGACGGGATCGCCGATCTTCTAACCGGGATCTGGGCCGAGCGCGGACGACCTTCTTATGCACGCGTTGTCGGATATGGCGCGATCCCGCTCGGGCTCGCTTTTCCTCTGATCTACTTCGCTCCGCCATTTCATGGCAGCACTCTGGTCGCCAGCCTGCTCGTCGCGCAGATCGCGTTCCGTTCGCTCTACGCGCTGGTGAATATTTCCTATGCCGCGTGGAACGCACGGATCAGCGCAGATAGTGGTGACCGCGCTGCGATCGCCGGGCTGCGGATGCTATTCGGTACGATCGCGGCAGTCGTTGTCTCGCTTTCGACCGAACGGGTTTCGCTCGCAGTCTCAGGAACGCCCACCGGTACAACGGGGTTCCTGGTCGCCGCGACGCTGTTCGCGGGGGTTGCGACACCGTTGTTGATCCATGTAGCGCGGCGGTCGCCGCAGGGCACCGACTTGTTGCCGACTGCACCGCCGCCCCCTTTGCTACGCGGCCTCGGCGCTTTGGCGGCCAACCGCGCGTTCGTCACGCTGTGCGGGGCCATGATGTGCGTCGCGGTCGCATCGACGATGTTGTCGCGCTCGGTGCTCTATTATTTCACTTATGTCGTGCGCGACGAGCTTGCCGGCACAACCGCGCTCGCCTTGATGGGATTGGCGGGAAGTGTGTTCGTTCCGCTCTGGATGCTGGCGCGGCATCAGGTCGGCAGTCGCGCGCTATGGCTCGGCGCAGCCGCGCTGGCGGTCACGGGTAGTGGTGTGTTCGCCGTGACCGACACTGGTACCGCCTGGCGCGCCGATCTGTTCCTGGTAACGGTGCAGGCCGCGCTCGCTGCGTTCAGCTTCGTCTTCTGGGCAATGCTGCCCGATACCGTGGAATATGGCGAGTTGCACACCGGCGTGCGTGTCGAAGCGCTGTCGTTCGGCGTCGCCGCCTTGCTACAAAAGGTTTCGATCGGCTCTGCAACCGCGATCACCGGCTTTGCCTATTCTGCGATCGGCTATGCGCCGCGTGTAGCGCAGGCCCCCGATGTCGTCACCGATATCCGGTGGATCATGGTCGCGGCGCCGATCCTTGGCTGCTCGCTGTCGGCACTGGCGATGGCCGCCAATCCGCTGCGTCGCGACACGCACGGCGGGATCGTTGCGACGCTGGCGGAGCGGGCTGCGGTTAGCCCGTCAACGTAAAGCGGCCCGACACGCCCTCCGCCTCCGCTGACGGCGCGATCCAGACCTGGAAGATGCCGGGCTCGACAGTCGGCTTCATCGCGGCCCCGATGAACGTCAGGTCGGACCGGCGCAGCGTAAAACTAACCTTCTGCGTCGCGCCGGGAGCGAGCGACACGCAGCGATAGGCCTTCAACTGGCGTACTGGCCGCGTGATGCTTGCCGCCACGTCACGGACGTAGAGCTGGACCACTTCGTCGACCGCGACTGTACCGCCATTGCTGACCATCGCCGACACCGTCAGAGTGCCCTCCGCGTCCAGCGTACCGCTGCCGCTCATCTGGAGCCCGGCATAGTCGACCTGCCCATAGGTCAGGCCATGCCCGAACGGAAAGAGAGCGGAGTTGGCAATATCGCGGTAGTGCGCCTTGAACGGTTGGAGCGGGCCGTCGGGATTGGGCCGGCCGGTCGCTTTGTGCGCATAGTAATAGGGCGCCTGCCCGCTCGCGCGCGGGAAGCTGACCGGCAGCCGCCCCGATGGACTATGCCGCCCAAACAGGATGTCTGCGATTGCCGGGCCGCCTTCCGATCCAAGGAACCACGTGACCAGGATCGCAGGCGCCGCGAGCACCGCGCCTTCGAGCGCCAGCGCGCGCCCGTTCTTGAGCAGCACCACGATCGGCTTGCCCGTTGCAGCCACGGCTTCTACCAGCGTGCGCTGCGCCGCGGAAACGACGATCTCGGTCCGCGCCTGCGCCTCGCCCGACATATCCTGGCTCTCGCCGATCGCGAGCAGGACGACGTCCGCCTCCTGCGCCGCCGCGACTGCCGCCGCGATGCCGCCGTCGAGCGGAGCATTGACGCGCGATCCCGCGGCCACGCTGATCTGCGCGCGCGGCCCGGCTTGTGCGCGTACACCCGTTGCTAGGTCGATTGCATCGGCATCCGATCCATAGACGTTCCACGGCCCGATCAGATCATGCTGACCTGCCGCAAACGGGCCGATCAACGCGATTTTGCGGTTTTGCGCGAGCGGCAGCAGCCCACCCTCGTTCTTGAGCAAGACAATCGAGCGCCGCGCCGCTTCGCGCGCCACCGCGCGGTTGGCGGGCGTGCCGATCCGGGTCGCCTCGCGCTTCGCGTCGATCCGGCGGAATGGATCAGCGAACAGGCCGAGCGCGACCTTCACCCGCAACACGCGTCGCACCGCTTGGTCGAGCCGCGTCATCGGCACCGCGCCCGAGCGGACAAGGTCGGGGAGATATTTGATGTAGAGTGCGCTCTGCATGCTCATGTCGACGCCCGCCAGGAAAGCCAGCCGCGCCGCGTCGCGTTCGTCGGCGGCGAAACCGTGCGCGATCAGTTCCTCGTCCCCAGTATAATCGGACACGGTCAGCCCGCCGAAGCCCCATTGGTCGCGCAGCACCTCAGTCATTAGCCAGTGGTTGGCGGTCGCGGGGATCCCGTCGACCTCATTAAACGCCGCCATCACCGATAACGCACCGCTGTCGAGCGCGGCCTCGAACGGCGGGAAATAGACGTCGCGCAGACTGCGCTCTGAAATATCGACCGAATTATAGTCGAGCCCGCCCTCGCCCGCGCCATAAGCCGCAAAATGCTTAGCGCACGCCATTACCGCATCGTTCGCGCTCAGCGAGCTGCCCTGGAAACCGCGGACCCGCGCGCGCGCGAAATCGCAGCCTAGCAGAACGTCCTCACCCGCGCCCTCAACGCCGCGACCCCACCGCGCGTCACGCGCGATGTCGACCATCGGCGCGAAGGTCCAATCGATCCCAGATGCCGACGCCTCGACCGCCGCGACGCGTGCGGTGCGCTCGGCCAGCGCGGGATCGAAGCTTGACGCTTCGCCGAGCGGCACCGGAAACACTGTGCGGAAGCCGTGGATGACGTCGGCGGCGAAGATCAGCGGGATTTTCAGCCGGCTGCGCAGCGCCGCCTGCTGCATCGCGAGTGCCATCTTCGCGCCATTGCCGTTGAATACGCCAGTTAGCCGGCCCGCCGCGGCGTCGGCAAGCTGGCTGTCGTAGCCCCCTGAAGGGGCGATCGGATTGAGCTTGCTCGCAGCACCCCCCGCCCACGCAGCTGCCATTAGCGTCAGTTGCCCAGCCTTTTCCTCGAGCGTCATCTGCCCGACCAGCACCTCGACCGCCGCGGGCAGCGCGCCCGTGCCGAGCGTCGCCAGCAGCGCGTTTGCCGGATTAGACCGCCACGCCAATGCCGCCGCACTGCCGAGCATCAGGCTGCGTCGCGAGATCTGTAGCATATGCAATGTATCCTCCCGAATTTGCCGAGCCTATTGCAAATGTAACCGGTTACAGCAAGGCCCTTGCCGAGGTCGCGCTTTCGTGGTGGAAGCGCACCTGAAAACAACGACCGGAAAACCTTCGCTATGGCGCATGCCACTATCCGCGATGTCGCTCGCGCGGCGAACGTGTCGATCGCTACCGTCTCGCGTGCATTGAACGGCCATGGCAATGTCCGCGCCAATTTGCGCGAGCACGTCCAGTCGGTCGCGACCGCACTCGGCTATGTGCCACACACCGGCGCGCGCAGTCTCAGCTTGGCTCGCACCAACGCGATCGGCGTGATGTTGCCTGACCTTCACGGCGAATTCTATTCGGAGGCGCTGCGCGGCATTGACGCAGAGGCGTCCGCGCGCGGATTACAACTGCTGTTGTCGAACATGCACGGCGATCAGCGCGGGACCGAGATGCTGCGCTTCATGCGCGGACGCGTCGACGCACTGATCATCATGGCGCCTGATACCGACCCGGAGCGCTTGCTAGCGTATCTTCCGGCGAGCTTGCCGACGGTCCTGATCAGTTGCCCCAACGTTGCAGCCGATCATCCCCAGTTCCGGATAGACAATGTCGCCGCCGCCGATGCGATGGTAGAGCATCTGGTCGCGTCCGGGCGGCGGCGCATCGTCCACCTGTCCGGGCCGCCCGGCAATCGCGACGCCGAAGAGCGGATCTGCGGTTATCGCGCCGCAATGGCACGCCACAGCCTTGAGTGCCGCGTCCTGATTGGCGATTTCGAAGAGGAAACGGGGACAGCCGCGGCGCAGGAACTGCTCGCCGAGCCCGGGCGGGCTGACGCGCTGTTCGCGGCGAACGACATGATGGCGATCGGCGCGCTTGTCGCATTTCAACGCGCCGGGCTAAGCATTCCCGGCGACATCGCGGTAGCCGGCTTCGACGATATCCCGCTCGCCCGCTTCGTCACCCCGGCGCTCACCACGATGCGCGTGGGAATTGCCGAAATCGGCGCCGAAGCGGTGTCGCGCGCGGCGGCGATCTTGGGTGGAGGAAGCGACACCGAAATCCGCTGGGTCGCGCCTCAGATTAGGGCGCGGGCGAGCACGATACGCGACACGCCAGATACGCTGTCGGACCGACGCAGCAATTAACCCCCCCGTTGGTCGATAGGCCGAAATCCCATCGATTCTAACCAAGCGGCAATTAGACGCGTCAAGCTGAGATGTTGGCAAGCAACGCTGACAGTCGTTTAGGAGGCGGGCGCTCTAGTGAGAGAATGCCGCGATCTGCGCGGCTTTCCGTAAATACAGGGGAGTTACTGGCGCGCGCGGTAATTATCGCTCCCCTGCATCGGCCGGTGCCAACATTTCCTAGATCATATCGCTTGATTAACTAGACAAGGTAGACCGGTGCCAGAGTTGTGAGTGTCGTTGCGATCACCGGTAACGGCGTGCTGCGCCGATTAGCAACCTGTTGCCGCAGGCGGCCGTCCAAAGTCACATCAAACTGCTGCGAAGCGCAGCGATAACGGGGTGGTGACCAAGGCATCCTCCTCCAAGAGGAGCCCGACCGGGTGATCTTGATCGGCGCCCGCCTCGAACGACAACCACCTCGGGGACGTGCACTCTGCCCCTGCTGGCGGCGCCGACGACGGCACTTTGTTCCCAGCCACCATTGGCCAACCACTTGAGATCGCGCGTCTGGCCGGGAGCGTACTCAATGCGGTGGCCGACTGAGGCGTCGGCAAGCGCGCATCATTCCATATGTTCGGGCGCACGATGGCAACGCTGATGCTGGGGAACGGAGCCGATATCCAGTTCGGCCAAGCGATGCTCGGCCATGCGGATCGGGCTCCGACTGCGATCGACACTTAGGTCAGCATAACGGCGCTAAAAGGCATTCGTACCGCCAGGTATCCCGCGCGGCCGATCAGCCCAACGGGTGTCGGTGCCTATCGCTATCCCGGCGAGGAAGGCGATGTCGACGTGACGGAAAACGTGAGCGCGATGTTCGCCATCGTCGACCGCGAAGCCGACGACGAAGACGCCTGACCCGGATCAGGCGGCCTGCAAGGCCGATCGTGCCGCGTCGGGCAAGTGGGCGATGACGCTGAGATAGGCGCTGGCGGTCGCGTCGGGCTGGCGACGGCCCTGTTCCCATCCCTTCAAGGTCGCCAGGGGAATCCGATACGCGCTGGCAAAAGCGTGCTGTGACAGGCCGAGCTGTTCGCGAAGGGCGCGGACATCGGGCACCTCGACCGTGTGCGTGCGCGCCTCGGTCGGCTCACCGCGCGCGTGCGCAGCGGCCTCTTCCATGCTGGCGATCAGGTCTTGTCCGAACGTGCTCATCACTTCTGCTCCTTCTGTCCCGCGCCCTTGATGCTCCCGCCCTTGATGCCCCCGTCCTTGATGATGGCGGCCAGCGCGCTCACCGCCTTCTTGTCGTCCGCGCTCATGTCGCTGGCCTCAGCCTTGGCATAGGCCAGCAACAGATAGAGCGGGTGGTCGGTGTCGTAATAGAAATAAATCACCCGTGCGCCGCCCCGCTTACCGCTCCCGGCGCGTCCCCAGCGCATCTTGCGCACGCCGCCCGTGCCGGGGATGACATCGCCGCCCTCGGGGTTGCGCGCCACGTGATCGACGAGGAGCGCAAGCTCCTCCTCGCTCCATATCTTCTCCGCCTGACGCAAAAACAGGCCGGTCTCGACAACCGTGAGCGGGCGGGTCTGCATGACCGGTCTGTACGTCAATGACGCCTAATAGGCAAGAGCGGTTCGCACCGTCTCGCTCGGCCGCCCGCCCGGCCCCGTCGCGCGTCATATTCTGGTCGGCCGTGGGACGTCTCTGGTCATAGCGGACGGTTTGCCCGGCCTTGGCCCGCGAAGTCTTCGAATCGGTGGTCGCGCACACCGATAGCGTGGTGGTGGCGAGCGGCAGCATCGCTGCGATCCTGGTGTTCATGGCGCTGTTTCCCCGCAGCGAACCGAGGGGTGACAGATCAGGCCTGAAGCGCCTGCGCGACAGATCCGGGCGTAGCACGTCCCGGTGCTACCGCCGCACACAACGCCAGCAACCGCGCCGCAATCCCCTCCCCTGGCGCAATGTCGATCGTCGCAGTCGTCAGCGCGTCCGCGCACCCGGTCACGCGGTAACGCCCGGTCTCCCCCGCCACGTGCAGCCCGCCATGATGCGGGTACAGCAGCATCAGCTGCGGACAGGCATACAGCCGGCCATAAGCCATCATCTGATAGACATCGGCCTGCGACACGCCCTGTTTGGGATCATCGATCCGCGCCGCGATCCGTTTCCACTTGGTGTCGATCACCAGCAACGTCTCGGTCCCGCGGCGGACGAGGATATCCGGGCGGACCTGGAACCGTCGCGCGCCGTCGGGCTCGCTCAGGCAGAACAGCCGGCGGTCCTGCGCGACGACGTGGAGGTCGCTCCCCTTCAACGCCCGCGCGAGCATCCGCGCGACATAGGCCTCGAACAGGTCGTTCATCGCGAACAGCAGCGCAAAGCCTGGGGCCCGACCGTGCGCGGTCGTCTGATAATCGCCTCGCAACAACAACCGCGCGAGATCGCGCAAAGCGCCCCAGCGCGCATTGGTGCGATCGAGCACGATCTCGTCCCAGCGCAGCGCGGTCGCCGGAACCGCTGCGACATCGGCATAGATATAGGCCAGCTCGCGCAACCGCCGCTGGTTAGCGACCGAGCCCGACACCTGCGCGAGCCGGGTCACCACCGCCTTCATCAGGCGGTTGAGCGCGATATCGCTCGACAATGCGTCGAACCGGCAGGCGAGCCGCTGCGGGCTTGCGGCAAGCGTGGTGAACTGGCGCTGGACGTCGAGCCGCCCACGCAACGTCGGCAAGTCCTCGGCATGCCCGACATAGCGGCGTGGCATTCCGTGGCGGAGCGCATCAGTGAGCATCTCGCAGAACCGCGTGATCAGCAGCTCGAGCAGACTGTGCCGCTGGACACCGAGCGTCGTGAGCGGTCCCGTCGCGAGATCGAGATCATGCGCGACCGCGAGCATGTGGATCAACCGCGCGCGGATCTGCGTCTGGCTCGTCTCGTCGTCACCGGTGCCGAGCCCCTCGATCTTGGGGAGGATCTCGCACGTCACACCCGGCGCGGCGATCACGCCGACGGCCTGTTGCGCGCGCAGCCGGCGGTGATGGTCGGTCAGGATCCCCGCGCCATCCTCCCCGCCCAGCGTCGCCTCGCGCGCGACCGCGATCAGCCGGTCGGCGTGCACGCGGGTGAAGGCGCCCTCCCCGTCCGGCTCGATCGGGAGATATTGCCATTCGCTGACGGTGCGATGGATCATGCGAGCCCGGCATAGGCGTCAGGTGCGAAATCGTCCGAACCGGCATCGGGTTTGCGCACGCTCCACCGATACCGTTCGCCGCCATATTCGCTCTCCAGCCCCGCGGGCGCGGCCAACACGGTGCGCTGGAGGAAGCGTTCGCCCTTGGCGTCGCCGAGCGCGGCGGCGATCTTGCCCCAATCCTCGTGGAAATATTCGGCGAGCAACGGCAGCACCTTGCGCCGCATCACCCGGTCGACATCGGGGCGCGTTTTGCAGCCCATGAAGAACGCGTGGCCGATCTGATGCTCGCGATCGAAGAGATATTCGATCCGTTCGTTGAGGCGGGTGAGCAGCGCCTTGAGGTCGACCTCGGGGACATCGGGCAGGATCGACGTGTCCGGCATCATTTCGCGGAAGTCGAACCTCCGGCGAAGCGCGGTGTCGAGCAGCGCGATCGAGCGGTCGGCGGTGTTCATCGTGCCGATGATGTGGAGGTTGCTGGGCACGCCGAATGAATGCTTCGAATAAGGGAGCGTGACCCGAAGTTCGTAGTCGGCACCGATGCGCTTGTCGGGTTCGATCAAGGTGATCAATTCGCCGAATACCTTGGAGATGTTGGCGCGGTTAATCTCGTCGCAGATCATCACGAATTGCTTGGGCCGTGTGGTCTCCGCGCTTCCGGACCCCGGCAGATTGAGCGCCAGGGCTTCCCGATTGAGATATTGCTCGACCAGCCGGTAGCAGGATCGCATCGTGAACGGGCGATCGTAAAAGTCGACGGAAAGCGGTTCCTTCGGGATGTACAGCCAGCGAACTCTGCGGCGGTGATAATAGTCCTTCTCGTCGCCCGGGACATACTCATAGGGACCGGTGATTTCGCCAATCGCGCGATACCGCGAATTGCCGTAGGAGATGACGACGACATCGCCTTCCTTCATGTTGACGCGAAAGCGCGCCATCTGGACGATGTTGGCGTCATTCCCGTTGGTTCCCGGGTGATCCTGGTTCCAGCGGGCGTGGACCGCCTCATAGCTGTCATACGGCGTCCAATCGATCTCGCCGCCCCAGCCAAGGACGACGTAATTCCCGTCGATCGCTGCCTGGAAGATGTGATCCTCCGACCCGGCGCGGCCCAACGACATTTTGAAGACGTCTCGTCCGGTGAGGTCGAATGGCTCCCCAGCCTCGGCGGTCTGCATCGCCTGCTCCGCAATTCTGGCAAGCTCGCGGAACACGCCCGGCTCGGGCTTCAGCTGGAACCCGGCACCCGACGCCCCCTCGCCTTCCGTTTCGCCAGTGCTGGGCCGCAGCCCTTCCACGAAATCCTCGTACGCATAGGATTGATGGAAAGTGACGAAGCGCACCTGTCCCGCCGTGACCAGTTCGGCATAGCGATGCCGCATGGCCTCTTCGCTGGCAGGAACCACACCGTCGCATAAGGCGACCGCCTCGCGCGCCGTGGCAAAGGTCTTGCCGGTACCCGGAGGGCCATACAAAATGAGGTTGGTCGGCGTCGATTGGATCTGCCGGGCGGTAACGTCGGACCGCACCGTAAAGACAAAGGTTGTCGCCGAACTCAGCGGCTTCCCGATCCGACGCGGTGCCGCAAGGCCAGTCAATTGCTGCATCTTGGGGCCTGCCAGCGCCTGGCAGATGTTGGGCCACGCATCGGTCAAACCCAGCGTATCGTTCACCATCCGAACCGCAACGGAGACCTCTGTCTCACCAGCAACACGCGCCGGTTCGATATAGTCCGCCAGCACATGCTGACGGATCCGATCGGCGTGTGAGCCATCGCCGACCCGGTCGTTTCAAGGCTGACGGGCCAACCACCAGGCATAATCCTGTGCTTCGCCGTCGAAGGCGAAGCGGATCAACCGATCGGCCAGTTCCTTGCCGGCATCGAGCCGCCAGACGCTGTCGTTGGAGGTGTAGAAATACCAGGTCCGGGGTTCATCCAGCGGGGTCCAGTCGACCGCTACGTTCAGACCGTCCTGAGGGTTGGCCGTCACGACGCCGGTGGCACGGATGCGCATTGCCGAGATGCGCTCGCCTTTGGACTCGAACGGAAGATCGTGGGTTTGGTGGAAATAGTCCCGCATCGCGATGCGGTCTCCGGGCTGCATCGCGCGAACCGCCGCGCTATAGCGCCCTTCGTTCTGCAGCGACCAACGGTGGCTTGCAATGAAATCAGCAAAACCATCGATGTCGCCGTTCCGCGCGGTGACCAGCCAGTAGGCTTCTTCCGGATCGTCCGGCGCGGTCTCCGCATCGCCATTGGGTGCCAAGCCTAGCGCGAACTGCTCATACTGGCGCAGCACGGCATAGATGTTGCGCAACTGGCCGGTCGGATCACTGGCTTGTGGGACCAGCGAAGCGGGTGGGCGAACAGCATCGGTGCCGACTTCGGTCAGCGCTTTGATGTCATTGCGAAGCGTTTCCAATTTGCCTTCGGCAAACACCGTATCGAGATCGTTGGTCGAATACCCCAAGTCGATAAGCGATCGTTCCAGGCGAGCGATCCGCCGGATCCGTCCGTAAATCGCCTTCGGTGAGAGCGGTTCGCCATTCCACCGGCGTTCTTCCAGCCAGGTCCTGAAATCTGCTTCTTTCATAATCCGTCCCCCACAGAACGCTTTTCGCGTCCCACTATCCTCTGGTCTTAGAAGGTCGGACGAATCTCCGTCCAGTTCCAATGCTATCGCTCGGCTGAACGCCATCAGCGCCCGCGCGGCAGAAGCGGACGCGGCATTCAAAATCGTCTGTGCGCCTACCGACCGTTGCGTTTATTGCGAATATCCGCTACACCCCTCCCTTACCCGGAGACCGACGATGACCCTCCCTGCCTTCGCAGAACCGCTCGGCGGGCGTTTGCCCTCGATTGCCGACCGGCATGTCGCGAACCAGCTGCGCAGCGTAATCGCGGCGACCGCGACCGGCGATGCGACGCTTCGCGTGATGGAAGCGGGTGGGCGTACCCCGACCGAGATCACGCTGACCCCGGGCATGTCCGAGCTGCTGATGGAAATGCTGCGCCACATCGGCAGCGGGCATGCGGTGACCTTCGTGCCGATCGGCGAATTGCTCACCACGCAACAGGCGGCGGATCTGCTCAACGTGTCGCGCCCGCATCTGATCAGCCTGCTCGAGCGCGGGCCGATCCCGCATCACCGGGTCGGGCGGCACCGCCGGATCCGGGCGCAGGACATCTTCGCGTACAAGGCGCAGCGCGATGCAGGCCGAAGCGAAGCGCTCGATGCGCTCGCGGCCGAGGATGCGGACCTGCTGTAGCAGGTCCGCGCGCGATGTTCGCCAACCGCTACAGCGCTCTGGTCGACGCCTGCTCGCTGGCAAGCGTGATGCGGCGCAACCTGCTGCTGTCGCTCGCCGAGGCCGAATTCTTCCGGTTGCGCTGGTCGGACCGGATCCTCGACGAGACGCAAGCCGCGATCGACACGATGGCCGAGCGCAAGGGGCTGGCGGACCATGCCGGCCGGGCCGCCCGCGCGCGCCAGGCGATGCAGACCGCGTTCGAG
The DNA here is from genome assembly GCF_022662295.1 of Sphingomonas sp. CARO-RG-8B-R24-01. Classification (NCBI taxonomy): domain Bacteria; kingdom Pseudomonadati; phylum Pseudomonadota; class Alphaproteobacteria; order Sphingomonadales; family Sphingomonadaceae; genus Sphingomonas; species Sphingomonas sp. CARO-RG-8B-R24-01. The sequence continues at coordinate 338,805 of NZ_JAKNQI010000003.1, read as the reverse complement.
GATGCGATGGTCACCGACTATGCGCGCTATCTCCCACTTGCCGACGGGTTGCCCGATCCGGACGACGCGCATGTGGTGGCGGCCGCGCTCAAGACGCAGGCGCAGACGATCATCACAGAGAATTTGCGCGACTTTCCCGCAGATCTGCTCGACCCGCTCGGGATCGAGGCGCGCAGCGCGGACCCTGGCGATTCAGGGTACGACGCGCGAGCTCACACGCGAAAAGGCCGCCCGGGGCAATCGAGAGGCCTTACCCCGCAGCGGGGGGCCTTTGGCGGTTGCTCGACCCGCCGAACGATCCCGCCGACACCGCGCGCCCGTTCACCTGGACCACTCTGCATCGCCGCCCCGGGCTCAGTGTCCTGTCGAGCAACCCGGCAAGGCGTGACAATCTAGCTCCACGCCGGGTCGGGTGCCGGGACCCCGATCTGGTCGACGCGCTGCGCCAGGCGCTCGCTAATCTGGAGGCCGAAGGCCGCGGGCTCAAACAGCAAGCGTGTTTCCCGGGGGAAACACAAGCAGTTCGACCGTATGACGCGCGCCGACCGTCAGAGCCTGTTCGCGCAGTTCGACCTGCTCCTACCCTATCTCGCCAACCTGCTGCCGCGTGATCAGCGCTAGATGATGGAACGCCCGTTCTAAAGCCTAGCCACGTCGAAGCGTATCAAGCGGATCGATTGCAAGAGCCCGGACGGCAAACTTTGGGTCCACGTCTTGCGTAATCCCGATTAAGGCATGGCGACGATCTTGGATGCCTATATCATAATCTATCGTGCGAGCTTGCTTGCTGACATGACGCGACGCGCGTCAAAGACGCCGCGCACGCTTCATCCGATGTCCTACGACTTGCTTCGCGCGATCGGGCGGCCGACAACCGGACGCGCCTCTTAGCTGCTCGGGCGGGCGCTCGACCGATTGATGTCGACCACGATCAACGCCAACATCCGCGCCGATAACTGCTGCAAAGCGACTCTAGCTGGCTCGACCGCTGAACCCAGCTGGTCGAAGAAATTACCGAGCGATCGCGCTGAATGACGCTCAGATGTCGAACTGGTTTCGAAGGCGTGACGATGTAAGGCGGGATGCTGTCGGTCGACCGTGCTTATTTCGACCTGACCGGGCGGGTGAGGACACTGGCTGTACCGCGTCGCGCGCCAGCATACCGGCGGGGCAGGGGCTCAAGGCCCGTTGCGAAACCCGCGCCTCCCAAGCCTCACCGGGCAGTGACCGATTACGCGGAAACGATCGAGGTCGCGGCGCTGCTGCGGCGTTCTGGAATGAGACTAGAGAAGCTGGCGACCGCCGGCAAAATCACGGATGCGACGATGGCGCCCCTTCGCGCCGAATGCCCGTGGTGGGACTATCAGACGCTACATGGCAAATGCCGTAGCTCACCTCTAGCCGCCGGGTCGTTTAAAGTCTGGTAAGACCCACAATACGACATTGACGACGACCCCGCCGCTTCCCAAAACCGGCCATTTGTTCATGTATTCATCCTCCAGCCAAAACGGCCGAATTTGGGAAGCGGAGACAGACAGCTTGCATGATGTATGATCGCTCTGTTGAAACAGACTGGAACGATCACGTGGCCCGTATCGGACAGCGGCGGTCCGATCGAACCGCTCGTCAGGTTCGTGACCAACCCGGCAGGCGCCGCGATCGCCAACACGGTCGGACCGCTGCGCCAGGTCGTTAGCGATGCCAAGAGCGATATGCGGCGGCATCTTGTCATCGCAGAAAGTGATTCGATGACGCCTGGAGCCGTAATTCAGGTGCAGCGATAGGGAGAGGCTCTCGCCGATCCCGTCGCAAACAGGATCGGTTTGAAGGCTCGAAATTGCGACAGCCGCGTTTGTGATGGATGACCAAGACGATGATCGTGCGCAGCAGCGAACCTTATAACGCCGAGCCTGACGCGGCGGCGCTGATCGCACAGTTCCTGACTCCGCAAAGCCTGTTTTACGTCCGTAGCCACGGCGCGGTACCGAACCTCCCCAGCGATCACGCTATCGCGATTGCCGGGATCGGGATCGCAGCACGATCCTTCACCGTGACCCAGCTCGGACAGGAGTTTCCGGCCCGCACCGTCACCGCGGTTTTGCAATGCGCGGGGAACCGGCGAACCGATCTGCAACAGGTTGCCAAGACCTCCGGTGACCCGTGGGATGTCGGCGCGGTCGGGAACGCTGAATGGACGGGCGTCCGTCTGGCCGATGTTCTGGCTGCGGTCGGAGCAGCGTCGGATCCAGCCTTGCACGTCGGTTTCACCGGGGCCGATGACGTCGACGTCGATGGCGAGGTCGCGCGATACGGTGTGTCGATAGGCATGGACAAGGCGCGCGATCCCGACGTCATCCTAGCCTGGGCGATGAACGGCGAGCCGCTGACACCGGAACACGGCGCGCCCCTGCGCCTGATCGTGCCGGGATATGCCGGGGTCCGCAGTGCCAAGTGGCTCACCCGTATCGACGTTCGCGACACTCCCTCGGAGGCGCCAATCCAGGCACGGGATTACAAGCTGTTCCCGGCGAGCGTCGCCAAGGCGGACGCTGACTGGGGCACCGGCCTGACGATCGAAGCGATGCCGCTCAATGCAGCGATCTGCACGCCGCGGCTCGGCGAGACCTTGACCGATGGCGTTCGGACGATCGCGGGCTATGCCGTCGCTTATGGTCGCGCCGTCTCCCGGGTCGAGGTGTCGCTGAATGGCGGCAGGGACTGGCAGCAGGCCGGTCTGCGGGACGATCCCGCTGCGCAATGGGGTTGGGTCCGCTGGTCGCTCGATGCCACGCTCGCCAAGGGCCACCAGCATCTGGTCGTCCGCGCGTTCGACGATACGGGACAGGCGCAGCCCGAGCGACCGGATACGATGTGGAATTTCGCAGGGTATCTCTGCACCGCCTGCCACCACGTCCATGTCCTAGTGAACTGAGACTGTGCGCCCGGCGGCGCAGCGTTGGACGTCGGAGTCGGTAGCAGCGTTTCCGACCTTCGTCCTGGCGTCGATCGGGTCGCGTTCTCTAAGCTGACCCGTGCGATCGAAGGAACAGTCAATGAAACGATGGCAATGGGTTATCCGCCTGCTCACCCGGCGGATGTGGTTCCGCGCCGCGCTGTTCTGCCTGTTCGCGGTCGCGCTTGCGCTCGCGGGTGCGCTGATTGGCCACACCATTTCCTACGACGTTGCCACGACGATCGGGGCCAAGTCGGTCGACAATATCCTCGGCATCCTCGCCTCGAGCATGCTCGCAGTAACCACCTTCTCGCTCAGCACCATGGTATCAGCCTATTCGGGCGCGACCAGCACGCTCACGCCACGGGCGGTACAGTTGCTGATTGACGACAGCACCGCACAGAACGCGCTGGCGACGTTTCTCGGCAGCTTCCTGTTCGCGATCGTCGGCATCATCGCCCTGTCCACCGGCATCTATGGCGATACCGGGCGGGCCATCCTCTACATCGGCACGATCCTGGTGATCGTCATCATCGTCGTCACTTTCCTGCGCTGGATCGAACATATCGCGCGTTTCGGCCGCGTCTCGGATACGATCGATCGTGTCGAGCGCGCCGCAACTCAAGCGGTCCGCGCGATGGCGCAGCGACCGCGCTTCGGCCCGCGCGCGCGGCTTGTTGTGCCAGACGGCGCAACGACCGTCCGGCATGACCGGATCGGCCGTGTGACGCATATCGATGCCTCCGAACTCGCCACAGTCGCGGCCGAATTGGGTGCGACTATCACCCTGGCAGCCTTGCCGGGAACGCTGGTCGATCCAGCACGCGTGCTCGCGTGGACGATGGGGACACCCGATGCGCGACAGCTCGGTCGTATCCGGGCGGCCTTCACGGTGGCGCACAGCCGCGCTTTTGATCATGATCCCCGCTTTGGCCTAGTCGTCCTGTCGGAGATTGCGTCGCGCGCGCTGTCGCCTGCGGTCAACGATCCCGGGACGGCAATCGCCGTCATCGAAGCGGGAACGCGCGTCCTCGCGGCCTTGCTGCGGCATGACCCCGACGCAGTAGCGGCAACACCCGCTGGGATCGATATGCCGCCATTCGCCTTCCCCGACCTGATCGAAGACCTCTACCGCCCCATTGCCCGCGATGGCGCAGGCGTGATCGAGGTCGGCATTCGGCTACAGAAATCGTTGGCAGCCCTGCAGGCGATAGCAATCGAGGCAACGGCCGATTGCAGAGCCGAAGCGCATGACGCACTGGCGCGCGCCGAGCTTGCGCTGACCAGTGCGGCCGACCAGAAACGTCTGGTTCACATCCACGACCGCTTCTGGCCGCGGGGACGCTGAACCGCGCTACCGGGCGACGTATACGCTTACCCCGCGACCTTTCGCAAAATGCGCGAGAGTTGCTCGACCGAATATGGCATGTGCAACAGCTCGAACCCGTGGGTGCCGTCCTGCGCGAGGACATTGCTATAGCCTGACGTCAGGACAACCGGCAGGTCCGGATATCGCGCGCGAATGGCCTTCCCAAGCTCTATGCCGTTCATGCCGGGCATCACCACGTCGGAAAACACGATGTTGAAGCGCGATGCGTTCGTGTCGAGTTCCGCCAAGGCCTCCTGAGAGTCCGCGGCCCACACCGTGACATATCCCAGTTCTGCCAGCGATTGGGTCGTGAACGTCCCGACCTCCTTGTTATCTTCAACGACGAGGAAACAGGTGCCATGACCGTCGGTCAGCGTATCATGCTCCGGTCCGGCAAGCGCTTTGATCTCTTCCTCGGCGCGCGGGAGATACAGTGTGAACGTCGTTCCGGACCCGACCCGGCTCTCGACAAGGATATCGCCATCGGACTGTTTGGCAAAGCCGAACACCTGGCTTAGTCCCAGCCCCGTCCCTTGACCTACGCCCTTGGTCGTGAAGAACGGTTCGAAGATGCGTTCTACTTGGTCCGGCGCAATTTGACCCATATTCGGTCGTTCGAGGTGACACAGCCGCTACTTAGAAGCGGACGTTCATTCATAGCATCTCAACGATAATGTTGGAGCGACTTGGAGGCTGATGGGTGAAGCGAGCGCCGGGTGATCAATGCAGCGTATGTCATCGGCAAGAAAGAAGATTGCAAATAGCGACGCCGACCGTAGTGTCGACGTAATACACCATGTGATCGGTTGCATCATGACGTTCCTGCGAATTCCCCAATGAACCCGACACGCAGGACAATCTTGGTCGGGACCGCAGGCGCTGCCTGCGCTACTGCCATGCCGACGCTGGCCGAGAGCCGGAAGCATCCAGCGGTGCAACTTCGATCATGGATGGCGCTTGCTTCCGTACCGGGGGCAAGCTGGGCCGTGTTCGACGGCGGCGCTAAGCCGATGAGCTTTGCCGAAGGATACGCCAAAGCCGGCGAGGTAAGGGCGACCACGGAGACGCTGTTCGAAGCCGCTTCCCTGTCAAAGCCGGTCCTGGCCGCTGCTATTCACGACCTCGTCCGCGATCGCCGTATCGACCTCGACGAACCGATTGCTAGCCACGTCGATTTCACCCCAGATGCCGCGACCCGGACTATAACGCCGCGTCATCTGCTGTCGCATTCCAGTGGTCTGCCGAACTGGCGAACCGAAGCGAACAGCGATCTTGTGAGCGGGTTCAGGCCTGGCTCCGACTTTCGTTATTCCGGGGAGGGCTACACCTTGCTCGCGCGGCTTGCCGAGGCGATAACCGGGCAGACCGCAGCTGAGGTCGTCCGCTCCCGAGTGCTGACGCCGGCAGGGATGACGCGAAGCAGGTACGGCTGGGCAGCCGGGCAAACACCTATGGTGGCATGGGCCCATGATGCTGGCGGCGAACTAATGGCGGACGCGGGTCCCGCCAAGTTCCAGGCGAGCCGGGACGCCGGGCCCCGGCGACCAGTTGAAACGTGGACACAGGGCGATCGGATTGCAGCGGCCAAAGCGCTTGGCAAGCCGGCCTTGCCCGTCTTCATGACCCCAAACATGGCGGCGGGACTGTGGACGACTGCTGGCGACTACGCCCGATTTCTCAGCTTCACTCAACGCTACCCGGACATGAACACGCCGACCGTGACAGTCGAAGCCGGTCTCTCCTGGGGCTTGGGGTGGGGACTCGAACATTTAGGCTCGGAGCGCTTCGCGTGGCACTGGGGTGCCAACGACGGCGTCGCCAACTTGTTCGTTCTCGATCTCGCCAGCGGCGCCGGCTTGGTGGTGCTGACGAACGGCGCCGGCGGCCAAAGGGTGTATGAACGAGCCGCCCGCGTCCAATTCGCACGCGAGTTCGACGCGCTGACGTGGTTGCAACCGTGACGTCGATTTGACCCAATTTCTGACGCTCGCGGCGGCTTCTAAGTTTCCCACGTTCGGACGTTCGTTCATCTCTACAAAACTGCCCCGCCTGGCTGGCACAACGAGAGCGGGTACCGGTCCGTACTCCGCGTGCCGCTAGCCTTGAGCCAGCCGTCGTCCCGCTTGTCTCTCAAGATTACGGATGCACTCTGCACTATTCGCGTGAGCCCGTTCCCGCGGGGGGATCGTTATGCGACTTCCTCTACCGGAGTTTTCCATGCCTGCGCGACAGCAGCGTGGAGCGCGTCGTCAACGGGCGGGCGAGATCGGAAGCGCTGCTGCAGCAAGGCGCAATCTACTACCGGCAGGCAGGGCAGAGGCGCGGCTCGAGGCCGCCGGTGATCGGCTCGTCGGCGAGCAACGCGTCGAGATACATCGGCGTCGCAGGCACGCGCACCCGCTGCATAGGTTGGCGCCAAACCGATCTGGACGATTGGTTGCGCAATCCGTTGGCCTACGAACAGGAGATCATCGTTTCTCCGGCGACGGCAGAAGGGCGGAGGGGCGCGTACCGCTGATCGTTTTCACATCCGCAGTTACACCGCCCGAAGCCGGCTCGAGACAATCGACTACAAAGGCTTTGCATGTCCGCTTGCGGCTGCAGCGTCAGAATTTGCCCTCGAGCGGAAGAGGAAACGGGACCGTGCTTACTCAGCAACCCTCTCGGCTGCGGATGTGCAGTCCTAAAAACACCGTGCCGAGCGCATGTCTTCCAGTCAGCCAAGGTCGAGCAGGTTCATCCCGTCATGGGCAAGCAGAACCACGCGCAGGGTATGTGACGGCGCAGGTGAGACGATGTGTTTTTCAACCATGATAATCTGGATACTCAAAGCCGAGTGCCACGCCATAGGCAGTCCGCCTGCCGTAACGACGCGCAATCTCGGCGAGAACACGATCGAGCGTGAACGCCGATGTCTTCGACTCAGGCGTGACGATGCGCGTGAGTGCATTCGGATCGGTACGACCGGGCAGCAGGATCAGGCCGTGCAGGGTCGTGACCGGAGCCGGGTTTCGCGTAAATGCATAGGCCTTTGCCCGGCCCGTTCGCGCGTATGCATCTGCTGTGAAGGCGACCGCTATCTCATCTACTCCCGGCGAAAGGGTGACGCCGATCGACTGGGGATGATGAAACCAGCCATTGAAGTATTCGGTGGCCGCAAAGGCTGCAAGATTGCGGCCGAACTTGGGAGAAAACCGGTGACTGTCGTGGGCCGCGTTCCAGTCGGGTGCGCCGATCATGGCTGCGACCGCCGCGGCGCGGTGGCGACCGGCGATTGCTTCGACCAAAGCCAGCGATGTCGGAACCGCCGCACTGATCCCCGCACTGGAAACGATCCGTCCATCGGCGACATAGCGACGGTCGTCGACCCAACGCACCCGGGGGATAGGTCTTGCGACGATAGCCAGCGGTTGCCCAATGCGCGGTCGCGCGATGCCCGTCGAGCACGCCGCTGCTGGCAAGCACCAACGCACCGTCGCAGATGCTGACGAGCGTGCCGCCCTTTGCTGCCTGCTGCCTCACCCAGGACAGCAGCGCGGGATCATCGTGCCGCACCACCGCCGGCACCACGATATAATCCGCGTCCTCGGGAAAGCGCCTGTCGAACTCGGCAACCGAAGCCTGCGGCTGAATATGCAGCGCGGGACGCATCGTCATGATACCCGCGCCGGTCGCGACGGCAACCACCTCGCCGACGGCCGCCTGCTGCAAGATGCCGTACGGAATGACATAGTCGGTGAGTTCGGTACCCGCGTTTATGCCGACGATCGCGATAACCGGCCGTGGTCGCCCAAAGCGCGCCTGATACGGCAAAATGTGTTCGATCGGCGGCTGCGCTGAACCTTACAGTGGAAGCCTTGGCGAGATAGAGGATTGATTAGCGGCGACCGAGCAACAGCCGGCAACAAGAAAGGCGGCTGCAACGAGCCCGATGCGATGTTCTGCAAGGGTAGAGTGAAACATGATGGGGTCCAGGTTGTGGAAAATACCCTTTCATGACCCGGATTGGGGGACAGCTCATAGGACTGCCTTGCTTCATTTCCTGCCAGTCCAAGGCCGCAACGGTCGCTCGGCGCCATTGCTGGGCCCTGCCTTGGCCAAGATCCGGCCAAGACGACCCACTTTCAGCCAGTGCCGCATCGTAAGGCGCGTTCCCGAAGCGGTCGCTGGTAGATACGCAGACTTACAGGCTGAGAAAGCGGGGGCCTGATCGTAATGCCTTTGCCTGCGCGTGAGAGGATTGCGCAGGGCGGTCCGAAATGCCCGCTTGCACTCTCGGCGATCAGCCGTGACGATGCGGCATGCTGTCTCTCCTCCCGCTTCTGCTTCTTCAGGCCGCAACCCAACAGCCGCCCCCGCTCACGCCGGCGAGCAGACCCGCACCGTCCGTCTCCAGGTGGCCTGCACGCGATGCGATATTCACGGTACGGGATTTCCGGTTTCGCTCGGGCGAGACCGTGCCCGTGTTACGCATCAACTACACGACGCTGGGATCGCCGCACCGCAACGCCAAGGGGGAAATCGACAACGCCGTCATGGTGCTGCACGGCACCGGCGGCACCGGCCGCCAATTCCTCGCGCCACAGTTCGCCGACGCGCTGTACGGACCCGGGCAACCGCTCGACATAACGCGCTACTGGATCATCCTTCCCGACGGCATTGGGCATGGTAAGTCTTCCAAACCATCGGATGGTCTGCACATGCGTTTCCCGCATTACGACTATGACGACATGGTCGAAGCGCAATACCGTTTGTTGCACGACGGCCTCGGCATCCGCCAGATGCGCCTCATCATGGGAACGTCGATGGGTTGCATGCACAGCCTAATATGGGGCGAAACGCATCCCGACTTCGCCCGGGCGCTGATGCCGCTGGCTTGCGAGCCGGTCGAGATCGCTGGCCTCAACCGCATGTGGCGCAAGCTTGCGATCGACGGGATCGAGGCGGACCCGGCGTGGGCGGGTGGAGAATATCGTTCGCCGCCCACGCAAGGGCTTCGCACTGCCGCCAGCCTGCTCTTCGTCGCGGGCGCCGCCCCGCTTTACTTTCAGGCGCAATACCCGCGCCGAGTGGCTGCCGAGGCGTTTGCCCGCGAGCGGGTGGCCGCGTCGATCGCGGGAACGGACGCGAATGACCTGATCTACCAGGTCGACGCGTCGCGCACCTATGACCCGTGGCCGCGGCTCGAGGCGATCACCGCGCCCACTGCCTGGGTGAACTCGGCCGACGACTTCATCAACCCGCACAATCTCGATTATCCGCAGCGCGCGGTACTGCGCATGCGGGATGCCAGGTTCCGCCTCATCCCCGAGACGACGGACACGCGCGGCCACGGAACGCACACCGCTGCTCGGTTCTGGAAACAGGACTTGGTCGACCTGCTCCGACGCTCCGAATAGGGATTGATGCCACAAATCCGCATGCAGACAGTCAAGCGCGTTGCTTATCTGCCTGGCTTTCGCCCTTGGGTCATTGCGGCGATCGCCGTTCGAAACCCCTTGTGCGAAGATCGGAAGGGTTAAGCGGGCGATCGCTCAACCGATTGCACGCCATGCTTCTGGCTACGATTATCTCGCCTTGCCCCCCCGGGGCGCGTCAAACGCGACTGGGGTCGAGCGTCGTCTGCGACGTCTTTTCGGCATGAACCCGAAAAACCCCACAAGGCCACGCTGGTCGCTTGCGCCGTCTCGTCAGGAACACCGCCTGGCTTGCGAGTATCGTCGCCGCTCCCCGTTGCAGATTTCGGTCGCAGCGGTCCTGCTGGTGGCCGTTGGAAAACCGGCTGTCGCCTCTGCCCGAACTGCGGGGCTTGAAGATGACACGAGCGTGATGCCTTCACTGACTTCGACCTTCATCTTGAACCCGGTGAGCGGATTGCAAGGAACCCGGTCTGCGGACTCTTCGGGAGACACGTTCGGCCCCCGCAGCATCGGGGAACAAAGCGACATCATCGTGACGGGTAAAAAGGCGCTCGCGCCCGATCCGCTGGCGACCATTAACGTCAAAGCGTTCGACGCGACCCAGGCCGTGGACCGCGCGTTCGTCGGGCCGGTTGCCATGGCCTACAAGAAAGTCCTTCCCTCGCCGGTCCGCAGCGGGCTGCGCAACGTCCTATACAATCTTCACGAACCCGACGTTTTCATAAACTATCTCCTGCAACTCAAGCCGGGCAAGGCCGCCGAGACGCTCGGTCGTTTCGCGCTCAACAGTACCGTCGGGATTGGCGGCATCCTCGACATCGCCAAACGGAAGCCGTTCAGGTTACCCCGCCGGCCCAACGGATTTGCCGACACCTTCGGGTTTTACGGCATCAAGAACGGCGCGTTCCTGTACGTGCCGCTGATCGGACCGACGACGCTGCGCGACTTTGCGGGCGGTATGCTAGACCGCTTCGTCCTGCCGGTGGCTGTGGGCAGTCCGTTCAACACACTGGCGTTCTCGATACCCGTCGGCGTGCTCAGCACGCTCGATCATCGTGCCGAATTCGACGACCAGCTGCACGAACTCCATGATGGCGTGCCTGATCCCTACAGGACATCGCGAAACTTTTACCTCACGCGACGGCAGGCAGAAATCGATCATATCCGCGGTGAGAAGCGATCGACGCGCAGGAAACTCCCGCTGTCCCCTCCAATACCCTCTGCGCGCACCGAACCGCCGCTGGCGCCGAGCGTTCAAGCCGTCACGGGGGCTACACCGGACTATGGCAATGACTGATACCGCAGGTTCCGGGCGCTACGGTCTGGTGGCACGGCTGCTGCACTGGATCGTTGTGATGCTGCTTATCGTGCAATTCACGATCGCCTGGAGCATGCCTGATATTCACGGCGGGATGCGACCGGTCGGGTTGATCGGTTGGCATCTGTCGTTTGGCGCGGCAATTCTGGCAGTAATGCTGCTTCGCCTGGTCTGGCGCCTGACGCACCGCGAACCCGCGGCGCCCGATACGCTATCCGTGCCGCTGAAAAGACTATCGCGGGGAACGCATGTGCTGCTCTACACGCTGCTCCTTGCACTCCCGTTTCTCGGCTGGGCCAACGCGTCGGCGCGCGGCTGGCCGGTCAGGCTGTTCGGTGCCATTCCGCTGCCGCCCCTTTCTACCACGGGATCCCGCCTGGGTCTCTGGCTGGGAGACGTTCACGGCACCGTTGCGATCGTCCTTCTGGCGGTGATTGCATTGCATGTCGCAGGAGCGATGTATCATCTGCTGATCGTGCGCGATCGCACCGTCCAGCGCATGCTGTAGCATAGCGCCGGTCGCTGCGTCGCATCGGGACGAGACGCGGCGGGATGAAGGAAGCAGCCGCCAACACCAGTACCAGCGTTACCTCGACCGTCACGACCCCGAACGCCCCCAGCGCTGCCGCGAGCGACGCCGCGCCGCCCGTCTTACCAATCGCGGCAACGGCGGCGACGAACAGCATGTCCTTGCCCGGCATGAAGGGTAGCCGCGAAACCAGTTGCCTTAGCGTCAGGAACAGAACGCACGTATCGAGCGTCAGCCCCGGCTCGACGGTCAGCCACATCGGAATCAGCAAGCCCAGCATCGCGACCGCCCGCACGGCATGGATACCGGCCACGAACAGCACATCGGGACCTGGCATTTTGAGCAGGCGATGCCGTAAGCTGATCATCCCGACGCTGGGCGCGATAACGAGCGCGCAGGACATAGCGACATGGGGGACGCTCAGACCCATGGTTGCCAGCCCGCGGCCTGCCAGGAACGGAACGACCAGGGCGACCGTCACGCCGTTGCCGACCAGGGCGGACAGCAGGGAAATGTCCTTGATCGCATGCGCGGGCGCGGCGATCCCGCGGCCCCGCGCCCAAGCGAACAGATACACGTCGCCGGAGTAGGCGAACATCAGTTCGTTGCTCAGGAACCGCCGGGTCAGCGCGCCGAACATTCCCTCGTGCACACTCCAGACCCGTCGGAAGATCGCCAAATCCGCCAACGGGTGAACCAGCACATAGGCCAATGCCGCAACCCAGAAGCCGACGGGGAGGTGCGTGAGGGCGGCGGCGCTTCCCGCTGGAATGTGCCGAAGCGCAACGAGCGCGATCACCAGCCAGAGGATCACCAATGTTCCACGCATGATCCCGTCACGGGCGGCGCTCGGCACCATTGTCTCCGTGACGATCAACGGTCGATCGTCCCGATCAGACCGTGGACCCCGAACCCTGCGTCGACCTCGCTGACGCGGGCGGCTGGCCCGAGCATCTGACCGAACGTCTCGGCCGTGAACAGGCGATGCGTTCCGCTTTTATCGAGCCCAACCCGCCGGAGCACGGCTGCTTCCGTCACGTAAAGAACAACTCGTCCGTGCGGCCGTGTCACACGGCGGAGTTCCACCAGCACAGCGCGCGGATCTTGCCAGAAATAGGCGACGTTCGTCGCAAGGATCCGGTCGAAACTGTGATCGGCAAAGGGCAATGCATCGAACCGTCCGACGCAGAAATGCGCATCGGGATAACGCCGGGATGCGACGGCGATCATCGCATCCGAATGATCCAGTCCCGTAACGCGCCTGGCTCCGACGACCAGCTGCAGCGCGGGAATGGCATCGCCCGCACCGCACCCCAGGTCCAGCACCGCATCCCCTGGGCGGGGGGCCAGCGCGGCGATGGCGAGGCGGGTGGGCCGACGGTTCACCAGCCGCATGGCGTCCGCCACCACCCTGCCGCCGAGGCCGCTCGGCCTGGCCAGCTGGCGGCCGAGCGCGGTTGCGATCCCGGTCACGCGTGCTTGAGCTTGGCGTCGATCTTGGCGAGCAGCGCGCGCATTTCGGCCCGGCGACCGGCGTCCCATACCGGTCGGCTGGCGTTCACCGGCGCCTGCAGCCCGCGAAGGGCATAGATCCTCGCCTCCGCGGGCCGCCCCTCATCGTTGAGGAAATCGGCGTAGAAAAAGGTGTTGTCGAGCCCGCGCGGATCTTGTCTTAACGCCCCCTCGAGCAGCGCACGCGCCTTTGCTGTGCTGCCAAAGCCGACCGGGAACCCCGGTACACGGTAATAGAGCACGCCCAGGCTCATCTTTACGCCGCCGTCGGCGATGTTCGGATCGATCGTCTGGGCGCGCTCGAGAATGGTCTTGGCGGTTTTTGCCAACCCCAATTGGCGAAAGACGCTCGCCCGCGCTGCCTCTTCGCTGGTCACGATGCCTTGCCACAAAAGGGGTTCGGCCCGTCCCGGATAGCGCGCCACGACTTGCGCTGCCTGTCCCGCCAGCACATCGAGTTCGCGGTACTGCTCGTCGCGGTTCGCGACCTGGTAGCGGATGTGCGCCCATTGATCGTTGATGCGCTGGACCGCGGCATCCATCTGCGGATTGTTGCTCGCCTGGGCCGCGCTGGCGACGCCCCAGAGCAGACAGATCATCACGGCTTTACCGAACACGCGCATTTGATGGGCTCCTAATCAATGTTCTGGAAATAGCGTACGGGCGGTTGCGACCGGCTTGGTCAGGCCGCGGTCGATCAGCCCCGGCAAGGCGGCGTTGAGCTGGCTGAAGATCCGTTCGGGCAAACCGATCGAGACGTCGTTCGCACGCTGTTCGATCGCCGCGACGATCCGGTCGGCGACCAGGTCCGGCGCATCCGCCGCCATGCCGCTCAACTCCATGAACCGCTCGACCGCCGCCGTATTGAAGCCGGTGCGAACCGCTCTTGGCGCGACATGCGTGATCGTGATGCCACGGCCGCGAACCTCGCGACGCAGCGCTTGGCTGAAGGCCTTCAGCCCGGCCTTGGCGCTCGAATAGGTCGTAAAGTAGGGATAAGGCACCGCCCCCATCACCGAGCCGATATTGACGATCTGCCCCGATCCGCGCGCAATCATCTGCGGCAGCACCGCGCTGGCGAGGATCGTCGGCGCGACGAGGTTCACGGCATAGCCAAGCGCGATCCGCGCCGGCCCTTGCGCCTCCAGCGGCCCGAAATACTGCAACCCCGCGACATTGCACAGAATGTCGACGCGCCGTCCCGCCAAGGTCGTCGCGAGCTCCGCCAAGGCATCGGGACACGACAGATCGCTTTCCACGCTTTCGGAGCAGGTCACGCTGAACCCGCGATCGATCCCCACGACATTGGCGCCGGCGTCGTTCAACCGCATCGCGATCCGCGAGCCAATCCCTCCGGCCGAACCGGTGAGGACGACCCGCAACCCGTCAAGCCGCGACATGCATCGCCTCCAGTTCGATGGCGGCGAACAGACCGCCGAACAGGCCGAACATCGCGCGGGCCATGGCGATGATCGCCGCCTGATCGCCCGGATCGTCGATCCGGTTCATCAACCGCTCGAAGAAGACCATGTGCTCCTGATCCAGCGCGCCGTGCGAGGTCAGATAATGGAAGGCGTCGTCGGGCAGCCCCAGCGCGGCCTGCACCGCCCCCGCCCCATGGCTTGCCATCGCGATGCTGGTCCCTTCGAGCACATAGACCATGCCGAAGAAGGCCGCCGGATTGCCTTCGCGGATCGTGCGATACGCGTGATCGACCATCGCCCTGGTCGCCGGCGACGGCAAACCCGCGCCAACCGCCTCGGCATCCCCGCCTGCCGCAGCAATATCGTCGAGGATCCAGTATTCGTGCCCCGTCTCTTCCTCGATATAGTCGTCGAGCGCGGTCACGAGCGTCGGGCGGTGGCTCAGGCGCGCGCGCGCTTCCTGCATCAGCGGTACGGTGTGGCGGACATGGTGAAACGCCTGGGTGGATAGGCGATATAGTCCGCGACCGAGATCCGACCGGTCAGCCCGGCGATCAGTTGCGGCGTCATCTGGAAACGCGCCTGCGCCTCGCGCGTCTCGGCGACGAGACGGTCGAAGAAGGGCTGGTCCAGTCCGGCTTCGCGATACGGGTAGGCCGCCTCGATCGCGCGTCGGCGCAAACGGCCATTGCCGGTCAGCAATCCAGCCGCAGGCGTGAACGGGGGCACAATTTGCCACTGCGCGACCCGCGCGTAGGCCGGCAGCATCAGGTTTGCGGCGGCTACGGCAGCGGAGACGTCCGCTGCCGGGTTGGCCGGTACGATCACGGCGTCAAGCGTCGATCGACCGTCGCCGCGTACCAGCACCTGTAGAATGGCGGGATCGGCGCGCAACGTACCTTCGACCCATTCCGGCGAAATATTGCGTCCGTGACTGGTGACGATCAGCGACGATTTGCGCCCCTCGATCCACAGCCTGCCAAGGTCGTCGATCCGCCCGATGTCGCCCGTTGCAAACGGCGCAGCGGGCCGTGGATGGCCGATCGTGCCAAGGAACATCGGTCCGTCGATGAGGATCTCGCCATCGTCTGCCAAGCAGATCTCGTTCGCGCCGATCGACTGCCCGACGCTGCCACGCGAACCCGGGTCGCCGTCGTCGAGCGCGACGACCGACCCGCATTCGGTCAGCCCATAGCCCTGCCGGACCGGCAGACCGACCGCGGCAGCGGCGTCGAGCAAGCGCGGCTCGATCCGCGCGCCGCCCACCGCGACCAGCGTGAGGCGCGGCAGCCGCCTGCCGGACGCGGCCATCGCGCCGACGAGACCAGCCAGATATTCCGGGACGAGGATCAGCGAGGTGATCGCATTGTCTTCGATCGCCCCGAGCATTTTCGGAAAATCGGGGCGAAACGGGTCCGCCATACCGACCGCCGCCTGCGGAAGCGCGACATAGGTCCCTCCCGCCAGGATCGTCGCATAGAATCCCGCGACGTTTTCCAGCAGGATGCCCGGCGGCAGGATCGGCAGGTGCCGCCCGGCATGGTGAGTCCCGAGATGCTCTACGACTGCGCCCGCCACACGGCACAGGTGCGTCATCGACAGGCAGATGCCTTTCGGATCACCCGTCGATCCGGACGTGAAGGTGATCCGTGCCGTCTCCTCGGGTACATCCGCCCGCAGCGTGCGACACGGTTCGACTGTCATCGTGAAACGTGGGGTCGGACCGTCCGCAAGGTCGATCGCCCCGCTGACGACGGCGGAGGCACCGGCATGATCGAGCGCTGCGGCACCCTGCGCGAGGGAAAAGAACGGCGGCAACGGGATGGTGACGATTCCGCTCCCGACCAGCGCGAGGTCGAGCAGGCATTCGGCAACGCCGTGATCGACCCGGATGCCGAGCGGTCTGGCGACATCGCACCGTGTCGCGACGTCGCTCGCCAGCATCGGCAGCGCGCGCTCCAGCGCTTCCCAGCTCATTGCGACCGAACCGTCGATCGCAATCGCCTGCGGCTGGGCTTCGGCATGACGGCGAATTGCCGTCCAGAGTTCGCTCACGGCCGTGTTCTCCCATAGGTAATGGTATCGAGCCGTCGCCGGCACAGCGCGACGTCCCCGACGCAGAGCATCGGGTCGGCATCGTAATAGCGGCCCCATTGCGCGGCCTCGCTGCCAACCGCGGAAATTGCGGCGGGCACGAGCACGATGATCGGCAGCGCCAGCCGCGCGAACATCGCGCGGAGCGGTTGCGTCAGGACGGCAACCGCATAGTCCGCCCGGCCTTCCAAGGCGGCGGCGGCTTCCCGCCACAGCCTGATCGTGGCGCCGGGCCGATGCGACGCGTGATTGCCGATTTCGGCGATCCGGTCGCGCGGCACCGTGCAGCCGAAGGTCGCGCCGACCAGGTGCTCGATCGGCCGCTCGACGTACCGCTCAAGCAGCAGCGGCTCTGCGCCTGCGGTGCGAAATCCGAGCACGGCGTGCGGAGCATCGGGCTGCCCCACCGTGAGGTAGGCGGGATATTCCGCGGTCGGAAATGCCGCATGGACCGCCGCATAGCGCTCGACAATCAGGGTACGAATGGCGGGATCGTGCATGAACACCTCGTCGATGCACGAAAGACGCCGTGGTCAGGCAGACACCCTACCTCTGCTCCGGAAGGTAGCGACGACGCCTCAGAAGGTCCGCCGCACCGACAGCGCGATCGTGCGCGGGCGAACGGGAGTATGCTGGCTCGACGCCGATACCGAGAATGGATTGCCGAACGCAAAGCTGTCTGCGCGGCTGTTCAACAGATTGTCCGCACTCACCCGCCATTGCCACGCAGCCCGGCCCGCCGATAGCGACGTCGCGAGCAGCGTGATCGGCTCACTCACTCGGTCGAGCGCAGGGTCGAAGCTCAAGCGCGTTGCGCCGACGAAGCTGGCGCGGGTGGTGACGAGAAACGTCCAGCCGTTCCTTTCCAGCGCGTATGTCGCCTCGCCGTGCGCGCTGAGATCGGGAATGACGGGAAGCCGACGATCGGCGGCAAGCGCGGGCGCGGATGCCGGGTCGATCCGCGCATGTTGCAGGAGCGTCCCCGCCGACACCGTCCAATGCGCCCCCGGGTGCCACCGCGCGGTGAGATCAACGCCTTGATTGGTCGCGTCCCCCGCGTTGCGCGTCGACAGCAACCCTTGCGGACCAAGCACATCCGCCTGGACATGCGCCCAATTGGTAACGAAGCCCCCCAGATCCAGCATCAGCCGATCGCCCGGCGACGACCAGCGCAGCCCGAGATCATAGGCCTGCAATTCGTCCGCCTCATACGTCGATGTCTCGGCGCTGGTGCCATCCGTCGCATCGATGCCGCCCGGGCGCAGCGCGGACGCATAGCGGGCGAAGACGAGGAAACGCGGGTGAATTTGCCAGGCAATCGTCGCGCTCGGGCTGGCCCTTACGACGGCTCGGCTGATCACGGCTTCGTTCAGTTGCTCGGTCCGGTCGTCATCGACTGCGGATCGGAACACGCGCACGCCCGTGCTTGCCCGAAGCGTCGGCGTCAGATGCCAGGTCCCCTCGCCGAACACTGCGACTTCCTCAACCCGGCGGCGGACCTGCAGGACGGGCAGCGACGTCGCGCCGACCAACGTTCCCCCCGCGTCCGTCGCCGCCGACAGGACCGACGCCCCCACCAACCCATCCAGCGCCCCGCGCGACAGCAACGCCCGAACCTCGCCGGTCGCGACCCGATATTGGCGCATGTCGTGATACCCCGCCGGTGCGGTGCCGCCGAGCGCAGCGGCCTTGGCCGACGCGTCGTAGGTGGCAGAAAGTTCCTGCCACGCGAGACTGCCGGCCGCCGTAATCCTTGCGGCACCAATCGATCCGGTCGCGGCAACGCTGACCAACGAAATCCCGGTGTCCTGCGGTTCCTTCAAGCGCGCCGCACGCGTGAGGGTGTGCGGTGCCTCGACATATTGGCTGTCGGCGACCGAAGAGGATTGCGTCACTCCCTGGAGGTCGACGATCCAGTCGCCACCGGGGCGCGTCCGAACCGTAAGGCGGCCACCGCTCGTCTGTCCGTGGTTGATGTCGCGTGCGCCCGCTGCCGTGTCGATCCATCCCGCCTGCCCGATGCGATAGCCGACCAGCCGGATGCCCAACCGATCGGGCACGATCGGGACGTTGATCATGCCGTCGAACGCTCCCGCTGCCGATCCCCCTTGCGTAGCGCTTACGCTTCCCTCTGCCATGCCGGCCGTGTGCGCGAGATCCGGTTTCGCGGGCACCAGCCGGTAGACGCCGCCCAGCGCCCCGGTGCCGTAAAGCGGCCCCTGCGGCCCTTTCAGCAGTTCAACCTGCGCCATGTCGACCAGGCGCAGATCCGGATCGGGCGCGTCATAGGTCAGACGGGCTTCGTCCAGTTGCACGCTGACGCTCGATTGACCGAACCCATCGAACGGGCTGTCCGCGACGCCGCGAATGAACAGCCGGTTCCGGCCGGGGCCGAGGTTTGTCACCGACAGGCCGTTGACCAGGGACGCGAAGTCCCGCGTATCGGGCGTCTGTCCCAAGACCGACAGCATCGCCGGGGACACGATCGTCAAAGGGGTTGCAGTGGACGCCAGCGGCTCACGATGCTTGGTGCCGGTGACGAGAATGTCGACCTGATCCGCGGAACCGACCGTT
The DNA here is from genome assembly GCF_022662295.1 of Sphingomonas sp. CARO-RG-8B-R24-01. NCBI lineage: Bacteria > Pseudomonadati > Pseudomonadota > Alphaproteobacteria > Sphingomonadales > Sphingomonadaceae > Sphingomonas > Sphingomonas sp. CARO-RG-8B-R24-01. The sequence goes on along the minus strand of NZ_JAKNQI010000003.1, from coordinate 319,612 downwards.
TCCTCTGGGGGTAAGACGCGCGATCGCCAGACGATTTTCGGTCTCGGTCGGTCGATCCGCCAAAGATCAGGGCCGACGCGGACCGCGAGCAGCCCGGTGCCCTGCAGCAGTTCGGCGAGTGCCGCGGAGACCGGCAATCTCCTGTGGATGGCCCGCGTGCGGAGCGCCGGCAGCGCAAGATTGGTCCCGATCGACACGCCCGACTGGCGCGCCAGTTCCTGAATCGATCGCTCGATCGGGCCAGCCGGAATGTCGAGCGACTTGCGCTGTGCAACGGCCGCGCTGCTAGCGCCGAGGCTCCAGACGAGTGCGAACGCCATCGCGGCGCGCGGCAACCCCGACGATCGCTGCCAGCGACTCTGCAGGTTTGGCCCCATCCCCAATCTTCAACGCTCCAGAGAAGTGGAGATCGGCGATTGCGGGATCGACCGTCGTCTCCAGGCCGGCATAGCGGGAGATGTCGTTGGCAACCAGCAGCAGCGGTGCACCGGCATAAAGAAGTTGCCCGCGTCGCCAGCTTCCGATGCTGTCTGCGGCAACGGTCGAGACGGAGACGGTGGCACCTCGTGCGACCATCGCATGCCCTCGAACCAGGGTGATCGGCGCGGTCAGCTGGAGTGACGTCACCGTCAGGTCGCCGTCGGCGACCGCGATGCGCGTAGCGGCTTGGTCGGTAGCCACGTTGAACCGTGTTCCGATGTCGGAAATGCGATAGCCGCCCGCCGCAATCGAGAGGGACCGTCCGGTCCGGTGCGGAACTTCGAAATACCCCGCACCGGTCAGCGCGAGTTGAGTCTGGTCGCCATTGCGCGCCACGAGCCGGCTATGGGGCGCGAGCGCAACGCGGCTGCCGTCGCCGAGGACGATCTCCCTGCTCGAAGCGTCGCTACGCCAAGCGACGTCGGGAGCTGCGCGGGGGATCATCGCGGTCACAGCCAGCGTCGCGGCGACTGCACCCCCACCCGCGACCACCCATCGCCAGCCAGCGCGGCGACCCGCCGCACGGGCAGGCACCTCCTTCGGCGGGTCAATACCTGCCAGGATAGCACTCCGCTGCGAGATGATATCGTCGTCCAGCAGCGCGATGCGATCGAACGCGTCGCGATGCCGCGAATCGACTTCGAGCCAGGCCGCAAACCCGTCCCAGTCCATATCGTCGGCGTCTTGTGCGGCATGCCACTGCGCCGCGCGTTGCCCAATATCCTCGTTCATTGAATCACCTCGCGTCGGCTTGCTAACCGCCGCTTCCTGCTTGTATCGGCAAGACGCCGTGCACCGACGGTCACCCCAGTTTCCCATCGTCAAGCAGCCGCCGCAGATGCGCCATTGCGACTGCCATGTGTTTTTCCACGCCCTTGCGGCTGATGCCGAGTTGCGCGGCGGTATCGGCGTGGCTCAAGCCATCCAGCTTGTGGAGCCGAAACGCCCTCGCAGCGCCTGGCGGAAGCTGCGTGATCGCGTTCGCCAGTCGTTGCGCATCTTCCCTGGCGATCAGATCGGTCTCGGCCGACGCGTCAACATGGGGTTCGGGCGCGTCGCCGCCAAATCCCTGCTCGCTGTCGGCCCACGCGCCTTCACGCGCCACGCGACGCCGTCCTGCCCGCAGACGGTCGAGGACGATGTTCTGCGCCATGCGATATAGATAGGCACGTCCGTTGCCGATCGGCCCGGAGGGCGCCGCGCCAAGCTTGAGCCAGAGCTCCTGCACCACGTCCTCGGCCTCGAAAATGCTACCGGTTCGTGCAACCAGAAAACGCAGCAAAGCTGTTCTGTGCTCGACGTACAAGGCCATCAGACCGTCTGAACCGTCTTCCCCGCCGCTTGTGTTCAACCGAACGATCCTCCGCCGGCTGCCGGTACCACACGTATGAGCGCACCGCCATTGGTGCGATCGCCAACGCGACCCGAAAGCGAACGCGCGGCGCTCCACCATCTTGTGCCGTTCCGGATTTTGCAACCTGATGGCCAGCCGTCCGTCCGCTTTCGTCGGCTGATAGCAAAAAGCCACGGTCTTTCGGTGAGCGTTCCTCACATTCGATATGCCGTTCGATCAGACTATCATACTGGCAAAGGGCGAGGGGCCCACGGCACCCGAAGATATGCGCATCGCGAGTGCCTGTAAGCGAAAGACAGTTTTTCGGCTGATCGTGCATCTTCCCGACACCGGATGGGGAAGGCAATTTCTCCACTTCTGTGTTACGCCGAACCGTTCAAACCAGTCCTTGGGCCCTGAAGCTCGTGAAACCGTTTGCGCTGATTATGAGGTGGTCGTGTAGGCGTATCTCTAACGCATCTGCAGCGCGGGCAAGTCTGCGCGTTGCGTTGATGTCGGCTTGGCTTGGGGCCGGATCGCCACCGGGGTGGTTGTGGACCAGCACAATGCTCGCTGCCATCAAGTCGAGGGACCTCCGCATGATTTCCTGAACAGGAATCGTGACCGTGCCGGTCGTGCCGATGCCGAAAACCTCATCACGAATAAGCCGCGATCGTCGGTCGAAAAACAGGACATGGACTCGCTCGACTGGGGCATGGGTCAAGTCGAGAGCCAGATAGTCCACCATGTCCTGCAGCTGTGCGGCCCCTCTAGTAATCCGGTATCGCAGGGCATGCATCATCGTGACGCGGAAAGCGCTGATGAGGCGGACCGTAGCTACGTCATTATCTGTGATCCGCAGCAGGCGTCGCCGTGTCGCCGACAGCACGGCGGCAAGCGATCCGAATTCGTCGATCAGGATATGGGCGCAGGTGGCGGCGCGTTCGCGGCCGAGCGACTGGAGGATGGTCGTCTCCAAGAGGGTTCGGCACCGTTTTGTATCGTTCTGTGATGATAGCGCCAGATGCCCGCGCCGAGAACCGCCAAGCCCAGATAGGCCGGAGCGATCTGCATTACCGCGTATCCCAATGGACGCAGGTGCCGGTTCACCACGATGTCGAAGTGGCTGAGCACGGTGATCATGTGCGTCGCCAGCAGGAATGTCGGCCACAGGCGGTTCGCTCGCAAAGCCAGGACGCCGAGCGCGACGATCAACGCGGCGTCGATGATTGTCGTAGTCATGTCCGGGGCCAGAAATCGGCGGTTGCCCACGAACGCGGCGAGATACGAAGCGATCTCGGCGGCCAGCAGCGTCGACGCTCCGACCCGCTCCGGTGCTCCGCCTTGCCGCATCGACCATATCCAGATCAGCAGCAAGGGGAGCCCGAAACGGATCAGCGGCGGGATCATGACCGATCGATCACGCCTTCTTGGCTTGCCGTCAACTGGTCGAGGTCATGGCGACAACCTTGCCGTCACCGTCATTGGTGGTCAGCACATCATCAGGGCAGCCATTGTCGCCGTAGCCGCGGATCCCGATTTGCGCCGGGATAGCCTTCAGCAATCCGTGCAGATGCAGGAGGCGTTCGCGGTTTTCCAGCGAACTCGTCATAGTCTCAGCGGCGAGCTTGAACGCGGCCGCGCCCAGTTCGAACGGGAGTCCGGCCTTCGCGCGTTCCTCAAGCATGGTTGCAATGCAGCGAGCGGTCATGGCTGTGAACTGATCGCTCGCCTGTTCGACGGGACGTAGGGCGGCGGCGACGTTTCGAGTTGCTTCTCGACGTTCCTTGAGCATTTGCTTCTCCTCATCCCGGCGGGGACGCCGTCGGGTGCACAGTTGGATTGGACGCAGCAAAAATCGATTATGTCCTGAACCGCACTCGACATCGGAATGCTTGCAATCACCACGAGAGATGTGGCGAACACGAGCAGGATGCTGAGACCGAATGTTCGGAAGACGTTCAGGTCGTATCGATTGGCTGCTCCGTCTCCATCCGGAAGGTTCACTGGCACCGGTTGCCATGACGGCAAGTCGCCGACATCGCTACCGTCTCGGAGCACTGAACCGTCCTGCTCCGATGCGGATGTCTCTGGCGCGCAATCGGTTGTGGTGGCGATACTGATAAAATGACTACCTATCGGATCGCTATGTTGAGCGCGCCACTCCAGAAGGAGCTTTGCCGCCTCCCGGCGGCTACCAACGCCAAGTTTTGCGACAGCTTTCGCGATATGGATGTCTACGGTGCTCTTGGCTATGCCAAGCTCGAACGCGATCTGTAGCGAGTCTTTGTGCTCTGCCACCTTGCCAAGACACGCTAACTGCTGCCCGGTCAATTGTGCGTCCTTGAATCGATCATCTGGCATCTGGCGCAATCTAGGCAGCGCGGATTCAATGGAAAGGCGGTCCATGGCCACGCATTGGTCGTAATCTTACGGCGCCAGAGTAAAGACAGCGGCGGACTTCGCGTGGCGGGTTCTTACAATGCTCGTTTCAGGACGCTTGTGCAGTGGCGGCGGGCAGTTGCAGAACGATGCTGACGGTGAGCTGCTGGAGCATACCACCGTCCAGTGAATGCGTTTAGCCTCAATTCCCGGACGGGGGCTCGATCAGCTTGATCGCACGTCATAGCTTAACTCAACCGACGCCACGGGGCGACTTCGGGTTTGAGCAGCGATAGCTCATAAGCCCATTTCATCAATCTGTAGTTACCTCTTGTAAGGCAGGGGCAGGATAACCGCGCGAAAGGCCTACCCGGCGGGAATGGAGCATGGCGATGGGTTCTCGTCTTGACAAAGATGGGAGGATTGAGCGCTCGACGTAGGGGCCAGTATCGACCCTGTGGAAAGCGGCACGTTCCTTGTCGACCCGCCCGAGGCGTCTAGCGATCCAACGACCCATAAAATACGCTGAACAGAATGCTCCCAGACGACATCGATATGCCGTCGCAAGGACACTGAATCACCCACGCCCAATCATCCGAAACACGGGCTGGTCAATGGCAGATCTACGCCATTCAAGCTACGCCCGCTTGCGGAATTTGCCCTTTACGACATCGCCACCGATCCGAAGCTCGTCGAGATAATCCGACCACCACTGGGCCATGCGAACACGCTCGGCCCAGTGAGCGCCCCGGTGATAGGCGGCCCGCACCCTGTCCTTTTCGCCATGCGCAAGAGCGCGCTCGACCGCATCGGGGTGCCAAAGCCCTGACTCATTGAGCAGCGTACTGGCCATCGCCCGAAACCCATGACTGGTCATCTCGTCATTCTCGAAGCCCAACCGCCGCAGGGCCACGTTCAGGGTGTTATCGGAAAGCGGCCGCTTCGTCGTGTGGAGCGCCGGGAATAGATACTCGCTCGTTCGGGCGAGCGATCGGAGATCCTGAAGAATAAACAACGACTGGCGAGACAGCGGTACCGCGTGCGGCTGCTTCATTTTCATCCGCTCGGCTGGCACCCGCCAGACCTTCTCGGCGAAGTCGATCTCATCCCACTTGGCTTGCCGCAGCTCACCCGGGCGCAGGAACACATGCGGTGCAATCCTCAGCGCGTGAAGGGTTTCGGGCCGGCCTTTATAATCCTCGATTGCGCGCAGCAGCTCTCCCACTTTCTTGGGCTCAATGATCGCCGCATGATGCTTCACTTTCGGGACCGTCAGCGCGCCGCGTAGAATGTCAGCAGGGTTTTTCTCTGTGCGTAACGTCGCAAACCCGTAGCGAAAGACGCGGCCCGCAAAAGAACGGAGCCGGAGCGCGGTCTCATGGTGCCCGCGACGCTCGACACGCTTGAGGACATCCAGCAGTTCGTGTGGCGTCACCGACGCGATAGGACGCTGGGCGATGCCGTCGAGCAATTCGAGAAACCATCGCGCCTTTTTGATGGTCGCCGGCGATCGCCCTTCCCGCTCCATCTTCTGGATATATTCCTCGGCGACGAGGCCGAAGGTCGTTTGCGCCGCCAATTCGGCGGCAATACGCCGTTGGCGCTTCTCCTCTACCGGGTCGATCCCATCAACGAGCTGAGCGCGAGCCTCGTCGCGCTTCTTTCGCGCCTGCTGAAGCGACAGCTCTGGGAAGGTGCCAAGCGACAGCTTCCGCTCATGGCCCAGCACTTTGTAGCGAAATCGCCAGAGCAGCGCCCCGGAGGGCTGAACGATAAGGAAAAGCCCGTCGGCGTCGGGAACCTTAAATGGGCGCGCTTCGGGTTTGAGCGAGCGAATCTGAACAGTCGTAAGCATGGTGGACCACAGCTCCTACGTTGCTCGTGGTCCACCGATTCGTGGTCCACTTTTGGTGGGCCACGGTGGAACAAAGTGAGAAACCGTGGAACCAGCAGGAGCCATTATACCGCAGATTTCCGCGGTTTTCTACAATGTTCTCAGTATGTACTGGTGCCGCTTACAGGACTCGAACCTGTGACCCCCGCATTACGAATGCGATGCTCTACCAACTGAGCTAAAGCGGCATGCACGATGTCGGATCGACGATCGTGGAGGCGGGCGCTTATCAAATCGAATTCGGGATGGCAAGCCGAGAGCGCAATCTCGGGAAGATTTCTGGCTTCTGCCCATCCCTTTACCGGACGTTTACCACGCAGGGCGCATAAGGTCGGGCAGTAACGGCCCCGTCGGGCCAGATAGGGCGTTTGCGCAATGGATAGTGTTCACGACTTCGAGGATGATCGGATCGGCGCCGAGGATCCCGGTCGCGGCGCGCAGGACGCGGGCAGCGATGATCTGGCGGAAGCGCAGATCGACGTCGGCACCGACGAGCGCCGCATGCACGTCCGCGCGTATAACTACTGGGTTTCGCTGCTGGGCGGGCGGGGATATCCCTCGATCAACGATCTCGATCCCGGGACCATCGCGGACTTTGGCCCACATAGCGTGCTTCTGGATTTCACACAGGGCATCGAAAACCCCGCAATCGCCTATCTCGGGCGCGCGCTGCGCGACGAATGTTCGCTCGACGCTGGCACGACCCATATCGCGCAGGTGCCGAGCCGCTCGCTCCTGTCGCGCCTGACCGACCATTATCTGCAGATCATCGCCAATCGCTCGCCGATCGGGTTCGAGGCGGAGTTCGTCAGCACGCGCGGGCACAACACGCTGTACCGCGGCATCCTGATGCCGTTCTCCTCCGACGAGGATACGATCGACTTCATCTACGGGGTGATCAACTGGAAGGAACTGGTCGACGCGGAGATGCAGGCCCGCCTCCACGCGGAGATCGAAGCGGCCCGGGGCGCACCCAAACCCGTCGCGACCGCCCCCATCTGGGCCGATGGCCCCAGCGGCGGGTTCGACGACCTGATCGAGGACGACGACCGCGCCGACGATGCACGCGCTGGCCAGCCATCCGATCCGGAAGACGCCGCCGACGTCGCGTCGCAGCGCGAGGACAGCCTTGCTGACCGGTTACTGCTGGCACAGCAGACCGCGGCCACGCTGCGTGCGGCAGATACCCGCAGCCGCGCCGCCCTGTACCGCGCCCTCGCCCGCGCGCATGATTTCGCGGCGGCGGCGGATGCCGATCCCCAGGGGTATGACGCCTTGCTGAAGCACGCGCGCATCCCGGTGCAGCTGCGTGCGCCGATGACCCCGGTGGTCAAGCTCGTCTTCGGCACCGACTATGACAAGACGCGCCTGACCGAATATGCCGCCGTCCTCGCATATGCGCGCCGTACCGGCGTACCGGCCGGCGGGCTGCAGGCATTTCTCCAGTCGCAGGACGGCGGGATCAAGGCCGTGGTAAAGGCCGAGCGGCTGGCGCGCGCGCCGGTCGCGAGCCCGCGATCCAGCCCTTCCGTCCAGCTCGCCAAGCGTCCCACGCTCGCCAGTGTCACCATGCAGACCACGTCGCCCGAAGGGGATTACGTCTTGCTCCTCGCGCGGTCGGGCCATCCGGGAACCCTCGACATCATCGCGACGATCACAGACGATTCCGCGCTGACCGAGCGCGCAATGCGCCGCGCGATCAGCTGAATTTGCTGCACCGCCACAAGTCTTGAGGTCACGAACGGACCGGCGCATAGGAGCGCGCATGCCAAAGACCACGTTGAAATCGCTGTCGGATGCCCTCGCCGTCCGGCTCACCAAGGGCGCTCTTCCGGGAGAATTGCAGGGGTTCGGGGAGGCCGAGCGCGCTACCGCCGCCAGCTTCGTCGCCGCCACCGCCGAGCGGCGAGCGCCCGCCACCGCGACGATCGCGCTCGAGCCGCTCCCGGCAACCGACCCGCGCCGCCTGATGCGGCTTGCGATCGTCAACGACGACATGCCCTTTCTGGTCGATTCGATCGCGGCGACGATCGGCGCGCACGACATTTCGATCGACCGGATCATTCACCCGGTGCTGCGCGTGACGCGCGATTCGGATGGCGCGCTGACCGAGGTCGACGAGGGTGCCGCCGAATCGATGATCTATATCGAGCTCGAACGCGTCGATGCGCGCGAGCGGCGCGAGCTCGTCACCGATCTCGCGAAGAACCTTGCGGACGTCCGTGCGGCGGTCGGCGACTGGCATGCGCTGCAGGACGCGCTGGCGGCGGATATCGCGACGCTCCCCGAGGGCGAGGGAAGCGCGCTGCTCGCCTGGCTGCTCGACCGCAACATGACCTTGCTCGGGCACCAGACGTGGTCGGGAACAGGTTCGAACGATGCGGCGACCGAAGCGCAGGCGCTCGGCATCGCGCGCAATCCGCAGCCCGTGCCGATCCTCGCCGAAGCGTCGCGCAGTCTTGCGATGCGCTGGTTCGAGGATGGCGGCGAGGCGCCGCTGCTGCTCAAGTCCAATCTCATCTCGGGCGTCCACCGGCAGGTGCCGCTCGATCTCGCTCTCGTCCCGCTGCGCGATGGCGCGCGCGTGGCCGGCCTGTCGATCCACGCCGGATTGTGGACCAGCGCCGCGCTGGGCGCGGCGCCCGAGGACGTGCCGGTCCTGCGCGCACGGCTCGCTGCGCTGGAGGCCAAGTTCGGGTTCGACCCCAAGGGCCATACCGGCAAGGCGCTGACGCATGCGCTCGCCGCACTGCCGCACGACCTGATCACCGGCTTCACGCCCGAGGCGCTCGAGGATGTCGCGCTCACCGCCATGTCGCTGGCGGATCGTCCGCGGCCCAAGCTGGTGCTGGTGCGCAGCACGCTCGGGCGGCATCTGTTCGCGTTCGTGTGGCTTCCGCGCGACGACCTCACCACCGCGCGGCGGATCGCGATCGGCGACATGCTCGCCCAGGCGGCGAACGCAAGCGTGCTCAACTGGTCGATCGCGGTCGACGATACGATCGCGCTGATCCGCTTCACGCTCGATCTGCGCGAAGGCGGCGTGCTGCCCGAGACCGAGGCGCTCGACACGCGGATCGCGCGGATGGTGCGCGGCTGGGTTCCCGCGGTCGAGGCGGCGCTGGTCGAGCAGACCGATGCCGCACGCGCGGCGCGCCTTGCGCTCAAACATGCCGCGAGCTTCCCGCAGGGGTATCGCAGCGCCAACACCGCTGAGGAAGCCGCGCGCGACATCGTGCGGCTGGCGCGGCTGGAAAACCCCGGCGATCGCTCGGTCCGGCTGTACCGCGACGAGCGCGGTGCGACCCGGCTCAAGATCTACCGCGAGGGCGGCGCGCTCGCGCTGTCGGACGCGGTACCGGTGCTCGAGAATTTCGGCTTCCGCGTGATCGAGGAACTCCCCACCGCGCTGCTCGGTGACGAACAGGGGTTCGTCCATGAATTCCTCGTCGAAATGGGCGGCACCGTTCCCGATGCCACGCTGCTCGAGGATGCGATCAAGGCGGTGCTCGAAAATCGCGCCGAGAACGATGCGTTCAACCGGCTGATCGTCGACGCCGGGCTCGCGTCCGAATCGGTCCTGCTGTTCCGCGCGTGGTTCCGCTATCTGCGGCAGGGGGGGCTGACGTACGGCCTCGTCACCGTGGTCGACGCACTGCGGCGTGCGCCGAATGTCGCGGCTGCGCTGATCGAGCGGTTTACCGCGGCGCATGATCCCGCGCGCGACCGTTCGGGGATCGCGGCAGCCGACACCGCGATCGATGCGGGGCTCGACGCCGTGTCCGCGATCGACGACGACCGTATCCTGCGCTCGCTGCGCAGCGTGATCGCCGCGACGTTGCGGACCAATGCGTTCGCGCCCGCAGGCCAGGTTGCGCTGGCGTTCAAGCTCGACAGCCATCTCATTCCCGGCCTCCCGGCCCCCGTTCCGTGGCGCGAGATGTGGGTCTATTCCGCACGGATCGAGGGCATCCATCTGCGCGCCGGCCCGGTCGCGCGTGGTGGCCTGCGCTGGTCCGACCGGCGCGACGACTTCCGCACCGAAATCCTCGGGCTGATGAAGGCGCAGCGCGTCAAGAACGCGGTGATCGTGCCGACCGGCGCGAAGGGTGGCTTCTATCCCAAGCAGCTGCCGCCCGCGTCGAACCGCGATGCGTGGCTCGCCGAGGGGACCGAAAGCTACCGCGTGTTCATCCGTACTTTGCTGTCGATCACCGACAACATCGTCGAGGGCGCGGTGGTCCACCCGCAGGACGTCGTCGTGCATGACGGCGAGGATCCCTATTTCGTCGTCGCCGCCGACAAGGGCACCGCGACCTTCTCCGACGTCGCCAATGCGATCGCGCTCGAGCACGGCTTCTGGCTGGGCGACGCGTTCGCGAGCGGCGGGTCGGTCGGTTACGACCACAAGGCGATGGGGATCACCGCCAAGGGCGCATGGGTCAGCGTCCAGCGGCACTTCGCCGAGCGCGGCACCGACGTCCAGACGCAGCCGATCCGCGTCGTCGGGTGCGGCGACATGTCGGGCGACGTGTTCGGCAACGGCATGTTGCTGAGCGCGGAGCTCAAGATCGTCGCGGCGTTCGACCACCGCCATATCTTCCTCGACCCGAACCCCGACCCCGCCGCGTCGTTCGCGGAGCGCACGCGGATGTTCGCGCTGCCGCGCTCGAGCTGGGCGGATTATGACGGGTCGCTGATCTCCACGGGCGGCGGGGTGTTCCCGCGCACCGCCAAGGTGATCGCGCTGACCGACGAAGTCCGCGTAGCCCTCGGCATCGCCGAGCGCGAGATGGAGCCGGGCGCGCTGATCTCGGCGATCCTCAAGAGCCCGGTCGACCTGATCTGGTTCGGCGGGATCGGCACCTATGTGAAGGCGCGCGCCGAGAATAACATCGCGGTCGGCGACCCCGCCAACGACCGGCTCCGCGTCGATGCAGAGGATCTGCGCGCGACCGCGATCGGCGAGGGCGCGAACCTCGGTGTGACGCAGGCGGCGCGCATCGCTTTCTCGGCGCATGGCGGGCGGATCAACACCGACTTCATCGACAATTCGGCGGGCGTCGATTGCTCGGACAATGAGGTCAACATCAAGATCGCGCTCAACCGCGAGATGATCGAGGGCCGCCTCGCGTTCGAGGATCGCAACGCCTTCCTCGCCGGGATGACCGACGACGTCGCGCATCTGGTGCTGGAGGACAACCGGCTCCAGACGCTCGCTTTGTCGATCGCCGAGGCGGGCGGGGCACAGACCGTGCCGAGCTATGTCCGGCTGATCGAGATCTTCGAGGCGGCAGGCTCGCTCGACCGCGCGGTCGAGGGGCTGGCGGGGAATGACGACCTGCTCCGCCGCTCGGCCGAGGGCCGCGGGCTGACCCGGCCCGAGCTTGCGGTGCTGCTCGCGACCGCGAAGCTGGCGTTGCAGGCGGCGATCGAACGGTCGGGGCTTGGCCTCGCCGACGAATTGCTCCCCGATCTCCACGCCGCTTTCCCGCGCGCGATGCAGGAACGCTTCGGCAAGGCGATCGACGAGCATCGGCTGCGCGGCGAGATCGTCGCGACCAAGCTCGCCAACCGGATCGTCAACCGGATGGGCGTGCTCTACCCGTTCGAACTGGCCGAGGAAGAGGGCGCCGCGATGAGCGACATCGCAGGCATGTTCGTCGTCGCGGAACGGCTGTTCGACCTCCCCGCCCTGTGGCGCGAGATCGAGACGACCGACATGCCCGAGGCGGCGCGGATCGCCTTGTTCGACGAGACGGCGGTCGCGACGCGCTCGCAGATCGCGGACCTGCTGCGCGCGACGCGGACCGGGTCCGGGCCGGGCGATACGCTCAGCCGTCTTTCCAAGGGGATCCTGGAACTCGACCGACAGACCAAGGCGTTGCTGCTGGAAGAGGCGAGCGCGCACAGCGCCCGGATCGCCGGCGCGCTCGAGGCGGCAGGTGCGCCCACCGCGCTGGTGCAGAAGGTGGTTCGGCTGTTCGAGATGGACGGCGCGGTCGGACTTGCCGATCTCGGCGACCGGCTCGGGATCGACGAGACCGTGCTCACGCGCGCGTTCACGCGGCTCGGGCAGGCGCTCGGGCTCGACTGGGCGCAGGCGAATGCGGCGCGGATCGATTCGAGCGATCCGTGGGAGCGGCTGTTGATCGCGGGGCTCGCGCGCGACTTCCAGCAGTTGCGGCTCGAATTCCTCGCGCGCTCGGCGGGGGGCAAGCTCGATCCGCAGGCGTTGGTCGAGACGTGGCTTGGCGACAATGCCGCGCGAGTCGCGCAGTTCAAGGCAGTGGTCGACCGTGCGCGGCTGGCCCCTGCCCCGAATGCGGCGATGCTGGCGCAGATCGCGGGTCAGGCGCGGGTGTTGCTGGGGCGGTAGGCGCGGTTCCGGTTATTGGGTGCGCGTCCCTGCCCGGTGCAGGGACGCGGCCTTTCTTTCTTTTTGGAGCCGGCGTTCTGGCGGTTCTGCCCCCCCCCACACTTCGTCATTCCCGCGAAGGCGAAACCTTTGCACAAAGGCAATTGGAGGTTTGGTCGCCCCCCGCTCCCGATGAGCTGCCGTCATGCTGAACTTGTTTCAGCATCCACCGCGCAACAGCCATGGTCCGGACTCGCGGAAGGCTGGATCCTGAAACAAGTTCAGGATGACGGATGTTGGAGACCGATCGAAACGACGGCCGGCGGTGGCGAAAGCTTCAAAGAGAAGGAGTCCCCTACGCCGCGACCCGCGCGCGCTGCTTTGCCTTCAGCGCGGCTTTCCACCCGCGGGCGCGCCACCACATGATGATGCCGGTGACCGCAAGCACCGCGGGCAGGATACCGCCCAGGAACACCAGCAGCTGCCACGCGAACCCCATTCGCGTCCCGTCGTGCAGCCGCCGCATCGTCCGCGCGAGCGTTTCGCGTTCGGGGCGTGCGGGCTTGACGCGACCGGTCGCGTCGTCGACGGCGACGGTGACGGTGACAGCAGCGGGGGTCGATCCGGCGAACTGGACCTTCCATTCGGGCTTGCGATCGGTCGGCCATTCGACCCGCGCGATGTTTCCTGGCGTCACCGATCCGGCCCGACTGAGGACCGCGTCGAGCGGCAGCGACGGGCGTTCCAGCACCAGCGGTCGCGCGCCGGGTCCGCCCGGCCCCCGCGCGCCGGGGCCAGTGCCGCCGCCACCGATCCCGGCAAACACCTGCGGGAACGCGATCCACACCCCCGTCAGCGACAGCATGAACAACGGCAGCGCGATCCAGAAGCCGAACAGGTGGTGCAGGTTTGTGTCGGTGTTGCGATGCCGCCGCCAGCGCAGCCCGCGCGCCCATCGCCCCACCGTCGGCCACCACAGCCACAGCCCCGAAACGCTCGACAGCAGCATTGCGACGCCGATCCACCCGACGATCTGCCGCCCGACCCCGGGCACGAGCAGATTGCCGTGGAGATTGTGCAGTACGCGCAGCACGCCACGCGCGCTGGTGCCGACCGCGAGGATCTTCGCAGTCGGCGGATCGAGATAGACCGTCGTGCGCAACGGCGGTCCGCGCCGCGCGGGGTCCGGCGGGGTGATCGCAGTGACCTGCACCGGGCCGTCGCGCTCTGGCAGCGCGAGGCTGGCGATGCGCTCGCCAGGATTCAGCGCCCCGCGCGCCGCCGCGACATAGCGTTGCGGGTCGAGCGTGGTCGTGCCGGTCGTCGCATAGCGCGCCGGGTTGAGGACGTGATCGACCGCCTCGTCCCACACCAGCACCGCGCCACTGAGCGAGAGCGGGATGATCAGGATCGCGAGCAGCAGCCCGATCCATTTGTGGAGCTGGAACCAGACGTTGCGGAGTGCAATCTTGGACATCAGACCTCCGCCCAGCGGCGCAAAAGATTGTGATAGACGCCCGTCAGCCGGACGATCTCGGGATCGTCGCTGCCGAGCCGGGCTGCGATCGACTGGATCGCGGTATCCTGTTCGAACAGCAGCGCGCGCGCGCCATCGTCGCGGACCATCGACTGGAGCCAGAAGAAGGACGCGACCCGCGTGCCGCGCGTTACGGGCGTGACGTGATGGACGCTGGACGCGGGATACAGCACGAGCTGCCCCGCCGGCAGCTTGACGCGCTGTTCGCCGAACTGCGTCGCGATGACGAGCTCGCCCCCGTCGTAGCTGTCGGGGTCCGACAGGAACAGCGTCGCCGACAGGTCGCTGCGGATGCGGAAGTCGCTCCCGCGCCGGATGCGGATCGCGGTGTCGACATGCGCGCCGAACGCATCGCCCTCGGCGTAGCGGTTGAACAGCGGTGGGAAGACCTTGAGCGGTAGCGCACTCGCCACGAACAGCGGCGACGCGGCGAGCGCATCGAGCACCAGGCTGCCGCCCGCGCGCGCCACCGCGCTGTCATCGGGCAATTGCGTGTTGCGCTTGGCAAGCGCGGATTGCGCGCCCGAGGTCGCATTGCCGTCGATCCAGTCGGCGGCATCGAGATCGGCGCGCAAGGCGGCGACCTGTTCGGCCGACAGCAGGCCGGGGATGACCGTCAGCATGTGGCACTCTGGATCGCCTGGACCCCACGCGCGCGGAACGCCGCGATGTCGCAGGCGGCGAGCCAGGCCGCGGCCTTCTCGACGAACGCCGGGGTCGCACTTGCGCCCGCCCGTCGGAGCCAGCCGAGCGCCTCCTCGACATGGCCGGTCCGGCCGAGCATCCGCGCATGGTTGAACGCGCCGCGGAAGTCCCCGCCCTGCGCCGCGCGCGCATAGCATTGCGCCGCCGCCTTGAGATCGCGCGGGACGACCCAGCCATCCTCATGAAAGCTGCCGATGAAGTTGATCGCCTTCGCGTTGCCGAGCGCGGCGGCCTTGCGGAACCAGCCGAGCGCCGCCACCCGGTCCTCGTCCACGCCATGCCCGAGTGCGAGCAACGTCGCGTAATTGTACATGCCCCAATCGAGTCCGGCCTCGGCGGCGATCCGGTAGCACGCCGCGGCGCGCGCCTTGTCGGGCCTGGTGCCCCAGCCGAGGTCATAGCAGCGCCCGACCATGTTGATCGCCATCACATGATGCTGCGCCGCCGCGCGCACGAACCAGCCGAGGGCGGCGGTCGCGTCGCGCGGCACGCCCGTGCCGTCGAGCAGCATCTGACCATAGACGGCCTGCGCATCCGCCATTCCCGCGTCCGCCGCCGCGCGGACGAAGGCGGCGCGGTGCTCGGGTGGACCCGAGAGGTGCGCGGCGATCTGCTCCGGCGACAGCGCCGCCAGTTGCTCCGGTGTCAGCATCAGAACTTGGCCGTCACCGTGCCGAACACCGTCCGCCCGGGGGCGATCGCCGCGTAATGCGCGGTGAAGGTCTGGGTGAAATAGACCGTGTTGGTGAGGTTCTGCGCGTTGACGCTGATCTCCACATTGGGGGTGATCGCATAGCTCGCGCGCGCATCGAAGCGCCAGTAATCCGGGATCCCGCGCGACAGGATGGTGGTCGCGGGCGTGATCGTCACGACCCCCGCGCTCGTCTGGGTCGCGGCGCGATTGTCGGCATAGCCGCCATATTGCCGGCCCATGTAGATCGCGCTGCCGCCGATCTGCAGCCCCTTCAAAAGCTCGTAATTGGTCGTCGCGGTGAAGCTCTGCTTGGCGGTCTGCGGGACCTGTCGGCCGGTGTTGACCGAGGGGACGTAGACCGTCTGCGCCGGCGCCGGGCCATTGGCCGCGACGGTCAGCGCACTGTTGCCGCCGTCGACGATCTTTGGGTCGAGATAGGTATAGCCGCCGAACACCGTCCAGCCGGGCAGGATCGTCCCGCTCGCGGTCAGTTCCACCCCGCGAATGCGGGTGCGGCCGAGGAAGCCGACCGTGTTCGCGTCGATCTGGACGCGCGCGTTGGTGATGTCGGTCTGGAACACCGCCAGCCCGAGCTGGAGCTTCTCGTGGAACAGGCTCCCCTTGGCGCCGACCTCGTAGGATTTGGTCTTCTGGACCTTGAGACTGTCGAGGATCGCGAGATTGGCCGCGCTGTTGGTGGTCGGCAGCGCATTGTCCTCGCGCCCTTCACCGAGCAGCGCGTTGGGCGGCGTCGCGGCGGTGGCGTAGCTTGCGTAGAGGCTAGTCTCGCTGGTCGGCTTGAACACCAGCCCGGCCTGCCAGTTGAACAGCGTGTCGGTGCGCGACAGCCGCGTGGCGGTCGATCCAGCGGCGAAGGGCAGAGTGACGGTCGACTTGAACCGGTCGTAGCGCGCGCCAAGGTTGAGGATCAGCTGCGGCAGCAGCGTGACCGAATCGAACCCGTAGACCGAGACCGTGGTGGCATCGTTCTGCGTTTCGGTATTGGCGGCACCCCGCACGATCGCGGTGGCCACGCTCGACGTGTCGTTGGCGTAATTCACCCAGGGGTCTGACGGGTTGGGAGCGAACAGGCTGGCGCAATAATAGCGCGCGATCGTCGCGCTGTTGCAGCGCGGGCTGATCGTCGATCCGTTGGCGGAAACGAAGGTACCGCGACGCGTCTTCTCCCAGGCGAGCTCTGTGCCGACCGCGAAACTGTGCTTGATCCCGCCGGTGGAGACGGTGCCGCTGAGGTCGGTCTGGTCGATCAGGCTTTCGGTATAGCTGTAGCGCGTGTTGCCGCGCCGCCAGACATAGCCGCCGGTCAGCACGTCGCCGCGCGCACCCGCCGCGCCCGTCGGGTTGGTCGTCGCGGTGCCGAAGACGTTGCCCTGGCTGTCGTCGGGCAGCGTGAAGATGTACGCCTGGTCGCTGTGCGCATAGCGCGCAGTGTTGCGCAGCGTGATACCGCCGAAATCATGCTCGACCCGCAGCATCGCCTGGTTGGTCGTCGCGTCGCGGAAGTCGCGATCCTCCAGGCCGTAGAAGGCCGAGCGCTTGACGGTGCCGGTCTGCCCGCCGCGCGTGGTGATCGTGCCGATCGCGGGGGTGGTGAAGACGTTCCCCGCCGGCAGCGCGCAATTGGTTGCCGAGCAGACATATTGGTACGGGATGCCGCTGTCCGGCAACTCGTGGCTTTCGAGGTAATAATAGCTTGCGGTCAGCCGCGTGGGCGTGCCGAGGCCGAGCGTGACACTGGGCGCGAACCCCCAGCGCTTCGCATAGATCGAATCGCGGTCGGCGAACTTCTGGTCGTGCCACAGCCCCTGGAGCCGGAAGGCGGCGGTGTCGCCCAGCTGGACGTTGACGTCGCCGGTGACGCGCTTGAAGTCGCCATTGCCATAGCTCGCGCTCGCCGTGCCGAAGGTGCGAAGTTGCGGCAGGCGCGACAGGATGTTGAGCGATCCGCCCGCATTGCCGCGCCCGCCGAGCGTCGAATCCGACCCGCGCACGATCTGGATCGAGTCCACCGCGAACACTTCCCGCGTCTGCGACGACAGGTCGCGCACGCCGTCGACATAGACGCTGCCCTGGCTATCGAAGCCGCGGATGAACGGGCGGTCGCCGATCGGATTGCCGCCTTCCGCCGCGCCGAAGGTGATGCCGGGAACGGTGCGGAGCGCATCCTGGAGTGAGGTCGATCCGGTTTGCTGGATCACCGATTTGTCGAGCACGACGATCGACTTGGGCGTGTCGACCAGCGGCGCGACGAGCTTCGGATCGCGGCGCGGCTCGCGCTGGCCGTGGACGACGATGTCGAGTTTATGGTCGGGGTCCTCGTCGTTCGCCGGGGGCGGTGGCGGGGGCGCATCGTTGGCGAAGGCGGGCAGGCTCGCAAAGGCACCGACACAGGACAAGGCGAGGTAGGCAGGCTTTGCGGCGACGAGACGTGACATGAAATTTCCCCATTCGTTGGGGTCTCGCTATTGCGAGTCACTCGCATTGTCAACGCTATTGAGAATTACTCTCATTTGAGTGCCTGCAGGAGTCGGCTTTGCGCCACGGTCAGCCGAAGACTACAAACGCTTACAAACTTCCAGGATCGCGATGCGCTCCGAAACCACCCAGCTCCGCAGCGCACTTGCCAGATTTGGCGGATCGTCCGCCATGATCCGCAGCGCATCCACTTGCGCGATCACGGCATTGAGCGGCAGCCCGCGCACCCGCGCGGCATCGTCCAGCGCGCGCCAGAAGATCGGTTCGAGACTGATCGAAGTCGCATGTCCCGCAATTGTCACCGACCGTTTGACGGGACCGACAAAGCCGCCGGCCGGTGGCACGATGCCAGTGTGCCCCGGCTCGCTCATTCGACCAGCTTGTGAAGATAAAAGGTCGTCGACCGCTTCTCGGGTCCATAGACCCCGGTGGCACGAATGGTCTTCTGGTCCGGCATCAACTCCAGCGAAAAGACGTCGTCGACGGTACCCCGCGCCGACAGATCGGTTTCCACAATGAGATCGGGCCGAGGGCTCGTGATTTGTGCGCGAACACCGGAATTATCGCCATCGAATTTAACCGGATCGCCCCCGATGATGGCGTCGAAACCGCTTCCGCTGTCGGTCCGCGAACTGAAGCGATTGCCGTGGAGTTTCAGGATCATATCCTGTCTCGAATCAGCCGTCACGCCGACACGCTTCCACGTCCCGGAAATCAGATGCGCGCCCTTCGATGGCGACCCGATCCGGCGCTGCACCGTCTCGCCCCTCACGACTTGCCCGTCGGGGCCGGTGTAGCTCGCCACATGCCAGGTGAGCGTGTCGCCGTCGGGTGAGAGGACATAGTCGACGGTATAGGCGAGCTTGCCGCGGACCTTGTCGATCTCCTTGATGACGTGGTCGCTCTCGATCGAGATCGACTGCTCATCCACATATCCGTCCGAGGAGACCGGGTGGAGGCGACCATCGGCTTTCACGGCCCTGTTGTCGTCTCGTCTGAAGACCCCGTCGCGCACGCGAAAGACCGTCGGCTTGATATCCCCCGTGATCGACGCCGTATCGATCCGCCATCGTCCGGTGAACGCCTCGTCGGTGGTTTCGGCCGACGCCACGACGCCGATCGACAGGACGGCAAGCGCGATGATCCTGGCGCCGCAAGCGACCCGAGCGATGCGACAGTTCTCTTTGGGCCGGATCAACCGCTACTCCTGTGCGTGAACGTCTTCTGTCGATACGGGATCGCACCATCCGCGCCCATCGGCGATCGTCCCTGTGCCGAACCGGCCATCGCTCAGGGCGTATCGAACAACGCCGCGAGCTGCTCGATCAGCGTGCCCCCCAGCTGCTCGGCATCCATGATCGTGACTGCGCGCGCGTAATAGCGCGTCACGTCATGCCCGATCCCGATCGCGGCGAGCTCGACCGGCGACTTGGCCTCGATCCAGCCGATCACCTGCCGCAGATGCCGTTCGAGATACGACCCCGAATTGACCGACAGCGTCGAATCATCGACCGGCGCGCCGTCCGAGATGACCATTAGGATCTTGCGCTCCTCAGGCCGCGCGATCAGCCGCGAATGCGCCCACAGCAGTGCCTCGCCGTCGATATTCTCCTTGAGCAGCCCCTCGCGCATCATCAGCCCGAGCGAGTTGCGCGCGCGCCGCCACGGCTCGTCCGCCTTCTTGTAGACGATGTGCCGCACGTCGTTGAGCCGCCCCGGCTGCGGCGGACGCCCCGCCGCCAGCCACGTCTCGCGCGATTGCCCACCCTTCCACGCGCGCGTGGTGAAGCCGAGGATCTCGGTCTTGACCCCGCAGCGTTCGAGCGTGCGCGCGAGGATGTCCGCGCTGATCGCCGCGATAGAGATCGGACGGCCGCGCATCGATCCGCTATTGTCGATCAGCAGCGTGACGACGGTATCGCGGAAGTCGGTCTCGCGCTCGATCTTGTAGCTCAAGGACAGCGTCGGGTTGACCACGATCCGCGCGAGCCGCGCCGCATCGAGAATGCCCTCCTCCTGGTCGAAATCCCAGCTGCGGTTCTGCTGCGCCATCAGCCGGCGCTGGAGCCGGTTGGCGAGCTTGGTCACCGCGCCCTGCAGATGGACGAGCTGCTGGTCGAGGTACGACCGCAACCGCACGAGTTCGTCCGCGTCGCACAGGTCGGTCGCGGCGATCACTTCGTCATAGGCGGTGGTCCACGCCTTATATTCGAACTGCGGCGCGAAATCCTGCGCGGGGCGGTTCGGGCGGACCGGAAGCATCCCCTCCTCGCCATCGTCGCCAGGCTCGCCGTCCATGTCGTCGAACGTATCGTCGCCCTGCTCCTGGCCTTCGCCGTCCTCGGCCTCGGAATCCTGCTCGGACCCGCGCGCCTCGATCTCGCCCTGGCCTTCCTCGCCCTGGTCGTCGCCGTCCTCGCTCTCGTCTTCCTGCTGTTGTTCCTCGGTGCCTTCGTCCTCGTTGCCGCCCTCGTCCGATTCATCGGGCAGCATGTCTCCCTCGACCAGCTCGAGGTCTTCGAGCACGCGAGTCACGAGCCCCGCGAACGCGCGCTGGTCGTCGATCGCGAGCGCAAGCCCGTCGAGGTCCGTGCCCGCCTTCTGCTCGATCCAGTCGCGCACCAGTTCCAGCCCGGGCTCTGCCGCGGCGGGCGGGGGCGCACCGGTCAGCCGCTCGCGCACGAGCAGCGACAACGCGGTCGACAACGGCACCTCGTCGCGGTTGCGCGCGCGCGTGATCGGGTCGGCGCGCAGGCGGGTCTCGAGCGCCCGGCCGAGATTCGCGGTGATCCCGGCATAGCCACGGCTGCCGAGCGCCTCGACCCGCGCATTCTCGACCGAATCGAACACCGCGCGCGCGACCGCATCGCCCGGGGCATGGCGGGAATGGATCGCGGCATTGTGGTGCCGCAGCCGGAGCGCGAACCCGTCGGCGAACCCGCGCGCCTCGGCGACCTGCTCAGGGGGCAGGCTCCGCGCGGGCATCGGCACCTTGATGTGCTTGCCCGACTGCGTCGGCGCGTCGGCAGTGTAAGCGAGCTCGATCTCGGGTTCGTCCGCGAGCGCGCGCGCGGTCCCGCCGAGCACGGCCTTGAAACGATCGAGGGGGGTATCAGTAGCCACGGGTCAACTCCGGCACGACGCTGTGCCCAGGTGCGAAATCGTGATCCACGGGGATCGCCGCAACCGGGGTGGTGGGATTGTCGGCTGCCACGTGCAGGGCGGCGCCACCGAAACCTAGCTATCAGATTGCGCCCGCGCCGAAAGGCAAAACAGCGGTTGGCGCAACGGTATCAGCGTCAGCCTTCGATCCGTGGCTGCGCGCTGCTCCGCGCGCCCATCTCGATCATCGTCTCGATCCGGACGACGCGCTTGTCGATCATCGCGGCATAATCGCTCAGGCCCTTCACGTCTGACGCGAGCCGATCGACTTTTCGGTCCATCACTTCCAGACGTTCCTGCATCAGCACGACGTTGCGGATCGCCTCCAGCGCGTCCCCCAGCGAACTCACGTGCGGATGCCAGCGGCGCGCAAGGTCCGATCGACCTCGTCATGGGTCGCGTCGAGCGTCTCGATCATGCGATCGATCGCGGCGGCCATCCGCGGCATCGCCACATTGACTTCGCTGACCAGCGCCGCGAGGTCGGCATCTTCGCGGTCCGCACCCTCGGCAATGTATCGGCTCGATGCCTCGCGCAGCACGTGCCCGACAGAATGGCCGGTGCGGGCGGCAAACGCATCGAGTGCTGCCTTGTCATCTGGTGTCGTCAAGAACGTCACGCGCGCGGTCTGCATGGGGCGACTCCTTATAAGGTCATTATAAGGAGCGCCCGGGCGGTTGCAAGACGAGGTGGGGTGGGGCTTACAACGGAATGTTGTCGTGCTTCTTCCACGGATTTTCGAGCTGCTTGCCGCGCAGCTTGCGCAGGCCCAGCGCGATCCGGCGGCGGGTCGAGTGCGGCTGGATCACTTCGTCAATGAAGCCCTTGCTTGCCGCCACGAACGGGTTGGCGAAGCGTGCCTCATATTGTGCGGTCTGCTCGGCGATTTCCTCGGGCGTGCGTCCGCGGAAGATGATCTCGACCGCGCCCTTCGCGCCCATCACCGCGATCTCGGCGGTCGGCCACGCATAGTTGAGGTCGCCGCGCAGATGCTTGGACGCCATCACGTCATAGGCGCCGCCATACGCCTTGCGCGTGATGACGGTGATCTTGGGCACGGTCGCCTCGGCGTAGGCGAACAGCAGCTTCGCGCCGTGCTTGATGATCCCGTTCAGTTCCTGCGCGGTCCCCGGCAGGAACCCCGGCACGTCGACGAAGGTGACGATCGGGATCTCGAACGCATCGCAGAAGCGCACGAAGCGCGCCGCCTTCTTCGACGAATTGATGTCGAGGCACCCGGCGAGCACCATCGGCTGGTTCGCGACGAACCCGACTGTGCGCCCCTCGATCCGCCCGAAGCCGGTGATGATGTTGGCGGCGTGAGTCGGCTGGACCTCGAAGAAATCGCCTTCGTCGACGGTCTTCCGGATCAGCTCGTGCATGTCATAGGGCTGGTTGGCCGACGCGGGCACCAGCGTGTCGAGCGACTCCTCAAGCCGGTCCCACGGGTCGGACGACGGCCGCTCGGGCGATCCCTCGCGGTTCGAGGCGGGGAGGAAATCGATGAAGTCACGCGCGGCGAGCAACGCCTCGATGTCGTTCTCGAACGCGACGTCGGCCACCCCGGACTTGGTCGTGTGCGTGACCGCGCCGCCGAGGTCCTCCTGCGTGACGATCTCGTTGGTGACGGTCTTCACGACATCGGGGCCGGTCACGAACATGTACGACGAGTCCTTCACCATGAAGATGAAGTCGGTCATCGCGGGCGAATAGACCGCGCCGCCCGCGCACGGCCCCATGATCAGCGAGATCTGCGGCACCACGCCGCTGGCGAGCACGTTGCGCTGGAACACTTCGGCATAGCCGCCGAGCGAGGCGACGCCCTCCTGGATGCGTGCGCCGCCGCTGTCGTTGAGGCCGATCACCGGCGCGCCGACCTTCAGCGCCATGTCCATGATCTTGCAGATCTTCTGCGCATGGCGCTCGGACAGCGACCCGCCGAACACGGTGAAATCCTGCGAGAAGACGAACACCAGCCGACCATTGATGGTCCCAGAGCCGGTGACGACACCGTCGCCCGGGACGATCTGGTCCTGCATCCCGAAATCGACGCAATTATGCTCGACGTACATGTCGAGCTCCTCGAACGAGCCTTCGTCGAGCAACACCTCGAGCCGTTCGCGCGCGGTCAGCTTGCCCTTGGCGTGCTGCGCGGCGATGCGTTTTTCGCCTCCGCCCAGCCGCGCCGCGGCGCGCTTGCGTTCCAGTTCGGCGAGGGTCGAGGACATGGCAACTCCTAAGGATCGGCTTGAACACGCGTTTGCGGGTTCTTTTCGCGTTTTCAGGCAGGAACGCAACAGCCCGCCTTGCCAAGCCCCCGCCTCCCCCGGCAGATAGCGCCCCGCAGGAGAGCGTGCATGTCCGATCCAGACCTCTATCCCGTCCCCGCCGCATGGGCCGCGCACGCGCGCGTGGATGCCGCCGGCTATGCCGCGCTTTATGGCAGCAGCCTCGCCGACCCCGACCGTTTCTGGCTGGAACAGGCGAACCGGCTGGACTGGATCAAGCGCCCCGCCATGGCGGGCGACTGGTCGTTCGATGAACAGGATTTTCACATCAACTGGTTCGCCGACGGCACGCTCAACGTCGCGGCGAATTGCCTCGACCGCCATCTCGCGAAGCGCGCGAACGACGTCGCGCTGATCTGGGAACCCGACCTGCCGAACGAGGACGCCCGACACTTCACCTTCGGTCAGCTTCATGCCGAAGTCTGCCGCTTCGCCAACGTGCTGAAGGCGCAAGGCGTCGCCAAGGGCGACCGCGTCACGATCTACATGCCGATGATCCCGGAAGCGGCGTTCGCGGTGCTGGCGTGCGCGCGGATCGGCGCGGTCCATTCCGTCGTGTTCGGCGGCTTCTCGCCCGAGGCGCTCGCGGGGCGGATCGCCGATTGCGGCTCGACGATCGTCGTCACGGCCGACGAAGGGCGGCGCGGCGGCAAGACGATCCCGCTGAAAGCCAATGTCGATGCCGCCGCGGCGCAGGCGCCGGGACTCGCCACAGTCCTCGTCGTCCGCGCGACCGGCGGCGCGGTTGCATGGCAGGACGGGCGCGACGTCTGGTATCACGAGGCCGCCGCGGACGTTCCCGCGACCTGCGATCCCGAACCGATGGGCGCGGAAGACCCGCTGTTCCTGCTCTACACTTCGGGCAGCACCGGCAAGCCCAAGGGCGTGCTCCATACCACCGGCGGTTACCTGGTGTGGGCGAGCCTGACGCACGCGCTTGCGTTCGATTACCGTCCCGGCGACGTCTGGTGGTGCGCCGCCGATATCGGCTGGGTGACCGGCCACACCTACATCCTCTACGGCCCGCTCGCCAACGGCGCGACGACGCTCATGTACGAGGGCCTGCCCAACTGGCCCGACGCGAGCCGGATCTGGCAGGTGGTCGACCGCCACAAGGTCAACACGCTGTACCTCGCGCCGACCGCGCTGCGCGCGCTGATGAAGGATGGCGACGGCTTCGTCACCGCGACCGACCGCTCATCGCTCAAGCTGTTCGGCACCGTCGGCGAGCCGATCAACCCCGAAGCGTGGCGCTGGCTGCACCACATCGTCGGCGAGGGGCGCTGCCCGATCATCGACACCTGGTGGCAGACCGAGACCGGCGGCGCGATGATCGCGCCGCTGCCCGGAGCGACCGACCTGAAGCCAGGCTCGGCGACCACGCCCCTGCCCGGGATCGAACCCCAGCTGGTCGACCCCGAAGGCAAGGTGCTGGCCGGCGCGACCGAAGGCAACCTCGTCATCGCGCGCAGCTGGCCCGGCCAGATGCGCGGGCTGTGGGGGGATGCGGACCGGTTCTTCCAGGCCTATTTCTCGACCTATCCGGGCAAATATTTCACCGGCGACGGCGCGCGGCGCGACGGCGATGGCTATTGGTGGATCACCGGCCGGGTCGACGACGTCATCAACGTCAGCGGCCACCGCATGGGGACCGCCGAGGTCGAGTCCGCGCTGGTGCTTCACCCGCACGTGGCGGAGGCGGCGGTCGTCGGCATGCCGCATGACATCAAGGGCCAGGGCATCTACGCCTATGTCACGCTCAACTCGGACATCGATCCGTCGGGCGACCTCCACCGCGAACTGATCGGCTGGGTCCGCAAGGAGATCGGGCCGATCGCGACGCCCGACAAGCTGCAGTTCGCGCCGGGCCTGCCCAAGACGCGCAGCGGCAAGATCATGCGCCGCATCCTCCGCAAGATCGCCGAGGGGGACGTGTCGAGCCTCGGCGACACGAGCACGCTGGCGGATCCTGCGGTGGTGGACGATCTGGTGGCGAACCGGGTGGTGTGATTCCAGCCCCGTGCCCGCCGGACAGGACGAGCGGGTCAAACGCACGCCCCGCCGCAGCATGGACGCCGTTTGACCCCAAGCACCCCCGCTCTTACTGGAACAACCGCGCAAACCAGCCTCTTCGGCGGTGTTGCTCCTGGGCTTGCGCGGCGGCCTGCATCAGGCCCTCCTGCCGGTAGGTCGACCCTGCCGCCTCGTGCACGCGATCGATCAGGAAACTCAGGTCGTGATGCATGACGCCGAGCCGATGCTCGATCCCCTCGAGATTGACCGAGCCGGTCGAATGCCCGACGCCACTGCTCTTCTTGGCGGGTGGGGTCAGCGCGGGATCCCCGGTCTTTTCCAGGACCACGAGAAACTCGACAGTGTCGTCGACCACGTCGATGACCTTCGCGCCGATCAACCCCGCGCTTTCGACTTCGCGGAACACGGACCGGAAGGATTCGGGCGTCCATACCGTGCAGTGTGCATCGATGTAGGGGCTGTCATTGTACAAGGCGACCCCCGTACTGATGATATCGCTCCTCGAATAATGCGGCTTCAGCCGAGCCACATCTTCGGGCTTAGTCCAGTCGACAATGTCTTCAGCCGTTATGGACAGCGAGTTTGACATAAAGTCGAGAACCTGACCGACCGTTGGCACGATCGGCTGCTCGATCCACCACTGCAACAGTTGCGCGAAATCGGTATCCTTCCGGTGGAAGTCGTTGTCGAACTTCCTGTTCGGCAGGAACAGCGCGACTCTTCCGCCGACCTTCAGCGCCTCAAGGATCTCATTCAGCCACCCCAATGTATTGGGAACATGTTCCATGACATGCGACGCGATAACGAAGTCGAAGCTTTCATTATCGTTCATGCACTGCTTCAGGGTCTTGCCCGGCTGCCATACGAAGTCGATCTTGGGCACCACCGCCCCGTCCAATAAGGGATTTTGCGACGCCTTCTGAACGATCGTTTCATTGTCGATACAGTCAGTATATCGAACATTGTACGCGTCCTTGCCAAGAACAGGCTGGAAGTAGGGAGAGACCTCCAGGCCATAACCTTGCATGTTAACGAGCTGCGCTAAAGACTCTAGAATAGCCGCTCCGTGCGCTACCATTCGTTGATCCCCCGTCGGTTTGGGGCGTGCTAACGCATCCGTTGGGCGATTGCACTAGGATGTTGCGGCGACGACAATACCGAAAGGAAATCCGCAACGAACGCGCATAGAGATCGTGGACGATCAACATGCCGACACAGATACGACACAGCATGAAACCCAATGGTCGCCGCTCCCGTACAGCGGGGTCTGCCCTTCTCCGACCCCGTTCGGGAAGCCGGCCGGTCCGCTCGCAGACGTCGAGTGTGCCAGGCGATGCCAGCTTCCCCCGCGACCGCCAATAGCCGCACGATCCCCGCCGAAACCGCACATAGCTATCCGTTGCAAGCCCCGCGGTTCTGACGCATAGGCTCCGCCGCAACCTTGGTGACCAAAGGGATTGAACATTGAAGGATCCCTCGCCGGATCATACGCACGAGGGTCATTTCGATACGGTGCGGGATCTATCTCGTCCGACGCGGCCGTCGTACCATGTCAGAAACTTGTCACGCCATACTACGCCGTTCAGACTGTGGTTGGCGATCGTCCTGATCCCGACCCTGCTGTTTACTGCCTACATGCTGTTGGTGCAGACGCCGTCTTATCTCTGTGAGTTCCGCGTGATCGTGCGGAACGCGCAGGAAGGCGGCAACTCCGCCTTCCCGCAGATTACCGGAATCGGCCTGCCCTCGGTCAACGCAGCCGACAGCTACGCCATCATCCAGTATCTGGAGAGTGGATCGGGCGTGAAGGATCTCGACCGCCGGCTGAACCTGCGCCAGCTGTATTCCGCGCCCAATATCGACCCGACCTCGCGCCTGTCGTCCAATGCGTCGCCAGAGGCGTTGGCCCGCTATTGGCAGAACCGGATCGACGCCTATTACGAGAACACCACCAATACGGTGGTGGTAAGGGTCCGCGCCTATGATCCAGCCACCACGCTGCGGCTGTCGCAGGCGGTGCTCGCGGCATCGGAACAGTTGATCAACACGATGACGGCGCGGTCGCGCCGCGATCTGGTGGCTTATTCGCGCAAGTCCGCGTCCGAGGCCGGTATCGCGCTGCGGCGGATCAATGCCCAGTTCCAGAGCCTGCGTAACCAGCGCGGCATGCTCGATCCACAGCTCGCCGCACGGTCGAACATGGAACAGCAGACGACGCTGCAGGGGGAGATCGTCAAGGCGCAGACCGAACTGGCGCTGCGCGAAAGCTACTCGCCCGGCTCGCCCGCTCTGCCGACATTCCGGAAACGGATCGCATCGCTGCGCGCCGCGCTCGCCGCGTTGCAGGCGCACTCGACGGGCGACCAAGGCAGCGGCGGCAACCTCTCGGGCGCGCTCAACGCGTTCCAGCAGGTGCAGGTCGAGCAGGACTTCGCCCAGAAACGCTACGAGTTGGCGATGGCATCACTGGAAAAGCAGGAAGCCCTGGCGGCACAACAGCAATTGTACCTGGACACCATTTTCGGTCCCACGCTGCCCCAGGAACCGGACTCGCCGCGCATCGCGATCGCGCTCGCCACGTTCCTGGCCTTCGCGATGTGCGCATGGATCATCGCGACCCTCGTTCTGAAATCCTACCGAGAGAGGGTTTAAGTGGCCGACATCCTGGTAACGGGGGGTAGTGGCGTGGCCGGCGCCGCGCTGGAGGCGCTGCTGGTCGCCCGGGGCGCGGATGTGCGCATCCTGCGCGGGCGGGCCGACGGCGACCTTGAGGACTGGCACGTCTGCCGCGCGGTGTTCGAGCGCGAGCGGCCCCGCTTCGTCTATCATCTGGCGGGCGCCGTGTTCGGCATCGGCGGCAACACGGCGTTCCCCGGCGATGCCTTCCGGCGCAACACGTTGCTCAATCTCCACGTGGTCGAGGCGTCGCGCCAGATCGGCGTCGAGAAGATCGTCGCAATGGGGACCGCCGCCATCTACGCCGATGGCTTGCAGCAGCCGATGCGCGAAAGCGACGCGCTCACCGGCGAGCCGCATGCCTCGGAATATGCCTATGCCTTCGCCAAGCGCGGCCTGCTCGTCCAGCTCGAAAGCTATCGGCGACAGTTCGGAACACGCTTCGCTTATGCGATCTCGACCAATCTCTACGGCCCGCATGACCGCTTCAACGTCGAGTACGGGCATGTCATCCCGTCGCTGCTGATGAAGTTCGAATGCGCCCGTCGCGACGGCGGCGTCGTCGAGATCTGGGGCGACGGATCGCCCCAGCGCGACTTCCTATATGCCGAAGACGCGGCTGCCGGGCTTGCGCTGATGATGGAGCAGGGTGACGGCAGCTACAACCTCGCGTCCGGAACGCCGTGCACCATCAGCGAACTCGTGACGGCGATTGCGGCTTTCTATCCCGACGTCGCGTATCGCTGGAATCCGGACAAGCCGCTCGGTCAATTACGACGGTCCTATGACGTCGGCCGGATAAAGGGTATCGACTTCCAGGCGGCCCATTCGATCGAGAGCGGCCTGGCGGCGACGATTGACTGGGTAAGATCAAACTTCGATGAATTGCGTGTCTGAAGAGGTCCCACTGCGGCGTCCGGCGCAAGCTACTGACGCCGACCGGCAGACATGCATCGCCGACAATAGAAATCGGAGACTTTACACATGGCACGCTTAGCCATTGTCAGTACTTATAACGAAAATTGCGGCAACGCGTCCTATACCCACGTTCTGAAAACGGGCTTTAGCGAGTTCGTCGAGGTTGACGTTTTGCCGCTCGATCTCTTCCTTCTTCAACGCAAGGGCAGCGCTTTCACGCGCGCCGGTGACGCCCATATCCGGGCGATGGCCGCGACGCTGCGAACCTATGATTACGTCAACATCCAGTTCGAAGCCGGGCTGTTCGGCCGGACCGTCGCGGACGTCCGCCGCCGGATCGGCTGGCTGATCGAAGCGGCACCAAACCTGATCCTGACGATGCATCGCGTCGATGTGGATTCGACGTCGCGGTGGCATGCCGCGTGGCTCGCCATTCGGGCGCGTTCGTTCAAGCCGTGGAAGCGCCGGGCCGGCTCCAAGCGGTACGTGGATCTCTATCGCGGGATCATTGAACAGGTCGGCCGGGAAGCGAAGCACAAGAACGCGTGGATCAAGGTCCATACCAAGCGTGAGCGTCGGATCATCACCGACATCTATCAGATGCCCCATTGCTTCGACTATCCGCTCGCCTTCCTGACCCCCGAGGAGCGTGACGCCGCCTGGGCGCAATCGGACATGGCGAGCTTTCATGAACGGAACGGCTTCGGTCCGGACGACAAGATCGTCGGCCTGTTCGGCTACATCTCCGAATATAAGGGGATCGAGACGGCCGTGCAGGCGCTGCTCGAATTGCCGCCGGAATATAAGCTGGTATTCTTCGGCAGTCACCATCCGCAGTCGATCCAGGCCCATTCGGCCGTGCATCCGTTCATCGACAAGCTCATCAAGCTGGTCGACGAGGTCGTCTCGGCCGTGGACGCGCGCGAGCGCGGCGACAGCCGGGTCAGGGCGGTCGGCAAACCGATCGAATCCCTGGACGAGGCCGGCCGCGTGATGCCCCTGCCCGCCACCGTTTCGCCGCCCCCACGCCTTTCGGCGAGGGTCCGCTTCGTCGGCAACCTGCCCGATGCCGAATTCATCGAGGCGTTGCGCCTGTCGGACGCCGTCGTCCTGCCGTATATCGAGGTCGGACAGAGCATGTCCGGCGTCATCGTGCTGGGCATGGAAGCCGGTGCCAAGCTGGTATGCGCCAACAACCATTCGTTTGCCGAAACACGCCGCTATTTCGGCGATACGTTCCTGGGCTTCGACATCGGCAACTATGTCGAACTCGCGCAGAAGGTCCAGCACGCAGCGGCGCAGCCCGAACGCTCGACGATGCGCGAGGCCCGCGACCAGGCCTATGCCCGCTACAACATCGCCGGTAGCATCAAGGCACAGCTCGACCATTTCCAGCACGTTGCAGAGAAGAATCCGCATGTCTAAGGTTGCTCTCATCACCGGTGTCACGGGGCAGGACGGCGCGTATCTCGCGCGGCTGCTGATCGACCAAGGATATGCCGTCCATGGCATCATCCGGCGGTCCTCCGCCCCGAACGTTCATCGTCTGTCCAAGCTCCTCGGCGGGGACATGGCGAACGGGCGGCTGAAGCTTCATTATGGCGACATCACGGACTTTTCGTCGATGGTCAGGATCATCGCCCAGGTTCGCCCGACCGAAATCTACAATCTCGCCGCGCAGAGCCACGTCGCGGTCAGTTTCGAAACGCCGGAATATACCGCCAATGCCGACGGCATCGGCGTCCTGCGCCTGCTGGAAGCGATCCGCACCGCCGGACTGAACGATCATGCGCGCTTCTATCAGGCATCGACGTCCGAACTGTACGGCAAGGTGCAGGAAACGCCGCAGACCGAAACCACGCCCTTCCACCCGCGCAGCCCCTATGGCGTCGCCAAGTTGTACGGGTATTGGATCACCGTGAACTACCGCGAAGCTTACGGCATGCACGCGTCCAACGGCATTCTGTTCAACCACGAAGGCCAGTTGCGCGGCGAATTGTTCGTGACGCGCAAGATCAGCAAGACCGTCGCGCAGATCAAAGCCGGTCACAAGCAAACGCTGCGGCTCGGCAATCTGGAGGCGCGACGCGACTGGGGGGACGCGCGCGATTACGTCCGGGGAATGCACCTGATCCTGCAGCAGGAGGAACCCGACGACTATGTGCTCGCGACGGGCGAGATGCACAGCGTGCGCGAATTCGTCGAGGTCGCGTTCGGGCATATCGACCGGACGATCCGTTGGGAGGGCGAAGGCGTCGACGAAGTCGGGCTGTGCGCCACCACGGGCGAGATGCTGGTGATGGTCGATCCGGAATATTTCCGGCCGGCCGAAGTCGATCTGCTGCTGGGCGACCCCACCAAGGCGCAAACCAAATTGGGCTGGAAGCACGAGCGCAACTTCGAGCAGCTCGTCACCGACATGGTGAGCGCCGACGTCGACCGGCAGCAGCGGATTTCCGACAGCCGGATGGTGCTCGAGGACTTCCTGTGAAGCACTCCGGCGGGGAGCAACGCGGCACATGCCGAGCCAGGAGCTGATCGAAGCCACCCGCCGCGCCGCGGCCGAGGAGGCGCTGGCCGCGGCACTGCGTCACATGGCGGCAGGCGAGCACCAGCAGGCGCGCGCCACCCTCGAGGCCGCGCTTGCGCAAATCGGCGAGCAGAAGGACTTGCTGGCGCAACTCGCGCTGCTGCAGGCAGCCGCTGGCGACCAGCGGGCGGCGATTGCGACCCTGCACCGCCAGTCCGCGATCGCGCCGCTGGAAGCGGAACAGCACGCGTTCCTCGGCTTCGAGTATCTCGCCGCGTATGAACCCGAGCTCGGCGAGGTGCACCTGCAGGCGGCGGTAAGCGGCGCCCCGGACAATGCCGTCTACAGGACGGCGCTGGTCCAGGCGCTGATGCAATTGGGCCAGGCACGCGCGGCGGTTGGCGCGGCGATGCCCGCGCTGCGCCACGGCGCGGTGAGCGGGCCGCTGTTGCACGCGGTGTTCGCCGCGACGATGCAGCTCGAACGCCCCCGCCTCGCCGGTCAGGTCCAGCGGCGCGTCCTGCGCCTTCATCCGGACGACCCTGCGATCCGCTTCGGCATGGCGCACGCGTTCCTCGCCAATGGGCAGGATGCGGCCGCGTTCGATCTGCTGTCCGATCTCCCCGACCACGACGATGCCGAACTATGGTTCCTGCGCAGCGTTGCGCTGGCGCAAGGGAAACGCTTCGAAGAGTCGTTCGTGGCGATCGAACGCGCGATCGCGCTTGCGCCAGCCGAGCGGGGCTATCTGCGTCATGCCGTCGCCGTGCTCGGACAGCTTGCCCGGCACAGCGATGCGGCAGCCTTTCTCGACACGTTGACGGATTCCGACCCCGACGGCGCCCCCGATGACGAAGCGTGGCTGCGCGGCGTCTTTGCGACCTATACCGCCGCCGGTCGCTATGATCGCGCGATCACGGTCGGGGCCCGGCTCGTCCAGATGGCGCCCGACGATATCGACTTCCTGTCGGTCTACGAAACGGTGATCAGCAAGCATCTCTACGCGCGGCTGATCAACAGCAAGCCGAACGGGGCACCGGCGCCGGACCGGCCGGCCCGCGCCCCGACCCAGGGTCGCATCCGTCCGGCGAGTTTCCTGCGAAGCTGCTCGGCGCTTTTCCGCCGCGAACTGAAGACGCGTTTCGGACGGTCGCGCGCCGGCTACCTCTGGGTGCTGTTCGAACCACTGGCGCATATCGGCATCATGATCTTCCTGATCGGCATGCTCAACCATGGCGGCCTGCCTCCGATGGGGCAGAGCTTCGCGGTGTTCTATTTCACCGGCATCATTCCGTATCACATCTTCACGCACACCGCGGGTCATCTGATCGGCTCGGTCCCGGAAAACCGGCCACTGCTGCAGATCCCCCGAGTCCGCATTCTCGACATCTTCGCCGCACGCGCGATCCTCGAGGCGTTGACCGAACTGATCGTCGCGACGATCTTCCTGAGCGCTTTCCTCATCGTCGGCATGGACGCGATGCCGCTCGAGCCGCTCGCGGTCGTGGGCGCGCTGCTGTTGCTGTGGGTCGCAGCGCTGGGGGTCGGCATGATCAGCGCCGCGATCGTCTCGGTCTTTCCAGGGTGGGAACGGATCTGGGGGGCGCTGGCATCGATCATCTACTTCTCGTCCGGCACCTTTTACGTCCCGCGCATGATGCCGATCTGGATCCGCGACATTCTGGTGTGGAACCCGGTCCTGCAGGGGATCGAACTCGTGCGCTTCCACTATTTCCATGAACCCGCGCCTGAATGGCTCAGCGTCGGCTATCTGGCCGGCTTTGCGATCGGCGCCGTCACGCTCGCGCTGATCCTGGAACGGGTGATGCGTCGGCGCATGCTGGACGTCGAATGATCGAACTCGACCGCGTCACCAAGATCTACCATCCGCGCGGCGGGGGCCGCAACGTCGTGCTCGACAAGGCGAACGTCGTCTTCCCGACCGGACGCAACGTCGGCGTGCTGGGCCTGAACGGGGCTGGCAAGTCGACCCTGATCCGGCTGATCTCGGGAACGGAAATGCCCGACAGCGGCGAAGTGCGGCGCGATCGGCAGGTATCCTTTCCGCTCGGCCTGGCCACGATCTTCCATCCCGACCTGTCGGGGCGCGACAATGTCGCGTTCCTTGCGGACATCTACGGCGTCGACCGCCGGTTCCTGGCCGATGCGGTCCAGGACTTTTCCGAACTGGGCCGGCAGTTCGACAACCAGACCAAGACCTATTCCTCGGGCATGTTGGCCAAGATCGCCTTCGGTGCCTGCCTAGGCATCGATTTCGATATCTACCTGATCGACGAAATCACCGAGGTCGGCGATGGAAATTTCCGGGAAAAGGCGCTCGCCGCATTCGCCGAACGGACCGCTTACGCCGACATCATCCTGGTGTCGCACAACGTCGACACGATCCGCCAGTTCACCGACATGGGCGCGGTGCTGCATGGCGGGCGAATCGAGATGTTCGAGGATGTCGAGGCTGCGATCGTGCGGTATCGTTCGCTGACGTGAACAGGGCGGCGTAGCGCGCGATGTGGAACCGGCGATCCCTGCTTGCGGCGGCGGGTGCTGGGCCCATCCTGTCCGCCACGCTGGCCACGGCGCCGGCGCGGGCGTCCGCGACGGTACCGGACGGCAGCGCAGCGATCATTCGTTCGGGCCGCTCGATCGAAGCCTTCGGCGCCCGGCCGGATGCCTCCGGCCCGGTCAACCTGCGCGCGTTGCGCGCGTGCGTGGCCGCCTGCCGGGACGATGGATCCCCCGTGCTGGTACCTGCCGGCGTGTTCCCGCTGTCGGACGATGGCCGACCGATCATCCTAGACCTGACCCGACCAGTGCGCGGCGCGCCGCATGCCGTCGCATTCGTCGGGCTGGCGGGGCCTGGCCAGTCGATCCTGCAGATCGAGGGCCGATCGGGCGGATTGCGCTTCGTCGCGGCCACCGACTGGTTCGATCCCGTCCTGGAGGGGCTTGGCTTCGTCGGCGCGCTTGCCGGCCCGCTGGTCTCGATCGGGCGTAATGATTTTGCGGATCCGGTCAACATGCTGCGAATCCGCGACGTCGCCGTCGACAATAGCTTCAACCAGGGCGCGGTCACGGCCCTGCGGCTCAACTATCTGGCACCGGGCAGCGTGGCGATCGGGCTGAAGGCCAATGCCTATGCCGACGGGCGAGGACACAATCACGGGACTGCGATCGAGTGCCGGCAGGTCGAGTGCATGACGTTTGCCGGCGGGGCCGCGTCGAATGCGGCGACGGGCTTCGCGATCCGCGACGGCGTCAATTTCGGGATTACCGTTCAGGGGTTCACGTTCGAGAACACCGACGTTGCTTTTGGCAATGACGTGCCGACGTCCGGTGCCCATGCGGTGATCGGCTGCCAGTTTTCCGAAATCCGGACCGCGGCGATCCGGAGCATCGGTTGCAACCGCGCGCAGTGGATTGAATTTACCGCCAACAACTTTGCCATGCCGACCGCCGCGATCGTCGATCCGGACGCATGCGAAGGCATTCGCATCCACGATCGGCACGGCATCGCGACGCCAGCACTGCCCCCTTCCGGGGCGATAGTGCGCAATCGCTCGGGGCAGCCGGTGCAGGTGCTGCTGTGGGGCGGGCTGGTCCGCTCCGTTCTGATCAATGGGATCCGGATGGGTTCAGCGGAGCCTGCCGCGTTGTCCCCAGGCACGGGCGTCATCCTGCAGCCCGGGGACACGATCGGGCTGGACTATGTCCGCGCACCACAGTGGCACTGGCGCAGCGCGGGCTGACCCGCGGCTGCGCCGATGCCGCCGGAGCGTCGCGTCAGTTCCCGCTGATCGTGCGGGCGGCGACGAACGGCGAGAACAACTGGTTGATGATCGCGACGAACTTCGCCGTCCGGTTAACCGCCGCCGTGCTGACGTACAGGACGTCCTTGTCATGCATCGGGAAACGCTGGGCGATGAAATAGCTCGCCGGATTGATCATATCGAGGCGATAGATCACGGGTTGCTCGGGTTGGCCGGCCGTCGGCGCCGCTTCGTACCGGAACAGGAAAACCGCACGCGGATTCGCGGTAGCGTCATTCGGCCCGCCCGCGCGCGCAACCGCTTCGGCGAGCGTCAGGTCGCTTTGATCGAACGGGATCTGCGCGACGCGGCTCGTGGCACCCAGCACGATGAACGTCTGCGGCCGGCGAATGAGCTCCACGCGATCCCCGGGGGTCAGGACGAGATCGTCGGGCGCCCCCACGCGGACCCGGTCGAGCCGCTCCTCCACCTGTTCGCTGCCGCGCGTCACGCGCACCACCATATCCTGCGTCTGCGCAACGGTCCCGCCGGCATTGGCGATGATATCGAGCAGCCGTTCGCGTTGCCCGGTGACCTCGATCCGGCCCGATCGCCGCACGTCGCCGGACACGAACACCGTCTCGCTGACATTACCGTGGATCGTGACCAGAACCTGTGGATTCTGTGATTTCGCCTTATAGGCCCGCTCGATCGCAACCGCGATTTCACTGGGCGTATGCCCCGCTACGCCGATCGTCCCGGCATAAGGGAGGCGGATCTTGCCCGCCTCGTCCACCGTCACCGTCGGAAAACGCTGAACCTGCGACGAGGGGTCGAAATCGCTGCCGACAGGGCGCGCGCCCCCGAACAGCGTAATTCCGATTTCGAACACCGCGATGTCCAGCTGATCCCCGACGCCTACGATCCCGGTGGACTGGTTCGGGCTCAAGGGTGCCAGCGTCGCGAGCCGGGCCGTCGTCATATCGCTCGACTGCACCGCCTTTGCGGCGATCGTTGAATCGATGTCGACGATCCGCATGCCGATCGCGTTGCGATTGGCCTGCGTGCCGCGCAGGACTTCATGCGCGGTTGGTCCACTGGTCGGCAGCGAGGCACAGCCGGATACCGCCAACGCCGCAACCAACGTCCCGAGACAATAAAGAGTAGCTAAAGGACCTTTTGCCGAAGGCAAGTCGCTGGCTGACATGAAACCTCTAACCGTAATTGACCGGAAATGGACCGTGCGACTATTCTCGACAGCTCGGCTATGCCCGGGCTCGTTAGCGCTTAGCGTCCAGCCACTCAAGCGACTAGGTGGCCGACGGCACGGCGACCAGCGTCGCCATGCCCCGAGATCGGCCGCCGTTGCTACCGCAGCAGCACCAGTTCCTCTGCCATCGACGGGTGCAACGCGACCGTCTGGTCGAACGCGTCCTTGGTCAGCCCGGCCTTCACCGCGACCGCCGCCGCCTGCAGGATCTCGGGTGAATCCGGCCCGATCATGTGAAGCCCGAGCACCTGGCCGGTCTCGGCATTGCACACCATCTTGTACAGCGCGCGCTCGTTACGGCCCGCGAGCACGTTCTTCATCGGGCGGAAGTCGGACATATAGACCTTGACCGAACCGAACTTGTTCTTCGCCTGCGCCTCGGTCAGCCCGACGCCCGCCATCGGGGGATGGCTGAACACCGCCGAGGGGATGTTCTCGTAATCCACCCGGTGCGGCTTGTTGCCGTACATCGTGTCGGCGAATGCCTGCCCTTCCCGGATCGCGACGGGGGTGAGCTGGACGCGGTTGGTGACGTCGCCGACCGCATAGATGCTGTCGCAGGTGGACTTGTTGTCTTCGTCGACGACGATGGCGCCCTTGTCGTCCAGTTCGACGCCGGCGCTGTCCAGCCCGAGCCCTTCGGTGTTGGGCGAACGGCCGGTCGCGAACATCACGCAATCCACGTCGATCGGCTCGTGCCCGCTCATCGACACGCGCAGGCACCCGTCCGGCTGCTTCTCGATCCCGCGGAACTCGGCGTTGAAGCGGAAATCGAGCCCCTTCATCATTGAGATCTGGAGCAGGCGATCGCGGATCGATTCATCATAGCCGCGCAGGATCACGTCGGTGCGGTTGATGAGCGTGACCTTCGCGCCGAATTCGTTGAAGATGCCGGCGAATTCGTTGGCGATATAGCCTGCGCCCGCGATCAGGATGCGCTTGGGCACCGCGTCGAGATGGAACGCCTCGTTCGAGGTGATGCCGAGCTCGTGCCCGGGGCACTCCGGCACGATCGGTGTCGCGCCGACCGCGATCAGGATCTTGCCCGCGGTGACCTCGCGCCCGTCGCCGAGCTTGACCGAATGCGGGCCGGTGACGGTCGCGCGGTCGAGGATGATCTCGACGCCGTTGTTGGTCAGCGTGTCGGTATAGGCCGAATTGATCCGGTCGACTTCCTCCAGCACATTGTCCCGCAGCCGGACCCAGTCGAACCCCAGGTTCTCGGGCACGTCCCAGCCGAAGCGGCGCGCGTCCTTCAGATCCTCGGCGAAATGCGCGCCATAGACGAGCAGCTTCTTGGGCACGCAGCCACGGATGACGCAGGTGCCTCCAACGCGATATTCCTCGGCCACCGCAACCTTCGCGCCATGCGCTGCCGCGACACGCGACGCGCGGGTGCCGCCGGAGCCTGCACCGATGACGAAAAGGTCGTAGTCATACTCAGCCATGTCTTGTCCTTCCGGGGCCGCCAAACACGCGGCCTGTAAATCTCTGTCAGTCACCGCCCCCACCGTTCGTTTCCAGCGGATTGGGCAGTATCGCGTATCGCTAGCGTTGCCCCGCGCGCCGCATCGGCATCGCGTCGATCGTCGCGACCAGCGTCGCGGCGTCGATCGGCTCCGAACGGCGCAGCGCGGCGTGGCCGTCCTTGCCGACCAGCACCACGCCGAACGCGGCCCGGGGCAACCGCCACCGCGCGCGCAGCGACGTGGCGGAGTCCGCCGCGCCTTTGACCGTATCCCCGGCAAGCTCGACGACCGTGACGTCGCGGGCGTCGAGTTCCCTGGACATCCCCGCGAGCGCGGCCTGCTGCGCGACCCTGCGCGCATCCGCCGCACCGGGCGCGGCGACGATCAGCACCCGTCGTTGGTGGCGCATGTCCGCCACCGTCATCGAAGCCATCATCGCCGCGAGCACGATCATCCGAACGCGCGTTTGATCAGGTCGGTGGTCGACACGTCGAATTCCTGCCCGCCCGCATCCGCCGCCTTGGCCATTTCCTTGCCGAGCTCGACGCCGAACTGGTCGAACGGGTTGATCCCGATCAGCGTCGCATTCACGAACACGCGCTGTTCGTAGAAGGCGATCAGTGCACCGAGCGTGCGCGCGTCGAGATCGTCGAGCAGGATCGTCGACGACGGACGGTCGCCCGAATAGCTGCGCGCGGCATCGTCGTTCGGGCGGCCCTTCATCAGCGCGGCGCCTTGCGCGAACGCATTGAGCAGCAGCTGGCGATGGTGATCCTCGGCGAGCGTGTCGCCCGGCTCGATCACCGCGACGAACTCGACCGGGACCAGATGCGTGCCCTGGTGGAGCAGCTGGAACACTGCATGTTGCGCATCGGTGCCGACCCCGCCCCAGGTGATCGGCGCGGACGGGCCGTTGAGCTTCTCGCCATCAACGGTCACGCCCTTGCCGTTCGATTCCATCTCGAGCTGCTGGAGATAGGACGGAAGCAGCCGCAACCGCTCGTCATAGGCGAAGGTCGCGCGCGTCTCGGCGTGGCGGTTGTGGGTGTAATAAAGGTCGGCGAACGCCGCGAGCACCGGCGCATTGTGCGCGAGCGAGGTCTGGCGGAAATGCCGGTCCATCTCGCCGGCACCGTCGAGCATCTCGGCAAAACAGTCCCAGCCGAGCGCGAGCGCGGCGGGGAAGCCGATCGACGACCACAGGGAATAGCGCCCGCCGACGCTCTCCGCGAACGGCAGCACGCGGGTTTCGTCGACGCCCCATTCGACCGCCTTGTCGGGGTCCGCGGTCAGCGCGATGACCTTGCCATAGACGTCGTCGACGCCGCCCTCGCCCATCCACTGCAACACCGACTCGGCGTTGAGCATGGTTTCCTTGGTGGTGAAGGTCTTCGACGCGACGACCAGCAGCGTCGCGGTCGGGTCGAACTTCGCGAACGCTTCCTCAAGCGCGCAGCCATCGACGTTGGAGACGATCGCCACGTCGTAGCGTCCCGATTCGCGTCCCAGGGCATCGACCAGCAGGTTCGGCCCGAGCGCCGAGCCCCCGATGCCGACGTGGAGCACATGGCGGATGTCGCCGAGCGCGCCGCCCTCGATCGCATCGATCAGTGCGCGCATCCGGGCGTGGAGCACACGGGCTGCGGCGACATCGTCTTCCGCGCCTTCACCACGCTCGGCGACATGCGTCGCGGCACGGCCCTCGGTGGTGTTGACGATCTCGCCCGCGAACAGCGCCTCGCGCTTGCCGCTGAGATCCTGTGCCTTGGCGAGTGCCTCGAACGCGGCAACCGCCTGTTCGGTCAGGTGTGTCTTGGAGAAATCGAAGTGCAGCCCGGCGACGTCGACGCTGAAGCGCGCCAGCCGCTCGGCATCCTCCGCGAACAGGGTTTCAAGCCGGGGGCTGGGAAGCCCCTCGATCGCGGTCCAGTCGGCTGCCATGAGTACCTCGTTGCGTTTGGGTGGTCGAATCCCGGTGTAGATCGCCCTAGCGTCACCCAGTTACAACCGCCAGCTTGACGACACGCTCCGTCCCCCGCAAACCGCGCCGCATGGCCGACACCGAACCCTCCCCCGCCCCGATCGGCAAAGCGCGCGTCCGCGCGGCCAAACCGGCGAAGTCCGAGACGCGCGAGACGCTGAGCTTCTTCCTGAAGCTGGCGATCGTCGTGTTCGTGTTCCGCAGCTTCATCTTCGCGCCGTTCAGCATCCCGTCGCAGTCGATGCTGCCCCGGCTTTACGTCGGCGATTACCTGTTCGTGTCGAAGTGGAATTACGGCTATTCGCGCTGGTCGCTGCCGTGGGGCGTGCCGCTGATCCCCGGCCGGATCCTCGGGCGTGATCCGGCGCGCGGGGACGTCGTCGTGTTCCGTGGGCCTCCGGGCGAGGACCATGACGTGATCAAGCGCGTCATCGGCCTGCCCGGCGACACCGTCCAGATGCGCGGCGGCCAGGTGTTCCTCAACGACAAGGCCATCCCCAAGGTGCGGATGCCCGATTTCACCATACCGCTGTCGCCCAATTATCCCGGCGGGACCGAATGCCCTGCCGAGTTCGAGGATGCGGACGCATCGGGCACGCCGATCTGCCGCTATCACCAGTTCCAGGAGACGCTTCCCAACGGCAAGACCTATGCCGTGCTCGATCGCGGCGAGATGCCGAGCGCGGACGATACCGCCGTGTACAAGGTGCCCGCGGGCAACGTCTTCGTGATGGGCGACAATCGCGACGACAGCGGCGACAGCCGGTTCGACCCGCCACAGGGCATGGGGTTCGTGCCGATGGAACGGATCGAGGGCAAGGCGGTCGTGTCGTTCTTCTCGACCGATGGCTCGGCGAGCTGGCTGCTGCCATGGACCTGGTTCAGCGCGGCGCGCTGGTCGCGGATCGGGGAAGGTTTTTGAGCGTAGCACTACAGGACTGGGTCGCCGCCGCGTTCGGGCATCGTCCGCTCGACCTCGCACCGTTCGAACGCGCGCTGACGCACGGCAGCCAGGCGGCGGCGAATTACGAGCGGCTCGAGTTCCTGGGCGACCGCGTGCTCGGGCTGGTGATGGCCGAATGGCTGTTCGAGCTGTTCCCGAAAGAGCCCGAAGGTGCTTTGTCGAAGCGGTTGAACGCGCTGGTGACGGGCGCGATCTGCGCCGACGTCGCGCGCTCGATCGGCGTGGTGCCGTATCTCAAGCTCGGCAAGCAGGCGCGCGACGATGGCGCGTCGGATAGCGACAATGTGCTGGGCGACGTGATGGAGGCGCTGATCGGCGCGGTCTATCTCGAGGCCGGGCTCGAGGGCGCGCGCCATGCGGTCCGCACCTGCTGGGACGACCGCGCGAGCCGGCAGCTGGCCGCACCGCAGCATCCGAAATCGGGGCTCCAGGAATGGGCCGCGGCGAACAACCGCAAGGCGCCGATCTATGAAGTGATGGAGCGGTCGGGCCCGCATCACGCGCCACGCTTCCGCGTGAAGGTCGCGCTCGGCGGGTTTGCCGAGGCGGAGGCGGAGGGCAGTTCGAAGCAGGAAGCGGAGACCGCGGCAGCGACCGCGTTGCTGGAGAAGCTGCGCTAATTCCATACTCTATCCCCCCCGGCGAAGGCCGGGGCCCAATCGAGGTCCAGAAGATTGCTGGCGACTGCGCGCAGTTACCTCGACCATCACTGTTGGGCCCCGGCCTTCGCCGGGGAGGCGCATTGAGGTCAGTGGAGCACGCTCCGACGTAAGCACAGATGCTATCGGCGAAGCTGCGCTAATTCCATCAGTCGGCACAGTTGCGCTTCCCCGGCGAAGGCCGGGGCCCAGTCGAGGAACAGAGGATTGCTGGCGACTGCGCGCAGTGACCTCGACCATCCCTCTTGGGCCCCGGCCTTCGCCGGGGAGGCGCGTTTAGAGCTGCGGAGCACGCTACGACGTAAGCACAGATGCCATTGGCGAAGCTGCGCTAATTCCATCAGTCGACACAGTTGCGCTTCCCCGGCGAAGGCCGGGGCCCAGTCGAGGAACAGAGGATTGCTGGCGGATGCGCGCCGTTACCTCGACCATCTCTCTTGGGCCCCGGCCTTCGCCGGGGAGGCGCGTTTAGAGCAGTGGAGCACGCTCCGACGTAAGCACAGATGCCATTGGCGAAGCTGCGCTAATTCCATCAGTCGACACAGTCGCGCTTCCCCGGCGAAGGCCGGGGCCCAGTCGAGGAACAGAGGATTGCTGGCGACCGCGCGCCGTTACCTCGGCCATCACTCCTGGGCCCCGGCCTCCGCCGGGGAAGCGGATGCAAGGAAGGAAGCGCCCCCACCCCTCCTCCCTTCGGTTGACGCCCCCGCGACCGCGCGCGTAGGCACACCTCATGCGCTTCTTCTCCGATAACGCCGCTCCGGTGCACCCCGCCCTGTTTGCCGCCATGGCCGACGCGAACACCCTCGACACCGCTTATGACGGCGACCGCTGGAGCAAGCAGCTCGACGCGCGCTTCTCCGAAGTGTTCGAGACGCAGGTCCGCGCGCTCTGGGTGCCCTCGGGCACCGCCGCAAATTGCCTCGCGCTCGCCGCGATGTGCCCGCCGCACGGGAGCATCATCTGCCACCGCGACGCGCATATCCAGAACGACGAATGCGGCGCGCCCGAATTCTACACCCATGGCGCGAAGCTGTTCCTCGCCGAGGGTGACGGCGCGAAGCTCACCTCCGAGACGATCTCCGCCGTCCTCGACGCGACGCGCTACGACGTCCACCAGACCCAGCCGCACGCGATCTCGATCACCAACGCGACCGAATATGGCCGCGTCTATTCGCCTGCCGACGTCGCCGCGATCGGCGACCTCGCCAAGTCGCGCAAGCTCGGGCTCCACATGGACGGCGCGCGCTTCGCCAATGCGATCGCTTCGTCGAACTGCTCGCTCGCCGACATGACCTGGCGCGCGGGCGTTACCGCGTTGAGCTTCGGGTTCATCAAGAACGGCGGGATGAACGCCGAGGCCTTAGTGTTCTTCGACACCGATCTCGCCGACGCGACGCTGTACCGCCGCAAGCGCGCGGGCATGTTGCTGTGCAAGGGCCGCTATCTCGCCGCGCAGTTGCTCGCGATGCTCGAGGGCAATCTGTGGCTCGACCTCGCGCGCAACGCCAATGCGGGCGCGGCGCTGCTCGCCCAAGCTGCGGGCAACCGACTGATCCACCCGACCGAGGCGAACGAGGTGTTCATCCGCGTGACCATGGAGGAAGCCGCGAAGCTGCGCGGCCTCGGCTTCGATTTCTACGACTGGGGCCCGGGCGAAGCGCGGCTCGTGATCTCCTGGGATCAGGACCCCAAGGACATCCAGCCGCTCGCCGACGCGATCGCCGCGCTTTGAGTTCCGCGCCCCCCGGCGCCTGGCCACCG
Source organism: Sphingomonas sp. CARO-RG-8B-R24-01 (assembly GCF_022662295.1). Lineage (NCBI taxonomy): Bacteria > Pseudomonadati > Pseudomonadota > Alphaproteobacteria > Sphingomonadales > Sphingomonadaceae > Sphingomonas > Sphingomonas sp. CARO-RG-8B-R24-01. The sequence continues at coordinate 276,254 of NZ_JAKNQI010000003.1, read as the reverse complement.
CGATCGAGCCAGCTCGCGATCCTGATCCCGTTCGGGATCGTGACGCTGATCTGGGGATCGACCTGGCTCGTCATCCGCGGCCAGCTCGGTGTCGTTCCCGCGAGCTGGTCGGTGACCTACCGCTTCCTGATCGCCGGCGTCGTGATGGCGGGCTATGCGCTTGCACGGCGGGAGCGACTGCGGCTCGATGCGCGGGGGTGGCGGTTTGCGATCCTGCTCGGCCTCGCGCAATTCTGCCTCAACTTCAACTTCGTCTACCGCGCGGAGATGCACATCACGTCAGGCCTGGTGGCAGTGGTGTTCGCGCTGATGCTGCTCCCCAATGCGGTGTTCGGGCGAATCTTCCTCGGGCAGAAACTGGGGCGGCAACTGGTCGTCGGGATGGGCGTCGCGATGGCGGGCGTGGCCCTTCTGTTCCTGCGCGAGATGCGGGTCGATCCGCACGGGCCTACGCAAGTGCTGATCGGGATCGGCTTTACCGTCCTCGCGATCTTCTCCGCCTCCACCGCCAACGTGATGCAAGGCACGCAGACCGCGCGGGGGTATCCGATGATCCCGATGCTCGCTGTGGCGATGTTCCTGGGCGCGCTATTCGACGGGACGTTCGCCTGGATCACGACCGGGCCGCCGGTGTTCGAGGCGACGCTCGCCTATGTCGCGGCGACGCTCTACCTCGGCGTATTTGCCTCCGCGATCGCCTTTCCGCTCTATTTCGGCGTGCTCCGCGTGATCGGCCCGGCGAAGGCGGCCTATTCGGGCGTTATGGTGCCGGTGATCGCGATGTGCCTGTCGACGCTGTTCGAGGGTTATCGCTGGTCGGCGCTGGCAGCGGCGGGCGCGGCGCTGGTCGTCGGCGGGCTGGTCATCGCGCTCAAGGCGCGCAGACCCTCGCGATAGTCCGGGTAGCGCGGGGTCCAGTACAGCACGCGCCTGGCCTTGCCGTTCGCGACCCGGCGGTTCTCGGCGTAGAAGCCCTGCGCCATCGCCGACAGCGTCTCGAGCGCGACGAACGGCGGCGGGGCCATCCCGAGCAGCCGCGCGGCGAAGTCGACCACGTCGTTCTGGCTCGCGGGCAGGTCGTCGGCGAGGTTGTACGCGCCCGGCGGGCCGTTCATCCCCGCGATCACGCCCGAGACGATGTCGTCGACATGGCAGCGGCTGAACACCTGCCCCGGAGCCTCGATCCGGTGCGCCGCACCGCTCGCGACCCGGTCGAGCGGGGAACGGCCGGGGCCGTAGATCCCCGGCAGCCGAAAGACATGCGCGCCCGCCGCGAGCCACGCTGAATCCGCCTCCGCGCGAGCACTACGACGGCCGGTACCGGTCGGGGTGGTTTCATCGACCCACGCGCCGTTGGCGTCGCCATAGACGCCGGTCGAGGACAGATAGCCGCGCCATCCGCCGAGCCGGGCAAGGTCGGCGCCATAGGCCGCGAGGACGGGGTCGGATTCGTTCGCCGGGGGGACCGAGGACAGGACGTGCGTGGCCACTGCGATCTCGCGCCGCACCGCGTCCATGTCGTCGAAGCTGATCGTCCCCGCGCGCCCGTCACGGCTGGTGCCGACGACGCGCCAGCCGTCCTGGCGCAACCGGTCCGCGAGATGCTGGGCGGTGTAGCCGAGGCCGAAAATCAACAGGCGCATGATAGTCCTTGCCCTTATTCTAACCTCACCCTTCCCCGGCGCAGGCCGGGGCCCAGGAGCGAAACGTTTCGTCATCGCGCGAAGTTTCCAGTTACAGAAACCAGCGCTACTGGGCCCCGGCCTTCGCCGGGGAAGTGAAGAAGATGTGTCCCCTCACTTCGCGCCATATCCCCCATAGAGCAGCCCGAAGAAATCCCCCTTGTTCCACCGCGGCCGCGCGTCGCCATCGGCGATCTCGCGCGCGATCGCGTAATTTGCATTCACGAAGCGGATCCCCTGCGCCCAGTCGATCGGCTGCGCCAGATCGTCCGAGACCTGGTGATAGCGGTGCGCGAAGAAGTCGGCGGTCGCGGCCTTGCCCGGTCCCTTCTGCCCCGGCCACAGGAACACCGACGGCACCCCCTGCTGGACGAAGCGATAATGGTCGGACCGCACGAAGATGCCCTGCGCGGGATCGGGATCGGGCGACATCGTCACCCCCAGCGTCCCGACCGCCTTCGCCACGATCGGCCCGAGTGTCGAACGATCCGCGCCGAACACGGTCATGTCCTCGAACGGATAGGACAGGATCGGCATGTCGAGATTGACGTCCGCGACGATGCTGCGGATCGGCACGGTCGGGTGGCGCGCGAAATAATCCGAGCCGACCAGCCCTTTTTCCTCCGCGGTGACCGCCAGGAACAGGATCGAACGGCGCGGCGGCTTGCCCGACGCCTTGAAGCGTTTCGCTTCCTCGATCAGCGCGGCGATCCCGACGGCGTTATCCTCCGCGCCATTGTAAATCAGGTCGCCCGTCCCCTCCGCCTTGACGCCCAGATGGTCGAGATGCGCCGACAGCACCACGACCTCCTGGCCGAGCGCCGGATCGCGCCCACGGATCATCCCCGCGACGTTGGCACTGCTCGCCGATTCGAATGCGGTACGAATCGCCACCGCGAGGTTGGCGGCAAGCGGTTCGGCGGTGAAGCGCGCCTCGGCGTTCGCGGACCGGTCGAGGATCGTCTTCCACGCCGTCCGCGCGCCCGTGAACAGCTTGGCCGCGCCGCTCGCGCTCAGCGTGGCGAGTTGCGGCGCGCCCGGCATGTCGCCGGTGCCGTCGCGAAGCGCCCAGGTCGTGCGCGCGCGGTCCCAGCCGCCGCCGCCGGGGGGCAGGACGCCGCGCGTCAGCAGGATCGTGCCGACTGCCCCGTGCGCCGCGGCGATCACCGCCTTGGTCGCGGGACTCTGGAAATGCGCGCGTTCCTCGCTCTGGAAGCTTTCGGGCGCGCCGCCGAAGAAAGCGACGATCTTGCCGCGCACGTCGACGCCCGCATAATCGTCGCGCTTGTAGCGCGGTGCGACGATCCCCTGCCCGACGAACACGACCCGCGCATCCAGCGTGGTGCGCGCCGCCCCGGCGATCGCGCCCGGGGTAAAGTCGTCCCCGAACATCAGCGGTTGCGGCCCCGCCCCCGGGCGCGTCAGCACGACATCGCCGTGGTCGGCGGGACGATAACTGACGAGCGGCACGGTCTGCAGATAGCCACCGTCGTCACCCGCAGGCGCGAGCCCCGCCGCGAAGAACTGCGCCGCGACATATTGCGCGGCGATCGCATATTCGGGACTCGCCGCGTCCCGCCCGCGCAGCGCGTCCGAGGCGAGGAACAGGACATGCGCCTTCATCTGCGCCTGATCGTCGGGCAGGGCGGCGGCCAGCGGTACGCGCGGCGTCTCGGCGCGAACGGCAGGCGCCAGTGTCGCGAGCACGATAAGGAGGAAGCTACGCATCATCCCGCCGGGGGTAGCAGTCGCGCGAGGCGAGGCAAGCCGGTTGCGCACGCCACGCGATTTCGGTGGCACGTCCGCCACGTGCCCCTTACATCTCGGACAATGCTCGACATCCAGACCAGCCTCGCCCAGCCCCATGTCACCCGTCGCGCGGATTATGCCGCGCCTGACTGGCAGGTCCCGGAAATCGCGCTGGATTTCGATCTCGATCCGGCGCGGACCCGCGTCCGCGCGACGCTGCACGTGCTGCGCAGCGACGCGCATCACCGCCCGCTCCGTCTCGATGGCGACGGGCTGACCCTCCTTTCGGTCAAGGTCGACGACGTCCCGGTCAACGACTGGGTGATCGAGGACGGCACCCTGGTGCTGATGCTGACCGGCTCCGCGCATACCGTCGAGACCGAAGTCGAGATCGCGCCCGATCGCAACACCCAGCTGATGGGGCTCTACGCCTCGGGCGGCAATCTCTGCACCCAGTGCGAGGCGGAGGGCTTCCGCCGCATCACCTTCTTCCCCGATCGCCCCGACGTGCTGAGCCGCTACAGCGTGCGGATGACCGCGGACAAGGCGCGCTATCCGGTGCTGCTCGCGAACGGTGATCCGGTTGCGCAGGGCGACGCGGGCGACGGGCGGCATTGGGCGGAGTGGAACGATCCCTTCCCCAAGCCGTGCTATCTGTTCGCGCTGGTGGCGGGCGACCTCGCGGTCAATCGCGGGACGTTCGTCACCAGCTCGGGCCGGACGGTCGAGCTCGGCATCTGGGTCCGCGCGGGCGATCTGGAGCGCACGCACCACGCGCTCGACGCGCTCAAGACCTCGATGGCGTGGGACGAGCGGGTCTATGGCCGCGAATATGACCTCGACGTGTTCAACATCGTCGCGGTCGACGATTTCAACTTCGGCGCAATGGAGAACAAGGGGCTCAACATCTTCAACAGCCGCTACATTCTGGCGGACCCCGACACTGCGACCGATTACGATTACGACGCGATCGCCGCGGTCGTCGCGCACGAATATTTCCACAACTGGTCGGGCAACCGCGTCACCTGCCGCGACTGGTTCCAGCTTTCGCTGAAGGAAGGCTTCACGGTCTACCGCGACCAGACCTTCTCCGCCGACCAGGGTTCCGCCGCGGTCAAGCGGATCGAGGACGTGCGGGGCCTGCGCGCCGCGCAATTCCCCGAGGATGCAGGACCGCTCGCGCACCCGATCCGGCCTGACGCCTATCAGGAAATCTCGAACTTCTACACGGCCACCATCTACAACAAGGGTGCCGAGATCATCCGGATGCTGGCCACGATCCTCGGCCCGGACCGCTTCCGCGCTGGCACCGATCTGTATTTTGACCGGTTCGATGGGACGGCGGCGACGTGCGAGGATTTCGTCGCGAGCCTCGAGGAAGCGAGCGGCGTCGACCTCAAGCAATTTCGCCGCTGGTACGGCCAGGCGGGGACGCCACGCGTCACCGCGTCGCTGACGCACCATCTGGGGTCGGCGCGCGCGGAACTGGTGCTGACGCAACGCACCCCGCCGACCCCGGGGCAGCCGGACAAGCTCCCGGTCGTCCTGCCGCTCAAGATCAAGCTGTTCGGCGCCGAGACCGGCCATGCGCTGACCGACGAGCAGACAATCCTGCTGACCGACGCCGAGCAGACGATCGTGTTCGAGACCGTCACCGAGCGGCCCGTCCTGTCGATCAACCGCGGCTTCTCCGCGCCTGCGATCATCGCGACCGACCGGACCGCGGAGGATCTCGCCTTCCTCGGCGCGCATGACGACGATCCGTTCGCGCGCTACGAGGCGTTGCAGCAGCTGATGCTCGACACGCTCGTCCAGGGTGCGTCGCAGGGCCGCACGGATCATGCCGCCGTCGTTGCCGCGATCAGGGGTACGCTCGCCGATGCCACGCTCGACTCGGCGTTCATCGCGGAAGCCGTGCTGCTCCCTTCGGAGAGTTTCATCGGCGACCAGCTTGCGATCGTCGACCCCGAGGCGATCTTCCGCGCGCGTGAGTCGCTCCGGCGCGACATCGGGCGGGCGCTCGAGAGCGAATGGCGGTCGGCTTATGACCGCGCCCGGGCGAACACGACCGGCGGCTATGTCTACTCACCCGACGCCAAGGGCCAGCGCCGGCTCAAGGCGGTCGCGCTGGGTTATATCGCGGCATCGGGCGCGTCGGACGCGGGCGACCTCGCGTTCGCGCAGTTCGAGGCGGCGGACAACATGACCGACCGGCAGAGCGCGCTGACCACATTGGTCGGGGGCGAGGCCCCGCAGCGCGAGCCAGCGCTCGACATCTTCTACAATCGCTACAGCGACAATGCGCTGGTGCTCGACAAGTGGTTTTCGGTGCAGGCGATGGCGCCGCGCGACGATACTGGCGCAGCGGTCGAGGCGCTGTCGCGGCATCGCGACTTCACTTTGTCCAACCCGAACCGCGCGCGCGCGCTGATCGGGGCGTTCGGGGTGAACCAGCGTGCGTTCAATGCGGCGTCGGGGGCGGGGTATCGCTTCCTGGCGGACCAGTTGATCGCGCTCGACAAGCTCAACCCACAGACCGCGGCCAAGCTGATCCCGCCGCTCGGGCGCTGGCGGCGGTTCGATCCGGCGCGGGCGGGGTTGATGCGCGCCGAGCTCGAGCGGATCGTCGCCACGCCGGGGCTGTCGAAGGACATGTTCGAGCAGGCGTCGAAGAGTCTGGAGGGGTAAGGGAGATCACTGGCCGGTAATTGCTTCCCCGGCGAAGGCCGGGGCCCAGTAGCGCGCCGGATCGTGGAAGCCGCTGCGCGCTGTTACTGCTGCCATCACGACTGGGCCCCGGCCTTCGCCGGGGAAGCAGTTCGTCGTTAACGCGTCGCCGCAACCTCGGTCCGCGTAGCGGCGTGCGCGCCCTCGACCGGGTGCAACGTGACGAGCGCGACCGCGCCCAGCGCGAAGCCGCCAACGAACTGCCAGATGAAATCGGACTTCAGGATGCTGCGCATCGTCTTACCTCTTCGTCGCCGGCAGAAACGCCAGAAAACGTAGCGGTCAGATCGTCCTGATGCTGCACCGCGACAAGAGCCAAATTGCAAACGCAGCGTTGCCAAAAGCTGAACGATCGTTTCGGGTGCGGTTTACCTCAACGCGGCGCACGCCGCCTGGATCCGCTCGCAGGCGGATTTCAGCAGCGCATCCGACGTCGCATAGGAGATCCGCATCGCCGGCGACAGACCGAACGCCGCGCCCTGCACCGCCGCGACCTTCGCATCGTCGAGCAGATAGGCGACCATCGCCTCGTCGCTGTCGATCAGCTTGCCCGACGGCGTCGACTTTCCGATCAGGACCGAGAATTCGGGATAGACGTAGAACGCCCCGTCCGGCTTCGGGCAAGTGATCCCCTCGGCATCGTTGAGCATGCCGACGACGAGGTCGCGCCGCACCTGGAACGCCGCCGCCCGCTCCTTCAGGAACGACTGGTCGCCGTTGAGCGCCGCCACCGCCGCCGCCTGGGCGATCGAGCAGGGGTTGCTGGTCGACTGCGACTGGAGCTTGGCCATCGCCTTGATCAGCCACGATGCGCCGCCCGCAAAGCCGATCCGCCAGCCGGTCATCGCATAGGCCTTGGAACAGCCGTTGACGGTTAGCGTGCGCTCGTAGAGCGACGGGCAGACCTGCGCGATCGTCGCGAATTCGAAGCCGTCGTACAGGATGTGCTCGTACATATCGTCCGAGAAAATCCACACGTGCGGGTGCCGTTCGAGCACGTCGCCCAATGCCTTGAGCTCGGCTGCGGTATAGGCGGCTCCCGTCGGGTTGGACGGCGAGTTGAGGATCACCCACTTGGTCTTCGGCGTGATCGCCGCCTCGAGCTGCTCGGGGAGCAGCTTGTAACCCTGCTCGGGGCCGGCGGCGACGAACACCGGCGTGCCGCCTGCGAACAGCACGACGTCGGGGTAGCTGACCCAATAAGGCGCGGGGACGATCACTTCATCACCCGCCTCGACCGTCGCGACGATCGCGTTGAACAGCGTGTGCTTGCCGCCGACGTTCACGCTGATCTGGTCGGGCGTGTAGCGCAGGCCGTTGTCGCGCGCGAACTTGGCGGCGATCGCGGCCTTCAACTCGGGCGTGCCGTCGACGTTGGTATATTTGGTCTGGCCGTCGCGGATCGCCTTGATCGCGGCTTCCTTGACGAAATCGGGCGTGTCGAAATCGGGCTCGCCGGCGCCGAGGCCGATCACGTCGACCCCTGCGCGCTTCAATTCCTGCACGCGCGACGTGATTGCCAGCGTCGGCGATGGCTTGATCCGGTTGAGCGCGGCGGAGGGGTGCATAGCAAAGGCCTAAATCACGAAGGGTCGGGCGTGCGCTTATCGCGCCGCTGGCGCCGTCGCAACCGTTCGTCGCGCACGAATCAGACCGCGCACTGCATTGCCGATGAAAAATTCGTGCGCCAGTTCGGCCGCGGTGACCATCCCCTCGACCGCGCGCCCGCTCGCCAGCAGGTCCGCGCGCAGCACCCCGGGCAGCAGGCCGTCGGCCAGCGGCGGTGTCACCAGCACATCGCCGCGGGGGACGAACAGCGACGTGAAGCTGCCTTCGGTCAGCCGCCCATCCGGACGCTCGAACACGACTTCGAATGCCCCGGATGCCGCCCGCGCCTGATCGTAGAAGCGACGGTCGCTCGTCTTGTGGCGCAGCCTGATATCGGCGACCGCAACCGGTAAGGGCATGACGGCAACGGCGACCGGCTGGTCGGAGGCAACCGGCATCGCGCTGACCTCGATCGCAACCATGCCACTCGGCGCCAGCAGCAAGCGGACTCGCGACGCCACGCGCAGGCGGAAGGTCGCGGCCTGAAGTTCGTTACGGGCGGTGTGGCGATCGAACACGAAGTCGAACGCACGCGCGCTCGCGGCGAGCCGTTCGAGATGCCGGTCGAGCAACAGCAAGCCCTGTTCCGGGTCGAACCCCATGGTTTCGATCAGATCGAACCGCCCCGCGCGATGCGTGAGGAAGGCGAGCTTTGCCCGCGCTTCGTCCCACTCGGCAGCGGGATCCGAATCGGCGACGATGCCCCCGCCCGCCCCGAGCGTCGCCGTGTCCTCGCCCTTCGGCCAGGTCAGCGTGCGAATGGCGACGTTCGCCATCGCGTCGCCGGTCGCGTCGAAGCGGGCGATCGTGCCGGTGTAGAGGCCGCGCGGCGACGGCTCGATCCGCCCGATGGCCTGCATCGCCGCAATCTTCGGCGCGCCGGTGATCGACCCGCACGGGAACAGCGCCGCCAGCACGTCCACCGCATCGTTCCTCGGCGCCAGGTCCGCGGTGATGGTCGATACCATCTGGTGCACCGTCGGATAGGTCTCGACCGCGAACAGCGTCGGCACCGCGACCGATCCCGCGCGCGCGACGCGGGCGAGATCGTTGCGCATCAGGTCCACGATCATCAGATTTTCGGCGCGCTGCTTGGTATCCTGCGCGAGCGCCGTCGCGGCCGACCTGTCCGCGTCGTGCGAAGCCTGGCGCCGCGCCGTGCCTTTCATCGGACGGCAGGTCAGCCGCTCCCCCTCCAGCGCAAAGAACAGCTCGGGCGACAGCGAGAGGATCGTCGCCGCGCCCGTGTCGATGAGTGCGCCGAACCCGGCGGCCGCGCTGCGCCGCAGCCTCGCGTACAGCGACAGCGGGTCGCCACGGACCTGCATCGTGGCGCGATAGGTCAGGTTCGCCTGGTACAATCCCCCCGCGACGATCTCCGCCTGGACTGCCGCAAACTGCGCATCGTAGGCCAGGGGATCGATCGCCGGCACAGGCTCGGAATTCCATGCCCCGGCCGGATCGGGCAGCAACGCGGCGACCGCATCGGGGGCGATCTCAGCATAATCGGCAAAGATCCCGAACCAGGCCAAAGGCTGGTCCGTCGCGATCGGTCGCGGCACCGCGGGCTCGAAGGCGCCTGCCGCCTCATAGGCCAGGAAGCCGACCGCGTGCAGCCCGGCATGCCGTGCCGCCCGTATCGCCGCCAGCACCCCGTCCACCTCCGCGACCGTATGCGCCTCGACGATCCGGAGCGGATCGACATACAGCCGCGCCGGAGCGCCGTCCGGGCGGGCATCGTCGAGCAGGACGAAGGGCTTGGTCTGGTGGCTCAGCATGTCTGCGGATCAGATGCCCCGTCAGGCGCCCCGGGGGCAAGCCCCGGCGTCACCAACGCCACCCGCGTCTTGCTCCCTATCCCGCGCCACCGTATTCACGGGCCATGAGCACCCCACCCCTTCGCGCCGCGATCCTTCCGGTTACCCCGCTCCAGCAGAATTGCACCTTGCTGTGGTGCACCGCGACGATGCGCGGCGCGTTTGTCGATCCCGGCGGCGACCTCCCGCGGCTGCACGCAGCCGCGGCGCAGCACGGCGTGACGATCGAGAAGATCATCCTGACCCATGGCCATATCGACCATTGCGGAGAGGCCAAGCCGCTCGCGGACGCGCTCGGCGTACAGATCGAGGGACCGCATGAGGAGGATCGCTTCCTGACCTCGACCCTGTCGGAAAGCGGGGCACAATATGGCATCCCCGGCGTCAACTTCGAATCCGACCGATGGCTGGTCGAGGGGGACACGGTGACCGTCGGCGATCTCGTGCTCGACGTCTATGAAACGCCCGGGCACACGCCCGGCCACGTGATCTTCCATCACGCCCCGTCGAAGCTCGCGATCGTCGGCGACGTGCTGTTCGCCGGTTCGGTCGGTCGTACCGATTTCCCCCGCGGCAATCACCAGCACCTGATCGACTCGATCGTGACCAAACTCTGGCCGCTCGGCGACGACACGACGTTCCTGCCGGGCCACGGCCCTGCCAGCACCTTCGCGCACGAGCGCCAGACCAACATGTTCGTCAGCGACGCAGCGCTCGCTGCCTGACCGTCGGCGGCATCCTCGGGGATGCCGCTCAGCCCGCCGGAACGGCGCTCGGGGGGAGCGTCGTCCTGGCGTGGTGCCCGAGGAGCGGCACCGCAATCGCGTAACCACCGAGGCCCAGCAGCAGCAGGAAGGTCAGGATCGTCCCGACCATGCGGCCCACTGGCAGGCCGTCCATCCCCAGCGCGTGCGCCACCCGTGCCACCAGGAACGCTGCGCTTGCGCCCCACAGCCACCAGGAACTGCCGGACGTCAGTTCGATCAAGCCGATCAGGATCACGATGAACGGCGCATATTCGACGAAATTGGCGTGCGCGCGCATGCGGCGAATCAGCACTTCATTGCCGCCGTCGCCCAACAGGATCTTCGCCTTGGTCCGGACCGAACCGACCCGAATCGCCAGCCACAGGTTGATGATCGCCGCGGCCCCCGCGGTCACCAGCGTAATGGTCATGTCCGAGCCGCTCATCATCGCAAATATCCCCTCACAACGGGAGAAACCCGTCGCACGGGCGCGCAAAGCTTGCAACGCCGTATAGAATCGCTATAGGCCGCGATCTTCGCGAGATGTCAGGCCGCCGGTGCCGCTTGCGCGGTCGACCATGACGTCGATTGCGTCGTACCTGGTTCGGGCTTATCGCACCGGTTCAGACAAGTATAAGGTTTCGCCGAAATGGCCGTCCCCAAAAGAAAAACCACGCCTTCCAAGCGCGGCATGCGCCGTGCCCATGATTCGCTGACCGTCGCGTCGTTCCAGGAATGCCCCAATTGTGGCGAACTGAAGCGTCCGCACAATCTCTGTGCGTCGTGCGGCCACTATAACGGCCGCGAGATCCTGTCGGTCGAAGGCTGATCCCGACGGGATCGGCGCGGCTCGTGCTATCGGGCGTGTACCCATTGCGCGTTTTCAGGGAGCGGCCAGCGTGACGAACAGCTCCCGGATCGCGGTCGACGCGATGGGTGGCGACGAAGGGCTGGCAGTGATGCTGGCTGGAGTCGCGCGGGCACGCCGCCGCTACGACGACATGCAATTCATTCTCGTCGGTGACGAGAATGCGATTGTCGCTGGGCTGAAGCAGCATCCCAACCTTTCGGCGCATGCCGAGATTGTCCACGCGCCCGAGGTCGTCGGATCGAGCGAAAAGCCTACCCAGGCGATTCGCCGGTCGAAGAAGACGTCGATGGGCATTGCGATCGACATGGTGAAGCAAGGCCGCGCGGCCGCCTGTGTCTCGTCCGGCAACACCGGCGCGATGATGGCGATGGCGAAGCTGTCGCTGCGGATGATCCCCGGGATCGACCGCCCTGCGCTCGCCGGACTTATGCCGACGCTTGGCGACAATGATACGGTGGTGCTCGATCTGGGCGCCAATACCGAATGCGATGCGCGCAACCTCATCCAGTTTGCCGTGATGGGCGCGGCCTATGCGCGCACTACGCTCGACCTCGCGCGTCCCCGCGTCGCGCTGCTCAACATCGGCAGCGAGGACCAGAAGGGCACCGACGTGATTCGCGACGCCGCCCAGGCGCTGCGCCACGCATCGCACCTCCCGCTCGAGTTCACCGGCTTCATCGAAGGCGACAAACTGTCGCGCGGCGACGTCGACGTCATCGTCTGCGACGGGTTTTCGGGCAACATCGCGCTCAAGACCGCCGAGGGCACCGCGCGGTTCGTGGCGGATCTGCTCAAGCGCGCGTTCCGGTCCTCGGTGCGCTCGAAGATCGGATTCCTGATCTCCAAGCCCGCGACCGACCTGCTGCGCCATCATCTCGACCCGAACAATCATAATGGTGCCGTCTTTCTCGGGCTGAATGGGCTCGTTGTGAAGAGCCATGGCGGCGCGAACGAGATCGGCGTGGCAACCGCAATTGCAGCGGCGGCAAAGATGGTACGGGACGACCTGACTCGGCGAATCGCCGAGGACCTGCGTGAATTCGAGGCGAAGGCAGCATGATTCGATCGGTTATCGTCGGAACCGGATCCGCGCTCCCGGCGCGACGCGTATCGAATGCCGAACTCGCCGAGACCGTCGATACTTCGGATGAATGGATCGTCGAGCGGACCGGCATCCGCTTCCGCCATATCGCCGCGCCGGACGAGACGACTGCCACGCTGGCGGCCGATGCGTGCCGCGCGGCGCTCGGTTCGGCCGGCTTGTCGGCGCAGGACATCGATCTGATCGTGCTGGCGACCGCCACCCCCGACCAGACCTTCCCGTCCAGCGCGACCAAGGTGCAGGCTAGCCTTGGCATCAACGACTGCGTCGCCTTCGACGTGGCAGCGGTGTGCTCCGGGTTCCTGTACGCGCTGCAGGTGGCGGACAGCATGATCCGCGCGGGATCGGCGCGCCGCGCCCTCGTAATCGGATCGGAGACGTTCAGCCGCATCCTCGATTGGGAAGATCGCACGACCTGCGTCCTTTTCGGTGATGGCGCCGGGGCTATCGTGCTCGAAGGTCAGGACAATAATGATACGGGCGCGGAGGGTCGCGGGATTCTGGCGACCCGCCTCCATGCCGATGGACGGCATAACGAGCTGTTGTACGTCGATGGCGGCCCGTCCACGACCGGAACCGTCGGCAAGGTCCGCATGAAGGGACGCGAAGTGTTCCGGCACGCCGTCGTCAACCTCGCCAGCGTGATGACCGAGACGCTCGCGGTCAGCGGCCTGTCGGCCGCGGATGTCGACTGGGTAGTGCCGCATCAGGCCAACGCGCGCATTCTGGACGCGACCGCGCGCAAGCTTGGACTGGCCCCAGACAAGGTGATCGTCACCGTCGATCAGCACGCGAACACGTCGGCCGCATCGGTCCCGCTCGCGCTGGATACGGCAGTCAAGGACGGCCGGATCAAGCAGGGCGACCTGATCGTCCTCGAAGCAATGGGCGGCGGCTTTACTTGGGGCGCCGCGGTCGTGCGCTTTTAGTCTTAACCTTGTTACGGTTCTGTAACTAGCTCTTTCCGTTCCTGCCTTCCTTGTGTTAGACCAACGTCTTGCCGCTAGGGAGGGATACCGGGATGGCGCCTGCAGGAACGTTGACGAGGGCCGATCTGGCCGAAGCGCTACATCATCAGGTGGGTCTGTCGCGCGCAGACTCGTCGCGTCTGGTCGAACAGATTCTCGGACACATGTGCGGGGCCTTGGCGAAGGGGGACAACGTCAAGATCTCGGGCTTCGGAACGTTCGTCCTGCGCGACAAGGGAGAGCGGATCGGCCGCAATCCCAAGACGGGAATCGAAGTGCCGATTGCCCCTCGCCGCGTTCTGACGTTCCGGGCGAGCCAGATGATGCGCGACCGCATCGTCGAAGCTGACTGAGACCCGACATGGTGATGCAACCCTTGCTGCCCGCGAAGGCGGATGGCGCCTATCGCACGATCGGGGAACTGTCGCGCGAGACTGGCCTGCCCCAGCATATCCTACGCTATTGGGAAACGCGGTTTCCCCAGCTGAAGCCGCTGCAACGCGCGGGAAACCGGCGATATTATCGGCCTGAAGATGTAGCGCTGGTGCAGCGCATCGCGACCATGCTCAATGAAGACGGCTATACGATCCGTGGCGTCCAGCAGGCGCTGATGGCCGAACGCAAACGCCCGGCCGGGCCGCTGCCGGCGTCGAGCATCGATGCGATCCTCAGCGTGCGCGATTCGCTCGCGCGGGCGCTGGAGCAGGATCTGGGCTGAGGAAGATTGGGGACTACGACACAGTGGCTCAGGTGCAGCCGCAGAGTCGGGCACGCTTTGCCGTTCTGTCCCTATGTAATTCCGTTCGCTGCAACATATCTTGGCGCAACATGGTGCCACCCAAGGACAGGCAAGCACTTGCGTGAACTCTGCCCCCGCCAGTGCGACCGGCATTACGTAGCGGAGGCGTCGCCACAGGTCGTGACGAACGCGCCCGGATCAGCCTTGAGCCTTCGTCAGCGCTCGCGCGTCGCCGCGAAGGTGACCTTGGGGTAGCGATCCGCGACATAGCCGACGTCCCACGCGGTCTTCGCCATATAGACCGGGTTGTTGTCGCGATCCTTCGCCATCGACGTGCGGTTCAGGTCCATGAACGCCTTGAGATCCGCCGGATCCGCCGCCGACACCCAGCGCGCGGTGTCGTACGGTGCCATCTCGAGCCCCGCATCGACCTTATACTCCGCCTCGAGCCGCGACAGCAGCACCTCGAGCTGAAGCTGCCCGACCACGCCGATGATCCAGTTCGACCCGATCTCGGGGTAGAACACCTGCGTCACGCCCTCCTCGGCCATGTCGTCGAGGGCTTTCCGCAACTGCTTGGTCTTGGTCGGATCCTTGAGCGCGACGCGGCGCAGGATTTCGGGCGCGAAATTGGGCAGCCCGGTGAAGCGCACGTCCGCGCGCTCGGACAAGGTATCCCCCACCCGCAGCGTCCCGTGGTTGGGGATGCCGATGATGTCGCCCGGAAACGCCTCGTCCGCCAGCTCGCGCTCGCGCGCGAAGAACAGGATCGGCGAGTGGATCGCGATCGGCTTGCCGTGCCCGGTCGGGGTCAACTTCATGCCCCGCTTGAAGGTCCCCGAACACAGCCGCATGAACGCGATGCGATCGCGGTGGTTGGGATCCATGTTCGCCTGGACCTTGAACACGAAGCCGGTGACGTCGGCACGCTCGGGCAGCACCTGCTCGGGCTCCGCGGGCTGCGGGCGCGGACCCGGTGCATGGCGGCCGAGTGCGTCGATCAGCTCGGCGACCCCGAACTCCTTCAGTGCCGATCCGAAATAGACCGGAGTCTGGTCCCCGCCGCGATACGCCTCCACGTCGAACGCGCCATAACCGCCAAGCGCAAGTTCGGACTCGTCCTGGAGCAACTGCAGCCCCGCCGGGCTGAGCGTCGCGGCAAGCGCGGGGTCGTCGAGCCCGGTGAAGCTCAGCGCCTTGCCTAGGAACTCGCGGCTCGGCCCCTCGGGCTGGCTCAGGCTGTTGGCGTGGAGATCGTACACCCCTTCGAAATCGCTCCCCATCCCGACCGGCCAGCTCATCGGCGTGACGTCGAGCTGGAGCATCTCGGCAATCTCGTCGAGCAGCTCGAACGGCGGGCGCCCTTCGCGATCGACCTTGTTGACGAAGGTGATGATCGGCACCGAACGCAACCGGCAGACCTCGAACAGCTTGCGCGTCTGCGCCTCGATCCCACGCGCGGCGTCGATCACCATGACCGCGGAATCGACCGCGGTCAGCGTGCGATAGGTGTCTTCGGAAAAGTCCTCGTGGCCCGGCGTGTCGAGCAGGTTGAAGGTTAGCCCGTTGCGCTCGAACGTCATCACCGACGACGTCACCGAGATCCCGCGCTGCTGCTCGATCTTCATCCAGTCCGAGCGCGCGCGGCGGTTCTGCCCGCGTGCCTTGACCTCGCCGGCAAGATGGATCGCGCCGCCGAACAGCAGCAGCTTTTCGGTCAGCGTGGTCTTGCCGGCGTCTGGATGGGAGATGATCGCGAAGGTGCGGCGGTCGGACGTGTGATTCATCGCTGCGCTGTAGCGCCTCAGCCCTCCAACGTCACCTGCAACCCACAGGCCAGCGTCGCGCCCGGTGCGATCTCGACGATGCCGGGTTTGTCGCGAATATCGCCGGTAAACCCCTGCGGGTCGGCGATGCCGTGCCACGGCTCGATGCAGACGAACGCGGCCCCCGGCTTGGTCCAGATCCCGAGCATCGGCATGAGCGGGAAATCGACGCGCAATTGCGGTCCGGTCGGCGCGCCGTAGCGGACGCTGCGCGATTTGGGCTGGTCCCAGATCAGCGCGTCGCGGTCGAACAAGGCGTCGTCGAGCGCGAGCGTGCGGCCTTCGAGCGGCGACGGGCGACGCTGCTCGGCGATCCCGCCACCGATCAGCTCGCGCAGCGGCTCCGGTTCGTCCTCGGCGAAGACGATGCGGTGGTCGGCGCGCGGCAGGCCATACGGCAACGGCCAAGCAAAAGCGGGGTGGAAGCCGAAGCTCGCCGGGAGCACGTCGCCGCCGCGATTTTCGATCACCACCGCGACATCGAGCGTCGCGTCGGTGATCGTGTAGGTCACGCGCAGCGTGAAGGGGAAGGGATAGATCGCACGGCTCGCGGCGCTATCCTCGAGCAGGAAGACCGCTTGCGCTTCGCTGTGCTCGACCAGCGTGAAGAGGCTGCGGCGGGCGAAGCCGTGCTGCTGCATCGGATAGTCGGTGCCGTCGATGTGGAGCACGTCCCCGTTGAGCCGCCCGACGATCGGAAACAACAACGGCGCGTGGCCGGTCCAGAACGCCGGGTCCGCGTTGGTCATCAGCTCACGGCCGTCGGCATCGCGCAGGTGCGTCAGCTCCGCGCCGAGCGGGTTGATCGCGGCGGAAAGCTGCGGCGTGGCGATGGTGATGAGAGGGTCGGCCATGTCGGTCTGTCCTTCGATTGATGTCAGTGCTGTGCCCTTCCCTGGCCCTTCCCCGGCGAAGGCCGGGGCCCAGGAGGGCGCGGGAAGAGGCGCGCGCTGTGCGTCGTTTACCAAAACCTTTCCTGCCGGGCCCCGACCTGCGCCGGGGTGGCACCCTGCCGCTGGCATACCACCCCGGCGAAGGCCGGGGCCCAGGAGTGCACGGGAAGAGGCGGACGCTGCGCTTCGTTACCAAAACCTGTCCTGCTGGGCCCCGGCCTGCGCCGGGGATGTCGGAAAAGGAGCGGTAGGGATCACCCCCGCAAACTCGCCCCCAGCTTACCAGCCGCAGCAACCACCTTGTCCGCGACCGCCTTCAGCTCCGCCTCGGTGAAGCTCTTCTCGCCCGGCTGGAGCGTGACCTCGACCGCGATGCTCTTGTGCCCCGGCTCGACGCCTGTCCCGGTGAACACGTCGAACACGCGCACGCCGACGATCGCCGCCTTGTCCGCGCCGCGCGCCGCGCGCACCAGCGCCTCGCCCGAGACGCCGTCGGGCACGAGGAACGCAAAGTCGCGCCGCACTGCCTGCAACGCCGGCGGCGCATAGGCCGGACGCGCGAAGCTCGACGTGCGCTTGGCGGGGATCGCATCAAGGTAAAGCTCGACCGCCGCGACCGGACCATCCACGTCGAACGCACGCGTCGTCAGCGGGTGGACCATCCCGAACGCCGCGAGCACCGTCTTTGGACCCAATCGCAGCGTCCCCGACTGGCCGGGATGCCAGGCGTCGCCCGCATCCCCCATGACCTGCAGATTGTCGACTGGCGCACCCGCCGCCGCCAGCAACGCCAACGCCTCGGCCTTGGCGTCATAGGCGGTGAACTGCGTCGCCTTGCCATCCTGCCAACCACGCGCGCGCGCCTCGCCCGCGAGCACCACGCCCAGCGTCGGCCGCTCGCCATGGGCAAGATAGCGCCGCCCGAGCTCGAACAGCCGCACGCCACCCGCGCCCCGCTTCATGTTGCGCTCCGCCGCCGCCAGCAGCCCCGGCAGAAGCGACGGGCGCATCACCTTGAGCTCCTCGCTGATCGGGTTGGCAAGCGTCCACGAAGCCCCCCCGATCGCGGTCGCCTGCGCGTCCGACAGGAAGCTCCAGGTGATCGTCTCGTTGAGCCCCCGCGCCGCCGCAGCCCGGCGGACCCGGCTTTCGACCTTCTGCGCCGGCGTCGCGGTCGGCTTCGCCACCCCCGCTGCGCGCGGCAGCGGAGTCGCGGGGACCGAATCGATCCCGACGATACGGATCACTTCCTCGACCAGATCGGCCGGGCCATCCACGTCGCGCCGCGCGGGCGGCGGCAGGACGGTCCAGTCGTCCTCGACCGTGAAGCCCAATGCGGTCAGGATCTCGCGCTGGCGCTCCGGCGCAACCGCGAGGCCACCGAGCGTTTCCGCGCGCGCCGGATCATAAGCGATCCGCTTGCGCGTCGTCGGCGGGGTGCCGGAATGGGTCGGCTCGCTCGCGTTGCCACCGCACAGGTCGAGCACCAGCCTGGTGGCGATCGCCAGCCCTTCCTCGAGGAACGCCGGGTCCACGCCCCGCTCGAACCGCGAGCGCGCGTCCGAGGTCAGCATCAGCGCCTGCCCGGTGCGCGCAATTGAGTCCGGGTCGAAATAGGCGCATTCGATCACGACGTCGGTCGTCTCGGGCGTAACGCCCGAATCCTCGCCGCCCATGATCCCGCCGATGTCGTGGACATGCGCGTCGTCGGCGATGACGGTCATCGTCTCGGCGAGCGTATAGGTCTTGCCGTTGAGCGCGAGCACCTGCTCCCCCGCCGCCGCCTTGCGCGCGACGAGCCCGCCCGACAGCTTGGCGCGGTCATAGACGTGCAGCGGTCGCCCGAGATCGAACATCACGTAATTGGTGATGTCGACCAAGGTGGAGATCGACCGCTGGCCGATCGCCGTCAGGCGGCGACGCATCCATTCGGGCGCGGTGCCGTTGACGAGGCCGGTGACGCCCTGCGCGTAGAAAGCGGGGCAACCCGCGGCATCGTCGGTCCGCACGTCGGGGCCTGCGCCCGCGCCCGCAACCGGCGCATAAGCGAGCGGCTTGGCGGTGCCGAGCCCGGCGGCGACCAAATCGAGCGCGATTCCGCGCACGCCCATGCAATCCGGGCGATTGGGGAGGACGTTGACCTCGATCACCGGATCGTTGAGCCCGGCATAGTCAGGATAGGCCATGCCGATCGGCGCATCGGCGGGAAGCTCGATGATCCCGTCATGCTCCTCGCCGAGTTCGAGCTCGCGCGTCGAGCACATCATGCCGTTCGATTCGACCCCGCGGATCGCCGCGACCTTGAGCACCATCCCGTTCGACGGCACCGTTGCGCCGGGCGCGCCGAACACGCCGACCAGCCCCGCGCGCGCATTGGGCGCACCGCAGACGACCTGCAGCGGGCCATCGCCGGCATCGACGCTCAGCACTTGCAGCTTGTCCGCCTGCGGATGCGGCGCGGCGCTCAGCACCTTGGCGACACGGAACGCGGCGAGCGTCGCACCGAGGTTCTCGACGCCTTCGACCTCGAGGCCGATCCGCGTCAGCGTTTCGACGATTGTATCGAGCGAGGCGTCGGTGTCGATATGCTGCTTGAGCCAGTCGAGCGTAACCTTCATGCGCCGACTCCCTGGCTCAGCGTGGGCACGTCGAGTGCCGAGAAACCGTAATGCTTGATCCAGCGCGCATCGCCTTCGAAGAACGGGCGCAGATCATCCATGCCGTATTTGAGCATCGCGAGCCGATCGACCCCGACCCCGAAGGCGAAGCCCTGCCACTCGTTCGGATCGAGCCCGCACGCGGTGATCACTTTGGGATGCACCATTCCGCTGCCGAGCAGCTCCATCCAGCCCTCGGACCCGCCAAGCACGCGGCGGCCCTTTTCCATCGTCCAGCCGACATCGACCTCGGCCGAAGGTTCGGTGAACGGGAAATAGCTCGGGCGCAGGCGGAGCACGATGTCGTCGCGCTCGAAGAACGCCTTGAGGAAGGTCTCGAGCGTCCATTTGAGATGGCCGAGCGTGATCCCCTTGTCGATCACCAGCCCCTCGATCTGGTGGAACATCGGCGTGTGCGTCGCGTCCCAGTCCGAACGATAGACGCGGCCCGGCGCGATGATGCGGATTGGCGGTTTCTGCCCCATCATCGTGCGGATCTGCACGGGCGAGGTGTGGGTGCGGAGCACCTTAGCCTCCTCGCCCTCGCTCGCCTTCAGATAGAAGGTGTCGTGCATCGCGCGCGCGGGATGGCTCTCGGGCATATTGAGCGCGGTGAAATTGTGCCACTGGTCCTCGATCTCGGGCCCGGTCGCGACCGCGAAGCCCAGATCGGCGAAGATCTCCGCCATCTCGTCGAGCACCTGGCTGACCGGATGGACCGACCCTTGCGGTGCCGAGTCGGCGGGGAGCGTCATGTCGATCGTCTCGCGCGCCAGCCGCGCGTCGAGCTCGGCGCGGTCGAGTGCTGCCTTGCGCGCGGCGATCGCAGTGGTCACCGCCTCGCGCACGCCCTGAATGCGCGGGCCCTGCTCGAGCCGCTCCTCGGGCGACATCTTGCCGAGCGTCTTGAGCAGCGCGGTGATGCTCCCCTGCTTGCCGAGCAGCGCGACACGAAGCGTCTCGAGCTCCGCCGCCTCGGCCTGGCCGATCGACGGCAACTGCGATTCAATCTCGGCAAGGTCAGCCACGTTCATCTCCGTCATTCCCACGCAGGCGGGAAGCCATCATGGGTGCCGCCGTAGCGGGAGGTGAAGCCCTTGATCAACCCTGCGGTGCTGATGCAGCCGGCCGAGAGGACTCAAGGTAACGCCGATCTACAGCTGTTCTCCAAAACCGCCCGTCATCCTGAACTTGTTTCAGGATCCACCCCTCCGTGAGTCCGGACTATGCCCGTTGCGCGGTGGATGCTGAAACAAGTTCAGCATGACGGCAGCTTTTGGGCCGCGGGATGACCGACAGAGGAACCCCAAAACAGAAAAAGGGCGCCGGTGTTGCCACCGACGCCCCAAATCCTACCGTCTCGCAAACAGGTCGCCCTCAGGCGGCCTGGGGCAGAGCCGCCTTCGCCTGCGCGATGATGGCGCTAAATGCGGCACCCTCGTGCATCGCGAGATCCGCGAGGACCTTGCGGTCGAGTTCGACGCCGGCGAGCTTCAGGCCATGCATGAAGACGCCATAGGTAAGACCCTCGACGCGGACCGCTGCGTTGATACGCTGGATCCACAGAGCCCGGAAGTTGCGCTTCTTAACCTTGCGGTCGCGATACGCATACTGGCCGGCCTTCTCGACGGCCTGACGGGCGATACGGATCGTGTTCTTGCGACGGCCATAATAGCCCTTCGCCAGATTGAGGATCCGCTTGTGCTTTGCGTGGGTGGTTACACCCCGTTTTACGCGTGCCATTCTCTAATTCCTTCCGCTCAGCCGAGACCGTAGGGCGCCCACGCCTTGACGGCGGCGGTATCTGCCTTGGACAGCACCTTGGTGCGGCGGTTCTGGCGGATGTACTTGGCGTTGTGGCTCATCAAACGGTGACGCTTGCCAGCGACGCCATGCTTCAACAGGCCGGATGCGGTGAGCTTGAAGCGCTTCTTGACGCCGCTCTTCGTCTTGAGTTTGGGCATTTTCGTCCTTTCAGTTTTGCGACGATCTATGAACGGCCACGGCAGCCCATACCGGCCGGGCAGTTCCTCTTACTCGCAGGAAAGCGGGCGCATAGCCGCCCCCTCGTGAAAACGCAACCTCGGATGCGCGGAGGAACGATTACGCTAGGCGAACGGTTTGGCAGCGATGGACGCCGCCCCTTATCCGCCCGCTCAAGCGACCCCGGCACCAGCAGCGTCCCCGCCGCGCCGACGGCGATGGTGGCGGATCGTCCGCAACACGCTGATCGGCCTCGTCGTCGCGCTGTTTCTGGCGTGGCTGGTGCTCTACATTACCAAGGGTCGGTTCCTGAAGGGTCCGTTCGAGCGAATCGTCTCTTCGGCGACGTCGCGGCAGGTGAAGGTGGCGGGCGACTTCCAGCTCTATTTCGACCCGATCACGATCCATTTCCGCGCCGACGGGATGACGATCTCCAACCCTGCCTACACCTCGAGGCCGAACCTGTTCGAAGCCAAGCGGCTCGATTCGCGAATCGCACCGCTGTCGCTGCTGTTCGGGAAACGCCATTTCTACACGCTCGACCTGACCGACAGCGCGGTCGACCTCGAATGGAATGCCGCGCATACGCACAACAGCTGGACGTTCAGCGAGAAGAAGGGCGGCAAGCCGCTCGCCTTCCCCCGGATCGACGTTGCGACCGTGGCTGGCACGACGCTTCGCTATGTCGATCCGCGGATGCGGCTGCGCACAGATCTCGCATTCCAGACGATCACCTCGACCAATGCGCAGATCGGCAAGTCGGTCCGCTTCTCCGGGTCGGGGCAAGTCCGCAACACGCCGTTCACGCTGGTGGGCGCGCTGCTGTCGCCAGACGCCACGGTCGCGCGCGGCCAGAACAAACTGACGATGACCGCCGACGCCGCGCACAACCACATTACGGTTGCGGGCACGCTGCCGAGCCTCGCCGATATCGAGAACGTCCCGCTGACCGTCTCGTCACGCGGTCGCAACCTTGCCGAGCTGCTCGACATCATCGGCGTGGCCGTCCCGCGCAGCCGCACCTATCACGTCAACGCGCTCCTGACGCAAAGCGGTACGACCTATGCCTTCACCAAGCTGACCGGCCGGTTCGGCGACAGCGACCTGGCGGGCGCGTTCACGGTGGAGAATGTCGAGCCGCGCCTTCACATCGGCGCGACGCTGACGACGCGCAAGCTCGACATCATCGATGCGGCGCCGTTCATCGGCTACAATCCGGACATCGTCGCGACCCAGGGCGCCGTCGCCGCCGCCGCCAGCACCGGGGCGGCACCCGCGCGCATCCTCCCCAACGCTGCCATCCCGGTCGAGACGTTCAAGAATTTCAACGCCGATCTCCATTACAAGATCGGGGTCGTGCGCTCCAAGAATGTCCCCGTCTCCAACATCGACCTGACGCTCTCGCTAAAGGACAGCCTGCTCAAGCTGTCGCCGCTGACGTTCGTGATGGCGCGCGGCAATGTCGCCGCCGACATCACCTTCGATGCCCGTCGTCGTCCGGCGCACGATACATATGACATTCGTTTGTCGCCGACCCCGATGGGCCGGCTGCTGGCAGGCTATGGCGTGATCGAATCGGGGACGACGGGCGTGGTGAAAGGCCGCATCGCACTCACCGGCGACGGCGACACGCTCCACGATTCACTGGCCAGTTCGCACGGGCGGATTGCCTTCGTGATGCCAGGTGGCACCTTCTCGGCCCGCAACGTCCAGCTGTCCGAGCTCGATATCGGCACCTTCGCGCAGAAGCTGTTCCAGGGGAAGCTCAAGGAGCCGGTCAAGATCAATTGCGGGCTGATCGGGTTCAGCGTGCGCGGCGGGGTGGCGGCGGCGGATCCGATCCTGATCGACACCGAAAAGAACGTGATCGCCGGCCGTGGCGGGTTCAGCTTCCGTGACGAGCATCTCGACCTGGTGTTCCGGGCGGATGGCAAGCGGATCAGCCTGTTCTCGGCGCAATCACCCGTGGGTCTGGTGGGGTCGTTCGCCAAGCCCGGGATCAACGTCGTCACGCCGCAGTTGCTGGAACGTGCGGGCGCTGCGGCGGGGCTCAGCCTGGTGGCGACACCGGTGGCGGGGCTGCTGGCATTTGTCGATGTGGGCGATGCGAAGGCCGCGCAATGCGGCCCGATCCTTGCCGCTGCTCCCGCCAGCGCGCAGCGCACGACCAAGGGTCAGCCGCGCGACGACGTCGGGCATGGCACCACGGCGACGGCGGAGAAGGATAAGTCGGGCAAGGCGCCGCGGAAGAAGTTTCTGGGGATTTTCTGACGCGCGCGTGCCCGCCGACCGATCGTCACCCCGGCGAAGGCCGGGGCCGCCACGTAAAGGGGGCAAAACCGGCGATACCGCACCCAGACGTCTCGCCGCGCCCGGATGACCACACGGCCCCGGCCTTCGCCGGGGTGACGGGAACCGTCTCTCAGTGCCCGCCGCGGCAGGCCAGCGCCTCGAGGATATCCTCGATCCGCGCCGGATCCCCTGCCGCCACCACTTCGCCGACGCTGTCCGCGGTCAGCGGATCGCCCGCCCAGTCGCACATGCGCCCGCCCGCACCCTCGACGATCGGCACCAGCGCGGCGAAGTCGTGCAGCTTCAGTTCGGCTTCGACCACCACGTCGAGCCATCCGCTCGCGACACAACCGTAATTGTAGCAGTCCCCGCCCAGCACCGTGCTGCGCACCCCCGCGTCGAGATGTTCGAACGCGTGCAACTGATCGTCTTGGAACAGCGCGGGCGAGGTCGTGGCGAGCAACGCCTCGCTGAGCGCGGAACAGCGCCGCGTGACGGCGGGCTTGCCATTGAACAGCGTCGGCTTGCCGGTCGTCCCAACCCAGCGCTCGCCGATGATGGGCTGGTCGAGTACGCCGAGCATCGGCCACCCCTCGACCACCAGCGCGATCAGCGTCCCGAAGATCGGCCGACCGGAGATGAACGCGCGCGTCCCGTCGATCGGGTCGAGCACCCAGGCGCGGCCCGATGTCCCCTCGCGCACGCCATATTCCTCGCCGATGATCGCGTCGTCGGGGAACGTCCACTCGATCAGCGCGCGCATCGCCGCCTCGGCGGCGCGGTCGGCGAGCGTCACGGGCGAGGCGTCGCCTTTCATTTCGAGCCCCTGCTCGTTTCGCCAATATGGGCGGATCGCGGCGCCCGCGGCATCGGCGAGCGCGGCGGCAAGGGCGAGATCGGATTCGGTAATACGCATGCGGCCTGCGTAATCCCGCTGGCGAGAATCCGCCAGTCTTGCCAAAGTATCCGTGGATTGGGACCGCAAGGGGGACGACGATGCGGACACGGGATCTTGCGCTCGCCGGGAGCCTGCTGGGGGGGAGCCTGCTCGGGGGGCTCGCTGCTGCGCCGGCCACTGCGCAGTTGCGCCCGCTGCTCGATCCTCCCGCCTCGGCCGAAGCGGCACGCGCCGGGGTCGAAGTCTATGTCCTCAACGAAAGCCAGACCGCGCAGCCCGCGCAGGGTCCCGCCGAGATCGAGACGATCGCGCAGGACGGTACGCGGTTGCGCCTGGTCGCTGCGCCGGACGCCGCCGCCACCGTCGCGCCTGGCGGGTTCGCGCGGCTGCAATATCGTCTGGCGACATCCTATCCGGTCGCCACGGCGCCACTGGACCCGGACCATGCGCCGACGGCGCTTGCGGCCGCCACGCCGTCCGGCACCGCCCCCGCGACCGGCGAAAGCGTCATTGCCACGTCGCGCGGCGGGTCGGGGGCGTTTGTCGACCGACTGCGCCCCTATGCGCCGACCTATGCGGTCATGGGCGCGGGCAATTCGGGAACGAAGATATCGGCCAGCTTCGATTTTCGCCTGCTCGGCCGCGACGACGGACCCCATCTGGACTTCGCCTACACACACACCTTCTTCCTGGCCACGGACCGGCCGTCCGCCCCGCTCACTGCGCAGGGGTTCGCCCCCGAAGTGTTCCTCGACCTCCCCATCGATCCCAGCCTGACCATCGGCGGCGGGTATCGTCATGATTCGAACGGTGGCGGCGTCACCAATTCGGTCGACGTGAATCGATTCTACCTGCGGGCAAACAAGGTCATTCCGCTCGGTCACCGCTGGACCGTCGGCATTGCCCCGATGGTTTGGGGCTATTTCGGCGACCAGGGACTGGCCCCCGATCTCGATCGGTACTGGGGCTATGGCGCCCTCGCAGTCTCGATCGGCCAGCGCGACGGGATCAAGATCGCCGTGACCGGCCGCGGGAATCCGGTGACCGGCAAGGGCAGCACCGAAAGCTTCGTGTCTTATCCGCTCGCGCGGATCAGCCAGAAGCTGCCGCATATCTATCTGTTCGGCGATTTTTTCGCGGGATATGGCGAAACGCTGATCGCCTATGACCGGATCGTCAACCACGCGCGCTTCGGGATTGCGGTAACGCGGTAAATGCCTCGAATACCGGCATCGTTACGCCGTCGGTCACTCTATTTTAGCAGTTTGGGGCCTAGGCCTTCGACGACAGGCAGCGCCGCGATCCGTCGGCGCAAAGGGCAAGGGGCAGTTCGAGCGATGGCTACGGCAAGGGAGGCACGACTGGCAACGGTCGAGTACCGCGCCGACCAGGTGTTCGACCGCATCGGTCGGTTCCTGGCGCAGCACCGGTTGAGTCCGGACCCGCTCCATTACGCTTTTGCGTATCGGGTGATCAGCCAGCCCGCCGGCGTGTTGGCGCAATCGGTGGCCGCGTTGACCGAAGGCGGCATCCGGCTGACCGCGCGCGATATCGAGAAGCTCGGCGGTCAAGTCGCGACCGGTGCGACCCCGGACATTCCGGATGCCACGGATGCGGTCGAAGGGCTCGTCGCGCAGACGCAGATGCACGTCGAGGGCTTTACCGACATGATGCACGCGATCCGGACCGAAACGCAGGATTTTGGCCGCGATCTCGCGGCCAGTGCCAATGCGATGCGCGCGAGCGACAGTGCCGGCGACATCGTACGCCTGACCGGCGTCATGCTGGATCGGGTGCAATCCGCCGAAACCCGCCTCGCCGCGGCTACGCACGAGGCGGAGGAGCTGCGGTTGAAGCTGGAAGAGGCGCGCAGCAACGCCCGCTGCGATCCCCTGACCGACCTGCCCAACCGACGCGCCTTCGAGGAAAGCTTCGCCAAGCACATGCAGGCGGGCGACGCCGTGTGCCTGGCGGTGTGCGACGTCGACCGGTTCAAGCGCGTCAACGATCGCTTCGGCCACTCCGTCGGCGACCGCGTCCTGAAGGCGATTGCCGAGGCGCTGACGACCGCTTGCCCGGGCCACATGGTGGCGCGCTACGGTGGCGAGGAATTCACCGTCCTGTTCGTCGGCACGACGCTCGACGACGCCTATGCCACGCTGGAACGCGCGCGCGACGTGGTGGCGGACAAACGGTATCGTCTGCGCGAATCGGACGAGCCGCTGGGTGCGGTGACGTTCTCGGCGGGCATTACCGAGGCCAAGCCAGGCGAGTTCCTCGGCTCCCTCTTCGGCCGCGCCGACAAGCTGTTGTACACCGCAAAAGACAATGGCCGGAACCAGATCCGTCGCCTTTAGGATTCTACGCCGATCGTTGGTGCTTTGAACCACACCACCCAAGGCACTGTCGGCTGAAAAGTGCCTAAACACCTCTAAAACAACAAATTATGAAAGTGGCACGCTCCCTGCAAACGAAGGGATATCGGCGATCGGATGGTCCGCATTGCCAATCCAAAGGGAGATTTGTCATGTCGATCCGTTTCGAAGCCCTCCAGCGCGTTGCTTTCTCGCTCGTCGCCGCGCTCGTGCTCACCACCGTGCTCGCGTCGACGGCCGTGTCGGTCGCGCCACTCGCCTGATCCGCCGGGCATTGCCAACATGCTTGGATTATCGCGACTTTTGCACTGACAAGCGTTTCGCCGCACGCTAGCCTCGGGCGAGAGGTTGCACATGGCCCGAAACCGCACGCCCGTCACGACACTGACCCTTGCCGCGCTGCTGTCCGCCTGCAGCGGCGGCGGCGGGGGGTCGACGACAAGCGCGACGGTCACGCCGACGCCCACCCCGGCAGCGACAACGGCGGGGTGTTCGCTGCGCGACCGGCAGGACTGGGCCGCGGCGCAATTGCGCGAATGGTATCTGTTCCCGGACACCCTGCCCGCGGCATTGGATCCGACAGCCTATTCAACCGTCGGCGACTATGTCGACGCGCTCACTGCGACCGCGCGGTCTCAGCGCAAGGACCGCTATTTCACCTATCTGACGTCGATCGCGTCGGAAGATGCCTTTTACGCGTCCGGTGCGAGCGCCGGTTTCGGCTTCCGCCTCTCCTACGACAGCACCGCGCGGCGGGTTTTCATTGCCGAAACCTTCGAGGGCACGGCGGCGTCCGCAGCGGGTATCGATCGCGGGGCGGAGATCGTCGCGATCGGCACGTCCGCTGGTGACCTGCGGACGGTCGATGCGATCATCGCCGCGCAAGGCACCGCGGGCGTCACTACCGCGCTCGGCCCGAATACGACCGGCATCGCGCGCCTGTTGCGAATCACCGATTCGAGCGGCACGCGGGACGTGACACTCGCCAAGACCGATTATGCGCTCACACCGGTGTCCAGCCGCTACGGCGCGCAGATCATTACCGATGGCGGCCAACAGATCGGCTACATCAACCTGCGGAGCTTCATTTCGACCGCCGATCCCGCCCTGCGCGCCGCCTTTGCACGGTTCAAGACGGCCGGGATCAGCACTGTCATCGTGGACGTGCGCTACAATGGCGGGGGCCTGGTTTCGATCGCGGAGCTGATGGCGAACCTGCTTGGCGGCGCCCGCTCCGGTAGCGACGTGATCGACTATACGACCTTCCGGCCGGAAAAGTCCGCCAGCAATGTCACCGCCTTCTTTGCCCCCCAACCGCAATCGATCGCCCCCACCCGGATCGCGTTTATCGGGACCGGCGGGACCGCATCGGCCAGCGAACTCGTGATCGCGCAGGCCATTCCGTACTTTCATGCCAACGCTGCACTGATCGGCACCAATACCTACGGAAAGCCGGTCGGACAGATCGCGCTGGATCGCGCGCAATGCGACGATCGGCTCCGCGTCATCGCCTTCGCTCTCCAGAACGCAGCCCGGCAAGGCGCATATTATGACGGGCTGGCGAGCATCGTCGAGGCGAGTTGCCAGGCCAGCGATGATCTTACTCATCCGCTCGGGGACCCGCAAGAGGCGTCGACCCGCGCGGCGCTCAACTATCTTGCCGGGAAGAGTTGCCCGGCCATTGCCGCTGGCACGCAAGGCACCCTGGCGTTGCGGGCAAGCGCGACCACGCGAGAATTGCTAACGCCCGAACGCCCCGACACGACGCAACGCGAGGTGCCGGGGGCGTTCTAGTCAAACCGTTGGGTCAGGCGGTCGCCGCCTCGGCCTTCGGGTTGGTCTTGCTGGTCGCCATCTTCGTCAGCTTGTCGTCGGTCGCATATTCCTCGTCGAGCGTTTCCTGGAGAATCGCCGCGATCTGATCGCGACCGAGCTGCTTCGACCAGGCGATCAGCGTACCGTAGCGCGTGATCTCATAATGCTCGACCGCCTGCGCAGAGGCGATCAGGGCCGCGTCGAGCACGGCCTTGTCGGCGATTTCGCCAGCGACCTCGTTGGCTTCCTTGATGATCCCCTCGATCGCGGGGCAGGTCGCGCCCTTCGGCTGTTCGCCGAGCAGGTCGAAAACCTGTTCGAGGCGGCGAATCTGACCTTCGGTCTCGAGCAGATGCGTCTGGAAACCGCTCTTGAGACCGGCGTCCGTCGCCTTGTCGATCATCTTCGGCAGCGCCTTGGTGATCTGGTTCTCGGCATAATAGACGTCCTGCAGCTGATGCAGGAAAAGATCCTCGAAGGTAACGATATCCTTGGTGAACAAGCCCATGTCGTGTCTCCTCGAAAACAGTGCCGGACCTGGCGCCGATTGATGGGGGGTAGCCGGACGCGAGGGGTGGCACGTCCGGCTTGTTCGTCAAACGGGCGGACCACGGGGTGGTTGCGTGGCGGGTCCTGAAATGATGCTAACATCGGTCAACCTGCGGGATCGGCGCGACGAACAGAATTGATGCCGCCATATGGGCGTCTTCGCGCTAGAAGGCTGCGGGCCTTCCGCCCCTGAGGTATGTCCGATGGCGAAAAGCCAGAAGAAGTCGAACAAGGAAACACGCAAGCCCAAGGCCGAAAAGGCGCCGAAGGCGAATGCGTCCAACCCGACCACCAAGGGTCAGCCCGTCGCGATGGTCAACATCAAGGGATGAGCATGGTGGACGACGACCGCGGCGAGGGCGACGCCTTCGTCTATGACGAAGCCTCGGGCGAATGGATCAGTGCGGTCGATGCCGCCGCCAAGGGCGACCCCGCTGGCGACGCCGTGGTCGTTCGCGACGCGGTCGGCAACGTCCTTGCCGACGGCGACCAGGTCACGCTGATCAAGGACCTGACCGTCAAGGGTGCTGGCCAGACGCTCAAGCGCGGCACGCTGATCAAGGCGATCCGCCTGACGGGCGACGCCCAGGAGATCGACTGCCGGTTCGACGGGATCAAGGGCCTCGTGCTCCGCGCCGAATTCGTCAAGAAGCGCTGACCCCCTGGTCGCGACGCCCCTCGTCGCGACCATTGCCCCAGTCGTTCACACCAGCGTGTTGCGCCGGACCAGTTCGCGATACCAGGCAGCGCTCAGCTTGGGCGTGCGCACCTGCGTAGCGAAGTCGACGTGGTGGATCCCGAACCGCTTGGTATAGCCATCCGCCCATTCGAAATTGTCCATCAGGCTCCACAGGAAATAGCCCTTGAGCGGATAGCCCTCTGCCGTCGCCCGGTGGAACTCGGCGAGATAGTTGCGCAAATACATGATCCGGTCGCTATCGTCGATCCGGCCGTCGACCACCGGATCATCCGCCGAGGTCCCGTTTTCGGAGATGTAGATCGCCTTTGGCTTCCACAATTCGCTGACTGTCCGCACCCCCCAATAGGCGACCTCGGGGCCGACGTAGAGCCAGGGCGAGGCCATCCGCGGCGATGACGGGAGATGCGGCAGGATCTTGTAGCCGCTCGGCCCCGCATCCGCCCGGACGTAATTCGGGGCGTAGATGTTGAGCGCGACGAAGTCGAGCGGGCTGCCGATCGCCGCCATGTCCCCGGCCGCGACGCGCGGTGCATTCGCCCCTTCGCGGGCGAGATAGCCATCGGTGTAGCGCCCCTCCATGATCGCGGTCAGGAACATCGCATTTTCCTCGCGCACCGCGGTCTTTGCGGCCGCGATATGCTCGGGCGTCTCGATCACGGGCACGTAGAAATTGGAATTGTCCGCCAGGCCGACCTGCGTTCCCGGGCGCGCATGCGCGCGGATCGCCTGGACGCCAAGCCCGTGGGCGAGCACGCCGTGGTGACGCACCTGGTTGCCGGCCGCCGGCGGCAGGCGCAGGCCGGGCGCGTGCCGCCCCTCGATATGCCCGATGTCGGTGAAGCACCGCAGCTCGTTGACGGTCATGAAATGGTGTACGCGATCGGACAGTTTGCCCGCCATGTAGCCGGCATAATCGGCAAAGGCGGACGCCGTATCCCGCGATTGCCAGCCGCCCGGCAACGCTTCCGGCAGATCCCAATGGAACAGCGTGACGTAGGGCGTGATCCCGGCGACGAGCAGCGCGTCGATCAGCTTGTTATAATAATCGACGCCCTTCTGGTTCGGCGTCCCGCGCCCCTCCGGGAAAATCCGCGACCAGGCCAGCGACAGGCGATACGCCTTCACGCCAAGGCCTTTCAGCAGCGCGATATCCTCGGGGTAGCGGTGGTAGCTGTCGCACGCCACGTCGCCGGTATCGCCATTGGCGACCCGACCCTGCGTATGCGCAAAGACGTCCCAATTGGTCCGGCCGCGCCCGTCCTCGGCCACCGCGCCTTCGATCTGATAGGATGCGGTGGCACAGCCCCACAGGAAATCATCGGGAAAGGACAGCGACCCGGCCGGCGCCTTCGGAGTCATAGTGGCAAGCGCACTGCCCGTGCTTCCGGCGACGGCGGCCCCCAGCATGCTGGCCTTGATGAAATCCCGCCGATCCATAATTCATTTCCCGTACAACCCGTTGGCACGTTCGCAATCATTGACAACGTTGTCAAGAAACGTCGTCGATCGATGGCGTGCGCGGGCATGGCTGTAGCTTCACCGACTGATCGACGAGACGAAGCGGGAAGGTGAGCTCAACCGCCGCCCTTCCCGCTTCGATCGCCGATGCGCTCCGTCAGAACTTGAACCGCGCCCCTGCCAGGTAGCGCGCCGAGCCTTCCTGCATGAAGAAGATCTCGTTCGGCGAACGCCCGTAGATCTTCAGACCATCTTCGAAGATGTTGATCCCTTCGATCGACACGGCGATGTGCGGGGTGACATCGTAGCTGACGTTGAAATCGACCTGGCTATGCGCCGCCGTGAAGCGGGGGCTGTGATAGCTGTCGGCATTGACCCCGGACAGGAACTTGTCACGCCAGTTGTACGACAAGCGGGCAGAGATGCCGTATTTGTCGTAGATCAGCGTGGCGTTCGCGGTGTCGGACAGGCCGAGGAGCGCGAACTGATCCTGGTTGATCGGCGCGGCAACATTGATGCCGACGTCCCCCTTCACATGGGTGTATTGCGCCGCGACCCCGATTCCCGTCTGCCCGAAGAAGTACTGGCCCGCCAACTCGATGCCGTAGATTTCGGCATCCTTGTTGTTGATTGGCGTACTGACGTTGAACGTGAACAGTGGGTCGTTGGCATCGGCAATGATGTCGACCGCATTCAGCGTCGAGTCGACGAAGGATTGCGTCAGCGAGCGATTGACCGTGTTGTAGTTCGCAAGGAAGGTATTGGTCGCGGCAGCGGTGTTGCCGTTGTTCTGGACTAGCAACGCGGTGTAGGTGAACAGGTTGACGTCGGTGACGTCCGCCCCGATCGTCTGCAGCTGCGCCTTTGCGGTGCCCGATCGGCCCGACACGCCCGAGGACGGATCACGCAGACCATAAAGCGATTGCGGGACGACCGAGGTGCCGATGAAGTTGTGGACGCGCTTGTCGAAGAAACCGACCGACAGATAGCTGCCGGGCTTGAAATACCACTCCAGCGCCACGTCGAAGTTGTCGGAAACCAGCGGCTTCAGGTTTGGATTGCCGGAGTTTCCGCCCGTCTGACCACCAACGGCGGTCGCGTCGTTCGGATTCCCCACGCTCGCCGACGTGAACAGGTTGTTGTAGGTCGGCCGTGCGATCGTACGGCTTGCCGAGAAGCGACCGATCAGATTTTGCTTGATGTTGAACTGGAAATCCATCGACGGCAGAAGATTGTTGTACTTCCCCCGACCCGACGTGTTCTGCAGGTATTTGCTGTCGAAGATTAGGTCCTGCGTGAAGTCGTTGTCGGACTGCCACCGGATATCGGCGGGCGCATAGAGCACGCCGCTTGCCTTGACCTTCGTCTGCTCGTAGCGCGCACCGGCGACTAGCGCCGCGTCATGCCCAGCGAGCTGCCCCTTCCAGGTCACCTGGCCGTACACCGCCCAAATGTCTTCCTGGACCCGGTCGTTGCCATAGCCGTTCACGCCGTTCGCATGGCCAGGCGTATTTGCGTATGCCCCGCTGAGGGCGTTGTAGAGCGCGGTCGCGTCTTCGGTACGGAAGGCGACCAGGCCGTCGCCGCTCGCTTTCGGATCGAAATGGGTGAACTTGCAGACGAGGCAGAATTGCGAGACTTGCCCCGGTGCGATCTTCTGGACGTCGCCCGGGAAGTTGTTACCCCAGTCGCCCAGCGTCTGGTAATAGGTCGTCTGGGTCGAGAGCGTGTCGGTCTTGCGATAGTCGCCGCCAAAGTCGAAACGGCTCCCCCCGCCCAGATCCCAGCCGGCGTCGATCCGGCCTTCCTTGATCGTCTGCCGCAGGCTGGTCGAGATCTGCCGACCGACCTGGCTGCCGAGATCGCCGACGTCGAGCTTGCCGTTCCCGTTGCCCTTGATGATCGCGTTGCCGGGAGCCGGCGTCGCCGGATCGCTGAACTGGACGGTCTGGACCGGGAAGCCGTTGTTCGAATAATCCCACGAATGCTGCGCCAGCAGCGGGATCGACAGCGAAATCAGCGTCGAGCTCATCCCGTTGGGGTTATCCGGCGTGCTCTTCGACAAGCCGACATGGCCATCGGCGGTGACGGTGAAATTGTCGGTCAGCTCCCACCGGGCGTTCAGCCCGAAGTCCTGGAGCTGGTTCTTCTGCGCACGATATTGCTGTTCTGCGCCCGAATCCTTCTGCGCGCCGTTGTTCGTCTCGTGCAGGTAGGTTGCGGTGCTGACTTCATGACCCTTGTCGAAGGTGATCTCGTCGAACAAGCCGGCGAACCAGTTCGCCTCGTCCGAACGCCGTTCGGAAGCCCGGTTCTGGGCAAACAGTCCATCGGCTGTCAGCAACAGCCGATCGGTCGGCTTGAATTGCAACGAACCCTGGAAGTTCATCCGCTCGTTGGTGTCTTCGGCAAAGTGGTAGCGCGCGTCGTCGGGCCGGGCGACAAGGGTGTTAGGGTCGGACGGCGCGTTGTTGATCTTGGTGGCGGCGTTGACGTGGCTGCCACTCGGATCGAGCAAGGCCGCAAGCGTGCTGATGTTCCAGCCGTTGACCGACGCGCTCACCGCGGAGAAATTGCGCTTCTGATAGCTGCCGAACAACGACGCACCGAACGTGTGGTTCGAATTCGACCAGCTCAGCAAGCCGGAGGCCTGCGGCGTGACGTGGCTGCCACAGCTGATGCAGGCATCCGCGCTCGTGTCGTAATCCGCCTTCACCCCGAACGACCCGTTGAAACCGCTCTCGCGGGCATCGAGCGGGCGGCGGGTCACGACGTTGATCGAGGCGCCAATGCCGCCCGAAGGGATCGCGGCGCGGCCGGTCTTGTAGACCTCGAGCGTCTTCACGCCTTCGGATGCAAGGTTGGAGAAGTCGAACGATCGACCGGTGCTGCGGGTGAAGTCGTTCTCGCCGCCGACCGAGGTCTGGTCGGACGCTGCCAGTTGGCGACCGTTTAGCGTCACCATGTTATAGTCGGGACCAAAGCCGCGAACGGTGACCTGCGCGCCTTCGCCATTGCGGCGATTGATCGACACGCCCGGGATACGCTGAAGCGATTCGGCGAGGTTGGTGTCAGGGAACTTGCCGATATCCTGCGACGAGATCGCGTCGACGATCCCGGAGGAATTGCGCTTGATGTCGATCGACCGTTCAAGCGAGGCGCGAATGCCGGTAACGACGATGTCGTCAGAAATCGGCGGCGGCGTGTTCACGGGATCCTGTGACACCGGCTGTGCATTGGTGACTTCCGCGCCGGCCGCGGGTGCGGGTGCGATCACGGGCGCGGTTTGCGCAAAACCATAGCCCGGCACAGCAAGGCCGACTGCAAGTGCGATGGTTGATGTGGTGCGCGCGAGCATGCTCGCCGGGCAGAAACCCTTCATGACGTCCCCTCCTGTTCCGCGACCCCCCTGAGCCACGGCTGGTTGCCGACCGTCTTGGTCAGCTTACCCTGTTGGTAGCGATAGCATTTTGTCTTACGTTGTCAATTACGATTTGTGTCGCATCAATGCAGGATCGCAAACCGTCGGCCGGGCCGCGCGTTGATGGTGACGCGCTGCGAAGCAAGGCGATACGGAATGCTACCGTTGTCAGCCCCGACCGCGTCTGTGATATCGAGCAAGCCGCCTTGGAGGACCGTTTCCTGTCTCGTGAAATCAAACGCACCACGATCGTCGATGTCGGCCGCCAGGCGGGCGTCTCGACGAAAACCGTGTCGCGCGTCTTCAACGATGAACCCCATGTCAGCGAGGCGATCAAAGACCGCGTCCGCGCCGCCGCCGCCGCGCTCAACTATCATCCCAACGTCTTCGCCCAGTCGCTGGTGCGACGTCGGTCGCACCTGATCGGGCTGGTCTATGAAAAGCCCAGCGCGAGCTATGTCGTGGAACTGCAGATGGGCGTGCTCGACCGCCTGCAAGGCGAACGCTATCGCCTGATCGTCATCCCGATCCAGTCGGCGCAGGACAATGCATCCGAGATCGTCGGGTTGCTGCGCGCCGCCGCGCTCGACGGAGTCGTGTTGGCGCCACCGGCATCGGATCATCCGCTGATCCTCGCGCAGCTCGAGGCGGCGGGGATCCGGTACGCGCGAATCGCGCCGTCGCGCCAGCTCGAGCTCGGGTCGTCGACCCTGCTGGATGACGTCGCCGGCGCGCAGGCCGTCGCGGCGCACGTGCTGTCGCTCGGCCACCGCGACATCGGCATCGTCAAAGGCGATCCAACCCATGCCGCGACCGATGCACGGCTGATCGGGTACGGCCAGGCATTCCGTGATGCCGGCTGCCAATTGCAGCTCGACCGGATCGAGACGGGACTGTTCACCTTCGATGGCGGCTATGCGGCCGCCCGTCGCTTGCTCGAGCGGAGCGATCGACCGACGGCGATCCTCGCACAAAATGATGAGATGGCGGTGGGCATCATGCTCGCCGCCCGGGAACTCGGACTATCGATCCCGGAGGATCTGTCGATCGCGGGGTTCGACGATGCCGAGGTTTCCCGCATTGCGTGGCCGCGCCTCACGACGGTGCGACAGCCCGTTTTCGAAATGGCGGTCGCCGCGACGGACATGCTGATCGCGGATCTCGAAGGTCGCGCGGGCGAACGGCACACGCATCACAGCAACAGCCTGCTGGTCCGCGATTCCACCGCGGCCTTGCGGCCTGACCCATCCTGACCACTTCGCCCTGCGAAGCGGTATCCGGGCTGCCCGACCCTAGCGTAGCGGACTGTGACACTTGGGCAACGCGCGCGTATCTTCGTACATGAACGCGGATTCATACGACGCTGCTTTCTGTGCAGGCGGGCAGTACGTCTGCTCTTGACGCCACCCTTGCCAACCTAAGATTAGTCGCCAACGAATGAACAGTAGGCAGATCTGGAGACTAGGTAACAATACACTGCTCATCATGTGGGGCCATAACCCCTTCTATGCCTTGCCCTACTTAACCTTACACGCGTCGATACCTGGATTGGCGTTCCAACATCAACCCGACATTATAAAATGACGCCAATATGACGCAGCTGTATTTTTTCAGTGACATTGGCTGTAACATTGCTGACCAAATTGGGTTGTAGCGGCCGCTGGACCGGAATGAGAAAATTCTCGAGGTTCAGGGGAAATCACAATGACTGTTCGATCGGGCCTCCGCCTGCAGCTGCTCATGGGCGGCGCATTGCTGGCTATCACTGCCGCGCCCGCCGTGGCACAGACCGCGCCGACCGGCGACTCCGCGCAGACGACGGCCGCCGGCGACGTCGCGCCGACTGCAGACGCGGCGACCGCGCCGTCTGACCAGCAAGGTCTGGGCGATATCGTCGTTACCGCGACTCGCCGCGAAACCAACCTGCAGAAGACGCCGATCTCGATCAGCGTGCTGAGCAGCCAGGGCATCACGGATCGTCACGTCCAGAGCCTGTTCAACCTCGCCGACGGCTCGATCCCGTCGCTCCGCGTCGCGACCTTCGAGGCGCGCCAGTCGGCGCTGACGATCGGTATCCGCGGCATCGTCCCCTACGATCAGAACCAGACTGCGCGTGATGGCGGCGTCGGCGTCTACATCGACGGCGTCGCGCTCGGGAAGACCCAGGGCCTCAACGCCGCGTTGTTCGACATCGAGCGCATCGAAGTCCTCAAGGGCCCGCAGGGCACGCTGTTCGGTCGCAACACCGAAGGCGGCGCGCTGTCGCTCGTCTCGAAGGCGCCGACCGGCATCCTCGGCGGTCGCGTTACCGCGGGCGTCGGCAACTATGGCAGCCACAACGCCGACCTGCATCTCGACCTGCCGAGCTTCTACAACATCTCACTCAAGTTCGACGGCGTCTACCAGCACCAGGATCCGACCGTGAAGGACCCGCTCACGGGGTCGACCGGCTGGAACTATTACGACCGCAAGGGCGGCCGCGCCGCCGCGCGCTGGCAGCCGATCGACGGCTTCACGGCAGACTTCGCCTATGACTATGCGAAGGACGAGAACACCCCGCAGTACAGCCAGCTGGTCAACTACAACCCGGGCAACCTGCCGGTCGGTACGTTCAATTCGGCGGGTGCGCTCCAGCTCAACGGCGTCGCCTGTGGCGGCACCATCACCCCGGTGCAGGCTGCAGCAGGACGTCCGATCTGCATCGCTCCGAAAGCACCGCTCGTCGGCGTTCATCCCGACCGCCAGACCGTCGCCGACGTCGGCGTCCCGCAGCAGCCCAGCGTCGACATCACGCACGGCTTCTCGGCCAACCTGAAGTACAAGCTCGCCCCCTGGATCGAGCTGCGCTCGATCACCGCATGGCGCGGCGTCAGCACCGATCAGTGGGACAACTCCGGCGGACCGGAGCGCAGCACCTTCGCGCCGTTCGTGCCCAACACCGCCAACCCGACCGCGATCAACACGACCGGTACGTTCAGCCGCTACAGCCTGTCGTTCCTGCGCCAGCATCAGTTCAGCCAGGAAGTCCAGGCGGTCGGCAGCATCCCGCAGTTCGATTATGTCGTCGGCGGCTATTACTACACCGAGCAGGCGTCCGAATATGCCGCGACGCCGCTGAGCAACCAGTGGAACGGCGATGGCACCGCCTACACCGTGCGTTCGCCGATCCCGGGCAATTCGACCGCGATCAGCGGCGCGAACTCGGGCTATCAGCAGTATGATCCGTCGTGCAACAACGGGCTGGCGGCGACCGCTCCGCAATTCCGGAACAGCTGCCAGTTCATCACCCGCGCCAGCGCGGCGACGGACCACAACTATTCGGTATTCGGCAACCTGACCTTCACCCCGGAAGCGCTTGGCAACGTGGTGCACATCACGGCCGGCGGTCGCTGGACGAAGGATGATCGTCACGGCCTGCTCTATGTCGTCAACAACCGGACCGATCTGAACCCGGTCACCACGGTCGCCAACAGCACCGCGACGCCGTTCACGTTCAAGAACAACATCAGCCGGTTCGATCCGATGATCAACATCGCGTTCGATGCGACCCCGGACGTCCACCTCTACGCAAAGTATGCAACGGGCTTCCGTGCCGGTGGTGCGAACGATCGTTCGCTCCAGTTCAACGCCTTCGGTCCTGAAGCGGTCAAGTCCTACGAAATCGGCGCGAAGATGGACTTCCTCCAGCACCGCGCGCGCCTGAACCTCGCCGGCTACATCATGGACCGCAAGAACACGCAGTTCGACTTCGACTATTTCGATACGAATGGTTCGAGCGTCACCAACGGCAGCCACATCGAGCAGACCGTCAATGCCGGCAACAGCAAGATCCGCGGTATCGAAGCCGATCTGACGGTGAAGCCGTTCCCGGAACTGACGCTGACCGGTTCCTATGCCTACACCTACTGGAAGGCGCCGTCGGCGATCAGCCCGCTGGGTGGTGGCCTGCAGCAGCTGTACATCGTCTACACGCCTAACAATGCGGCATCGGGCGCGATCGACTATGTCACCCCGATCCACATCGCCGATGCAAGCGTCCGCCTGCATCTCGACGGCAACTATGCGAGCAGCCAGTACAGCTTCCAGCTCGAGCCGACCAAGACCGATGCGAGCTTCGTAATGAACGGCCGCCTCGCGCTCGCCGACATCTCGGTGAATGACCATAACAAGGTCACCGTCTCGGTCTGGGCTCGCAACCTGCTCGACACGACGTACATCTACCGTCGCTCGGCAGCGAACTCGACGCCGGTCCAGAACATCGGTGCCAACGGCCAGCTGGTCTCGACCAACTACGGCGGCATCCTTGGCGACTATGCCAACTTCAACCCGCCGCGCACGTGGGGCCTGGAGCTTTCGGCAAAGTTCTGATCTTCCAGATCAGACGGTGATCCTGACAGACCCGGCCCGAGCATCCCGCTCGGGCCGGGTTTTTCACGTGCCCCCTCGAAGCATCGCCATTGCGCGCAGTCAGCGCACGGCATCCCCGCACCGCAATCTGCCGCCGCGCAGCCGCGCGATCGCATCGACCAGCGTGCGGCCATCCCGGGCCGTCAATCGATCGCGCGCGCGGAGCTCATCCCTGATCGACGAGCATGTAGCCGACCCCGCGAATCGTGACGATCGGATCGCGCTCGCCCGCCGCGCACACCTGCGCGCGGACCCGTCGGATATAGGATTCGACGATGTTGGTGGCGGGCTCGACATCATAGTTCCACACCGTCCTGTAGAACATCTGCCGGGTAACGACGCCGTTCTTGTTGCGGATCAATTCGCACAGCATCTGGAATTCGAGCTTAGGCAGGCTGAGCACGCGGGTGCCGCGGACCGCACGATGCTTGACCTCGTTCACCTCGATATCGCCGGCCCGCATCAGCCCGCTTTCGCTCGCGCGCGTGGTCCGTCGCAGGATCGCCTTGATCCGTGCCTCGATCTCCACCGGTGCGGCGGGCTTGACCAGATAATCGTCCGCGCCCGCGTCGAGCCCGGCCACGCGCTGATCCAGATCGCCAAGCGCGGTCAGCATGACGATCGGCACGCTCACCCCGCGCTCGCGCAGGACCTTTGCCACCGTGAACCCGTCGACATGCGGCAACATCACGTCGAGCAGGATCGCGTCAAATCTGTCGTCCGTCGCGCGCAGCAATGCGACCCGCCCATCTTCCGCGACGACGCAGTCGTGCCCGAGATCGGCCAGATCGCTGACCAGCGACCGTGCTGCGCGGGCATCATCCTCGACGATCAGAAGACGCATAGTCGGTGGTTCCCTGACGCTGAATCGCGTCAGAGCCATCGCCTGTTCGATCGCCAGTTACAATGCATTGTCGCCCGCACGCCGGGTCGGCGCCGATGCCCGCATTCAGCCGTCGAAACCGCGCGCGGCCAGTCCCACCGCTGCCGGTACGGGGGCGCCGGGCAACCCCGGGATGGCGTCGACCCAGAAATCGTCGGCCTGGCATCCGGGGACCGGGTTGGCGCGCAACACCTCGGCCGGATCGCAGAGAACGGCGAGACAGTCCGCGAGCGATGGAGCATTGGGGGGACCAATCGTCTCGTGGACCATCTCGTCGGTCGTTTCGGCATCGGCAAGCAGGCGTGCCCGCGCCGCCGACCACAGGGCCATGCCGTCTTCCAGTACGAACGTTAGCGTGACGCGGAACTGGGGCTGGGGACCGACGCCGAAGTCAGTACCGTTCCGCATGCCGGTGAACGTTTTGGCGTCAAAGGAATACATCGGACATCCCACCGTAACTGGCCGTTGAACGACAGTGGCAACATAATCTTATCTGTTATACTTGCGAATATAGCATAAACACCATGGTTCGTTTGACTATTGCAACGCGTAATCCCGCAGCGCCCCCGGATCCGCGCGCCCATGCGCCAGGATCAGGCACAGTTCGGCGAACAGGCGGTCCCACAGGGTGCACGGAATCGACAGCGGCTGTCGCGACTGGCTGGTATCGATCTCGATCCTGCTGACCGGATCGACCGCGAGGCGCAGGGTTGCACTCCACATGCCGAAGATCTGCTCGTCGGGCAGCACGTCCGGCACGGCGAGCCGCGCCGACAGGAGAAACCCCCACAACACTTCGGCGCCGTACAGGTCCAGCGTGGCGTGCGGTTGGCCCGGGGCGTCCGGGCGCTGCATGACGACGCGCGTACCGGCGGGATGCCGCTCCGCTCGCAGGCGCAAGCGCAGGCCCAGCGCATCGATGATCTCGCGGACCCTGGGAAGACCATCGTGTTGCATAGGACTATCTTAAGCCACCACCGCCGTAATCGGACGCGCCACACCGGTAAAATGGCAATGCCCCGGGAATCCTGATCGCGCGCCCACGCGCCCGACGCGGTTCGTCGGGTCAGAACGGGAAAAGCGCGTCATAGATCTGTTGCCCCCAGCGCGCCTGTTGCGCATCCGACAATTGCCCGCGCCCGCCATAGCTGATGCGCGCCTCCGCAATCTGCGAATGGAGGACCGAATTGTCGCGCGCGATGTCCTGCGGCCGGACGATGCCGGTCACGATCAGCTCGCGCAGTTCGTTGTTGACGCGCACTTCCTGTCGCCCGCGCACGGTGAGATTGCCGTTGGGCAGAACGTCGGTGACGATCGCGGACATCGTCATGTTGATCGTTTCCGACCGGCTGATCTTGCCGCCCCCCGCCGATTGCGACTTGGAACTGGTGCTGGCGAGGTTGGTCGGATCGATGCTCTTGGGGAGCAGCTTCTGCAGCCCGAGCAGACTGCCGACACTGGCGTTTTCGGATCCGGTACGGTCCCGCGTGGTGTTGTTCCCGACCTCGGCCTTGTCGGCGATATTGATGCGGATCGTCAGGATGTCGCCGATCCGGGTGGCGCGCTGATCCGCCAGGAAGGCTGCGGCGCCGGCCCGGAACAGCGATGCGGTGACGGGCCCCGGTGCGGTGCCGGGGCCGGATCCGAACATCCCCGGAGTGCGGGCCTCGCGGCGTAGCGTGGCACCGGCCTGGCCAAGCGAAGGCTCGACCGCGACGTTGGCGGTGGTCTCCGCCGGCGACATTTTCGGGGCCTTGCCGATCGTCTGTAATCGACCGACCGCGCCGCACCCCGACAGCAGCAGCGCGCCGCTCGCCAGTACAAAAATGGTCTTCATTGCATATGTCCCCTGTCAGAATGCCCGAACCGCGGCGTCAGCCCCGCCACCCCGGCGAAGGCCGGGGCCCAATCGCGATGGTCGTGGTACCGAAGCGCGGGTCTCAGCCTACAACCGTACTTCTCTTGGGCCCCGGCCTTCCCCGGGGTGGTGGTCTGTATGGAACGGCCCTGCCCGCACGCGTCTTACGGCCCGACCAGCACCAGTCCGCTCGCCGCCGCCACGCCGTCCAGCGTTCGCGCCGTGGACGCCGCCACGACCCGGACCGGCTCGCCCGACCCCGCGCTGGCGAGCGCGCGCCCGCTGGTGGTGATCAACAGACCGCGACTGCGATAGGCGATCAGCACCGGCTCCCCGCGCCGGACCAGCCGCGGCGTCACCACGTCGGTGATCCGGACGACACTCCCCGGGGCAAGGCCCCGTGCCGCTTCCTTGCCGACCGCATCCCGCGGATCGAGCGCCCCGCGCGTCTGCCCGATCGGGCGATCCTCATAGATAAAGTCCTGCGCGCTCAGCACGTTGCCTTGCATCACCGCGTGGGCGAGCACGGCGACCTGCGCCGTCGTCGGCCGCGCCGCGAGCGGGACGGCGACGGCCAGCCGCGGGGACTGCGCCCCGAGGGGGCAGGCGACCGCGACCAGGAGGAGCAGCGCGATCCGCGCACTCATCGCAGCTGGCTCGTCGTCGCGAGCATTTCATCGGCGGTCTTCACCACGCGGCTGTTCATCTCATAGGCGCGCTGCGCGGTGATCAGCGCGGTGATCTCGGACACTGGATTCACGTTGGACGCCTCGATGAACCCTTGCGACAGCGTACCGAACCCCGGCTCGCCGGGATTGGCCAAGGTAGGCTGGCCCGAGGCGCCGGTCGCGAGGAACAGGTTGCCGCCCTGTG
The DNA here is from genome assembly GCF_022662295.1 of Sphingomonas sp. CARO-RG-8B-R24-01. Taxonomy (NCBI): domain Bacteria; kingdom Pseudomonadati; phylum Pseudomonadota; class Alphaproteobacteria; order Sphingomonadales; family Sphingomonadaceae; genus Sphingomonas; species Sphingomonas sp. CARO-RG-8B-R24-01. The sequence continues at coordinate 233,357 of NZ_JAKNQI010000003.1, read as the reverse complement.
CCTCCAGCCCGCCTTCGTTGACAAAGGTGGCCAACTGCAATTGTCCGACCGTCTGCAGATCCGCCTGCCCGGCGAGCTTGACCTGTACCAGCCCGGTCTTGGAAATGCTGACGTCGACCGCTTCGGGCGGAATCGTGATTCCCGGTTCGACCGCGAGGCCGTCGGCCGTGACGAGCTGGCCCTGATCCGAAAGCTGCAAGGATCCGTCACGCGTGTAACCGGTCTCGCCCGACGGCAGTGTCACCGCAAAATAGCCGCGCCCCTGGATCGCAACGTCATAGCGATTGTCGGTCTGTGTCAGCGCGCCCTGCGTCGCGATGCGATAGACCCCGCCGGTCTTGACGCCCGCGCCGATCTGGATCCCGGTCGGCACGCGATTGTCGCCGCCCGCCGCGGCCCCGGGACGCGAGACCTGCTCGTACAGCAGGTCCTGAAACTCGGCGCGCTGCCGCTTGAACGCGGTCGTGTTCATGTTGGCGATATTGTTCGAAATGACGTCGACGTTGGTCTGCTGCGCCAGCATGCCGGTGCCCGCAATCGATAAGGAACGCATCTTGGGTCTCCTGGAAAAAGGGATCAGCCAAAGTGGCCGAGCTTGTCGATCGCGGTCTTGCGCATGTCGCCTAGCGCCTCGGTCATCTTCATGCTGGTCTGATAGGCGCGCAGGATCTCGACCATGTTGGTCGTCTCGACGATCGGCTGGACGTTGGAGCCCTCGACCCCACCGCTGCGCAGTTTCGTTTCTGCCGCGCTCAAGCCGCGCCCGCCGGTCGCGGTGAACAGCCCGTCGCCGCGCGGATCGACCCCTGCTTCGTCGCCGAAGACGGTGACCTCGATCCGGCCAAGCGCGCCGGTCGTTCCCGTGACGGTGCCATCCGCACCGATGCTGAGCTTGCCGATGTCCTCGGGTGGCACCGCGATCGGCTGGCCACCCTCCCCGTGTACCGCCAGGCCGCCGGCCGTCACCAGGGTCCCGTCGTCCGCGACCTTCAGATAGCCGGCGCGCGTATAGGCGACGCTGCCATCCGGCGCGTCGACCGCCAGATATCCCGGGCCGTCGATCATCACGTCGATCGGATTGCCGGTCGGCTGGAACCCGCCCGCCGCGGTATCGTGCGTCGCGCCCTGGTCGAGCACCAGCGACGTGGTCGGCACCGGACTTTGCGGGTCACCCGTCTTCTCGACATATTCGCGAAACACGGGGTCTTCGCGCTTGAACCCGGCGGTCGAAACGTTCGCGAGATTGTTCGCGGCAACGTCGAGCCTGCGCCGCAGCGCCTGCTCGTGGCTCAGCAATACATAGGAGGATATGTCCACCCGGTCGGTCCTCACGAAAATCGCTTTTTGTGGCCGCTAGGCAAAATCTGCCCGGCTGCTCTCCTATAATAGGCGGGAATTGCCGGTGCGGTCGCACGCACGGCGCCGCAGGGGACGCAAGGATGAGCGAACAGCAGACGGATACCGACGCCAGCGGAGGCACCACCCCTTCCGATGGCGACGCGGCCCCCGTCCCTGCCAAGAAGAGCAAGAAACTGATCCTGCTCGGCGGGATCGGGGCGGTGCTGCTGCTTGGCGCCGGTGGCGGCGCCTGGATGCTGCTGGGCGGAAGTGGCAAGGCCCCGGCGCCGCAAGAGGCGGCCGCCGATGCGCCCAAGGATGACAAGGGCGGCGGAGAAGCCGGCAAGGAAGGTGAGCATTTCGTCGACGTGCCCGCGATGGTCGTCAACCTGCGCAGCGCGGACGGCGCCGCGCGCTTCCTCAAGGTGCATCTGATGCTGGTGCCCGGCACGAAGATGACGCCCGAGCAGATCACCGCCAAACTGCCGCTGTTGCTCGATGCCTATCAGCCGTTCCTGCGGGAACTTCGGCCCGACGACCTTGCCGGCTCCGCGGCCGTCTATCGCGTCAAGGAAGAGATGCTGGTGCGGGCGCACCAGACGCTCGGCGACGGCGCGGTGAAGGACGTGCTCATCCAGGACCTGATTCAGCAATGAGTATCGAACTCGAGGATTTCGACCTGCCCGAACCGCCGGTCGCGCTGTTCAACGCCGATGCGACGCTTGGCCAGGCCGATATCGATGCGCTGTTCGGTGACATCGGCGCGCCGGTCGACCCCAAGCAGGGCCTGCGCGCGGTCATCGAGTCCGACGTCATCAGCCATGAGCGGCTGCCGATGCTGGAGGTGGTGTTCGATCGAATGGTGCGGATCTTCGCGACGTCGATGCGCAACCTGACCTCGGACGCGATCGACGTCAGTCTCGAGGAGGTCAATTCGGTCCGCTTCGGCGATTTCCTGAGCCGCGTGGCCCTTCCCGCGATGATCGGCGTGTTCCGGATCGAGGAATGGGAGAATTACGGCCTGGTGACGGTGGATTCCGGGCTGATCTACTCGGTGGTCGACGCGTTGCTCGGCGGGCGGCGGGGCGGGGCGACCGTGCTGATCGACGGACGCGGGTTCACCACGATCGAAAGCGACCTGGTCGGGCGAATGCTCCGCACGGTCCTTGCCGACATGAGCAGCGCGCTTGCGCCGATCACGCCCAATACGATGGCACTGGAGCGGATCGAGACGAGCACGCGCTTCGCGACAATCGCCGGGTCGACCAATATCTGCGCGGTCGCGACGTTCCGGGTCGATATGGACGACCGCGGTGGACGGTTCAGCATCCTTCTCCCCTATGCCACGATCGAACCGGTCAAGCATTTGCTGGGCCAACGGTTCATGGGCGAAAAGCTGGGGCGGGACGGCATCTGGGAACCGCACATGACCGCGGAGGTGCGCAAGACCACCGTCAGCCTGGACGTCGTGCTGGGCGAGCGCCTGCTTGCGCTCGAGACCGTGCGCGACTTCGCGGTCGGGCAGACCATTCCGCTCCACCGCGGACCGGACGATCCGCTCGACCTGCAATGCGGCGGCGTCACGCTTGGCCGCGCGCAGATCGGGCAGCGCTCCAACAACATCGCCGTCCGCATGATGACCGACATAGCCAGGGGACCCAAGCCATGACTTTCGCCACCATCGCCAACCTCCTGACGACGATCCTGTGCGTCGCGGTGCTGGTGCAGAGCCAGCGGGTCAAGCGCGCGCTGGATACGATCCGGCACGGCGAGCTCGGCCAGGTCGTCGCCGCGCTCGACCAGTCGACGCTTCAGGCGCGGATCGTGCTGTCGGAACTGAAGGGCACCCTGTCCTACGGCAGCGGGCAGGCGGCCGCCGCGGTCGAGGGCAAGGCCGTCCTCGACGAATTGCGGATGATGATCGACATCGCCGATGCCACGGCGGAACGCCTCGTTACCGCAGCCGCCGCGGGGCGCCAGGGCGACCTGGCCGATCTGGTCGAGGAGGCAGCGCTGTGAAGATGCGGATTTCGTTGCTGACGCTGACCACCGGCATGGCGGGCATCGCCGCGGTCGGCAATGCGGTCGCGGTCGCCTCACCGGCCGAACCGACCCCTGACAGTCGACTGGGGCTGTCGGTTCAGCAGGACATGGCGGTCCGGGACCGGCAGTCCGCCAGCCGCCAGCAGGCGATGGACCTGCGGGAACAGGCGGTTCGCGCCAGCGCTGCACGGATCAAGGCGGAGCTGGAGGCGAGCCGCGCCGCGCCGCCGGCGGGGCCGCAGGGCGGATCTACGGACACGACGCACGATACCTTTTCCGATCTCGCCAGCATCTATCAGGCGATGAAGCCGGCCAAGGCGGCGGTGGTGTTCGAACAGCTCGACCTCGACGTACAGGTCAAGGTTGCGCGCAAGATGCGCGAGCGGTCGACCGGCATGATCCTCGCGGGTATGTCGCCAAAGGGCGCGGCCCGCCTCACGATGGCGCTGGCGCGCGAACCCCGCGCTACGATTGCTGCGCGCTGACGTCGAGGATCAGCACCTGGCGGACCTTGGGGTCGACCGTCCGCGCCGCGTCGGTCAACATGCGGGACAGCAATGCCGCATCGACCGGCGCGCGCGCGGAGGCGTGAAGCCGGGCAAACTCCAGCCCGGCCGACAAAGCGGCGGCGCGCAACACCGGCACCCGCCCCGCTGCCCCCGCCCCCTGGGCCGGATCGGCATAGTCGAGCGCGGCCTGGACCCGCAGGGTTCCAGCGAACCGCCCGCCATCGAGGATCGGGACGCGCAAGGGCGCGACCGGAACGGCGAGCCCCGCAGCGGCTTCCCCCCCCGCCGTGACGCCGGCAGCCCCCCCGGCGGCCCAGGCGGGAATCGATGCGGTCACGAGCAGGGTCAGCGCCACCATGACCGGGCGCCAGGGATGCACCATCGCAGATCTCCATTGGTCCGCCCCAACCGCGGCGCGACACCGCCTCTATAATAGAGGCGACGGACAGCAGGCGGATTGCGCGATGAGCCACGATCAGAAACCGGCGCGGGTCCGCGTCGTCACCGCGGCGTCCCGGCCGACCACCAAGGGAGGAAACGGGGCAGCCGCCACAGCGGCGACCGAGGCTCGGCAGGACGCTGCTGGAACCGGATCCGCAAGCGTGGCCAGGCCGCGCGGCGCGGCGGGAATATCGCTGATGCTGTGCATCCTGTTCGTCGCTGCGGCGGGCCTCGGCGGCGCACTTGCCGCGGTGATGCTGCCGTGATCCGGTCGCGCCACGGCTTGCTCGCCCTCTCGGTCGCGCTGATCGGGACGGCACCGGCGCCAGTGACCGGGCCAACCGACCCGTCCCCGCCCGTTGTGCCGCGCACCGCCCCCCTTGCCGCCGTCCTCGCCGAGCAAGCGCTGCCTGCGCGCGATGGCCGCTGGCCGCGGATCCCGGACGCCATCGCATGGACCGCGATCGCCCGATCGACCCCCGACACCCGCCAGGCTGCGCGCTGGACCCTGGCGCAAAGCCTGATCGCGCAGGAGCGGATGGCCGATGCGTCGGGCGTGCTCGACACGATGGTGGGCGATGATCCCGCCCTCGCTCTGACGGCGGCCTGGCGGCTTGCCCACGGGGTCGTGCTGGCAGCGCTGAACCATCCGCATGAGGCCCTGCAGGCGCTCGGCATGCCGGCCCTGGCCGATCATCCGGAAGCCTGTGCCTGGCAGGAGCGCGCAGCCGCCGCGATCGGGGATACCGTCGCCGCCGCGCGTTCCATGCGCTGCGCCCTGCCCGCCATTTCCGGGCGCAGCGGGAGCAGTCGACGCGCCTTCCTGTTGAGCTTCGCCGATGTCGCGCTTGCAACCGGGCATCCCGCTGACGTGCGGACGATGCTTGCCCCGCTCGGCGAGCACGATCCCGCCGCCAATATGCGCCGGGCTCGCATGCTGTTGACGCAGGGCGACCATGCCGGCGCCCGGCTGCTGCTGCAACGCGTCGGGATCAGCGGGACGCCGGAACTGCGCGCGGAGGCGGCGGTCGCCTTGCTGGACGACCGTTTCGCGGCGGGCGAAATGACGCCGGACGCGGCCGTGCATGCGCTGGACGGCCTGTCGTTCTGGCGCGGCGGCACGGTCGAACGCCGCGCCCTTGCGCTGCGGTGGCGGATCGCCGAGGCGAAGCATGATCCACGCGCCGCGCTGGCCGCGGGCGCGACGTTGTTCCGCTACTTCAACCTGGGGGACCAGACCGCATCGACCTTGCTTCGCCTGCAGGGGCATTTGCGCACGCTGGTCGACGCCAATGGAGCCCCGATCGGCGCGGCGGCCGGGCTGTTCTGGGACTATCGCGATCTGCTGCCCGGCGGCGGTGAGGGCGAAACGATTGCAGCCCGGCTGGCCGATCGCCTGGCGGCGGCCGGCCTCTATGGCCGGGCGGCGGACCTGCTGCGGTTTCTCCTGGAACGCCGCCCGGCCGACGCCGCGACCGGTCCATTGTCGGTCCGCGTCGCCGAACTGGATCTCCTGGCCGATGCGCCGGATCGCGCGATTCAGACGCTGCGCGCCGGCAGTGCGATCCCCTTTCCCGCCGACATTCAGATCCGGCGTCGCACGATCGAAGCCGCGGCGCTGTATCGTCTCGGCAAGACGGACGAAGCGCTGGCACTGCTCGATGGCAGCCCCGGCGACAGGGATCTGCGCAGCGAAATCCTGTGGCAAAGACACGACTGGACCGGTTTTGCGACAGGCAATGCGGCCGACCTGCCCGGCCCGGGCGCGCTGACCGACGCAAACCAGGCGCGTGTCCTGCGCCAGGCCGTCGCCCTCTCGCGGACCGGCAATCGCACCGCGCTGGCCGGGTTGCGCAGGCGCTATGCGCGCAGCTTCGCGGTACTGACCACGCGCGACGCGTTCGACTTCCTGACTGCGCCCGCAGCCACGCTCGATCCCGCCAAGGCCGACAAGGCCTTCGCCAAGCTTGCACTGCTGGATGCACCGATGCCGCTTGCCGGGCTTGCAACCGGCCCGGCACGCGCCGCGCGCAACTAGCGTACCGCCTCAACGGCGCGCGCGCGCCAACCGCAGGACATAGCCGATCACCTCTGCCACGGCGGCATAATGTTCGACCGGGATCGGGCGATCGATCTCGGCACTCGCGTAAAGCGCGCGCGCCAGCGGCCGGTTCTCGACCAGCGGGACTCCCGCGGCGGTCGCGACTTCCCGGATCTTGAGCGCAATGGCGTCGGTGCCCTTGGCCACCACGATCGGGGCGGATCCCCGGTTGTGATCATATTTCAGCGCAACCGCAAAATGCGTGGGATTGGTAATGACGACGCTGGCATCGGGCACCGCCGCCATCATCCGGCGGCGGGCGCGCTGCATCCCGATCTGGCGGATCTTCGCCTTGATCTTGGGGTCGCCCTCCTGCTGCTTGTGCTCGTCCTTTATCTCCTGCAACGACATGCGCATCTTGGCGAGCCAGGTACGGCGCTGATAGACGAAGTCGAACAGCGCGATCGCGCCGACCAGGATCGCGACCGATCGCACCAACTGCGCGACCACACCGCCGGCAACCGTGCCGATTGCGATCGGGTCGAGGCCGACCAGCGTCTCGAAGCCCCCGACGAACGGTCGCAGCGCCAGCCCGGCAATCGTACCCACGCCGATCAGCTTCGCCAGCGTCTTGGCGAACTCGACCAGCGCCCGCATGCCGAACAGCCGCTTGGCCCCGGCGATCGGGGACAGTTTCGACCATCTCGGTGCGATCCTTGACCAGATCACCATCGGACGGGCCTGAAAGACGCCGCCAAGCAGCGCGCATCCGATCAAACTGGCGAAGAGCGGCAGCAGCGTCGCCCCGATCACACCGCACAGGCTGCGGATCAGTGCATGCGTGCCGACCGGCCCGAGCGGAACCGCCTCGGCGTTCCCCCACAGCCGCGCCAGCGCGGTGCCGAGCCGGGCGAAGGCGATCGTCCCGACGCTGCCGGTGGCGATCAACATGCCGACGAAGCCGAAGACGTGCCGTACCTCGGGCGATTGCGCGACGTCCCCCTTGGCGCGCGCATCGTCGAGGCGTTTGTCGGTCGGGTCGTGAGTCTTCTGGTCCTTGTCCCCCGCCACGGATCAGCTCCAGCCGCTTTGCATCCACTGCGCCATCGCAGCGGCAAAAGCGGTCAGCATCGCCCCGCTGGTGCTGGCGGCAATCCCGAGACCGAGCAGCAGGTTGAGCGGTTGGGCAATGAAGAACAGCTGGATCGTCGGCGCGACCCGCGCGGCGAGCCCCAGCGCCATGTTGAAGACGATCCCGTAGACGATCAGCGGCGCCGCCAGCGACACCCCAAGCGTCATCGTCTCCCCTGCGACCCGTACCGCCAGCGTCGCGAAATCGGCGGCGGGCAGGACCGACCCGACCGGAAACGCGGCATAGGACCGCACCAGTCCGCCGATCCACAGGTGGTGCACGCCCGAAGCCATGCAGACGACCGCGGCGGCGATGGCGAAGAAGCGCGACAGCTCGGGTGCCGTGCTGCTTTGCGCAGGATCGAACAACACCGCGGAGGACAGGCCGACCTGCAGGCTGATGATCGACCCGGCGATCGAGATCGCGAGAAACATCATCCGGATCACCAGCCCGAGCGCAAGCCCCGTTCCAAGTTCGGCGGCGATCACGCCGGCAAGCGTGGCATCGCTGCTCGTGGCAAGCGGAAGGACCGTCGGCGACAACAGCCCCCACAGTCCCAGCGTCATCCCCCCCGCCGCCAGCAGCCGGATCCGCGCCGGTATCGCATCTTCCGAAAAAACCGGGAGCAGCATCAACACGGCGCCGACCCGGGCAAAGAGGATCAGGAATGCGGTCGCATCCAGCGGCAGCCGGTCGAACATCCGCGTTCAGCCGTGCGCGACGTGGTCGGCGATGACGCGCATGAAATCGTTGAGCGCGGTCCCGATCATCGGCAGGGACAATAGCAGCATCGCCCCCATGGCGATCAGCTTGGGCACGAAGGTGAGCGTCTGTTCCTGGATCTGGGTCAACGCCTGCAGCAACCCGATCGCGAGGCCGGTGACGAGCGCGGCGCCCAGCAGCGGCCCGGCTACGGTGAGGATCAGGACCAGCGCGGCGCGCGTGATCTCCATGGCGGCGGCGGCGTCCATCAGATCTGCATGCGCATGATGTCGGAATAGGCACCGACGACCCGGTCGCGCACCGCCACCATCGTATCGAGCGCGGATTCGGCGGCACCGATCGCGGTCACCACATCGATCAGGTCGCCCTTACCCGCGATTTGCTTGGCCGATGCCGTCTCGGCCGCGCGCAAGCCATTGCCCGCGTCGCCGACCAGCTGCGACACCATCGCCCCGAACCCGCCGGTGGCATCCGGCTGCTCGGTTCCCGCCAGCGGGCCGGCGGAAGCGCCGCCGAACGATGTAACGCCGGCAGCGCGGCCATAGGCGTTGGCCGCGTCAAGGGCCCCGATGGACATCAGCATGTTCCTTATTTGAGCAGGTCGATCGTGCGCAGCGTCATGGTGCGGCTCGCCTCGATCGCGTTGAGATTGGCTTCGTAGGACCGCTGCGCCGCCTTCATGTCGGCCATTTCGACCAGACCGTTGACGTTGGGCGTCAGCACATATCCGCGTGCGTCGGCGGCGGGGTTGCCCGGCTGGTAGACGCGCTGGAAATCCGATCGGTCGGTGGCGACGCCACCCACCTCTACGGTCGTGGCGCCGCTCGCACGGTCGACCTCCGCCTTGAACGTCGGGATGCGGCGTCGGTAGGGGGCACCCCCCGGGGTCGTCGCGACCGAGCTCTGGTTCGCAAGGTTTTCGGCGATGATCCGCATCCGCAGCGATTGCGCGCGCAGACCGGATGCCGATACCGATACCGTACTGTCCTGGCCCATGCCGACCGTATCCCGACGCGAGGCAGGCAAGGATTGCCGCCCCCGACCCTCTTATAGGCAAGATTTTCCGGGTCGGGTCCGGGTCGGCTGAAATTCGCTCCTATAAGTCTGGACGAAAGGGGCTGCTGCATGTCCGTTCTGGAAACCGTACCCGTCGAGGTGTCGATCGTGCTCGGCGCGGTGCGCCTGCCGATCCGCCAGGTGTTGAAAATGAGCCGCGGCGCGACGATCGCGTTCGATTGCGGGCATGAAGATCCCTCGTGCATCTATGCCAATGGCACACTCGTCGCGAAGGGCCGGATCCAGGTCACCGGGGAGCGCATGGCGATCGAAGTCACCGAAGTCGTACCGCGCGGGGTTGCGGCATGACGATCCTCGCGCTGATGCGCATGCTCGGCGCGCTGGCGCTGGTACTCGGCGGGCTCGCGGGCGCCTTGTGGGCGGTGCGGCGTTTCGATCTCACCTTGCCCGGACGGATCGGCACGGCGTCCCGGCCGGAACGTCGCCTCGCCCTGGTCGAGCGACTGACCGTCGATCCCCGTCGTAGCCTGGTGCTGGTGCGTCGCGATGGACGCGAGCATCTGCTGCTGATCGCGCCCGAGGGGCATGTCGTGATCGACGCGTTCGACGCAGCGACTTTTTCCGGCATGGTCGACCGGCATGTCGCCGCGGCCCCGGCGGAGACGGCCGATGCATAAGCGTCTCTTGCTCGCCGCTGCGACCGGGCTGATCCTGGTCCCCACGCACGCCTTCGCGCAGGCAACGCTGACGCTGGGCGGCGGCGGTGCGACGAGCGGCAAGACGATCGGCCTGGTCGCGATGCTGACCGTGCTGAGCCTTGCGCCCGGAATCCTGATGACGATCACCTCCTTCACCCGGATCGTCGTCGCGCTGTCGCTGCTGCGCAGCGGGCTCGGCGCGCAGGGCGTCCCGCCCAATCCGGTGATCATCAGCCTCGCGCTGTTCCTGTCGCTGTTCGTGATGACGCCGACCTTCGAAGCCGCGTGGCAAGCGGGGGTAAAACCCTATACCGAGGGTAAGATGAGCGAGACGGTCGCGTTCGAGCGAACCGCCCAGCCGTTCCGGGTCTTCATGCTGGCGCAGGTCCGCGACGACGACGTCGCCTTGTTCAATGGCCTGTCCCGCACGCCCGCGGCACGCCGCGCCGACGTGCCGCTGACGACGCTCGTCCCCGCCTTCATGATTTCCGAACTGCGTCGCGCGTTCGAGATCGGGTTCCTGTTGTTGCTGCCCTTCCTCGTCATCGACCTGGCGGTTTCGGCCGTGCTGATGGCGATGGGGATGATGATGCTGCCGCCGGCAACCGTCGCGCTGCCGTGCAAGATCATCTTCTTCGTGCTGGTCGACGGCTGGGCGCTCGTGGCGGGCTCGCTGGTCCGCAGCTTCGCGACGGGGTGACCGCCGGTCCCGCCAGACGTCCCGTCCTCCTTACGCGCACACATCATTCCCCGCCCGGGCATCGCCCGGCCGCAAGTCACCCGCGGGCGGAGAACCGTGTCGCGCCGTCCTGCGACCAGGCGGACAACGTCACGAACGGGATCGGCTCGGGGAAGAACAACCCGACCGCATCGGGTCTGGACCATCGCACCACTGCCGCGACATGACCCAGTCCGGCCGCTTCGAGCCGAACGCTGGTGTCGCGCGCCAGATCGCCCGCGCCGCCGACACACGCACCGCGTTGCCCGATATCGAGCAGGCGTGCCGCATGCGGATGCCCCGCGACGCGCAGGATCGCCTGGCAATCCGCTTCGAGGCGGGGGCTGCGCTGCTTGAAGCGACCCTGTCCCGAATGGCCGAGCAGCGTGTCGCGCTCGACCGGTTCGGAAAAGGCGACACCAGCGGTATTGCCCGACACCCAGGCGACCGTACCCGGTACCAGCGTCGTCCCCCGCAATTCCACCGATACCGGATCCCCGACCGCCAACGGCGCGCGGATTTCGATCTTCGCGCCCCCCTGCGACAGATTGCGGATGCGGCACACCGTGTCCCCCAGCGGTGCGACGATACGACCCAGCAGCAACGTGGTGACCAGCCGGTCATCCCGCGCCTTGCGACGATCGCCCGGCAGCGTTTGTGGGTCGCTCATCCAAATATCCTCGTGGCTATCATGCAGGAACGGCCTGCGTCACCGCTACTCGCCGTACAACGCCACGGCCGAATGCTTCGGTCGCGGCATCCAGCGTCACGCGACGAAACATATCTATGTTCGGTAGCGCGCCATCGCGGCCGGCGGCAAGCGGAATACGATAGGTCCGCATGTTGATGGCGTGTTGCAGATAGGGCAGCCGCGTCGTCACCCGCGCGGCCTCTGAAGTCGGTACCTCGAGCTGCTCCTCGAACGCCGCATAACCCGACAGGCGCCCGTCGGGCAGGACGAGCGGCGCGGTCATCCGCGGCAGCGGGACGAGCGTCGTCTCGACCTCCTTGGCGACGGTCGCCCTGGCCGATGCCGCGGGCGGACCGAACGCGTAGCGCGCGCCCAGGCCACTGGCCGCACCGACGATTGCGCCCAGCAGCAGGACGACGACCGGAAGAAGACGCTTGGCCATCGTCAGAACTTGAAGCTGGCATCGGTCGGCAGGGTCGGTTTCTCCCCCTTGACGATGATCGTGATGCGACGATTCTCGGCGCGGTCGGGCTGGTCGGGATAGACCGGCTCGCTCGCCGCCTTCGCAATGACGCCCGCGATCCGATCCGGGGTCAGCCCGCCTGCTAGCAGCACGGCGCGTGCCGCCAGCGCGCGTTCGCCCGACAGGCGCCAGTTCGCCTCGTCCTCGCCGCCCGCGCCGTCGGTATGCCCCTCGATCGTCAGCCGCGCATCGGACTTCGCAAGCCTGGCCGCGATGGTTGCCATCCGGTCGCGCGCAAAGGCGTTGAGCCGCGCCGTACCGGCCTGGAACATCGGTCGATTGGCGGTATCCATCAGGGTAATGCGCAGGGTTTCCCCCTCCGCGTCGACCTTGCTCGCGACCGTGGCTGCGCTCGGCGGTCCGCTATCCAGCGCGACGCGCAGCTCCTGCGCGAGCACCCGCAGCGAGGCGTCGGGCACGTTGGCGGTGCCACCGCGCGACACGCCCCTGGTTTGCGCGTCCATCGCCGGCACCCCGTGCGCCTTGGTGGCGTCCGCATCCATCTTGCGCGAATAGCCGCCGTTGCCGGGCCGCTCGCCCGGGCTTTCGCCAAAGCCCGAGGCCGACGTGCTGGGTGGCGAGGGCGAGAAATATTCGGCAAGCCCCTTCAGGCGTTGCTTGTCGGGATTGCTGATCAGCCACAGCAGCATGAAGAACGCCATCATCGCCGTCACGAAGTCGGCATAGGCGACCTTCCACGCACCGCCATGATGCCCGGCTGCCGACTTCTTGATCTTGCGGATGACGATCGGGCGGGCATTCGGGGCATGGCTCGCCATCAGGCTGCTCCTCCACCGGCTGCGGCAACGACCGGAGCGGGACTGACGCCGGCGACCGCGACCCACAGCCGTTCCTGAACGCAGCCGAGCCGGACCGGCGCAATCGCCGCGTGCAGGTCGGCGCCTTGCGCCAACCGCTCGAGGACTGCGGCATTCTCCTCGGTCGACTGGACGATCATGTCGAATGCCTGCAGATGTTCGACATAGCGTTCGACGAAATAGGCATCCTCCACGAGCGTCTCGGCAAGCGCCTCGACCCGCTCGCGCACGGGCGCAATTCGTTGGCGATCGCGGCATGCAGCGGGGCATGCGGGACCAGCGGGGATGCGGCAGCGGAGCGGACGTCAACGGCAGCGGGAAATGTCATCGGCCTAACCATCAGAAGAGTTCGATCTCGCCACCACCCATCGGGATGCGGGGGGCAACGGGCGGTGGCAACGGCCGATCGGTGACGGTCGTGCAACGGACCTTGCCGTCAAAGGGCCGGAATTCGAGCTTGCGCGCGAGCGTCCCCCCCGTGTCGACCTGCCCGATCACGATCGCCTCGGTCGTCAGGAACCGCTTGGCGAAGGCCGCATTGGCGGATCCGATCCCGCCGAGCCCGGCGATGATGTTCGCGCCCCCGTACAGATTCGCGCGCAAGCGGTTGCGCGCCGCGCCGGCCTTCATCATCGCGTTGATCAGCAGCTCCATCGCGTGCACCCCGTAGCGTTGCAGGTCGCCGTCGCGCAGGTGCTGGTCATGCTGCGGCTCGCCGAGCAGAAAGTGGTTCATGCCGCCGACATGGACTTCGGCATCGTGCAGGCACACCGCGATGCACGAGCCCAGCACGGTCGAGATGACGCTGCCTGGTTCCCCCACCACGACATGCTCGCCCTGGATGATCGGGATACGGCGGACCGATGCGGTCATGTCAGTGCGCCGAAAACGCGTTCGATCTTTTCCTTGAGCGCGGCCGGGGCGAACGGCTTGACCAGATAGTTGTTGACGCCGAGCGCCGCAGCCTGCTGCACGATCTCGCGGTCCGAGGATCCCGTGAGCATGATGAACACGGTTTTGCCGAGCACGGCATCGGTGCGGATCGCGCGCAACAGGTCGATCCCATCCATCTCGGGCATGTTGTAATCCGAGATGACGAGATGGACGCGGTCCGAGCGGATGGCGGCAAGCGCCTCGCTCGCCGCGCCCTTGTCGCGAATGTCCTTGAAGCCGATGTCCTGGAGCGCGCGCCGAATCATCGCGCGCATACTCGCCTGATCGTCGACCACCATGACTTTGATTGCTGACGCAGCAGGCATTTATGGCTCCCTTTCTTGTCCGTCGCGACAGGCGGCGAGGATCGCGCCGGCCATGTTCGACAGACTGACTTCCTTTTCGATCGCCCCCATCTCGAGCGCGACCCGTGGCATTCCCCAGACCACGCAACAGCCGCGGGTCTGTCCGAACGTACGCGCCCCGGCTTGCCGCATCGCGAGCAGGCCGCGCGCGCCGTCTTCCCCCATCCCGGTCAGGATCGCACCGACCGCCTTCTTGCCGAGCGGTGCAACGGAGTGGAACAGCTGGTCGACCGACGGGCGATGGCCGTTGACGGGGCCGTCGGCGATCAACCGGACTTTCCCGGTCAGGCCACCGTCGAGCGCCATGTGGTGCGTACCCCCTGGTGCAATATAGACGGTTCCGGACCGAAGCGGGGCGCCATCCTGTGCTTCCCGCACATTCACCGTACAGTCGCGGTCGAGCCGGTCGGCGAAGCTCGCCGTGAACGCGGCAGGCATGTGCTGGACGACCAGCACCGGCGGGCAATCACCCGGAAATTGCGGCAGAATGCGAAACAGCGCCTCGACGCCGCCGGTCGACGCGCCGATCACGATCAGGCGCGGACGAAACGCGGTCGCCCCCACGGTGGGCGCGCTGCGCCGCTGCACATGCGTCCGGCGCGCGCGGGATTCCGCGGCGTCGCGCACCGTCTGGCACAACAGGGCGGCATCCTGTTGCCATCCGGCCGGGCCGCCCGTGGGTTTGGCGATGCAATCCACAGCGCCCAGTCGCAGCGCCTCGACGGTCGTCGACGCGCCGGCCGCGGTCAACGAGGACACCATCACGACCGGCATCGGGCGCAACCGCATGATCCGTTCGAGAAAGGAAAGGCCATCCATCCCGGGCATTTCCACATCGAGCGTGATGACATCGGGGTTCAGCGCGCGGATCATCTCGCGCGCCGCATGGGGCTCCGGCGCGGCACCCACCACTTCGATCTGCGGATCCGACGACAGGATCCGCGTCAGCGCCGCGCGCATAGCGCCGCTGTCATCGACGATCAGGACGCGCGTGCGCCGCATTATGCCTGCTCCCGCCGGGCATAGATCGTCTGGCCGCAGCCGCGCATGCGTTCGGCCGCCTCGCCGATCAGCCGCTCTGAATGACCAATGTAGAGAAATCCGTCTGGTGCGAGCTGGTCGATCAGCCGCGCCTCCAGCTCGGCCTTCGCGACATCGTCGAAATAGATCATCACGTTCCGGCAGAAGATCGCGTCATAGCGCTGCTTCATCGGCCAGGGCTCGAACAGGTTGAGCACGCGCGCGGTGACGAGCCGCCGCACCGCCTCGCCGACACGATAGCCGCCGTCATGCGGCGCGAGCCAGGCCTTGCGATAGGCAGCCGGAATCGGCTCTACCGTTTCGGCGGGATAACAGGCGCGCCGGGTCGCCTCGACCACCGGCTGGGACAGGTCGGTGGCGAGCAACTTGACGTCGCGCCCCTGTATCCACCGCGCTTCCGCCGGCGTTTCGCCCAGAAGCGACATGGCAATCGAATAGACCTCCTCGCCGCTCGAGCATCCGGCGGACCAGATGCGGATCGGCCGGTCTGCCGGCCGTGCCTGCAACCGCGGCAGCAGTGCCGACCGGAAATGCTCGAAATGATGACTTTCGCGGAAGAAGTGCGTGTGATTGGTGGTCAGCGCAGTCACCATCAACCGCCGTTCCTCGGCGTCACGATCGACCAGTGCGAGATACGCCTGGAACGTATCGAGCCGATGCTCGCGCAACCGCCGCACCAGGCGTGACTGGACCAGCGTCCGCTTGGTCGACGACAGATGGATCCGGGCCGCGCTCTGCATGATCCGCGCGACCCCGGCGAACTCGGCATCGCCCAGTACCGGCAGCGCGTCGACACTCATCGAATCGACCGGCGCGGAGGCAAGGCCGAAAGCGCTCATGCCGCGATATCCAGCGCGCCTGGTGCAGCCGCGGGGATAGCGGCCGGCGCGGATGCCGCCGCGCCAGCGACGGCTGCGGTCGGCAACAGAGCGGTCGCGGTGCTCGTCACCGTCAGCGAGTCGAGATCGAGCAGCAACACCATCATCGACGTGGCGTTGCTTCCGTCCGTGCCACGCGTGTTGATCTGGACGAGGCCGGCGATCACGTTGGTATCCTGGATCTCGACATCGGGGGCCGGCTGGATCTGGGATTCCTGGATACCGACGATGTCATTGACCTCGTCCACCAGAAAGCCCGCCTGCTTGCCCGCGATGCTGACCACCAGGACGCACGAACGGCTGTGGATCTCGCTCGGCGTCCAGCCGAGCCGTTCCGCCAGGCCGACGATCGGCACCACGGTGCCGCGCAGGTTGGTCACGCCAAGGATATAGCTGGGCACGCTCGGCAGCGGCGTGGGGGCCGCCCATTCGCGAATTTCGATCAGCGATCGCATATCGATACCGAAGGTTTGTTGACCGAGCGCGAACGTCACCATTTTCAGTTCGCCGGCATTTTCCGTCATGCTCATGCGGCAAGTCCTTTTGTCAGGGTTCGGGAGAGGGCAGCGACGGGCGCGACGAGCGCCTCGACATCGAGGATCAGCGCGATCGAACCGTCGCCAAGGATGGTCGCACCGCCAAGTCCGCGGATCGGGTGGAGATTCTGCTCGAGGCTCTTGATGACCACCTCGCGGCGATCATCGATCGTATCGACCATCAGACCGACATTTCCCGCAGTCTCGCTCTCCACGATGATGACCAGCGAGTCCTCGGGCGCCAGCGGGTTGGCGTCGTGCAGGCCGAAGGTGTGCGCGAGCCGCCGAACCGGCAGATAGGTCCCGCGGACTTCGATCACCTCGCTCCCGGGTGTGGTGGCGCGGACCTGGCCCGGCTCGGGCCGGATCGCCTCGACCACATGCGCGAGCGGCAGCACGAAGCGCTGGCCGGCCAGTCGGATGACCATCCCGTCGAGAATCGCCAGGGTGAGCGGCAGGACCAGCGTGAACGTCGTACCCCGCCCGGGAACCGAGCTGATGTCGACTCGCCCGCCCAGCGCCTCGACATTGGAGCGCACGACATCCATGCCGACGCCGCGCCCGGAAATGTTCGAAACCGTGTTCGCGGTGGAGAAGCCCGGCGCACAGATCAACTGATCGATCTCTTCGTCCGACAGCACCGCGTCGGCGCCGATCATGCCCTTTTCGATCGCCTTGGCGCGCACGCGCGCGCGGTCGATCCCGCGGCCGTCGTCGGCGACCGTCACGACGATACGTGCGCCCTTTTGCGCCGCCGACAGGCGAATGACGCCTTCTGCCGGCTTGCCGGCGCGCAGCCGTTCCTCGGGCAATTCGATCCCATGGTCGACGGCATTGCGGATCAGATGGGTGAGCGGATCACCGATCTTCTCGATCACCCCCTTGTCGACTTCGGTCGTCTCGCCGTGCGTTTCCAGGGTGACCTGCTTGCCCGTCTCGGCGGTGAGGTCGCGCAGCATCCGCGGGACGCGGTTGAACGCCTGGCGGATCGGCTGCGCACGCAGCGACATCACCGTGTCCTGGATCTCGCGGGTCAGTCGTGCCTGTTCCGGAAGTTCGACGCGCTGCTGGTCGGCAGGCGACAGGCGATCCGACAGGATCGACCCGCGGATGACCAACTCGCCGACCAGGTTCAACAACATGTCGAGCTTGTGCAGGTCGACGCGGATCGTCTGCGAACCGGCGTCGCCAGTGCGCGAGTCCTGCATCGGCGTGCTCGCCGGCGGTGCCGCCGCCGCGATGATCGCCGGCGCGGCGACTTCGACGCGGTGCAACAGATCATGGATGGCGCCGGGCTCGCTCAGCGGGGCGACCGGAGGCTGCTCCAGGAGCTTGCTGTCGCGCTCGCGCGTGATGTCGATGGCCGAATCCGGCGCGACGAAGTCGAAACAGTCGCCGATCTGGTCTTCGCTGACGTAGCCGGGCACCTTGAGCGTCCAGCGCAGATACGCCTGTTCCGGGTCCAGGTCGCGGAGCGGTGGCAGCGCGCTGGTGTCCATATCGCTGACCCGCCCGCCCAGGTCTTCCAACTCGCGGATCACGAGGATCGGCTCGGCACCATTCGCCATGGCACTCCGCGAGGGCGCAAAGACGATCGTCCATTCCGGATCGCACGGCGGGGCAGCCTCGGTTTCCTCCGGAAATTCCTCGATCACCACCGCCACCGGCTCGAAACCGAACGGGTCGACGTCGCTCTCCGCGCCCGGCGCGACGACGGGTTGCACGCTCGGCTCCGGCACAGGCGCGGGAGCGGGAGCGGCGACGGCCTCCGCACCCTGGCCGGCCAGGATCGCCTCCAGCGCCGCCAGCGACGCGGCGTCGTCGGGGCGCCCCATCGTTCCCTGCGCGGCGGCGACATGATCGGACAGCTTGTCGAACGCGCCCAGCATCACCGCGACCACGCCCGGCGCCGGCGCGATCCGCCCGGCGCGTATTTCCTCGAGAACGTTTTCGAAACGATGTGCAAACGCGGTGAGGGCCGCATGGCCGAAGGCGCCCGCGCCGCCCTTGATCGAATGCACCGCGCGAAACACGCTGGCGATCGTCTTGGGTGCCGTATCCCCGGCCTGCATAGCGGCAAGCCCCTGTTCGGCCGCTAGCAATCCCTCGGCGCACTCCTCGAAGAAGATGCCCTGGATCTCGTCGAGTTCGTTGCTCATGGGCACACCCGGCGGATCGCCGCTCCCAGTTTGGCCGCCTCGAACGGCTTGGTGATCCAGCCCGTCGCGCCCGCGACCCGCGCCCGCCCCTTTTTCTCGTCCGAGAATTCGGTCGACAGGACGAGGATCGGCGTACCGCGAAACTGCGGCAGCGCCCGGACCGCCTCGATCAGTTCGAAGCCGTCCATCTCGGGCATGTTGATGTCGGTGATGAGCAGGTCGGGCTGCACCTCGTGCATCCGCGCAAGCCCGTGCACGCCATCATTGGCGGATTCGATGGTGAAACCCTGCGCGGTCAGCGAAGCTTTCAGCAACATCCGCATGCTGGCGGAGTCATCGACGGTCAGAATCAGTTTGCTCACGGTTCAACGTCCTCCTCGGCACCAATCGCCAGGGTATGATTGAGGCCGAGCGCCGAAATGCGCGCGGCGAAGGCTGGGCTGGGATTGACGATCGCAAAGGCGCGGCCCGCGGCCTGCGAGTCGATCCTCGCGGCGATCAACAGCTGGAGGACCGCCTGCCCGACGCTTTCGACGCTGCTGGCGTCGATCGTCACGCGCTCGCCGAAATTGGCGGCGAGAACGAGCCGGACCTTGAGGTCCTCGGCGGTCACGGTGGTGCCATGGGCGGGCAGGCAGATCTGGTCCACCATGATCCCAGGATCAGGCTGGTTGGGAATTAAGGTCATTTTTGGCCTCGTCGAGTGCGGTCTCGAGTTGCTGGAATGTCGGCGCATGGTCCGACGGCGTGGCACGGCGCGCGATCTCGATCGCGACCTGCGTGGGCATGCCCTGCGCGTGCGCGACGATCGCGGTCTTGGCGATGACGAACGGCTTTCCGTCCGCCTCGACGATCTGGAGCAGTTTCGCGGCGAGCGGTCCGACCAGACAATAGGCCAGCAGCACGCCGAGGAAGGTCCCGACCAGCGCGCCGCCAATCATCGCGCCCAGGACTTCGACGGGTTTGTCGATCGATCCCATCGTCTTGATGACCCCCAGCACGGCCGCGACGATCCCGATCGCAGGGAGGCCGTCGGCCATCGCCTGCAGCGCATGTTGCGGGGCGAGTTCGTGATGATGATGAGCCTCGATGTCGTTTTCCATCGCCTCGGCCAGCTGATGCGGATCCTCGAAATTGACCGTCATCATCCGCAGGTAATCGCAGATGAACTCGATCAGATGATGGTCGCCGAGCAAGCGCGGGAAGCGGTTGAACAGGCGGCTTTCCTTGGGATTGTCGAGATGCGGCTCGATCGCCGTCGCGCCACCTTTCTTGAACGTGACCAGCAGCCCGAACAGCATCGTCAGCAGGTCGCGGTAATCCTGGTCCTTCCACCGACTGCCCTTGAAGGCACGCAGCAGCCCGGCCCCGGCCTTCTTCACCACGCCCATCGGGTTCGACACGATGAACGCGCCGATCGCGGCGCCGGCGATCGCCATCAACTCGTGCGGGAGCGCCTCGAGAATGATCTCCAGCTTGCCGCCGCTCATCAGGAAACTCCCGAAGACGCAGGCCAGGATGATCACGAGACCAACGCCGTTGAGCATATGCGATGCCTACCCCTCCGATCCGCCACCATGCGGTCTGGCAGATTATAGAGTGCTGGCGGGATGGGCGGTTGCCTGTCGATCGTTTTCACGGGACCAGCGCACTCGGTCCACGTCGGGGACGGCGCCCGCGACCGGGACCGTCGCCGAACGCCTAGAATAGACGCAAACCCCCTTTGCAGGAGCACTCATGTCGGTTGAGGCCTATTGTCGCGCGCGGACGATCGTCGAAAGCCCCCGGGCGACCGAACGTCGGCTGATCGGACAGATGATCGGGACGATGATCGCGGCGCGCGACGAGGGGCTGCAGGGCGTCGAGCTGATGCCGGTGCTGCACCGCAATCGCGAGATGTGGACTACCTTCGCCGCCGCCTGTGGCGCACCCGGCAATGCGCTGCCCGACAGCTTGCGGGCCGGCATCATCTCGATCGGGCTGTGGGTCGATCGCTTTACCAGTGACGTGATCGCCGGGCGCGCATCGATCGACCCGCTGATCGGGGTGAACCGGTCGATCCTCGACGGCCTCGCGACCGAGCCGCTCGCGGCCTGAGCGCCGCTCAGTCCGTCAACAGGCCCGCGGCGAACGCGAGCCGCAACGCTTCGGACAGGCTGCTGACGTCGAGCTTCTGCATCATGTTGGCGCGATAGATCTCGACCGTGCGGGGCGAGAGGTCGAGATCATGCGCGATCACCTTGTTCGCGCGCCCCTCGATCAATCCGAGCAGGACCTCACGCTCGCGCGGCGACAAGCTGGCAAGACGGGCGCGGGCGTCGTCCGTCCGGGCGTTGCGCGCGGTCATGTCCTCGAACCGGTCGAAGGCGGCGTCGATCACATCCAGCAATCGATCGGGATCGTACGGCTTTTCGAGAAAATCGAAGGCGCCTGCCTTCATCGCCTGGACGGCAATGCCGACTTCGCCGCGTCCCGTCAGCATCACCGCCGCGAAATGATCGCGCCGGGGTTGCAGCGCGCGCAGCACATCCAGCCCGGTCGCGCCGGGCATGTGGAAATCGAGGAGCAGCACGCCACGGTCCATCGCATCGATCGCGTCGAGGAACGCATCCCCGGACGGGAAGCCGCGGACGATCAACCCGGACACCTGCTGGAGCAGGGTCTGCAACGAAAGCCGGACCGGATCGTCGTCGTCGACCACATAGACGCTGCGCATCATCGCTGTGTGCCCCCCGATTCCTTGACGACGCGCGGTACGGTGAACCGGAATTCGGCACCGCCCGAGGCGAGATTTTCGGCCTGCAGGCTGCCCCCGTGCGCTTCCACGATACGACGGCAGATCGACAGGCCGATGCCCATTCCCGCTTTCCCCTTGGTCGAGGTAAACGGCATGTACAGTTGCGCCAGGATCGCCGCCGCGATGCCCGGCCCGGTGTCGGATACGGCAATCTCGATCCATTCCGCGTCGACCACGCGCGATGCGATCCGGATCCGCCGCCGTTCCTTGGCAACGGTGTACAGAGCATCCAGGCTGTTGCGCAGGAGATTGACGAGCACCTGCTGCACCTGGATGCGATCCGCGAACATGAAGTCGGCGTCGGGTGCCAGCTCGTAGCAGATGGTCACGTCGAGCCGTTCGTAGCCGACGAGGACCAGCGCACTCGCGGCGCGGATCGCCGCCTCGACCGGCTCGATGCGCGTCTCGGTCTCATGCCGCGAGGCGAAGTCGCGCATCCGCCGGATGATTTCGCCCGCGCGCAGGGATTGGTCGCCCGCGGCGATGATCTGGTCGCGCAGGGCGTCCTCGTTGCGATCCGCCTGCGCGAGCCCGCGCCGGGCCGCCGCGAGATAATTGGAAATGGCGGTCAGCGGCTGGTTGATCTCATGCGCCAGGCCAGCGGCCAGTTCACCCATCGCGTTCAACCGTCCGACATGGGTCAACTCGCTGCGCAGCGAACCGAGCCGTTCCTCGGTCTCGATCCGTTCGGAAATATCGCGAACGAACCCGGTGAAGACCCGGACACCGGCATAGCGCGCTTCACCCACCCGCAGTTCGATCGGCACTTCGCGCCCGTCGATCCGACGCGCGGTCAGGAAGCGCGTTCGATCGATCACGCGTTTCGTACCCGTTCGGAGATAATGCAGCAGGTAGCCATCGTGCCGGACGCGATGGTCGTCGGGCATCAGCATCGACACGTTCGCCCCCACCACTTGTCGCGCGGCATAGCCGAACAACCGTTCGGCGGCCGGGCTGAAGGTGAGGATGATGCCCGTTTCGTCGATGACGATCATCGCATCCGGGACGGTCTCGAGCACGGAGCGCAGCTGTGCCTCGCGCGCGGCGAGCTGTATTTCGTTCGCTACCCGGTCGGTGACGTCGATGTTGACCCCGATCGCGCGCGTGAGCTGGCCCGTGCCGTCGTAGAAACACCGCGAGGAACCTTCGATCGTGCGGACCTCGCCGTCGGCGCGCCGCATGCGATAGCGAAAGGAGAAGCGGTCCGCCTTCGCCCAGACGGCGGCGGCCATCCGCTTTTCGATGATCACCCGGTCCTCGGGAAAGACATCCGCTGCCCAGCTCGCATAATCGCGGACGGAGCCCGCCGGAATGCCGAGCAACGTCTCTGTATTCGCAACCCAATGGATCGCATTGCTCTCCACGTTCCACTCGAACACACCGATCGAATGGGCCTGCGCCGCGAGCAGCAAGCGCGCCTCGCTATCGCCCAGCGCGCGTTCGGCGGCAGCGCGCGCGGTGATGTCGCTCATGGACAATATGGAAAGTCGGCTGGCGCTGCCGGCGCTGCGCGCGACCTCGAGCAGGCGGAGCGCGTGGCCGTCGCGATGCCGTTCGATCAATTCGATCCCCTCGCGCTGGTCGTTCGATCGCGTGAGCGGCGGCGGGTCCCCCTCCAGCGTTCGAGACTGCAGCAACGCATATTTGTTTTTGCCGACCGCATGCGCTGCCGGCCAGCCGTAGAGATCCTCGCAGCCGCGCGACCAGTGTGCGATCGTTCCCGAGGAATCGATCATCACGATCGGTGCGCAGTCGAGCGCGTTCGCGAAATTGCGTGTCGCCATGCGTTCGGCGACCAACCCCGTGATCAGCCACCAGATGACCGCGCCCAGGACAATCGTCTCCAGCGGCACGACCGCCATGAACTGGGTCGGATCGGGCGGCGCGGGAAGGATCAGTCCCTGCAGCACCTCGATCAGCGCCGGGGTGACGAGAATGGCCGGAAGGACCAGATGCAGGTTGCGCCAGCCCCTGATCTCCTGCTGCGCGAGCGCCACCAGGGCGGCATCGCACGCTTCGATCAGCACGGCGATCGCGAGCACCATCGCCGGGATCGCGACAGGCACCGCGACGGCCGTATTCTGCAACGAGGCGGGCGAAGGGCTCGCGCGCAAGGTCACGTCGAGCGCGATCATGACCAGGCTGGTTGCCAGCGCGGCCGTCAACGCCGCGATCCGCGTAAAGTCGACGCGGCGAACCCGCAGCAACGCCACGCTGACCAAGAGCAGGCCTAGGATCACCGGCATCCCCCCGGCGCTATCGAGAATACCGGGATGCGCGGGACCGCGCACGAGCGTCACGGTGACAATCAGCGCGGGACCCGTCAGCAGACTGGCGATGATCCAGACCGGCGCGGGCCGATGGGTTGCGGTCAATGCGGCGCAGACGAGCAAAAGACCAACGGCGTCGGCCGGCCGGGCCACCATCCCGCCATGACCAAAATCGAGCAAGTCAGGGATGCGAAGCGCCCAACCCAGAAGAACGGTAACAGTACTGGCGATGCAGACCACCAAGCAGGCGATACGGCTCGTTCGACGGACCGGGTCTGTTGCAGGGCGCACTTCCGCTGACTTTGGCACTTTCCTCCTGCAACAACAGAGTTACCATTTGCGACAATAAGCGACGACGGACCGCGAAACGCAAGAGCCGCCACACCCACCGTATCCGCCGATGGTTAAGACTGTGCTACATGAAGGTCGCGGCGACGATGGCGCCGAGGTGATCCGACGGTCGCTGGTCGAACGCGATCTCGACCGGCGGGGACGTACTGTAGCCGAACATGCGTCCGTCACGATCGACCGTCACCGCAACGATCCGGAGCGCCGTCACTTGCGTTTCTTCCGCAGCATCGTCCTGCCCGAGCGTGGCGGTTTCGTCCACGACCGCGAGCCCTCCCGCGACCGGGTACCGATCGGGGTCGACGATAACGATCGCATTGCCGGGCAATCCGCCGCCCAGCGTCGGGCGACAGGCGCGCAACCCGAACGCCCGCGATCCCGCGTCGCCGATTTCCAGGATCATGATCCCGGTAGGGGTTCGCGCGATCAGCCCGTTGCCGAGCGGCGTGCCGAAGACCGGGAGACGCCGCCCGCCCTGCCCGTCCGGCGCCACCGCACTGACCGTTCCGCTACGCAGGTTGGCGATCTCGGCGCGCAGCGCCACCATCCGCTCGCGCATGCGCTGGCCGCGCAACGCCGGATTCTGCATCGCCA
The DNA here is from genome assembly GCF_022662295.1 of Sphingomonas sp. CARO-RG-8B-R24-01. Taxonomy (NCBI): domain Bacteria; kingdom Pseudomonadati; phylum Pseudomonadota; class Alphaproteobacteria; order Sphingomonadales; family Sphingomonadaceae; genus Sphingomonas; species Sphingomonas sp. CARO-RG-8B-R24-01. Next base: position 208,744 of record NZ_JAKNQI010000003.1, on the reverse strand, counting down.
CCACCATCGCGTGGAGCGTGCCGTCCGCGGCCTGTATCGAAAGCTTTCGGCGCAGTGCAGCTTCGTCCGGCACCTCGAGCATCTGGCAGATCGCGGCCTGAGTCGTCGCGTTCCAGCGGGCGAACGGTCGCTGCGCATTCTCGATGCGTGACAGCGTAACCGGGGCGATGCCGTAAGTCCGCTCGATCGCGGCGATCGTCAGCGTGCGATCGGCTTGGCGCCGCAACCGGATCGCCGCCGCCAGCGACAGCGCGAAGACTTCTTCGGGAACATCCACCGCCCGCCGATCGGCAAAGGGAGCGGCCCAGCGATCGATCGAGAACTGCGGCGCATCGAGGTCCAGCAGCAGGTCTTCCGCCTGAATTCCAAGCGTGTCGGCAATTCTGCCCAGCTCATGCGCGCGCGGGACGACCTCGCCGCGCTCGATCTTCGATAGCCGGATGTAAGGGATGTCCGGGATACGGCTCGAGAAGGGCAGCAGCCGGGAAAAACCGGCGCGCTGTCGCGCTTCGCGTACTCGGTTCGGGAACACCACGGCGCGGAACGGGTCGACGGTCAGAGCATTTGGCAAAGGCGGAATATCGTCGGCGTCGACCAAGCTCATCTACCTTGTTCCCGGGCCTGTCGACCGGACATACCCCATCCAGAGCATAGGCTGGCACCGGAGGAGGGTAAATCCTCCATTCCGGGGGTCAATGGCATCGTTGGGGCGCTCGGCGTGGCGCTCGCAGCAGGGCGAGCCCACCGTCCGGCGAGAACCGTTTCAGCGCAATCAGGCCCCGCGGGTCGGCCAGCCGTCGGTCGATCCAGCCCGGGTCCATCGGCCACAGGTCCTCCGGCGTGATCGCAATCCCCGTACCATCGCTCAGGATCCCGATCCGCGCTGGCCGGGCGCGTTCCGGCCAGCGCGCGCGCAGCAGATCGAACAAGAGCTTCGACGTCCGCACGATCTGGCGATCCCGGCGACGGTTGGTATCGAGCACGAGGTCCGTCGCGCACAACTTCCGGTCCCAACACCGCAGGTGGATGCCGGGGCTGCCGAATTCCGCGGCCGAAGCGATCAACACCGTGCCGTGCGCCGGATCGTCGCGCTCCAACAGCGACCCGATCGCGCAGCAGAAGTTGGTGGCGACGGTATCCATCAGCGTATCGCTGAACGGGACGAGCGTGGAGGCCAAGGGATCGAACGGCTCGTCGGCACGCGCGGTCGGGCTGGAGAGCGACGCAGTGCGCATCACTGCAGCCGATCGCTGCTGATCGCGCCAAAACCGTACCGCACGGGTTCGCCACGCATCCCATCCAGGGTCCGGTCGATCGCATCGGTTCCGTCGATCGCCTCGACCGCTGCCGGGTCGAGCACGATCACGCGTGCCAATGCATTATGGGGCGCATGCGTATCGGGCAGGATCGTGGTGTCGGCCGCACCGTGGTCGGTCTTGCGCCGGCGCGGGTGCGGTTTGCGACGGTCGGCAAAGCCCGCGAAGCGCGGGTCCGACGTCGCGATCTCGGCAACAACGCGAGCGGCGCGCTTGGCCACCTGGCGGGCGCGTTCGCGCTCGATCGGGCATGTGTCGACATCCTCGGCCGGCATCGGATCGTCGCGCAGGCGGCGCTCGACCAACGCGCGCTGGGTTGCGATCCGCGACTCCAGTTCGGCAAGGTCGCTCGCATCCGGCGTCACCGGCTTCGCGCGGAACCGCGGCAGTGACGTCGTCTCGGACTGGACCGAACGGACGCTGCGCGCCTTGCGCTTCAGCTGGTCGACGCCAACCTGGCGCAATTGCGCGACATAAGCGTCGAGCAGCGCGGTCCGCAGGTCGTCCGCCATCATGCCATCGACCCCCGCTTCGGTACGGTCGAGCGCGGCTTCGTCCTCGATCATCGCCTCGAGCGAAGTGGGTTCGCCATCGGGCCCGATCGTGGCGGCGTGCAGCGACACCGTGGTCGCCTCGACCCGGCGCGCGGACTGACGCTGGTCCGTCATCAGCCGGAAGCGCAGGCTCTGCAGTTCGCCGCGCAGCTGCCAGTTGACGAAAGTGGTGAATTGCGCGCGGGTCGGGTCATACGCCTCGATGGCGCGGTGCACGCCGATCGCACAGCATTGTTCGGCATCGTCCCAATGGGCGGTAAGCCCATATTGACGGATGAAATGCCGGATCCGCGGCGCGATGATCTTGAGGACCGCGGCGAAGGCGCGATCGGCGAGGATCCGCTGTCGCGTCGTCGGCGTCGCGCCAGGCGCCGGGCGGTTGGCGATGACGTCGGCGACGGCGGCTTCCAGGGCAATGGTGGTCTTCGACATGAGCTCCCCCAGGGGCTGTCGGGAGCAGCACCGTTGCTGTTCCCGTTGCGCCAACCATGCCCACCGGGGTTAAATGGGATTATAAATATCCTATACGTAAAACCCCGAGGTCGAACTGTTCGTCGACTACTAAACCAATGGTAATGGGCGATTTACGGTGGGTACCGGGTCGTTAACCATTCTATAGGATGAATGCAGCTGCGCCCCTCAAGCGAAGCGCTGCGGCTGCACGTTGCGGGTCACATAGGCGGTCAGCCAGGCGCGGTGCGCCGCGCTGGCGTCCCCGCTCGCCGCGATCGCGCGGCTGGCACTGCTGCTGCCGATCTGTGCCGTCAGCAGCGCATGTGCGTGGGACTCGGCCAGGCCGCCCTTCAGGAAACGCACGAGATCCCCCGGTCCCAGGTGATGCCCGAGATAGGCCGATCGTGCGATGGCTGCGGAATCATTCCCGACGGGCACACCGGCGCGATGCAGCGTGTCGAGGTTGCTGCGCGCGTAATCCGCGATCGTCTGGATCGCCGCCGGAGCGTCGTATCGCAGCGCGAGCAATGGCGCGCGCGACTCCGGGCGAACCCGCCCCCGTTCATCGAGCCAGCCACGCGCGCGCGCGACGCCGTTGAGCCATGACCCGGGCTTTTCGGCGATCGATTGCCAGGTACGACCGAGAAACTGCCCCAGTCCGGCCGCGCTCGACCGCGGATTGCGCGAGAAGCAATTCCACCGCCCACTCGAATCCTTCGCCGCCTCAGCCTGGACGATCGCCGCCAGCGCCGTGTCGGGGATGCCGGAACGCGCCGCCGCGGCGCGCAGCGCTGTCGCATGAACGACATTGGGGCCGAGATTATGCATCGCGCCATCCACCGATCCCGGCGGGCAGACCGCGCCATCACCGACGGCCAGATCGTCGAGCGATGCCTGTGGCGTGTTGCCGTGCCGCGCATCGAACAGCGCGATCAGATGCGTCAGGTCGATCCGGTCCGCATAGCCGGACATCGGATCGACCGCAGTCGGCGCCGCCGGACCCGACAGCGTATCGGCGGTGGAGGGGGACGGGGAACCGCCGGTACCGAGCGCCGCGCGCCACAATTGGTCGGACACCTGCGCATGGGCCGCCGCTTCGATCAGGTTGGCACGCTGGGTCGGCGTCAGGCGCGCCGCATCGCTGACGGGCGTCATCGCTCTTGCGGGCGCTTCGCGCTGTGCAATCGGACAAAACGCGCGGCCGACATGTCGTCGACCAGCGCCTGCTGCTCCCGGTCCTCGGCCAGCCGCACTTCATTGCGAAACACATCGGCCGCCGACTCCACCGCCCGGATCGTGGCATATTGGCGTGCAGCCCGGTGGCGGAGCAGGTCGAGCTCGACTTCGGCTGCGTCAGCCTCCGCCGCGCGCCGTTCGCGCTCGTCGCGCGCGCGCGCCAGATAGGAATCGGACAGCAGCAGACAGTTGCCAGCCGCAAGCCGCGCTTCCGCGGCGATCTTCTCGCTCAGCGCGAGATGGAGCAGGCGCGCCTCCGCCAACCGCGACGAAGACGCTGCAATCACTTGCGTCAGCGCGTCCATTTCCCGGTCGAGCGCGCGCAGCGCGGCATCATACGGCGTTTGCATCTCACTCCTCCAACAACTGCGCGATGGCCGCGAACGCCTCCGCCGCGTCCCCGCGATCCTGCTTCGTCTGGGTCAGCAGGGCCTCGATCTGCGGCGCGATGCGGATCGCGCGATCCACCTCGGGATTGGCGCCCGTGGCATAGGCGCCCAGCCGCACGATCTCTTCCATGTCGCCGTGCGTCGCCAACAGTTGGCGCGCGGCGATCCGGATCCGATTATGGTCGCCCGAAAGGCACTGCGGCAACATGCGCGATACCGACTTGAGCAGGTCGATCGCCGGATAGCGGCCCCGTTCGGCGATCTTTCGCGTGATCACCACGTGTCCGTCGAGGATTCCCCGGACGGCATCGGCAACCGGCTCGTTGTGATCGTCGCCATCGACCAGCACGGTGAACACCCCGGTAATGGTCCCCTGCCCCGGCAGCCCCGGCCCGGCGCGCTCCAGCAACCGTGGCAATTCGGCGAAGACGGTCGGGGTATAGCCGCGCGTGGCGGGCGGCTCGCCATTGGCCAGGCCGATCTCGCGCTGCGCCATGGCAAAGCGCGTCACCGAATCCATCAGGCACAGGACGTTCAGCCTGCGGTCCCGGAAATGCTCGGCGATCGCGAGCGTCGTCCACGCCGCCTGCCGCCGGATCAACGCCGGTTCGTCGGACGTCGCGACGACCACCACGCTGCGCGCCAGGCCCTCGGCACCGAGATCGTCTGTCACGAATTCCTGGACCTCGCGGCCGCGTTCGCCGATCAGCCCGATGACCGCGACATCGCACGCGGTCCAGCGCGCGAGCATCGACAGCAGCACCGACTTGCCGACCCCCGATCCCGCGAACAGCCCGAGCCGCTGCCCGCTGCAGAGCGGTACGAACAGATCGAGCGCGCGGACCCCGGTATCGATCCGTGCGCCGACCCGCGCCCGTGCCGCCGCGGGCGGCGGCGGCGCCTTGATCGCCTGTGGGTCGGGGCCGTTGGGCAAGGTGCCGAGCGCATCGATCGGCCGGCCGAGCCCGTCCACCATTCGCCCGAGCCAGCGCAGCGACGGACGGACCGCGAACGCCCCGTCCTCGAGCCACGCCGGCGTCCCGGACATCAACCCGTGCGGATCGCTGAACGGCAGACATTGCGCTCGTCCTTCATTGATCCCGGTGACTTCCGCAGCGACCGGACCGCTCGTCGTCTCGATCGCGATCCGCGATCCGATCTGCGCTGCTCCCGAAAGGCCGTCGATTTCGATCAATGCGCCCTGCACCGACACGACGCGGCCGTAGCGCCGATAGGGCGACACCGCAGCCAGCGTGCGGGCGGAAGAGGCAAGCGAATGCATGTCCCGTCAGGCCGCGAGCATCGCGGCATCCGCGCGGACGGGCACGCCTTCCTGCCGGATCAGCCCGCGGCATTCGGCAAGGGCACCGACATAGTCGCACACCGCGACGGCGTTGGCGAAGCGGACGCCGGCGGCACGCGCGGCATCGTCCGGCCGGCTGGCGAGCAACGCGCCGAGATCCACAAGGATCTGCGCCCGATTGCCCTCGACGTCCTGGCCGACATAGGCCTGCAGGCACGCGTAATACAGGCGGCGGGCGGGGGTGACCGCGAGCTCGGCAGGCATGATCGCCGCACCCCGCAGGATCGTGGCCTCGTTCTCGACGATGACCTGGGCGGCCACCGGCACGCGCAGGATCGCGCCATTGACGATCATCGTTTCGCCGTCGTGCAAGGCAAAGCAGCGCATCGCGCAATCCTTCCTGAGAGGTCCCGATCTTATAGGCGTGCGCGCGGGCTGCCGGGCGCATGCGGCAAGATTTGCCGGTGCCATCCCCCTTTTGGTGCAGCGGCGTCCGCGCGCGCGGCGATCCTCTATGATGCTTGCGATATGCCCGGACACGGTCCGGCGCGTTAGACGTGGGAGACCCCGGTTGAGCCTTTATTCTGCCCTGTACGCTGGTGTTTCGGGCCTCAGCGCCGAGTCCGCCGCCATGGCCGCCGTTGCCGACAACATCACCAACATCAACACGGTGGGGTATGGCCTGCTCCCGATCATCAACGATGCGACGCGCGAACCACGGCTGGACGACCAGGTCCGGGCGTTGCGGCGGCAGATGGCGACCGAATTCGGCTTCGTCCTCCCGGCGGTCCGGATCATCGACAATCTCGCGCTCAAGCCCGACGAATATCTCGTCACCATCAAGGAAACCGAGGCGGCGCGCGGTGAAATCCGGCTCGACCGCTTGCTGGTCATCAACCCGGGCGGGGGGCAGGTCGGGATTCCCGGCGAAGCGACGCGCGAACCAGTGTTCAATCTCCCCGCCCTGTGGATCGACCGCGACCTGCGCGAGGAGGCGGGGTTCCGCGGGCTGACCGTGGTGGATGCGGGGACCATCATCACCACGCACCTGACCGAACTGGTCAAGGGCAGCATCGCCGACCTGCTGAGCTATACCGAAGTGCAAAAGCTGCTCGGCGAAATCCATCCGGATTCGGCCAAGCTGGTCGCCGAGATCGTTCCCGCGCGAATCTCCGTATCGGGCGTCCAGCGGATCCTGCAGAACCTGCTGTCGGAAGGCGTGTCGATCCGCGACATCCCGACCATCCTCGAAGGCATTGCCGAGGCCGCGCCGATCACCGCCAACCTGACGCAGATGACCGAACACGTCCGCGCCCGGCTTGCCCGGCAAATCTCGGCGCAACAGGCGCTGGACGGCGCGATCCCGATCGTCACCCTGTCGGCCGATTGGGACACCGCCTTTGCCGAAAGCATCGTCGGCCAAGGGGACGACCGCCAGCTGGCGATGGCGCCTTCGGCGCTGCAGGGGTTCATCGCGGCGGTGCGCGAGACGTTCGACGGGCTGGCGGGCGAAGGCGAGATCCCCTGCCTGCTGACCAATCCGTCGATCCGCCCGTTCGTCCGATCGGTGATCGAGCGCGTGCGACCGGCAACCGTCGTCCTCTCCCAGAACGAGATTCACGCACGCGCAAGGGTCAGGGCGCTCGGGAGTATCGGTTAGCGCGGCGTGCTCGTCGAGAACGGTCGGTCCGCCGCGCCGGTGGCCCAGGCCTTGTCGGGCGTGGCCTGCATCCGGAAGTGCAGCGTGCCGCCCGCCACGATCTGGTCGTGGCGCAAATACGCCTTGGTCACCGCTGCGCCGTTCAGCGTGACGCCACCGACGTACGGATGCGCCGCATCCAGCCCTTCGGTGCTGATCGTCAACCGCTTGCCATTGGGAAGCGCGAGCACGGCGCGATCGACGAACGGGCGGCCGATGACATATTCGAGGCTCCCCGGCGTCACCGGATAGAAGCCCAGCGCGGTAAAGACGAGCCACGCCGACATCTGCCCGAGGTCGTCATTTCCCGCGAGGCCGTCGGGCGTGGGATGATACTGGCTTTCCACGATCTGCTTCAGCCGCGCCTGCGTCCGCCACGGCGCGCCGGCATAGCTGTAGAGATAGGCGACGTGATGGCTCGGCTCGTTGCCGTGGATGTACTGGCCGATCAGCCCGGCGATATCCTCGGCATGGCTATAGTCGAGCTTGGAATTGTCGTAATCGAACATCGCGTCGAGCTTGGCGACGGTCGCCTGGTCGCCCCCCAGCGCGACCGTCAGCGCTGCCTGGTCCTGCGGCACGAACCAGCTGTATTGCCACGCATTGCCCTCGGTATAGTCCGACCCGTAATTGATCGCGGTCGGGTCGAAGGGCACGCGGAACGCGCCGTCGCTCTTGCGCGCGCGGACGAAGCCGGTCCTGGGGTCGAAGCTGTTGCGCCAGTTCGCGGCGCGCTTGCCGAACGTTACGGCAACGTCCGACCGCCCCATCGCCGCCGCCATGCGCGCGATGGTCCAGTCGTCATACGCATATTCGACCGTTTTGGAGGCGGCCTCTGGCTCGCGATCGATCGGGACGTAGCCGAGCTTCATGTAATCGCCGAGCCCGCCGTACGGCGCATAGGTCGCGCTCGCGACCATCGCGTCGAGCGCGGCCTTGGGGTCGAACCCGCGGATCCCCTTGAGATAGGCGTCGGCGATCACCGGGGCGGCGTGATAACCGATCATTGTCCAGGTCTCGCGCCCCTGGAACTGCCAGACCGGCAGGATCCCGTACGGGCTGTCCTCGCGGCTCGCGATCAGCGAGCGGACGATCTCGCTCGTCGTCGCGGGCGGCTGGACCAGCGTCAGCAGCGGATGCTCGGCGCGGAACGTATCCCACAGCGAGAAGGTCGAGCGGAAGGTGTAGCCTTTCGCGAGATGCACCTGATTGTCGGGCCCGCGGTAGCGCCCGTCGACATCCCCTGCGACCGACGGCGCGAGCAGGCTGTGGTACAGCGCGGTCGCGACGTTGCGGCGCATCGGCGCGGGTGCTTCCAGTGTCAGCACGTCGAGCGCCTTGTGCCACGCCGCGACCGTCTTCGCGCGGATCGCGTCGAAACCACCCGTCTCGCTGGCGAGATTGGCGATCGCGCCCGCTTCATCGACCGAGGAGATGGCCACGCGCACCTCCAGCGGGCGCGCGAGCCGGCCGAAATCCAGCCTGGCGACCAGCGCGCGGCCGAGCCGCTCGGCCACCGCGTCGCTGTCGCGGCCGGGGCCCTGGAAGCCCTTGTACGGCACGTTCTGCTCGGTGCTGACGAAGCCGTGGCCGGTCAGCGGCGCCGAGAAGCGCATCGCGAAGAACAGCTGCCGGTCGGGCGCCCAGCCGCGCGTCTGCCGCGCACCGACGAGCGTTCCGTCGGGCAGCAGGCGGAGCGACGACCACAGGATCTTGCCCGAATAATTGTACAGCGACGAACGCAGGTCGATCACCAGATGCGCCGCCTTGCCCGCCGGGAAAGCGTAGCGGTGCACCCCGACGCGCGTCCCCGCGGTCATTTCCGCGCGAACGCCGGGATCGGTCAGCGTTACCGCATAATAGCCGGGGGACGCCGCTTCGCTGCGATGGTCGAAGCGCGAACGATAGCCCGACCCCGGTTTCGCCGCATCGCCCGGTTCGAGCGGGACCGTGTCGCCTGCGACCGGCATGACGAGGAAATCGCCAAGGTCGGAATGTCCCGCGCCCGAAAAGTGCGTGTGCGAGAAGCCTTCGATCGTCGGGTCCGAATAGCGATAACCCGCCGCCCATTTGTACGCATCGCGGATGACGTGACCGGTGTCGGTATCCGGGCTGAGCTGCACCATCCCGAACGGCGCGACCGCGCCCGGGAAGGTATGTCCCTCGCCTCCCGTGCCGATCATCGGGTCGACCGAGTCATAGGTCGATTGCGCGGCGAGCGGCGTCAGCGCGATCGCGGAGGAAACGGTGAGCGCGGCGAGGGTGCGGAGCAGGGTCATTGCGCAAGTAGAGCAGCCACCTGCAGCAATGGAAAGGGCGATCAGGTGTTGCGTTGTGCATACCGCGTCGCCAAGGCTCCGGGCATGGCAGAAGATCTAGACGCCTGGTTGCTCGCCAACAGGCTCGGAATCCCCGACACGATCGCGTATCTGCGCAAAACCTACCCCTCGCCGACGTGGCGGGAGCATCATAATTTCGGGGAGCTTGCCGACTTCTGGCTGCGGGTCCACGCAAGTCTGCGCGAACAGGGCGGGCAGTTGCAGAAGATCACCGAGGCGTTTCGCGAGGGCACCCTCGACGCGACCACGTTCCAGCGGACGTTCGTCCCGCGCTTCAACCATTTCCTGCAGCATCTCGAAGGGCATCACCAGATCGAGGACGCGGCCTATTTCCCCAAGTTCCGGGCGCTCGATCCGCGAATGCAGACCGGTTTCGACTTGCTGGAGAACGACCATCAGCTGATCCACGGGGCGCTGCTCTCCGCGCTCGAGCATGCCCGGCTGGTCGTCGCGGCGCTACCCCGCGGCGCGGATTCGGTGCGGAGCGCGAGCGACGACTATGCCGTCTCCACCAACCGGCTGATGGCGTTGCTCGCGCGGCATCTGGCGGATGAAGAGGATCTGGTGATCCCGGCGATGCTCGAACATGGCGAACGCAGCGTCGGCTGACGCACGCCCGTCCCGTTACCCCGCCCGCTTCAACGGACCGAGCGCGATTCCCAGCCGTTTCACGCGGTAATAGAAGGTCTTGCGCGGGATACCGAGCTGTTCGATCGCGGCGCCGACCTCGCCGTTCGCAGCCCCCATGGCCGCAATGATCGCGGCGCGTTCGAATGCATCGAGCCGCGCGGGCAGGCTCTGCGGCCGGTCGTCCGGCGCGGCCACCGCCGCATCGAGCCCAAGCACGAAGCGTTCCGCGAAATGCGCGAGTTCGCGGACATTGCCGGGCCAGTCGTGCGTCGCGAGATGATGTTGCGCCGCGCCGCTCATCGCCGGCAGCGGCTGGCCCAGCCGTGCGGCGGACTCGCCGACGAAATGCGCGAACAGCGGCACGATATCCTCGCGCCGTTCGCGCAGCGGCGGGATCCGCAGCCGCACCGCCGCGATCCGGTAGAGCAGCGCGGGCGCGATCGCATCCTCGCCGCGGGCGCCTTCCTCCGCCGCCGTCGCGATCACGCGCAGGTCGATCGGGATCGTGTCGCGCGCGCCGGGCGTAACCAGCGCGCGTGCCTCGACCAGCGCGGTCAGCCGGGCCTGCAACGCGCGCGACGCCTGGTCGAGATCGTCGAGCAGCAGCGTCCCCCGGCTCGCCGCGACGACGCTGCCGCTGCCGACCCGCGCGAACAGGTCGCCGTCGAGCAGCGCATCGGGATAGGCCGCGCACGCCACCCCGAGCAGGCGATGCCGCCGCCGCTTGCCCGCCGCGTGGATCCTTCGCGCGAGCAGCGCCTTGCCGGTCCCCGTCTCGCCCTCGATCAGCAGGTCGATGTCGGCGTCCGCGAGCGTCGGGATCATCGCGCGCAGCCGTTCGATCGCGGGCGACTGACCGATCAGCCCATCGTCGGCCTCCGCGAGTGCGGCGGCACGCAGCTTCCGGTTCTCGAGTTCGAGCGCCCGCGCCGTCGCCGCGCGGGTGACGGCGGCGACCAGCACGTCGGGATCGAACGGCTTGGTCAGGAAATCCCATGCCCCCGCCTTCAGCGAGTCGACCGCCATCGCGACATCCCCGTGTCCGGTGATCAGGATCACCGGCAACGTCGGGTCGCGCGTGCGCAGCAGATGGAACAGCTCGGTCCCCGACAGCAGCGGCAACCGGACGTCGGTGACGACCACGCCTGCAAAATCCGGCGTGATCGCCGCGAGCGCGGGCGCGGCGGCGGGATAGGCATCGACCGCGAACCCGGCGAGCGCCAGCAACTGCGTGGTCGAGACGCGCAGGTCCTCGTCATCCTCGATCAGCGCGACGCGGGGCGGCGTGCTTGTCATGGCGCGCGCCGCAGCAGGATCTCGAAACAGGCGCCCCCGCCCCCCGGCACCAGGCGGAGATGCCCGCCGAGATCCTCCATGATGTCCTTGGCGATCACCAGCCCGAGCCCGAGTCCCGCCGCCCGACTGGTGGCGAACGGCGTGAAGAGCCGATCCGCGATGTCAGGCGCGATGCCAGGCCCGTTGTCGCGGATCTGGAGCACGACCGTGTCCGCGCGTCGGTCGAGCGTCACCACGATCCGCGGCGCGTCCACCGTCGCGACCGCTTCGGTCGCGTTTTGCAGCACGTTGACCAGGACCTGCTCGAGCCGGATCCGTCCTGCGACGACATCGAGGCCCGCCGGAAACGTCGGCCAGTCCACCGCCACGCGCGACAGGTGGTCGCGCAGGATCAGTTGCGCCCCCTCGATGACGTCGGTGAGCGCGACCGGACCGATCTCGCCGCTCGCCTTGCGCGCGAATCCGCGCAATTGGGCGGTCACTGCGCCGATCCGCTCGGTCAGCCGGGCGATCGCCCGGAGGTTGCCGCGGACCTCCTCGGTCGCACCGCGGTCGAGCAGGGTCTCGCCGGTCGCGGCATAGGTGCGGATCGCGGCGACCGGTTGCGCGGTCTCGTGCGCAACGCTGGCGGTGACCTGTCCGAGCGTCGCGAGCCGGTTGGCCTGGCGCAACGCCTCGCGCAGCGCGCCTGCCCGCGATTCGAGCGCGGCGCGTTCCTCGATCTCGCGGCTGAGCGCGGCGGTCCGGTCGGCGACCGCGCTTTCGAGCAGGCTGGTGCGCTCGGCGCGGCGACGCGCGCGTGACCAGGCGCCATAGGCCAGACCGATCAGCGCCAGCGCCAGCACGCCCGCCGCGGCCGCCACCGCGCGCGCGACGTCGTCGACCGCGAGACGCGTCGATTGCGCCAGCGTCACCCGCCAGCCCGCGAAATCGGGTGCGGTCTGCTCGACCAGCAACGCGCCGGGGATGCCGGCGATGCGGATCAGCCCCGCGCCGTCGCGCTGGAACGGCACGCCCCGCAGCGCCGCCGCACCGCTCTCGCGCAGCGCACGCTGTCGCAATGCTGGGGACAGCGGCCGGGTCGTCGCGAACCGCCACGCCGGGCGGCTCGCGATCAGGATCAATCCGGCGGGATCGGTGACATAGGTCACGCCCCCGGCGGCCGCCCATTGTCGCTCGATCGCGGCGAAATCGAGCTTGACCACCACCACCCCGCCCGCCGCGGTGCGCCGCGCGAGGTACAGCCCCGGGCGGTTGCTGACCGTCCCCAGCGCGAACTGTCGGCCTTCCCCGCGGCGTCGGGCATCCTGGAAATACGGGCGGAAGCGATAGTCGCTGGCGACGAAGCTGTGGCTGCTGCGGAAGTTGCTGGCGGCGATCGCGTGGCCATCCGGGGCGATGACATACATGGCGGCCGCCCCGGTGAGCGCCGCCAGCCGTTCGAGCTTGCGATCCAGCGCATCGGTCGCCCCCGCCCCCCCGGCCAGCGCGGCGACCACGTCGCGGTCATCGGCCAGTGCCAGCGGAAGGAGCCGGAACCGGGCGATCTCGCTCGCCAGCAGCGCCGCGCGCAAGCGCGCATCGGCCGCGACCGACGTCGCCAGCCGCGCACGTGCGCTTTGTTCGACCGCGGTGCCCGTCCCCCAACCGACCGCGACCGCCAACAGCAGCGCGACGAGCAGGATCGCATATCGCTGGACGGGAAACGGCCGGGCCATGCGCGACTGTACCAGCCTCCCTGTCATGTGCAACTTTCGGCACACGGGCGCGCATTGCGCGGCCAAAGTCGGCACACCGAGCTAACGCGATGATGCGTAAGCCATTGTTTTTTGGTTAATATTCGACTCGTCGCATTTACGCCCCGGCCGCAGCATCTTGGCGGCAATACTGCAACCACAGGTATCGCCGCAGAGCAGAACCTCGCGACCCAGAGGATGAAGGCCCCATGACCATTTCGATTCCCGCCGCCGGCGACCAGCCGCCCGCCGCCCCCAAGCGGTGGTATGCGCAGCTCTATTTCCAGGTGCTCACCGCGATCGTCGCGGGCGTGCTGCTCGGCCATTTCGCGCCCCATACGGGCGAGGCGATGAAGCCGATCGGCGATGCCTTCATCAAGGCGGTCAAGATGGTGATCGCGCCGGTCATCTTCCTCACGATCGTGACCGGCATCGCCGGGATGCGCGATCTCGCCTCGGTCGGGCGCGTCGCGGGCAAGGCGTTCGCCTATTTCCTGTTCTTCTCGACGCTTGCGCTGATCATCGGAATGGTCGTCGCCAACGTCGTGCGCCCTGGCGCGGGGCTCAATATCGATCCCGCCTCGCTCGATACCTCCAAGATCACCGAATATGCCGAGAAAGCGCATGAGACGACGCTGACCGGCTTCCTCACCAGCATCATTCCCGACACATTCCTGTCGGCGATGACGCAGGGGAACATCCTGCAGGTGCTGTTCATCTCGATCCTGTTCGGGATCGCGCTCGCGCTGATCGGGGACCGCGGCACCAAGGTGGTCGACCTGCTCAACGACGTGTCGATCGCCTTCTTCCGGCTGGTCGGCATCGTGATGCGCGCGGCGCCGATCGGCGCGTTCGGCGCGATGGCGTTCACGATCGGCAAGTACGGTGTCGGCACGCTCGCCAATCTCGCGACGCTGGTCGCGACCTTCTACGGCACCTCGCTGCTGTTCGTGCTGGTCGTGCTCGGGCTGGTCGCACGGTTTACCGGCTTCTCGATCATCAAGCTGATCATCTACCTCAAGGCCGAGCTGCTGCTGGTGCTCGGCACCTCGTCGTCGGAAAGCGCACTGCCCTCGCTGATCGAGAAGATGGAACGCGCAGGCTGCCCCAAGTCGATCGTCGGGCTGGTCGTCCCCACCGGCTACAGCTTCAACCTCGACGGCACCAACATCTACATGACGCTCGCGGCTTTGTTCATCGCGCAGGCGTGCAACGTCGACCTGACGCTCGGGCAACAGCTGCTGCTGCTGAGCGTCGCGATGCTGTCGTCGAAGGGCGCGGCGGGCGTTACCGGCGCGGGGTTCATCACCCTGGCCGCGACGCTCTCGATCGTGCCGTCGGTGCCGGTCGCGGGGATGGCGCTGATCCTCGGGGTCGATCGCTTCATGTCGGAGTGCCGCAGCCTGACCAACTTCATCGGCAATGCGGTCGCGACCGTCGTCGTGTCGAAGTGGGAGGGCAAGCTCGACGTCGAGCAGCTCAACGCCGCGCTTTCGGGAAAGGTGCTTCCGGCGCCGGCCGTCTCGTCCGCCCCTGCCGCGCTTAGCGTCGCCAACTAAGCGCCAAAGGACTTTTCATGACACATCTTTCGCGGCTGCGCGCCGCCACGGCCATCCTCGTGCCTTTCGCCGGCCTCGTCCTCGCCCCTTCGTCGGCGCTCGCACAGGCAAGTTCGGTCGAAAAGGCCCCCGCCACCCCGATCGCGACGGGCTATCCCGCCGCCGGGTCGGGCGATGGCGCCAACGCCAACGGGTACAATTTGTCGCGCTGGGCCGAGGACTGGCGCGGCATGGCGGACCCGGCAAAGCGCAACGATCCGCTCGACCGGCTCAAGTTCCTGCCGCTCGACTCGAATGGCGACATCTACCTGACGCTGTCGGGTGAAGCGCGGCTGCGGATCAACCACACCACCAACCCCAATCTGCGCGAGAGCAAGGCGCAGCGGCAGGACATTCTGCGGATCGTCGGCGGTGCCGACCTGCACGTGGGCCCGCATCTGCGTGGCTATATCGAGGTCGCGCATGGCGGGATTTCGGGTGTCGAGCTCGGCGCGCCCGCCGCGACGCTGCGCAACGATCTCACCGTCC
Source organism: Sphingomonas sp. CARO-RG-8B-R24-01 (assembly GCF_022662295.1). Classification (NCBI taxonomy): domain Bacteria; kingdom Pseudomonadati; phylum Pseudomonadota; class Alphaproteobacteria; order Sphingomonadales; family Sphingomonadaceae; genus Sphingomonas; species Sphingomonas sp. CARO-RG-8B-R24-01. Next base: position 193,706 of record NZ_JAKNQI010000003.1, on the reverse strand, counting down.
AGCAGGCGTTCGTCGAGGGTGACGTCGACGTCGGCTCGGTCCAGCTCGGCGCACGGTACGGGCGGCAGGAATTCACCGACGGCCCCAATCTGCTCGTCTCGCAGCGCGACAACAACACGATCCGCTATACGCTCAACGGCATCCGGCTGTGGGCCAAGGGCAAGACCGTCCGCGCCGACCTGTTCGACCTCAAGCCGACCGCTTACGGCGATCTCGGGACCGAGGACGACATCAGCGATCCTGCGCGGCGCTTCTCGGGCGTGTCGCTCGGCTTCGCGGTGCCCAAGACCGCGTTCGGCGGGTCGAGCGTGTTCGTCGACCCGTTCTTCTGGCGGCGCAAGAATTCGATTGGCGCCTGGGGCGGGCGGATCGGCCCGGCGGAGCGTTTCTATGCGGGCGTCCATGCGTATGGCGATGCGGGGCCGGTAACGATCGACTGGACCGCCAACCACCAGTTCGGCACCTATATCGACCAGCGGATCGATGCGTGGCAGTTCTTCGTCGCGCAGACCTACCGTGTCGGCAAGGCCAAGACAGCGCCGCGCGTCGGCGTCCATTTCGATTATTCGAGCGGTGGCGGCGGCTATGGCGGGCGGACGCTGAACAACGCCTATGCGCCGTTCGGCAACAACATCTATTACAGCTACCAATTGTTCCTGACGCCGTCGAACCTCGTCACGCTCGCCCCCAACGTGACCGTATCGCCCGCCAAGTCGCTCCGCGTGACCGCGGAATATGCGCTCAACTGGCGCGCGAATGTCACCGATGCGGTGTACCGCGCAAGCGGCGCGCCATTCGTTGGAACGCAGAACTTCCGCGCCGCGCGGATCGCCAACGTCTCGCGGTTGCAGGCGGTGTGGGCGGTGACGCCGCGCATCTCGGTGACCGGGCGCTACGAGCATCTCGCCGCCGGGCCTGCGCTCAGCGACGCGGGCTTCAAGAGCTCCGATTTCCTCGCCGGCTGGATCAGCCTGCGCTTCTAAGAAAAGGACCCCGATCATCGCTCCCGCTCATCACGCCGCCGCGCGCGCGCTGCTCGCCGATCCGCTGACCAACAAGGGCACCGCCTTTACCGAGGCGGAGCGCGATGCGTTCGGGCTGCACGGGCTGCTCCCGCCGCACATCGGTACCCTCGGCAGCCAGATCGACCGGCGGATGCGCGCACTCGACGGGATGGCGGACGATTTCCACCGCTATGCCTTCCTGCGTGAACTCCAGGATTCGAACGAGATCCTGTTCCACGCGCTGGTCCAGCGCGACCTGCCGCGGATGCTCCCGCTGATCTACACGCCGACCGTCGGCGAAGGGTGCGAGCGATTCAGCGAAATCTGGCACCGCCCGCGCGGGCTGTTCCTGAGCTATCCCAACCAGGGCCGGATCGCGGATATCCTCGCGGACCCGGCATTCGACCGGGTCAAGGTGATCGTGGTGAGCGACGGCGAGCGCATTCTCGGGCTCGGTGACCAAGGCGCGGGCGGGATGGGGATCCCGATCGGCAAGCTAGCGCTCTACACCGCGTGCGCGGGGCTGCATCCGGCGGAAGTGCTGCCGATCCTGCTCGACGTCGGGACCGACAATGCCGCGCGGCGCGACGATCCGCTGTATGTCGGGTGGCGGCATGCGCGGGTGCGCGGCGAGGAGTATGACGGCTTCCTCGAGAGCTTCGTGGCGGCGGTGTCGGAGCGCTGGCCGAACGTGCTGCTGCAATGGGAGGATTTCGCAGGCCATAACGCACATCGCCTGCTCGATCGCTATCGCGACCAGCTGCTGAGCTTCAACGACGATATCCAGGGCACTGCGGCGACCGCGCTCGGCACGTTGCTGTCGGCGATCCGGCGGACCGGCGGCGCGCTTGCGGACCAGCGGATCGTGTTGTTCGGCGCAGGCGCGGCGGGGTGCGGGATCGGCGAGCTGCTGGTGCGCGCGATGGTCGCCGACGGGCTGAGCGATGCCGAGGCGCGCACGCGGATCTGGGCGGTCGACCGCGACGGGCTGATCGTCGCCGGCATGCCCGGGCTGACCCCGCCGCAGACCGCGCTTGCCCGACACGAGACGGACATTCCGACCCCGCTCGACCTGCTCGGCACCGTCCAGCGGATCCGGCCGACCGTGCTGGTCGGCACCTCGGGGCAAAGCGGCGCGTTCGGCGAGGCGGTGGTGCGCGCGATGGCGGCGGGGGTCGAGCACCCGATCCTGTTTCCGCTGTCCAACCCGATCTCGCGCGCGGAGGCGCATCCGACCGACCTGTTCGACTGGACCGACGGCCGCGCGATCGTCGGCACCGGCAGCCCGTTCGGGGTCGCGGGCGTGACGCAGGTCAACAACGTCTTCATCTTCCCCGGCGTCGGGCTAGGCGCGCTCACCGTGGGCGCGCGCTGCGTGACCGAAGGCATGTTCATGGCGGCCGCACGCGAACTGGCGACGATGGACGGCGAAGGCGGCAACCTGCTCCCGCCGATCACCCGGTTGCGCGACATTGCGCTACGCGTCTCGACCGCGGTCGCGCGGCAGGCGGTGGCGGAGGGCGTGGCGCCCGCGAACAGCCCGGCGCCGACCGAGAGCGATATCCTGACGACGATGTGGGTCGCGCGCTACGACTGAAGGGCATAGGCCGACGCAGCCAAAGCTGCCCGTGCGGCGTTGCATTGCGCTATGATCGTGGCGACTGCCCTCCGCTGGTTGCGTCATGTGGCAACGCTCGCACTCCTCGTCGCGCTCGCGCTGGTCGTTTTCCTGGTTGTCCGCCCTGCGCCACAGGATCTGCCGTGGACGCCCCTTCGGCTGGACCAGCCGCCCGGGCTGTTCACCGGGCGCAAGCTCGCAGCGTTGGCGCGCGACGCGCCTGCCTGTCGCGCGCTGCTGCGCGGTGCAGGCCTGAAATTCGCCGCGGTGCCGCCACATGGCAGCGATCAATGCCGCATACAGGACAGCGTGCGCATCGTGCCGCGGCAAGAGATGCTGGTGCTCAGCCCAGCGGTCGCCACCGCCTGCCCGGTCGCCGCCGGCCTGCTGCTCTGGCAGGCACAGGTGGTCCAGCCCGCCGTGCAGCGCCTGCTCGGGACGACGGTGGCGCGGATCGAACATCTCGGCAGCTACTCGTGTCGTCGGATGTACGGCCGATCGGGTGGCAGCTGGAGCGAGCACGCGACGGGGAACGCCATCGACGTCAGCGCATTCGTGCTGGCGGACGGACGACGCGTGTCGGTACTGCGCGACTGGTCCCGTGACGATGTGCGCGGGCGGTTCCTGCACGCGGCCCGCGATGGGAGTTGCCGTATCTTCGCGACCGTCCTGTCGCCGGACTATAACGCCGCACACCGTGACCATCTGCATCTCGACGAGGCAGACCGGGGCAACTTGGGCTGGCGCGCCTGTCGCTGACCGGCGAAGCAGCCGCAAGGCGCGCGATGACGCGACGTTGCGCCGGCCCTGAAAAATGTTTCTGCCACCGTCCAATTCATTAGAAAACGTTTTAAATATTCTTTATAAAAGCTTTTGTTAATAACTAGGTAATTTGAGCCGGCCATGGTCTTGGCGCGTAAGGCGGATGTCTGGATAGAAAATTGTTTCACGACGATGACACTGGCGGCGATGAAACGGGTCGTCTTGCCGCGCTCCATCGCTACGATTTGTTTGGCAGTCCGCCGGAGCCTGATTTCGACAAGATGACCGCCCTTGGAGCGGAATTGTTCGAAGCGCCGATCTGCGCGATCGTCCTGGTCGCCGAAGATCATCTGTGGCTGAAATCGCATCATGGGACGGATTTGACCATCCTCGCCAAAGCAAAGTCGTTCTGCAGCGAGGCGATCGGCGATAGCGCGCCGCTGCTGGTCGCGGATGCAACGACCGATCCACGTTTTGCACATAGCGAGCTGGTGCAGCTTGCCGGTATTCGCGCTTACGCCGGCGCACCGTTGACCACCGCCGATGGCCATCGGATCGGGACCTTCTGCGTGCTGGACACGATCACGCGCCAATTCACCCCGCAACATGCCGCAATGCTGACGCGCATGGCGGGCATCGTGGTCGACCTGTTCGAGCGGCGTTACGGGGACCGCGTTTCGGAAATCCTGGCGCCCTTCGCGCAAGGCGCCCACATGGCGCTGATCACGACCGACGGGGCCGGCCGCGTGTCGTTCTGGAACGTGGGCGCCGAGGAGATGTTCGGCTATAGCCGCGCGGAAATGACCGGGCAGGATATGGCGCGGATCGTTCCGCCCCGTTTCCGCGGTTCGCATCCGGACGGTTTTGCCCGGGTCGCGGCAGGCGCGGAATCGAACCTCGCGGGCCGGCCGCTCGAACTCATGGCGCTGCGTAGCGACGGGTCGGAATTCCCGATCGAATTGTTCCTGACCATCTGGCGCGGACCGCTTGGCGTCGGATTTGGTGCACAGATCCAGGACATTTCGGAGCGTCGCAGTCGCGAAGAGCAGCTCGAATATCGCGCAAATCATGACCCGCTCACCGGCCTGCTCAACCGCACGGCGTTCAAGGCGTGCGTGTCCGCGCATCTGCGCAAGAACGCCAGCGCTGCGGTGATCGTGTTCGATCTGGACGGGTTCAAGACCGTCAACGACGACCTCGGCCACGCCACCGGCGATGCGCTGCTGCAGGCGCTGGCGCTGCGCACCCTGGCGTTTACCCGGGACGGCGAGGTCGTTGCGCGGCTCGGCGGGGACGAATTCGCGTTGCTGCTCGCCGACGGCAGCGAACTGGGCGCCATTCGGGAGCGTGCCAAGACGTTGCTCGAGCTGATCAATCGTCCTTTCGCGGTCAACGGATACCAGTTGAAGCTGGCCGGCAGCGTGGGGATCGCGATCGCTCCCTTGCAGGCGCGCGATACCGAAGCGTTGCTGATCCGGGCCGATCTTGCGCTGTTCAAGGCCAAGAACGATGGCGGAAGCCGGTACCGCATCTTCGACACGGGGATGGAAAAGCAGCTCGCAGCGACCCGCGTGTTCCAGGACGAACTCCGCCACGCCTTTGCCAAGCAACAGTTCGAACTCCATTTCCAGCCGCAAGTGAGCCTGGCAGACGGCCGCCTGGTGGGCGCCGAGGCCTTGTTGCGCTGGCGCCATCCGACCTTGGGCCTGCTCTTCCCGAAGGCATTCCTGTCCATTCTGGAAACCCATGCGCTCGCCTTCCAGACCGGCGGGTGGGTGCTGGACGAAGCCTGTCGCACGCTCGCGCAATGGCGACTCGCCGGGCTTTCGGGGATCCGCATGGGGGTCAACCTGTTCGCCGCGCAGCTCCATGCCGGCATGCTCGTCGAAACGGTCGAAACGACGCTCGCGCGGCACGGCCTGGCGCCGGCGGACCTGGAGCTGGAAATCACCGAGACGATCGCGTTGCGCCAGGATCGGCGGGAGCTCGACCCGCTGCGGACGCTCCATACGCGCGGCGTCGGGATCGCGTTCGATGATTTCGGAACGGGCTTTGCATCGCTCAGCGCGCTGAAGACCTTTCCGCTGTCCCGCCTCAAGATCGACCGCTCGTTCGTCCAGGACGTGGTGAGCGACGCCCATAGCCAGGCGATCATCAAGGGTGTCGCGACGATCGGGCGCAATTTGGGGATCAACGTCATCGCGGAAGGGATCGAGACCCGCGCGCAGGCGGAGGCCCTGCGCGAGGCGGGCTGCGATGCCGGCCAGGGGTTTCTGTACGGACGCGGCGTCCCGGCGGACGCCTTCCTGGCGCGGTATCTCGACAACCCGCGGTCCTATGCCCCCGCATTGGACGAGGCGGAGGCCTGAGCGCTTGCCAACCTTTCGCGCGTCGCAGCTTAGGACCGGAATGCGACGCCCTCTTGCGCCGCGGCGCACAAAAGCTAAGCCCCCGCAACGACACGAGCCTTATTGTGAACACACGTGGGAAGCAGGAGATCTGATGCATTTCAGAGCGATGCCCAAATCCATGCTGCGCCGCGCGCGATGGCTTGCCCTCACCTGCACCGCGCCGCTGGTCGGACTGTGCGCCACCTCGTCGACGCAAGCGGCGTCGTCATCCTTCGATCTGGTCGGCCCCAAGGTCGAGGTCACGGTCAAGCATGGCGCGGTGACGCTGCCGCTCGAGTCGGTCCCCAATCTCGTCGAGGGCGATCTCGTTTCGGTCAAACTCGATTTGCCGGAGGAGCAGACCGAGGGCTTTCGCATCGTGGCGGGCTTCCTGCGTGGTGCGATCGACCGGCCTGCCAAGGACTGGTTTCACGAGGCGCGTAGCTGGAAAGGCAAGGGCGCCGATTTTTCGCTGACCGTCCCCAAGGGCGCGCAACAGATGGCGCTGCTCGTCATTCCCGAAAGTGGCGGTGGCGCCAATGCCGTGATCAGCACGGTGCGCAAACGGCCCGGCGCGTTCGTCCGCGCGGTGCAGGAACTCAACCAGGCGACGCTGGACCGGGCCCGGCTCGACGCCTTCCTGCGCGAAACGCTCAAGGCCGAACGGCAGAACCCCGAAAGCGTCTCCGCCGCCTCGCAGGTGCTGACGCGCAGCCTGTCGATCAAGCTCAAGGCGGAATGCCTCCAGCAACCCGCCGAGCTGCAGGCCGCCTGCCTAACCGGCGACCGCGAGACGTTGTTGCTGGCCGACACGCACAGCTCGGCACTGGCCTCCACCCTCGCTGGCGCGCCGACCGATCTCGCCTTCCAGCTCAGCGCGACGCCCCAGGCAGGCTACGGCTCGTACAGTTCGTACATCGGCGTGGTGCGCGACATGTTCCGCCTGCTCGGTGCGTTCCAGTCGACCCAGCTGCAGTTCATCCCGGCACTGGCCCAGATCGGCAACGGGCGCGCGACCCTGCTGCTCAACACGCCCTTGTCCTTTGCCAAGCCGACGTCGGTCATGGTCGTCGCGATGCCCGCGATCGAGGCTGCAAAGCCGCCCCCCTTGCGTCCCTCCACGCCCGACATCGCGCTGTGCGCGTCCCCCGACATGGTGTTGCCGGTCGAGGGCGCGCCGTTGATCTACGCAACGCAATTCGCCCGCGAGATGGCGTTGCGGCTGAAACGTCCGGACGGCACGCTGGTCGACGTTCCGGTCCACGCCGAGGCGCGCCGCGGCGGCTATGTGCTGGACGGGCCCATTCCGAACGGACCGTTCGGGGGCGCGATTCCGGCGCAGCTGCATGGCACCTGGGGCTTTACCCCGTTTGACGGGCCGAACTTCGCCTTGTCCAACCCACTCGTCAACAGTTGGAAGACGGCCGAGGGCACGTCGCTCGTCGTCGGCCGCGCCAACGATGTCGAGATCCTCGGCGGCGGCGCGGGCTGCGTGTCGCAGGTTTCGGTGCGCCGGGGCGACGGGGCGCCCCGGCCGGTACCGTGGAAGCAGGCGGGCACCCGCGGGATCGTCGCGACGCTGCCCCTCGAAAAAATGGCTCCGGGACCGGTCTCGATCGTGATCGAAGGGGTTGCCGGATCGACCCCGGCCGTGGTGACGCTGTCCGCCCTGCAGGAGGCCAGCAGCGTCGACGAACTGTCCTTCCACGCGGGGGATGGCGAGGCGATCCTGACCGGTGCCCGGCTCGACCAGGTGCGCAGCATGACGATGGGGCCGATGACGTTCCATCCCGGGGGTTTGACGCGGGTCGACAATCAGGACCGGCTGACGCTGCTCGCGAACGACCCGGCGCAGGCGCAGACGATCGGCGCGGGAACCAGCCTGACCGCGGAAGTGACCTTCAGCGCGGGCCGCCGCAAGACCATGCCGGTGACGATTGCCGCACGCCGGACCGGGGCGGTGCTCGTCCGGATCGCGGGCCAGACGCCCGCGCACGACGGCACCATCCCCATCGTCATGCGCGACCCCAACGTGTTCGCGCAGGACGCACGGATCAGCTTCGCGTTTCACAAGGATGCGATGGAGCCGCTCGATGGCCAGGAGTCGATCGAGGTCGCGACCGCGGACGGGCGTGCATCCGGAATCATAAAACCCGGCAAGGGCTATGATCTGCAGGACGCGGCGACCGGGATCATCGCGTTTTCGCCGATCGAGGCACTGGGCGCGCTGGCCTACGGTCCGGTCCGCTTCCGGGTCTGGCATGACGACATCGCGTCCAACTGGACGCCGCTGGCAACGATCGTACGCTTGCCCGACATCCGCTCGGTCAGTTGCCCCGGGCGCGAGCGCTGCCAGATCGGCGGGGACCGGCTGTTCCTGGTGAAAGCGATCGGCGCGAGCGAACAGCCCGATTCGATGCAGGCGATCCCCGACGGCTTCGTCGCCGCCAAGATCACCACGCCAGCGAGCCGCGACGGTCGGATCTATCTCCAATTGCGCGACGCGCCGCAGGCCTTTGCGACGGTGTCCACCACGAACCGGTAGCAGTGCAGCATTGGTGCGGACGATGAGGATCCTTCCCCATCGTCCGCGGCTCAACCGAACCGGATCACGAACAGGCTGGCATTGTCGCTGCCATCCCGCGCCAAGGCGTTGGCGACCGCCGCGCCGGCAATGGCAAGGATCGCGGGCGACGCCGCCCCGGCAGATACAAAACGCTGCACGGGCAGCGACTACGCAGCAAAGGATGTGAGTCAGTCAATCGAAACACGGTCGGATCAACGCCTTGTCGGATGAAGCTGCCGAAATGGCGGGGCGTGCGGACGCTATCCGGGTCTGGACAGGCGGGCGGAAGGACCGGTAACGCCGCGCGGATGAGCATTACCGCAACGATCATGAACACGGCCACCGGCCAGCCCATCCAGAAAATGGTTTTCGGCCGGATGCCCAAGCCGTGGGTGTCCTTCAATCTCGAGACCGGCGAGCTCGTCACCGCCGACCGCGTCGAAGTCGGCAAGCCCGCGCCGGGCAAGTTCGCGGTGCCGGTGGCGGTGTGGGTCACGCCCAAGGGCTGATTCGCCACCCCTCAAACGACAACGCCGGTCATGGCATCAGGACGCATCTCGCGGTAAGGGCCGGCGATGTTGCGCATTACCGAACTGGCCCTTCCGCTCCATCATCCCGATGAGGCGCTCCCCGCTGCGATCTGCAAGCGGCTCAAGATCAGCCCACGCGACCTGATCCGCTTCAAGGTCGCGCGCCGTGCGCACGATGCGCGCGACAAGATGGCGATCCTTCTGGTCTATTCGCTCGATGTCGCGGTGAAGAACGAGGCGACCGTGCTCGCCAAGTTCCGCAAGGACCGCAATGTCGGCACGACGCCCGACACCCGCTACAAATTCACCGCGCAGGCCCCCGCCGTGCAGAGCGAGATCCGCCCGGTCGTGATCGGCGCTGGCCCGTGCGGGCTGTTCGCCGGGCTGATCCTCGCGCAGATGGGGTTCCGCCCGATCATCCTCGATCGCGGCAAGGTCGTGCGCGAGCGGACCAAGGACACCTGGGGGCTGTGGCGCAGGAGCGTGCTCAACCCCGAATCGAACGTCCAGTTCGGCGAAGGGGGTGCCGGCACCTTCTCCGACGGCAAGCTCTACAGCCGGATCAAGGACCCGCGGCACCTCGACCGAAAGGTGCTGACCGAGTTCGTCAAAGCGGGCGCGCCCGAGGAAATCCTGACCGAAGCGCATCCGCACATCGGCACGTTCCGGCTGGTGACGATGGTCGAGAGCATGCGCGAGAGCGTCGAGGCGCTCGGCGGCGAATATCGCTTCCAGCAGCGCGTCGAGGGGATCGATATCGAAACCCGCGGCGACGGCAGCCGCCACGTGCGCGGGCTCCACATTCACGACGGCAGCTATCTGCGCGCGGATCATGTCGTGCTCGCGATCGGGCACAGCGCGCGCGACACGTTCAAGATGCTCCACGAGGCTGGGGTCTATGTCGAGGCCAAGCCCTTCTCGCTCGGGGTGCGGATCGAGCATCCGCAATCGTGGATCGACACCGCGCGCTTCGGGCCGAGTGCTGGCAACCCGATCTTGGGGGCGGCCGACTACAGCCTGTCGCACCACTGCAAGAACGGGCGGACGGTCTACAGCTTCTGCATGTGCCCGGGCGGCACCGTCGTCGCGGCGACCTCGGAGGAAGGCCGCGTCGCGACCAACGGCATGAGCCAATATTCGCGCAACGAACGCAACGCCAATTCGGGGCTGGTCGTGGGCATCGACCCCGAGCCCGACTATCCGGGCGATCCGCTCGCGGGGATCGCGTTCCAGCGGCACTGGGAGTCGCTCGCTTATGTCGCGGGCGGGTCGAGCTACAAGGCGCCCGCGCAACGGCTGGGCGATCTGCTCGAGGGCAAGCCGTCGTCCGCGCTGGGGCAAGTCGTGCCGTCCTATCGCCCCGGCGTGACGATGGGCGACCTGTCCGAATGCCTCCCCGAGTTCGCGATCACCGCGATGCGCGAGGCGCTCCCGGTGTTCGGGCGGCAGATCCCGGGGTACGACCATCCCGACGTGCTGCTGACCGGAGTCGAGACGCGCACCTCCTCGCCGGTCCGCTTCAAGCGCGGCGACGATCTGCAGAGCCTCAACACGCGCGGGCTGTATCCGGCGGGCGAAGGGGCTGGCTATGCGGGGGGCATTCTCTCGGCGGCGGTCGACGGGATCAAGATCGCCGAGGCGGTGGCCGCGAGCCTCACGCAGACGGCGATGCCGCTGCCGGAGTGAACCGAACGGTCCAACCTTTGTTGTGCACTGCAACACAAAGGGAGATTGACGATGGCCAGCACGGCCAAACCCCTCACCGCCGAGCGCGCGATCCTGATCCTCGGCTGGGTCGCGACCGCGACGGCGGTGATGATGTACGTGTCGTACATCTCGCAGATCCAGCTCAACCTTGCCGGGCACAAGGGATCGGTGATCCAGCCGCTGGCGACGGCGGTGAATTGTACCTTGTGGGTGGCGTATGGGCTGCTCAAGCCGCAGCGCGACTGGCCGGTGGCGCTGGCGAATGCGCCCGGCGTGGTGCTGGGCGCGATCACGTTCGCAACGGCGTTGTAACGGTATAGCCCCTCCCCTTCAGGGGAGGGGTTGGGGTGGGGCAGTCCAGCAAAGCAACCTCTCTGCGAGACACAGCCCCACCCCCGGCCCCTCCCCTGAAGGGGAGGGGCGAAGCCCGACTACTACGCCAGCGTCATCAAACTCGCATTCCCGCCGGCCGCGGTGGTGTTGATCGAAACCGAAACCTCCTCGCACAACAGATCCAGCGGATACGCATCCGCCCGCGCCACCACGGCCGCGCTCGATGCGCCATGCAGCGACACGATCGCCCCCTCCCGCGCCGCCAGCGCGCGCGAAGCGGCGGCGACGTCCGCCGCATCCCCCTCGACCAGCGCGCCCGCCAGCGCATCGACCTCGGAGAGCCCTTGCGACGGCCAGCTGATCCGCGCCGCCACCGCCGCGGGCATGCCCGCCGGAGGCACCGCAAGCGGACCGCCCGGAATAACCACCGCATGGTTCCCCGTCGCGAGCACCGCGCCGATCTGCCGCCAGAGCCCGTGCGCGGTCCGCGCGATCACCGCGATCCGCCCGCGCGGGTGGAGCGCGTAGCGGTTGGTCTCGCCGACCGGCCCGGCCAGCTCGACGGTATAGCCAAGCCGCGAGCGATCCGCGATCGCGCCGACCGCCGCCGCCATGGCGGGCTCGCCCTGCGTCCCGAGCCAGGTCGCCAGCACCCGCGCGACGGAATCGCCCGTGCCCGCCTCCGACGGCGTGGCGGCCGCAGACGCCTGCACCAGTCGCGTGAGATACATCGGTCCGCCTGCCTTGGGCCCGGTTCCCGAAAGCCCACGCCCGCCGAATGGCTGGACACCGACGACCGCGCCGATCGTGTTGCGGTTGACGTAGAGGTTCCCCGCGCCGATCCGCCGGGTCACATGCTCGATCGTCGCATCGAGCCGGGTATGCAGCCCGAAGGTCAGCCCGTAGCCGGTCGCGTTGATCGAATCGATCAGTGCGTCCAGCCCGCCGCTGCGATACCGCAGCACATGGAGCACCGGCCCGAACACCTCGCGCCCGATCTGCGCGATAGCGTCGATCTCGATGATCGTCGGCGCGACGAAGGTGCCGTGTTCGGTCTCGAGCGCAAGCCGTGCCTGCTCGACGCGGTGCCCCGCAGCCTTCATCCGCGCGATATGATCCTCGATCCCGTCGCGCGCCTGCGCGGTGATGACCGCGCCGATGTCGACCGCGAGCCGGTCGGTCTTGCCGATCACCAGCTCCGCCACAGCGCCGCGCAGCATCGCCAGCGTGCGATCCGCGACTTCCTCCTGCAGGCACAGCACGCGCAGCGCCGAGCAGCGCTGCCCCGCGCTGTCGAACGCGGACGCAAGCACGTCGCCGACGACCTGCTCCGCCAGCGCGGACGAATCGACGATCATCGCATTCTGCCCGCCGGTCTCGGCGATCAGCGGGATCGGCGTGCCCTGCGCGGTCAGCCGCCCGGCGAGCTGGCGCTGGATCGTCCGCGCGACCCCGGTCGATCCGGTGAAGATCACGCCCGCAGTGGCGGGCGCGCCGACCAGCGCGGCGCCGACCGCGCCATCGCCGAGCACGAGCTGGACGACCGCCTCGGGCACTCCCGCCGCATGGAGGATCCGCACCGCTTCCGCGGCGATCAGCGGGGTCGGCTGCGCCGGCTTGGCGACCACCGGGTTGCCCGCGACCAGCGCGGCGGCGATCTGCCCGGTGAAGATCGCGAGCGGGAAGTTCCACGGGCTGATGCACGCGATCGGCCCGAGCGGCGTCGCACCGCCGAGCGTCTCTCGCGCCTGCATCGCGTAATAGCGCAGGAAATCGACCGCTTCGCGCACCTCGGCGATCGCATTCGCGGCGGATTTGCCCGCCTCGCGCATGACCAGCCCCATAAGTGTCGGCATCGCCTGTTCGAGCGCGTCCGCCGCGCGATCGAGACACGCCGCGCGGTCGCCGACCGAAGTCGCGGCCCAGGATGCCGCGACACCGGCCGCGCGCTCCATTGCGGCGGTCGCCTCCGCATCGGAATGCTCGAACACACGACCGACGATATCGCGGTGGTCGGCGGGGTTGCGGACGAGCACCGGCGCGCGACCGTCTTCCACGCCCGCGCTCCAGTCCTGCTGCGCGCTTGCGACCAATGCGTCGCCAAGCGCGAGCAGGCTCGCCTCGTCGCTCAGGTCGAGGCCTGCCGAGTTGCGGCGTTCACCGTAGATATCAACGGGCAGCGCGATCTCGTCATGCGGCGCGCCGGGCACCGGCATCGCGCGGACGATCTCGACCGGATCGGCGATCAGGTCCTCGATCGGCACCGCAGGGTCGCCGATCCGGTTGACGAACGACGAGTTGGCACCGTTCTCGAGCAAGCGTCGGACGAGATACGCGAGCAGCGTCTCGTGCGTGCCCACCGGTGCATAGACTCGGCACGGGCGCGCAAGGCCATTCGCGCCGACGACCTGGTCGTACAAAGGCTCCCCCATGCCGTGGAGGCACTGGAACTCGTAATCGCCGACGACAAAGTCCTCGCCCGCAAGCTGGTAGATCGTCGACAGCGTCTGCGCGTTGTGCGTCGCGAATTGCGGGAACACCGCGTCGCGCGCCGCCAGCAATTTCCGCGCGCACGCGATGTACGCGACGTCGGTGTAGATCTTGCGCGTATAGACCGGATAGCCCGACAGCCCGTCGACCTGCGCGCGCTTGATCTCGGCATCCCAATAGGCGCCCTTGACCAGCCGGATCATGATCCGCCGCCCGGTCCGCCGCGCGAGCGCGATGACGAAATCGATCACCAGCGGGCAGCGCTTGCCGTAGGCCTGGACAACGAAGCCCAACCCCTTCCACCCGTCGAGCGCGGGATCCTCGGCGAGCGCCTCGAGCAGGTCGAGCGACAGTTCGAGCCGGTCCGATTCCTCGGCATCGATGTTGAAGCCGATGTCATAGCCCTTGGCGAGCAAAGCGAGCCCGCGCACGATCGGCAGCAATTCGATCATCACGCGTCCTGCCTGGGCGCGGCTGTAGCGCGGGTGGAGTGCCGACAGCTTGATCGAGATCCCCGGCCCGCCATAGACGCCGCGCCCTTCCGACGCTGCGCCGATCGCGTGGATCGCCTGTTCGTAGTCGCGCAGATAGCGCGCCGCGTCCGAAGCGGTCGTCGCTGCCTCGCCGAGCATGTCGTAGGAGAAGCCGTAGCCGCGCGCCTCACGATCCTTTGCGTGGCGCAGCGCCTCGTCGATCGTCTGGCCGGTGACGAACTGCTCGCCCATCATCCGCATCGCGAGATCGACCCCGCGGCGGATCACCGGCTCGCCGACCCGCGCGACCAGCCGCGTCAGCGCGGTGGCGAGACCACGATCGTCCGCGCTTGCGGTGAGCTTGCCCGTGACGACCAGCCCCCAGGTCGCGGCGTTGACGAACAGCGAGCGCCCGTCCCCGATGTGCGATGCCCAGTCGCCGCCGCCGATCTTGTCGCGGATCAGCGCATCGCGCGTCGCGGTGTCGGGGATGCGGAGCAACGCCTCGGCGAGGCACATCAGCGCGACGCCCTCCTGGCTCGACAGCGCATATTCCTGGACCAGCGCCTGCACCCCGCCACGCGCCTTCGATCCGCGCAACCCCTCGATCAGCGCGCGCGCGGTCCCGGCGGAGGCGCGGCGGACCGCGTCGGGCACGGTGGCCGCCGTGACCAGCGGCGGGACGCAGACCGGCTCGGGCGTCCGCGTGGCGGCGGTGATCGCCGATCGCAGCGGATCGGCGGTGCGGATCATCGGGGCGAAACGGGCGAACGGCGTGCGCTGGTCGGTGGTCATGGCAGTCCTTCGGGCAGGTGCGATCCGCTATAGCAGCACACCCCTGGGGAATCCGTCCGATCATGCTTGACTAGGACGCCATATCGACCCCAATTGGATGCGATGACAGGTACAGTTCCTACGCAACGCGCCATTGTTGGTGAACTTGACCGGTTCGATCAGGCGATCATCGCTGCGTTGGCGCAGGACGGCCGGATGACCGTCACCGATCTGGCGGAGCGGATCGGCCTGTCCAAGACGCCTACGCAGGTTCGCCTGAAACGGCTGATCGACCAGGACTATATCCTCGGCTTTCGCGCGGTGACCAATCTCGCCAAACTCGGGCTCGACCATGTCGCCTTCACCGAGGTCAAGCTGTCCGACACGCGCGAGAGTGCGCTGCGCGACTTCAACGCGGCGGTGCGCAAGATCCCCGAGGTCGAGGAATGCCATCTGATCGCGAGCAGCTTCGATTATCTGCTGAAGGTCCGCACCACCGACATCCGCCGCTATCGCTACGTGCTCGGCGAGAAGATCTCGAGCCTGCCGCACGTCGCGAGCACCTCGACCTTCGTCGCGATGGAAACGATCCTCGATCACGATCGCTGAATGGCGCAAAAAGGGTGGTGGGCGATGACGGGCTCGAACCGCCGACATTCTCGGTGTAAACGAGACGCTCTACCAACTGAGCTAATCGCCCGCGCGACTCAACGACAAGGTCGGTTCGGCGTGCCGGGGCCAATGCCACCGGTCTGCGGACAGGGCAAGCCCGTTCATTCGTCAGCCGATGGCTAAGCCGGCATGCCGGACCGCCGCGACATAGTTGCGCATCCCGAGACTGGCGCGAGCCGATAAGACCATGAACGCGCGGCGACGGTCGAAGGGATCCGGGCGACGTTCGAACAACCCGGCCTCGGTCATGCGCGCGATCCAGCGCAGCGCTGTCGTCGGCGCGACGGCGGCGGCGATGCACAGGCTGGACACCGAAACCTGCACGCGCTCCAGCTCCGCGGCGAACAAATCCAGCAACATGTCCCACGCCGGGTCCTCAAACAGTCCTGCTCCGAAAAACTGGTCCCGCAGGCGACGCGCGCGGATCGTATCCCGCACGTCGCGGACTCGAATGTCGGAGCGGTCCGCCGAGGGGCCGGTGCGATAGCTGAGGCTGGTATCCGTTACCAATCCGACCCGTACCGCCTCGTCTTCGCCGCGAGTCAGGCGGGTCAGCGTTTCGGCGATCCGCGCAATTTCCTCGTTCAGCCGCATCAACCGCGCCGCCTCGCCATTCGGTCCGATTTCATGAACCCGCTCGAGCGTGGGACTGAGCGCGAGGCAAAGGCTGCCGACGCATTCCGCGACCGATGGCGCGCATAACAGGTCCACCGGGGCCGCGCCGATCGCGGAAGCGACGAGATCGATCTGGGACGGTTCCAGGACGATGACGACGCTCGCGTCGCGCATGCCGGCAAGATCGGCGAGCAGCGGCAACACGTCCTCCAGGACAGCATCGGCAACCCCGATGGTCTCGGCGAGGATCACCCGACATAAGGCTTGTCGCTCGAGCCGGGGGCCCGCCTCGGCCCAGGACAGATGCGCCTGCAGCCTTGCCCCGCTGGCCAGGACTGCCATGCCCCCCGTGGTACGGCCGGAGATCGGAGCTTCGTCCGCGATCACCAGCACCGACCGGCGATCCGCTCCCGCGCCATCAGCTCCGGTGCCGGCGAGCCATTCGACGTCTGCCTGTCGTGTCATTCCGCGCTCCCCCCAGATGCGGCCGCAAAGGTCTATGTAAAGTACGCATTTTGCCAAAGGCGAAACAGCGTCGATCACGCCATTTCGGTGCATGTCCCTGCAATTGGGCTGGTAACCGTCGCGCCGGTACCACCGGAATGGTGCAGGTTTTCCGACACTATTCGTAGATCGAACCAATGTCGTCGAACTCGGCGTGCAGCAATCCCATCGCCGCGGTTCCCAGCGCTCCGGCACCAAGCGCGATCCAGAATGCACCTGCCGCCGCCGCGAGCAGCCAGCCAAGGATCGTACGGGCATCGATCGTTCCGAACTGTCGTTCGAGCTGATGCTGTTGAGCAAGCTGAAGCGCCTCGCGCGAAAAATGACCGTTCGCCAGATCGGCGAAATAGGGTGCCAGCGTAACGGAGGACACCGCCGTAAACGCCACCATGACGATCAGCGCGATCACGAAATACGCGCCGAACAGGGTCCAGAAATGCCCCTTGCTCAATGCCCAGCCCTCACCGAGCGCGATCCGGCGCCGCAGCATCGTCAGCGGAAAAATGAGGGACATCCGAACCTGCAGATAAACGCTGAGGGCGACGACGGTTATCACGACGGGGATCGCGAGCAGCACGCCCGCGATCGGCGAGGCGACGCTGAGAAGGGCGATCAGAAAGGTCGCGATCATCAGGACCGTCAGCCACGCGACCGTGAACAGGATGGCCAGGACCGCCCCCACCCCCAGCAGGCGCAGTTCGTCGAAACCGAGACGCAGGAACGCAAACCGACTTTCCTGCGGCCGCACGGCAGCGCGCAGTCCTGCTGCGTAAAGGACGATGACCAGCAGGAGCATGCCCAAATTGAGCACGGACAGCTGGCTCATCACCCCTGGGAGGGCAGTCGGGGCGACCGACGACCCGGTGCCGCGCTGCAGCGCCACCATATCGTGAACCAGCGGCCGCATCGTCAGGGCCAGGATGCCATTCATCCCGAGATACAGCACTGCCCACACCAGCACGGCACCGATCCGCTCGCGCAGCAGCCGAAAGCCGCCGCCGATAATATCCCCTACCGTCATCGTTCACCCGCCCCGATCATCGTGCCCATGCCGATTGGAGCGGAAGGCCAGACGTTAGTCCAGCGACTTGACGATTTCCTCGACCATCTTCTTGGCGTCGCCCAGCAACATCATGGTATTGTCCATGTAGAACACGTCGTTGTCGACGCCGGCATAACCGACCCCGCCCATCGAGCGCTTGATGAAGAGCACGGTCTTGGCCTTTTCGACGTCGAGCACCGGCATGCCGTAGATCGGCGAGGTCTTGTCGGTCTTGGCCGCCGGGTTGGTCACGTCGTTCGCGCCGATGACGAAGGCGATGTCGGTCTGCGCGAATTCGCTGTTGATGTCCTCCAGCTCGAACACGTCGTCATACGGCACGTTCGCTTCCGCGAGCAGCACGTTCATATGCCCCGGCATGCGGCCCGCGACCGGATGGATCGCATATTTTACGCGGACCCCGTGCGCCTTGAGCTTGTCGCCCATTTCGCGCAGCGCGTGCTGCGCCTGGCTGACCGCCATGCCGTAGCCGGGGACGATGATCACTTGCTCCGCCTGTCCGAGCAGGAACGCCGCGTCGTCGGCGCTGCCGCGCTTCCATGGGCGCTGTTCCTTGGCCTCGCCCCCCGCCGCCGCCGCATCGCCGCCGAAGCCGCCCGCGATCACGCTGATGAAGCTGCGGTTCATCGCCTTGCACATGATGTAGCTGAGGATCGCGCCGGACGATCCGACCAGCGCGCCGGTGATGATCATCGCGGTGTTGTGGAGCGTGAACCCCATCGCCGCCGCCGCCCAGCCCGAATAGCTGTTGAGCATCGACACGACGACCGGCATGTCCGCGCCGCCGATCGGCACGATCAGCAGGAAGCCGATGACGAAGCTGAGCAGCGTGATCGTCCAGAACACCCAGGCGCTCTGGTCGAGCGTGAAATAGGCGACCAGCCCGAGGATCCCCGCGAGCACCGCGAGGTTGATCACGTGCCGTCCCGGCAGGAGGATCGGCTTGCCGCCCATATTGCCGTTGAGCTTGAGGAAGGCGATCACCGATCCCGAGAAGGTGATCGCGCCGATCGCGACGCCGAGCCCCATTTCGATCCGGCTCTGGACGAAGATCACGCCCTGCTCGGCGATCCCGAACGCGCCCGGATTGAGGAACGCCGCGCAGGCGACGAGGACGGCCGCCATGCCGACGAGCGAGTGGAAGGCGGCGACGAGCTGCGGCATGTCGGTCATCGCGATCCGGCGCGCGGTCACCAGTCCGATCACGCCACCCAGCGCGATCGCCGCCAGGATCTCGACCACGGTGACCGTATCGACGTGCGAGAAGAACGCGACGAAGTCCTCGCCACCGGTCGTGCCGACCGCGACCAGCTGAATCGTCGGGACATGCGTCACCAGCGTCGTCACCACCGCGATGGTCATGCCGATGATGCCCATCCGGTTGCCGCGTTGCGACGTCGCCGGGCTGGAGAGCCCGCGCAGCGCGAGGATGAAGCACACCCCCGCGACGAGATACGCCAGCGACGCCCAGGGATTGACGGTGATGTGTTCCATGATGCTCAATCCCATTCCGTCACCCCGGCGAAGACCGGGGCCGCCCTGTTATCCGGGACGGGCGGTGCCCCAAACCCAATGCCCTCGGCCTGCGCCGGGGAGACGGGTTACTTAACGACCGGCGTCTTCTTCTTGTACATCGCGAGCATCCGCGCGGTGACCGCGAAGCCCCCGAAGATGTTGACGCTCGCCAGCACCACCGCAAGCAGCCCCAGCCCCTTCGACACCGCACCGCCCCCGCCGATCCCGGCCGCCGCCGCCGCGATCAGCGCGCCGACGATGATGACCGAGGAGATCGCGTTGGTCACCGCCATCAGCGGCGTGTGGAGCGCGGGCGTGACCGACCAGACGACGTAATAGCCGACGAAACAGGCCATGACGAAGATCGACAGGATCGAGATGAAGTCCATTAGATACCCTTTGCGTGCAGCAGGAGCGCGACACCCGCGCCGATCGTGGCGCTGATCGCGGTCGATACGCCGGCGATGATGGTGACGGTAGACCACAGCCGACCAGAGATATCGCGCCCGTTGTCAGCGATTTGCCTGGTCAGCATCGCCGCGTTGTCAGCGAGTTGTCTGGTCATCGCGCTGGAGCTCTCTGCGATGGCTTGCTTCATTTCCGCCAGTCGCGCGTCCAAATAATCCTTGGTGACAAGATCCTCGCGCCCCGTCGTTTGCGCTGTTCCAAACGCGTTTGCCAACACCCGCGCCTGATCGTGCCCGAAACCGGCATCCTCGAAACTCTTTGCAAAAGCGAGCGTATCGATCGGCACGTTCATGGTCGCTCCTGTCCGCCGCCCCGGCGCTTGATCCCTTTACGCCAACAACCGCGCGTTCACCACCTTGCCGCCTTGGGTCAGCCGGATCGCGTCGCCGATTTCCTCGTCGAGCACCGGCTTGCCCTGTTCCTTGTCCCAGAACGCGCTCAGGAAATTGAACAGGTTGCGCGAGAACAGCGCCGACGCATCCGCCGCCAGCCGTGAGGCCACGTTGCGATAGCCGACGATCGTCACGCCCGACACGACCACCGCCTCGCCCGCGACCGATCCCTCGACATTGCCGCCGCTTTCGACCGCGAGATCGACGATCACCGACCCGGGCCGCATGCTCGCGACCTGCGCCGCCGAGATCAGCCGTGGTGCCGGGCGCCCCGGGATCAGCGCGGTGGTGATGACGATGTCCTGCTTGGCGATATGCCCCGACACCAGCTCGGCCTGCGCCGCCTGATATTCGGGGCTCATCTCGCCGGCATAGCCGCCCGATCCCTCACCCTCGATCCCAGCGACATTCTCGACGAAGATCGGTTTCGCGCCGAGGCTCTGAATCTGCTCGCGCGTCGCCGAGCGGACGTCGGTCGCGGACACCTGCGCACCGAGCCGCCGCGCGGTGGCGATCGCCTGGAGCCCGGCGACGCCGACCCCCATCACGAATACGCGTGCGGCGGAAACCGTGCCCGCCGCGGTCATCATCATCGGAAACGCGCGGCCATAGGCTGCGGCGGCATCGAGCACCGCCTTGTAGCCCGCGAGGTTCGATTGCGACGACAGGATGTCCATCGATTGCGCGCGGGTGATGCGCGGCATGAATTCCATTGCCAATGCCTCGATCCCGGCGGCGGCATAGCCATCGATCCGCGCGCGATCGGCAAACGGGTTCAGCGCGGCGACCAGCCATGCCCCGTTCGCGGCACCGGCGAGCGCATCGGCGTCCGGGCCCTGCACCCCCAACACGATCTCGGCGCCGGCCAGCGTCGCCGCACGATCCGCTACCGTGGCGCCCGCGGCCGCATAATCCGCATCGGCGATCGACGCGGTCGCGCCGGCCCCCGCCTCGAGCGCGACACTTGCGCCCAGCGCGATGAATTTCTTGACCGTTTCGGGGGTCGCGGCAACGCGACGCTCGCCCTCGGCGGTTTCGCGGAGGACGGCGATCTTCATCCTATTTGCCCGAGATCAGCCACACCACCACGAAGGCGATGATGAAACACGCGACTGCGCCATATTTGAGCACGCCAATGACCTTGTCATACGTCGCGCGGTGGACTTGGAGATCACTTTCGGTGGCCATCGGTTCGGTCCTCGCCCTATCGTTGCGTCCGGCTTAGCGCGCGGGAGGCAAGCCCTCAACCCCCAGGAAATACCAAGCCGCCATGTCCCGGCCGTCCCATGCCGGGGCGCTTAAGGGCGCTTTCACACCTTGCCGTTATGGATTCGTCGTGAACGGACAGGACTCGGGGAAGAGCATGACGCGTAACGGGCAGCGCCTGCTGATGCTGATCGACGACGAACCCGCGCAGCGCAGGCTGATCGCGGCGATCGCCGCGCGGCGCGGCTGGCGGGCGATCTTTGCCAATGACGGCGCGATGGCGATCGCGATGCTCGGCACGCAGGAAGGGCTGCAGCTCGATGCGATCCTGCTCGACCAATGGGCCCCCGAGGCCGATCCGACCGCGCTGATCGCCGAGCTGCGCAGCCTGCGCCCCACGCTGCCGCTGTTGCTGCTGACCGCCAACGGTTCGGTCGCGCAGGCAGTCACCGCGATGCGCACCGGCGCGACCGACTTCCTGGTCAAGCCGCTCGCGCCCGAGCGCCTGCTCGCCGCGCTCGACGCAGCGGTGGCCCAGAAGACCGCGGGCGAACTCCGCCCGCTGACCGAGAAGATTCCCGCGCTGCTCGCGTTCGACGAGATCGTCGGCTCGGCGCCCGATTTCCGTGCCGCGCTCGCGATCGCCGCAAAGGCCGCGCGCGCGCGCGTGCCGGTGTTGCTCGAAGGCGAAAGCGGCGTCGGCAAGGAAGTCGTCGCCGAGGCGGTCCATGCCGCCTCGCCGCGCGGCAAGAAGCCGATGGTCGCGGTCAATTGCGGCGCGATCCCCGCGAACCTCGTCGAAAGCGAACTGTTCGGGCACGAGAAGGGCGCGTTCACCGGCGCGTTCGAACGCAAGATCGGGCGCTTCCAAGAGGCCGACGGTGGCACGCTGTTCCTCGACGAAGTCGGCGAGATGCCGCTCGAGGCACAGGTCAAGTTGCTCCGCGTGCTGCAATCGGGCGAGATCCAGCCGCTCGGCGCGCGGCACACGCGGGAGGTCGACGTGCGCGTCATCGCCGCAACCAACAAGCGGCTGATCGACGAAGTCGAGGCAGGCCGCTTCCGCGAGGACCTCTATTACCGGCTCAACGTCGTCCAGGTCACGATCCCGCCGTTGCGCGAAAGGACCGGCGACATTCCCGCACTGGCGCGGCACCTGATGGCGCGGATCGCGCAGCAGCCGGGCCTGCGCCAGCTCGGCATCACCGACGATGCGCTCGCGCTGCTGGGTCGCTACGACTGGCCGGGGAACGTGCGGCAGCTCCAGAATGCGCTCTTTCGCGCGGCCGTGCTGTGCGATGGTGCCGCGCTGACGCAGGCCGACTTCCCGCAGATCGCGGCGCTTGGCGGCAAACGCCACGCGCCGACCATGCCGGTGCCGATGGCGACGTCCGGCGGCGTCACGCTGTTCCATGCCGACGGCAACCTGCGCGCGCTGGAGGAGATCGAGGCGGACGTCATCCGCCTCGCGATCGGCCATTACCGCGGGCGGATGACCGAAGTCGCACGGCGGCTCGGGATCGGCCGGTCGACGCTGTACCGCAAGCTCGGCGAACTCGGGATCGACAACGCGGTCGCCTGACCGGCTGCTACCAGAGGATTCCCCGCTCGGGCTTGACCGGCTCGGGCGCAGCATCGCCGAGCGACTGGAGCAGGTCGATCTCGACCGTCCGGCACATCGCGGTCAGCGGCAGATCGTGGACGGTGTTGGCGAACGGATCGACCAGATCGTCGCCGATCTTGAGCACGGCGAGGAACATCAACCCCGCGACAGTCGACCCGATCGGCGTGGCGAAGCCCAGCGTCTCGACCAGCCCGATCGGCAGCAGAATGCAGAACAGGCGCGCGAAGAATTCGGGGAAAAAGCGGTATTGGTTGGGCAACGGGGTGTTCTTCAGCCGCTCCATTCCCCCTTGCGCATTGGCGATATCGACCAGCACGCGCTCGATCGAAGCCTGCTGGATCGTGTCGAGCCAGCCCTGCTGGCGTGCCTGATCGACCCGCCGTCCCGTCCCGTCGAGAATACCGTTGGCGACGTTGTTGCGGGCAAGCGACGGGGCCGCTTCATCAGGCGACAGGAAGCGGAGCGCCTCCTCGCGCGGATCCTGCTTGCGCAACTGGCAGCGCAGCACGTGGACATAGGTGATCTGGCGCAGGATGATCGCACGCTGCAGATCGCGTCCCTCCTCGTCCGGCAGATAGCTCCGCGCGGCGCGTGACAGACTGCGCGAGGCGTTGATCATCGCGCCCCACAGGACGCGGCCCTCCCACCAGCGCTGATAGGCCGAAGTGCTGCGAAACCCGAGGAACAGCGCGAGCGCGGACCCGAACAGCGTCAACGGAAGCGACGGCGCCTTGAACGGCAGCACATAATACGTGACCGTCACGATCACGTCCCACACGAACAGGGCGAGCAGGGGGCGCCAGACCTCGGCGACGATCTGGCGATACCGCGGCACTGCATCGATGATCATGAACTTCCTCCGGGCAGTAGGGTGGGATGCGCGATACGGAGACGAGCGGCTGGGGTCCAGTGCGGCGCCCCCGGCATGGTGCCCACGAGTCCCGCTGGCACGCCCCGTTACGCCGTCTGGCGTGTCGCGCAGATGACAGCTATGTTATTTTTCTCCCTGCGGAACGGACCACGCCGTAAAAGGCTTCATTCCGCATGGATCAGAAAAAAGCGCCCATTGTCGAAGCCTTGGCGCAAGTGGAGCGCCGACCGATCCATGGCTTCGGCGCGCCCGGGCATAATCAGGGGGCGGCGATCCCGGCCGACCTGCGCCGCCTGCTGGGCAAACGCATTTTCGCAGCGGATCTGCTGACCCCGAAGGGCCTCGACGACCGGACCGAAGGTGCGCACGTCGTCCAGCGCGCGCATGAACTCGCGGCGGACGCGTGGCAGGCGGATTTCTGCCGCTTCGTCACGGGCGGATCGACGCAAAGCCTCCACACCGCGCTGGCGGCGGTCGCGGGTCCCGGCGACACCGTGCTGTTCGCCACCAACGTCCACAAGGCCGAACGCTCGCACGCGCTCGCGACCGGGCTCGATGCGGTGCTGGTGCCGGTGCTGATCGACGACGACTGGGATATCGACCACGGGATCACCCCCGCCGCGCTGTCGGCGGCGCTGGCCGCGCATCCGGATGCCAAGGCGTTCGTCGTGGTCAGCCCGACCTATTACGGCGTGACGAGCGACATCGGCGCGCTATCCACCATCTGTCACGACCACGGCATTCCGTTGATCTGCGACGCGGCGTGGGGCGGAGCGTTCGCCTTTTGCGAGCGGCTGCCGGACGATGCGCTGACCAAGGGCGCGGATATCGCGGTGTACAGCCTCCACAAGACGATGGGGTCGCTCGCGCAAGGCTCGGCGTTGCTCGCCAAGGGGACGCTGGTCGACCAGCAACGGCTGTGGATGGCGTTCGAACTGTTCGAGACGACCAGCCCGTCGGTGCCGATCCTCGCGAGCCTCGATGCGACCCGGCGCGACCATGCGCTGGATGGCGAGCGGATCTGGGGTAACGTGCTCGACCGCGCGGCGAAGTTGCGGCGTCGTCTGGCGCGGATACCCGGGCTCCGCGTCTTCGGCGAGGAACACCTTCCTGCGGCAACGCAGCTCGATCCGACCAAGGTGCTGATCGACCTCTCCGCGCTCGGCGTGACGGGCTATGCGGTCGACGACTGGCTGGTGAAGCATCACCGCGTCAGCGTCGGGCTGTCGGATGCGCGGCATCTGCTCGCGGTGGTGTCGATCGGGACGACCGCCGCGGATGTCCGCGCGCTGGTCGGTGGGCTCAAGGATCTGGCGAAGCAGGTCGCCGCCGGCACTGCCGACCTGCCCCCCGCCGGGGTGTTTCCCGGGCTTTCGACGCTGTCGGTGACGATGGCGGCGGACCCCGAGGAGGCGTTCTTCGGCGAGGTCGACCACGTTCCGATCGCGGAAGCGGCCGGCCGGATCGCCGCCGAGGTGATCGCGCCAGCGCCGCCGGGTGTCCCCCGCCTCGTTCCCGGGCAGCGGATCGAGGCGGCGCATGTCGCGTGGCTGGTCGCGAACCGTGATGCGGGGGCGTTCTTCCTCGATCCGATCGATCCGAGCGAGCGCACGATTCGGGTGGTGCGCTAGGGCGCTTTTCCCTTCCCCCTGTTATGCGCTTCCCCGGCGAAGGCCGTGGCCCAGTCGAGATGGCCAAGGGTCTGAAGCGCAGGCCTCCGCTTTCTTCCGGTCCTCTCCTGGGCCCCGGCCTTCGCCGGGGAAGCGAACAGGGTCTCGTGCAGGGACCGCTTCAGCGCCCCACCAGCGCCTGGTCGCGCAACCCGCGCCAGACGCGCACCGCCTGCACCGTCTCCGCCACGTCGTGGACGCGCAGCAATTGCACCCCCGCCTCGATTCCCTTGAGCGCAAGCGCGAGCGACCCGCCGAGCCGCGCATCGGCGGGGGCCTCGTTCGACAGCGCGCCGATCATCCGCTTGCGGCTCGCACCCAGCAGGATCGGGCAGCCGAGCCCATGGAAGAGCGTCAGCCCGTTGATCAGCGCGAGATTGTCCGACAGGCTCTTGCCGAAGCCGATGCCGGGATCGACGATGATCCGGTCGCGCGCGACACCGCCCGCGACGACCGCGTCGATCCGCGCGTCGAGCCAGTCGAACACGTCGGTCAGCACGTTGCCATAGCCCGAACCGCCATGCCCGCCCGCCGCCGGATCGGGCGAATGCATCAGCACCACCGGACACTGCGCCCGTGCGACCACGTCGAGCGCGCGATCGTCCCACAGCAACGCGGCGACGTCGTTGACGATCGCCGCGCCCGCCGCGAGCGCGGCTTCCATCACCCCGGCCTTTCTCGTGTCGATGGAAACCAGGGTCCCGCTCCGCGCGAGCCGCTCGACGACGGGGACGACGCGCGCGATCTCGTCGCCTTCCCAGACGACCGGTGCGCCGGGACGCGTCGATTCACCCCCGACGTCGATCAGCGCAGCGCCCGCCGCCGCCATCGCGACCCCCGCCGAGGCGGCGGCGGCGGGGTCGTCGGCATGCGTCCCGCCATCCGAGAAGCTGTCGGGCGTGACGTTGAGGATCGCGGCGACCGAGGGCTGGTCGAACCGCAGCGTGCGCGCACCGAGCGTCAGCGCGGGGCGCGGCGCGGTGATGCGCGCGTGGAGCCGCGCGGCGCGATCGTCCTGCAGCAGCCGGTCGAGCACGGTGACGGGCACGGTGCGACGCTCCCCCGCCTCGATCACTTCATAGGCGGCGAACCACAGCATCCCCCCCGCCAGCCGCGCGACCTCGCCGTCGCGACCGACGGGCGTGTCGACGAACTGGACCGGACGGAGGTGGAGGGTCATGATGTTCTCCCGTCACTCATCCGTTCGTTTCTCGACTTCGCTCGAACCGAACGGACAGAGGGGCGCTCAGGGTTGCGTCGCGAGCAGATATTCCTGCCGCAGCGAATCGATCGGCTTGAGCCCCTCGCCCGTCTCGAAATGCCAATAGGTCCAGCCGTTGCACGACGGCGCGTTCTGCAGCGTCGCGCCGAGCTTGTGGATCGATCCGGTCGCGCCGCACAGGCTCTCGAGGCTGCCGTCGGCGCGGACCAGCGCACGGTGCTTGCGCTTGGCGTCGACAACGACGCGGCCCGGCGTCAGGAACCCGTTCTCGACCAGCACCCCGAACGCGACCTTGGGCGCTGCCTTGGGGCTTTGCATCGTCTTGAGCAGGCTTTCATCGAGCGGCAGTGCCGCGGCAATCCGTTCCTCGGCGGCGGCGATATAGTCGGGCTCGCGCTCGATCCCGATCCAGCGCCGGCCGAGCCGCTTGGCGACCGCACCGGTCGTGCCCGTGCCGAAGAACGGGTCGAGCACCACGTCACCCGGCTTGGTGCACGCCAGCAGGATGCGGTACAGCAAAGCCTCCGGCTTCTGCGTCGGGTGGACCTTGATCCCGTCCTTCTTCAACCGCTCGGGTCCGCCGCACACCGGAAATTCCCAGTCGCTGCGCATCTGGAGCTCGTCGTTGAGCGTCTTCATGCTGCGATAATTGAAGGTGTAGCGCGCCTTCTCGCCCATCGACGCCCAGATCAGCGTCTCATGCGCATTGGTGAAGCGCGTGCCCTTGAAATTGGGCATCGGGTTCGACTTGCGCCAGACGATGTCGTTGAGGATCCAATAGCCGAGATCCTGGATCGCGGCGCCGACCTTGAAGATGTTGTGATAGCTGCCGATCACCCAGATCGCGCCATTGTCCTTGAGGATCCGCTTGGCCTCCGCCAGCCACGCGCGCGTGAAGGCATCATAGGCGTCGAGGCTGTCGAACTTGTCCCAGGCGTCGGTCACCGCGTCGACATGGCTGCCGTCGGGCCGCGCGAGATCGCCGCCGAGCTGGAGGTTGTAGGGTGGGTCGGCGAAGATCATGTCGACCGACTTGGCCGGCAGCGCGCGCATCGCGGCGATGCAGTCGGAGCGCAGGATCTGGTCGAGCGGAAGCTCCGCCATCGGCGCGAGCGTGGCCGTGCCTCCGGCTTTGATCTTTTCCAAAACGCCCATCATTGCCGCCCCTGTTCGCTGTCGCGCGCATCCCTGCGAATCTGGGGACTCCCGTCAAGGGGCGATGCGTTAACCAGATTCGCGGGCGATTCGTTAGCCATGCGGAACATTTCCGGAAGCTCTCTAGATGTTGAGTCCGCATCGATCGGCGGACTCAAGCGATGGTGTGTGACGCAAAAGACTCAGAGCAGAAGATACGCATCCGCGACCGGCCGAAAACTTCTCCGGTGGAGCGGGGTCGGCCCATGTTCGCGCAAAGCCGCCAGATGCGCGGCGCAGCCATAGCCCTTGTTGGAGGCCCACCCGTAGTGCGGATGCGATTCGGCGTGCGCGAGCATGATCGTGTCGCGGGTGTGCTTGGCG
Organism: Sphingomonas sp. CARO-RG-8B-R24-01; assembly: GCF_022662295.1. Taxonomy (NCBI): domain Bacteria; kingdom Pseudomonadati; phylum Pseudomonadota; class Alphaproteobacteria; order Sphingomonadales; family Sphingomonadaceae; genus Sphingomonas; species Sphingomonas sp. CARO-RG-8B-R24-01. The sequence continues at coordinate 165,722 of NZ_JAKNQI010000003.1, read as the reverse complement.
ACGATCGACGCAGCCGCAATCGACGTGCTGATCGCGTCGCCCGAAACCAGCGGGGTGGCGGCGTGGCTCCAGCGCGGCAAACGGTTGCCGTCGACCAGCACATGACCCGGCGCGACGCCCAAAGCCTCGACCGCGAGCGTCATCGCCTTCATCGTCGCCCAGTAGATGTTGAGCACGTCGATCTCGTCGGCCTCGACGATCCCGATCCCCACGGTCGCGCAGTCTTGCAGCCGGTCATGCAGCCGCAACCGCTCGGCGGCGGAGAGCTTCTTCGAATCGTTGATCCCGCGCGGGATGCCCTTGGCCGGCAGGATCACCGCGGCGGCGACGACCGGGCCGGCGAGCGGACCGCGGCCCGCTTCGTCCACCCCCGCGACGGGCGCGAGACAGAGCTTTTCGTGTTTGAGGCTAGGCATCGGGCAACCGCCATGGCGGAAAGCGCCGGTTCTCGCCAGCATGGTAGAGGCAGACCGTATTGCCCGCGGGATCGCGCAGCCGCGCCTCGCGCCACAGCCACGGCCGGTCGGTCGGCGGCTGGTCGAACACCATGCCGTCCGCCTCCAGCCGGGCGACGGTGGCATCGAGATCGTCGCATTCGAGGAACACCGTCGGGCGAGCCCCCTGTTCGATCGACAGCGTCGCGCCACCCGGCGTCTCGAACCGCGCATAATGATCCGCGCGCTCGACGATCTGGCGCAGGCCGAGCGCGCGGTAGAAATCACGCGAGGCGGCAGGGTCGGTGCTGCCGAGCGTGATCTGGTTGAGCCGCCCGTCCGCGCCGAGATCGAGCCGGACCGACTGTTGCCCCATCGGGCCATGCCCCCCGCCCAGGCCCGGCGCGCCCCGCAACGCGAGCCGTACGAACGTCCGGGCCCCCGCCACCGCAGCCGACAGGCCACGCCCCTGCGCCAGCAACGTCGCGATCGCGGAGGCCAGCGTGCAGCCGGTGCCGTGCGCGCTGGTGGTATCGATCCGCGGGGCGGACCAGCGTGCGATTTCGCCTTCGGGGCCGACCAGCCGGTCGATCACGTCCGGGCCTTCGCCGTGGCCACCCTTGGCGAGCAGCGTCGTCCCGCACGTCCGGGCCAACGCTTCCGCCCCGCCCCCAGCAGAGCCGCCCCCGGCCGAACCCCCCGGTGCCGCCGCAAGCAACACCGCCAGCTCGGGGAGATTGGGCGTGGTCAGCGTCGCGATCCGCATCAGCCGGGCGAACGCCGCGATCGTCGCCGGGTCGGCGAGCATCGCGCCGCTGGTCGCGACCATGACCGGATCGAACACGATCGGCACGTCGAGCGTCGCGAGCCGGTCGGCGACGGCGTGCGCGGTCTCGGCCGAGCCGATCATCCCGATCTTGACCGCATCGGCGCCGATGTCGGACAGGCACGCCTCGATCTGGGCGACCACCATCGTGGTCGGCACCGGCATCACCGACTGGACGCCGCGCGTATTCTGCGCGGTGATCGCGGTAATCGCGGTCATCGCATGGCCGCCGAGCATCGTGACGGTCTTGATATCCGCCTGGATGCCCGCGCCGCCGCCCGAATCCGACCCCGCGATGACAAGGATGCGCGGCGTCATGCGCGGAAGGTTAGGGGAAAGTCAGGCGAAACCGCCCGCGAAAACCGCGCCGCCGGGGTTCGCCGAAGACAATTCGGCCGGGCGCGGAAAGGTTCGGGGATGCGTTGCATGGTCTGGTCAGTCTGGCACGAAACCGGGGGTGTAGGACAGTCCCGCGCCACCGGCGACGGACCGCCGCCGCATTATCCCCGCCCGCGTGGGGCGGCCGCGCGATGATAGCGCACCGTGCCCGCCGGATGCCGCGCGAGCGCTTCGTCGACGCGCGCGGGGCGATCCATCAGTTCGCCGCCACAATTGGGGCAACGGTCGTCGAGCGCCTCGGCGCAGGGTGCGCAGAAGGTACATTCGAACGAACAGATGAACGCGCCGGCCTCGTCGGCGGGAAGATCGGTGCCGCAGCGTTCGCAGTCGGGGCGCATTTCAAGCATGGCGCGGTGTACCGTCGTCGATCGGCCGTGTCATCCCCGATGCCGGGGGCGCCTGACCGCGCCCCCTCCCCTGTGCGGCGCCGAAGCCACAGCGGGACTGCGCTACTTGCGTTCGCTCAGCTTGCGCTCCCATGCGAGCGCATCGCGGACGATCAGGTCCAGGTCCGCGCGCTGCGGCGTCCAGTCGAGCGTCGCGAGGATCGCGCGATTGTCCGCGACGAGTTCCCCGGCATCGCCCGCGCGCCGGCCCTCGACCACGCGCTCGAGCTTGCGGTTGGTCACCCGGTCGACCGCGTCGAGCACCTCGAGCACCGAGAACCCCTTGCCATAGCCTGCGTTGAGCGTGTGGCTGCGGGTCGGCTCGGCCACCAGCACGTCGAGGGCCGCGACATGCGCCGCCGCGAGATCGCTGACATGGATGTAGTCGCGCACCCCGGTGCCATCGGGCGTGGCGTAATCGGTGCCATAGACCCCGACCGTCGCGCGCTTGCCGAGCGCCGCCTCGACCGCGATCTTGATGAGATGGGTCGCGCCGACGGTCGACTGCCCGCTCCGCCCGGCCGGATCCGCGCCCGCCACGTTGAAATAGCGCAGCGCCGCATAGTTCATCGGATGCGCGGCCGCGACATCGCGCAGCATCGCCTCGGTCATCAGCTTGGACGTGCCGTACGGGTTGATCGGCACGGTCGGGTCACCCTCGGCGACCGGCACGCGCTCGGGCGTGCCATAGGTCGCGGCGGTCGACGAGAAGATGAAGTGCTTCACGCCGGACACGACCGCACTCTCGATCAGCGCGCGGCTCGCGACCGTGTTGTTGCGGTAATATTTGAGCGGATTGCTGACCGATTCGGGGACGATGATCGAGCCTGCGAAATGCATCACCGCGCGGACGCGATGGTCCCGCATCGTCGCGCGGACCAGTGCATCGTCCTCGATCTCGCCGGTCACCAGCGTCGCGCGCGGGTCGACCAGCCAGTCGAACCCGGTCGTCAGATTGTCGTACACGACGACGCTGTGCCCGGCATCGAGCAACGCGAGCACCGCGTGGCTTCCGATATAGCCTGCGCCACCTGTAACGAGCACCGAACCGTCGAGCATAGCCGTCCCCTTTTGTCGTCCTGCGCCGTACCTATCTTAGAGCCCTAAACAAGGAGCGTATCATGGCAAGCGAAGTCGCAACGCTGGCAGGCGGATGTTTCTGGTGCACCGAAGCGGTGTTCAAGGACGTCATCGGTGTCGAAAGCGTCGAGAGCGGGTATATCGGCGGCAACGTCCCCAACCCGACCTACAAGCAGGTCTGCGGTGGCGACACCGGCCACGCCGAGGCGATCCGCGTCACCTTCGACAGCGACCAGGTCCGCTATGGCGACATCCTCGACATGTTCTTCGCCACGCACGACCCGACGACGCTCAACCGCCAGGGCAATGACGTGGGCACGCAATATCGCTCGGCGATCTTCCCGCATTCGGACGAGCAGGCGGAAGAAGCGCGTGCGGCGATGGAGCGAGCGGCAAAGGATTGGCCCGCGCCGATCGTGACGACGATCGAACCGCTGACGGAGTGGTATGAGGCAGAGGACTATCACCAGGATTATTGGGACAGCGAAGGGCAGCGCAATCCGTATTGCATGGCGGTGATCCCGCCCAAGCTGGCGAAGCTCCGCAAGAGCTTTGCCGAGCGGTCGAAGACGGTCTCGGCGTAACGCTGGGTGCGGGCGGGGGCTGACGGTTCCCGTCCGTCTCCACGTCGCTTCCCCGGCGAAGGCGAGTCCCCTGCGAAACCACAGCTGTTCTCCCGCGAAGGCGGGAGTCCAGGAGTCGCGAAAACTGTAAGCTGTTGTTTTGCTCGCCCTGGATTCCCGCTTTCGCGGGAAAACAGCAAAGGACCGGTCGGCAGACCAACTTTTGGCGAGGTTTCGCGAAGGCCGGGGCCCAAGAGCGAGCCGGCTGGAAGCGAGCCCCGACCCCAGCTTGCAGATCGCCCTCTGCTGGGCCCCGGCCTTCGCCGGGGAGGCGCAGCGGGGTGTCGTCTGGCGCTTTTCGAAACTGGCCTGCGACCGGCGCTGGCTAGTCCCTATGCGCCGCGCGACGCAGGCGATCGTTGATCGCCGTGCCGATCCCGTCCAGCGGGATCGCAGCGATCGCGATCCGCGCACGGGCAGAACCATCGGCAAGGTGCAACGCATCGAACAGATTCGCAGCCGCCTCGGTCAAATCGCCCCGCGCCGATAGCGACGTGTCGCCGCCAATCGCGCCGAACCCGATGAGATATTCGTCAGCCTCCGCCTCGGTCGCGTTCAACCGGAGCGGCTTGTTCGGCGCGTAATGACTGGCGAGCTGGCCCGGTGCGGTGATGATTGCCGCGCCGTCTTCTCCTTCCTCTTCTTTGACTCGCTTCCCCGGCGAAGGCCGGGGCCCAAGAGTGGCCGGGTCGATAGAGAGCGCAGCACTCGCTTGCAGATCGCCCTCGACTGGGCCCCGGCCTTCGCCGGGGAAGTGCAATGGGGGTATGGCGGAATCCCCCCTGAACCGCGCGAGATCCTCCGCCGTGATCGGCCCCGGTCGCAACACCTCCAGCCCCGCCACGATCGTCGACTCCACCCCCGCCGCGGTCGCGCCGTCATCCACCACCAGCGCGATCCGCCCGCCGAGCGACGCCACGACATGCGCCGCGCGTGTCGGGCTGATCGCCCCGCTCGCATTGGCCGACGGCGCGGCGAGCGGCACCCCCGCCGCCGCGATCAGTGCGCGCATCGCGCGGTGCGCGGGTACCCGGATCGCGATCGTATCCAGCCCCGCCGTCACCAGCGACGCAATCCCCGCGTCGACGCGCACCGGCAGGACCAGCGTCAACGGTCCCGGCCAGAACGCCTCGGCCAGCGCGCGCGCGGTCGCGTCGAACCGCGCGATCCGCTCCGCCGCCGCGAGATCCAGCACGTGGACGATCAGCGGATTGAAGCTCGGCCGTCCCTTGGCCGCGTAGATTCGCGCGACCGCCGCCGAATCGGTCGCGTCGGCGGCGAGCCCGTAGACCGTCTCGCTCGGGATCGCGACCGGCTGCCCGCTGCGAATCAGCGCGGCGGCCTCGGCGATCGCTGCGGCGCCGTAGGGTAAGGTGCGCGTCGGCATCGGCGGGTTTGGCGCAGTCATCATGCGGCGCTATAGCCCGGCCGACCCCGTGCGATAAGAGGATGTAACCCGTGTTCACTCCAGCCACCGCCGACCAGCGCTTCGTACTCGACCATATCGTCGGGATTGCCGATCTCGCCGCGACCGACCGCTTCGCCGCCGCCAGCGACGACGTCGTCGACGCGGTGCTCGACGGCGTCGGCCAGTTGGCGGTCGGCGAATGGGCGCCATTGCTCCGCACCGGCGACACGGTCGGCGCGAAATGGACCCCCGAGGGCGTCGTCATGCCCGCCGGCTTCATCAAGGCGTATCACGATTACGTCGAGGGCGGCTGGGGCACGATCGGCGTGCCCGAGGAATTCGGCGGACAGGGGCTGCCCTTCGCGATCCAGACCGCGGTGCTCGATACGCTGGGGGCGGCGAACATGGGCTTCGCGCTCGCCCCCACGCTGACGGTCGGCGCGATCGAGGCGCTCGCGCATCACGGCAGCCCTGAGCAGCAGGCGTTGTACCTCCCGCATCTCGCGACCGGCGAGTGGACCGGCACGATGAACCTGACCGAACCGCAGGCCGGATCGGACGTCGGCGCTTTGCGCACCACCGCAACCCCGCGCGGCGACGGCACGTTCCTGATCAAGGGCACCAAGATCTACATCTCGTTCGGCGACCACGACATGGCGCCCAACATCGTCCACCTCGTCCTCGCGCGCACCCCCGGAGCGCCCGCCGGAACCAAGGGAATCTCGCTGTTCCTGGTCCCCAAATACCGTCTCGACGCGGACGGAAACCCCGGCGAGTTCAACGACGTGCGTGTCGTTTCGATCGAGCACAAGATGGGCCTCCACGCCTCCCCGACCTGCGTGCTCAGCTTCGGCGACCAGGACGATTGCGTGGGCGAGCTGATCGGGGCGGAGTTCGGCGGCATCCGCGCGATGTTCACGATGATGAACAACGCGCGCCTCAACGTGGGACTCCAGGGCGTCCAGGTCGCCGAGGCTGCGACTCAGGCGGCGGTCGGCTATGCGCTCGACCGCGTCCAGTCCGCGCGTGCCGGCTCGGGCAATGCCGAACCCGTCCGCATCGTCGAGCATCCCGACGTCCGCCGCATGCTGCTCCGGATGAAGGCGCAGACGCAGGCGGCGCGTGCGCTCGTCTATTACGCCGCGTCCCAGGTCGACCGCGCGACGCTCGGCGAAGCGGGCGGGCAGGAGCGGCTCGATATCCTGACCCCGCTCGCCAAGGCGCACGGTACCGATCTCGGCAATGAGGTCGCGAGCCTCGGCATCCAGATCCACGGCGGGATGGGCTATGTCGAGGAAACCGGCGCGGCGCAGTTCTTCCGCGATGCGCGCATCACGCCGATTTACGAGGGCACCAACGGCATCCAGGCCGCCGATCTGGTCGGGCGCAAGCTCTCGATGGACAATGGCGGCGTGTTCGCCCGCCTGATCGCCGACATGCGCGCCGAGGCGCAGGACAGCGGGCTGGTCGCGCTGATCGAAGCGTGCGACGAGGTCGGGCGGCGGCTGGCGACGCTCGACGCCGACGACAAGCTCGCGGCGAGCTATCCGTTCCTGACGATGCTGTCGGTCGCGGTATGCGGCTGGCTGATGGAGCGGCAGGGCCGTATCGCGGCGGACGCCGAGGGCGACCGCGACTTCCTCGGCATGAAGGTCGCCGCCGCACGCTTCTATGTCGCGCAGATCGTCCCCGAGGCGATGGGGCTCAAGGCCGCGGCGATGGCGGATGCGAGCGTGCTCTATTCGATCGCGCCAGAGGCGTTTGCCGCATGAGCGACGCGGCCTTCGACCTCGACGCCTATTTCGCCCGCGTCCACCTCCCCGCGCGGCCTTCGGTCGATCACCTCGGGCTGGGCGTGCTGCAACGCGCGCACCGGCTGGCGATTCCGTTCGAGAATCTCGACGTGCTGCTCGGTCGCGGGATCGCGATCGACAGTGCGAGCGTGTTCGCCAAGCTCGTCACCGCGGGGCGCGGCGGCTATTGTTTCGAGCATAACCGGCTGTTCCTCGATGCGCTGCTCGCGCTCGGGTTCGACGCGCGACCGCTGCTGGCGCGGGTCTGGATTGCCGCCACCGACGTGCCGCCGCTGACGCATACGTTCAGCCTGGTGACGATCGGCGAGGAACAGTGGATCGCCGATACGGGGTTCGGGGGCAGCTACACCCCGCCGATGCCGCTGATCGACGGCGCACAGGCGACCGCCCCCGATGGCGCGCTGTTCCGGCTCGACCGGGCTGGCGAGCATGGCTGGATGCTGCTGCGCGACGGCGACCTCGCGACCACCGACGGGCGCGGGTCGGGGACCGGGTTCCAGCCGCAGTACAGCTTCGAAACACGGCCGGTGTTCGCCGCCGATCTCGCGCTCAGCAACCACTGGACCTCAACCGCGCCGGTCAGCCGGTTCCTCCACACGGGAGTCGTCAGCATCGTGCTGCCCAACGGCTTCGCCTCGCTGACCGATACGACATACAAGCGGCGCGCCGGCAGCGACGAGACGCGCGCGGAGATCACCGATCCGCGCGTCTACCGGCTGCGGCTGAGCATGATGTTCGGAATCACGCTGTCGGCGGAAGAGGTCGCCGCGCTCGGGGTGGTTGCGGGATAGCGGAGCGGGGAGTTTCGGGCTCCCTCCTTTACTACTTCCCCGGCGAAGGCCGGGGGCCAGTCGAGGTGGCGGCGGTAACTCCGCGCATCCGCCAGCAATCTATCGTTTCTCGACTGGGCCCCGGTCTTCGCCGGGGAAGCGTACATTGTGTGAGACGGCGTTTACGCCTTCTCACGCTCCAGCAGGTCCGCAACATCCAGCCCGAGCAAGTCGATGTGCGCCGCGATCCGCGGCCAGCTGGTCTCGAGGAAATGCGTGCGTTCGGCCGCGCGCAGTTTCTCCGCCGCGCCCGGCAGGACGAACATGCCGACGCCGCGCCGGACCTCGACATAGCCGTCGTCCTGGAAGCTCTGATAGGCCTTGGCGACGGTCAGCGGATTGGCGCCATGTTCGGCGGCGAGCGCCCGCACGGACGGCAGCTGATCCCCGGCACGGAACTGGCCGCGCAGGATCGCCGCCGAGATCGTCCCACGCAGCTTGATGTACACGGGCGAGTCTTCGCTGTTCAAGGCTGTCATGCTGATATAATACAGCGCATTACTATTCTGTCCAGTCTTTTAATGTGTCCAATTTGTAACAATGTTTGCCAAATCGGGACGCGGACGCTCGTCTAATTGCCTCGACGGCGTTCCCAGGAAAATGAACCCGGCGATCCGTTCGGGATCCGATCCGAACGCATCGCGCACCGCGGCCGAGTAGCTCGGCCATCCGGTCAGCCACCCGCCCGCATAGCCCAGCGCATGCGCGGCGTGCAGCAGGTTCATGCAGGCCGCCCCCGCCGACAGTTCCTGCTCCCACAGCGGAATATGGCTCTCGGTGCGGGGGGCGGACAGCACCACCACCAGCGTGGGAGCCTGTTCGGCGAATTGCACCAGCGCCGCGATCTCAGTCGCCCCCGCCTGCGGGCGTTCCGCGCGATAGGCGGTGGTGATCACGTCGGCGAGCGCGGCACGTTGCCCGGGTGCGACGACGACGAAGCGCCAGGGGGCCAGTTTCCCGTGATCGGGGGTGCGCGCCGCGATCGTCAGGATCGTCTCGAGTTCGGCGGCGTCGGGCCCGGGCGCGACGAGGTCGCGCGGCTTGCCCGAGCGGCGCGTGGCCAGGAGCGAGAGCGGGGTTGTGCGGTCATTGAACATGGATCGCCCTTTAGCGGGACACGGCGGATATTTACACACCCGCGATTGGCGTTAGTCTTGCCCGCAACCCATAGCGCCGCATTCGCCGGCGCCACGACATATTCAGGAGTTAGTACATGGTGGACACCCCGACCGCGGATACCCCGCGCGAGCCGGATATCACGCATGTCAATCCGGCGGCGGGCGAGACGTGGTTCGGCCACCCGCGCCAGCTCGCGCGGCTGTTCACCACCGAGATGTGGGAGCGCTTCGGCTATTACGGCATGCGCGCGCTGCTCACGCTGTATCTCACCAAGCATTTCGTGTTCGGCGATCGCGCGGCGACGGGCCTCTACGGCGGGTTCACAGCACTCGTGTATCTGACCCCGCTGGTCGGCGGGTATCTGGCGGACCAGTATCTTGGCTCCAAGCGCTCGGTGAAGTTCGGCGCGATCATGATGGCGGTCGGCTATTTCACGCTCTGCTTCGGCGGGCAGACCGCGGTGCCGTTCGCGACGATCGACGGGCAGCGCTACACCGTCACGGTCGAGACCAAGGCCGGAGCCGAACAGCGCTTCATCACCGACCAGGGCAAGCGCCTGCAGGTGAAGGGCAATGACGACGGCACCGTTTCGCTGCTCAGCGCCGACGGCAGCACCGCGCGGACGATCGCCAAGGATGGCTTCAAGTCGGATGCCGAGCGCAGCCCGCTGTTCGTCACGATCATGCTGATCGCGCTCAGCCTCGTCTCGGTCGGCAACGGCTTCTTCAAGCCCAATATCTCGACCATGGTCGGCGAACTTTACGCCAAGGACGACCGGCGCCGCGATTCCGGCTTCACGATCTTCTACATGGGGATCAACCTCGGGTCCCTGGGCTCGCAGATCCTGTGCCCGATCCTCGCCGAGACGATCGGCTGGTGGGCGGGCTTCGGCCTCGCCGCGATCGGCATGCTGATCTCGTTCACGCTGATCCAGTTCGATGGCGGCAAGCTCAACGGATACGGCGAGCCCCCGGTCCGCAGCGGGCCGGACCGGACGATCCCGATCTTCCTCGGCGCGCTGGTCGCGGTGCCGGTGCTGTACTTCCTGTTCGTCAACCTGATGAACTCGGTGCCGCCGGTGCCGGGGTCGGGCTTCATCGGTTACCTCGCGTCGCTGTCGCTGATGGGCAAGCTGCTGTTCGGTACGTTCCTCGTCGCGATCCCGGGCATCCTGATCTGGTCGTTCGTGATCGGCGACCGGCGCGAATTCCAGATGATGCTCGCGGCGATGGTGCTGATCGTCTTCAACGTCGTGTTCTGGACGCTGTTCGAGCAGGCCGGTTCGTCGCTGACGCTGTTCGCCGACCGCAACACCGACCTGCGGCTGTTCGGCGATTTCGCGATCTCGGCGCCGCAGACGCAGTTCTTCAACGCCTTCTTCATCGTGACGCTCGCGCCGATCATGAGCATCCTGTGGACCGGCCTCGCCAAGCGCGGGCTGGAGCCGTCGATCCCGGTCAAGTTCGGGATCGCGCTGATCGGCGTGGGGGCGGGGTTCCTGTTCCTGGTGCTCGGCGCGGGCTTTGCCGGGCCGGGGTTCCAGGTCGGGATCTGGTGGCTTGCGGGCCTTTACCTGATCCACTCGCTGGCGGAATTGTGCATCTCGCCGGTCGGGCTGTCGATGATCACCAAGCTGTCGATCGCACGGATCGTCGGGCTGATGATGGGCGTGTGGTTCCTGTCGATCAGCTGCGCGCAATATGTCGCCGGGATCGTCGCGCAGTTCGCCAGCGTCGACACGGTTGGCGGGCAGGTCACCAACCTCAAGGTCAGCCTCGACACCTATACGGGCACCTTCACCACGATCGCCGAGGTCGCGATTGTGCTAGGGGTGATCCTGCTGGTCCTGTCGTGGCCGCTCAAGAAGTGGATGCACGGGGTCAAATAAGCGGGGGATGACAGGATGGACGGCACGTACATGGTTCTCGCGAGCGCGGCGGCGTTCGTCGGCTCGCACTTCCTGCTGTCGCATCCGCTCCGCGCGCCGATCGTGCGCGCGGTCGGCGCGAACGGGTTTCTCGGAATCTATTCGCTCGTTGCCTTCGCGACGCTCGGCTGGCTCGCGCACAGCTATCAGACCGCTCCCGCCACCGCGCCCCTCTGGGCGGTGGGAGAGGGGATCTGGGGTCCGGTCACGCTCGTCATGCTCGTCGCGAGCATTCTGCTGATGGGGTCGCTGCTCGGGAACCCCGCGCTTCCCGGCAAGCCCGCGACCGCCGCGCCCGCAACGGCGCGCGGCGTGTTCGCGGTCACGCGGCATCCGATGCTGTGGGCGTTCGCTTTGTGGGGGCTGTGCCACATCGCGGTCTATCCGATCGCAGCGAACATCATCGTCGCGGTCGCGATCATCGTGCTGTCGCTGGTCGGCGCGGCGCTGCAGGACGCCAAGAAGGAATCGCTCCAGCCCGACCTGTGGCGCGACTGGGAACGCAAGACGAGCTACTGGCCGTTCGTCGCGATCGCGCAGCGGCGGGCGAAGTTCGGCGGGTTCAGGCCGCATGACATTGCGGGCGGCGTGGTGATCTGGCTGGTCGCGACCTGGGCGCATCTGCCGCTCGCGGGGATCGCGGCGGGGGTGTGGCATTGGGTGTATCGCTAAAGTCCGTCTGAACGGTCACCTTGGGCCCGTTGGCCCGGACGGGGCGATCGGAAACGCGACTATTCCCCAGCCGTTCGCCCTGAGCGCAGTCGAAGGGCCCTCGCAAACCGAACCGAGGCCCATGGCGCGAGCGAGGCTTCGACTTCGCTCAGCCCGAACGGGGGGGATGGACCTCAGCAAAATGGTCCCTGGCCGCTAACCCGCCCCCTCATGCAGCAGCGCATCCGCGCTGTCTGTCGCGACCGGGACGCTGCGCGCGGAGACGGTGAGCGTCACCGCCAGATCCATCACGACATTCCCCATCGTGCGGAAGATGTCCGGGATCGTCTCGACCGCGACGAGTAACCCGAGCGGCGCGACCGGCACCCCCAGGGTCACCGCGATCGGTGAGATCGCGCCGATGAAGCTGATCTGCCCGGGCAGGCTGACCGACCCGAGCGAGGTCAGCACGGCGACCGCGGTTCCCGCGGCCAGCGTCGCGAAGCTCATCGGCACGTTGAACCAGGTGGCGACGTAGATCGCGACCGCCAGGTTCATGGCCGGCCCGGTCGCGCGGAGCATCGCCACCGCGATCGGCAGGACCACGCCCGAGGTCGCGACGGGCACGCCCATCTCCTCCGAACTGCGCAGCATCGCCGGCAGACTGGCAAGCGAGGACTGCGTGCTCATCGCCACCGCCAGCACCGGCGCCGCCCCCCGGGCAAAGCGCCCGAGCGCGATTCGTCCGCCTAGCACCGCGAGCGGGAAGGCGAACAGCGAGACGATCACGCCGACGCTCGACACCGTCACGATGTAATGGAGCAGCGCGCCGACCGCGGCGGTCCCGGTCTTGGCCGCCACCGTCACTGCGAGCGCGAACACGCCGATCGGCGCGATCCAGATGATCCAGCCGATCACCACCAGCATCGTGTCGCGGATCGCCGCGAAGAAGCCGGTCAGCAGCGCGCGCTGTTCCGGCGCGATCCGCGCGAGCGCGAAGGCGAACACCAGCGCGAACAGGATCAGCGACAGGAACCCGCCGTTCGCCGCCGCCGCGACGACGTTGCTCGGCACCATGCCGGCGAGGAATTCCCCGATCGGCGGGACCGGCCCGGCGGGGGCCGCCCCGGCCAGCGCGGCGCGCAGCGCGGTCCCGGATGCGGCGGGCATCGGGACGAGATGGAGAAACAGCGGGGTCAGGATCGCCGCCATCACCGCGCTGAACACCATCACCGCGAGGATGATACCGATCGACCGCGCCGCCACCGCGCCGCTGCGCGCCGCCTCGGCCGTGGCGGCGATCCCGGTGACGAGCAGCGAGAACACCAGCGGCAGCACGGTCATCTGCAAGGCGTTCAGCCATGCGGTCCCGATCGGCTCGGCGATCTCGACCGTCACCGGCACCGCCCCCGGGGCCCAGCCCGCCAGCGCAATGCCGACGGCAAGCCCCGCGACAAGCGACAACAGGATACGGCTGGATTGCGACATGCAGGCCCTTTTGCAGATGCGCGGCACGATTTGCCCGCTTATGGATTGAACGCACATAACCGAACGGATGCGCGCGTAATGGCAAGAAAATATTTCGGTACCGACGGAATTCGCGGCCTCACCAATGCCGCGCCGATGACGGCGGCGATGGCGATGCAGGTCGGCATGGCGGCCGGCGCGCACTTCCGGCGCGGTGATCATCGCCACCGCGTGGTGATCGGCAAGGACACCCGCCTGTCGGGCTATATGCTGGAGTCCGCGATGGTTGCGGGCTTTACCAGCGTCGGCATGGACGTGGTGCTGCTCGGCCCGATGCCGACGCCCGCGGTCGCCATGCTGACCCAGTCGATGCGCGCCGACCTCGGCGTGATGATCTCGGCCAGCCACAATCCGTATTTCGACAATGGCATCAAATTGTTCGGTCCTGACGGCTACAAGCTGTCCGACGACGACGAGACCGCGATCGAGACGCTGATCGACGGCGAGATCGACCTCAGCCCCGCGACCGAGATCGGCCGCGCGCGACGGGTCGACGATGCGCAGGGGCGCTACATCCATTTCGCCAAGTCGACCTTCCCCGAGAACCTGCGGCTCGACGGGATGAAGATCGTCGTCGATTGCGCGAACGGCGCGGCGTACCGGGTCGCGCCGACCGCGTTGTGGGAACTGGGTGCCGACGTCGTGTCGATCGGCGTGACGCCGAACGGCAAGAACATCAACGACGGCGTCGGCTCGACCGCGCCGCAGACGCTGTGCGAGACGGTCGTGGCGACCGGCGCGCAGCTCGGCATTGCGCTCGATGGCGATGCCGACCGGCTGATCGTGGTGGATGAAAAGGGCCATGTCGTCGACGGCGACCAGCTGATGGCGACGATCGCGAGCGGCTGGGCGCGCGCCGGGCGGCTCAAGAACGGCGGTCTGGTGGCGACGGTGATGTCGAACCTCGGGCTGGAACGTCATCTCGCGACGCAGGGCATCGGGCTGGTCCGTACCAAGGTCGGCGACCGCCACGTGCTCGAGGCGATGCGCGCGCAGGGGTATAACGTCGGCGGCGAACAGTCCGGGCACATCATCCTGTCGGACTATGCGACGACGGGCGACGGGCTGGTCGCCGCGCTGCAGATCCTCGCCGAACTCGCCCGCGCGGGCGTACCGGCAAGCGAACTGCTCCACCGGTTCGAGCCCCTGCCGCAGCTTCTGAAGAACGTCCGGTTCGCCGGCGGCAAGCCGCTCGACGCGGAGTCGGTCAAGGCGGTGATCGCCGAGGCCGAGACCGAGCTGAAGGGCAAGGGGCGGCTGGTGATCCGTCCCTCGGGGACCGAGCCCGTCATCCGCGTGATGGCCGAAGGCGACGACCTGGCGCAGGTCGAGGCGGTCGTCGACCGGATCTGCGACGCGGTGCGCGTCGCCGCGGCATAGTCGCGCGTCCAGCGCCTGCGCGGGGGTGCCGGTAGCATCCCCGCCGCTGCTCCCGGGCGCCTGCCTCGACGGGAGCACGAACGCGCGCTCGCAAGGCTCTGGAGCGCGCGGCGGGGAGCGGGCGCAAAGCCGGTTCCCCCGGGCCCGCCCTCGGTCAGACCCGCTCGCGTTCCAGCACGGTGTCCGGCTGCGGCGACATCGTCCGGCACAGCACGTCGAACTTGCCGTCCTGGATCCGCACCTCATTGAACGACGGCGGTGTCGTCCGCGTCCGTTCGGACAGCGTCCCGGCCCCGATCATCCGCACCACCTGCCCGTCGATCGCGTGCGCGATGTCGAACGGATCATGGACATGCCCGGTCAGCACCGCATCCACCCCCGCCGCCGCGAGCGCCGCCAGCGCGGTCGTCCCGCGATGCGTGCTCGCCGAAGCCCGCGTATCGGCCTCGACCAGCGGATGGTGCGCGGCGATGAACACCAGCCGGTCGTCAGGCACCGCAGCCACCAGATCGAGCGTGCGCTGCAGCGCGCCACGGCTGACCACGCCCTTCGACCAGTTGAGCCGCCACTGCGCCCGTGCGGTCGTCACCAGCGGGACGATC
Organism: Sphingomonas sp. CARO-RG-8B-R24-01; assembly: GCF_022662295.1. Taxonomy (NCBI): domain Bacteria; kingdom Pseudomonadati; phylum Pseudomonadota; class Alphaproteobacteria; order Sphingomonadales; family Sphingomonadaceae; genus Sphingomonas; species Sphingomonas sp. CARO-RG-8B-R24-01. The sequence goes on along the minus strand of NZ_JAKNQI010000003.1, from coordinate 150,716 downwards.
GCGACCCCCGGCAGGTCGATCGGCCGCTCGACCATCGCCTCGACCTTCCCCATCCGCCGATACGGGCGGAAGACCCGTTCGAACGGGTTCCAATAGGGCAGGTCATGATTGCCCACCTCGACCGTGACCGGAACGGGGAGGCGTTGCAGCCATGCGAGCCCCGCGGCGAATTCGCGCCGCCGCGCGCGCATCGTCAGGTCGCCGGTCATGACGACGGCATCGGGGCGCTCGGCCTGGACCAGCGCATCGAACCACGCGACGGCAGCGGTATCCTCGCGCCCGAAATGGACGTCGCTGACATGAAACAGACGGATCATCGTGGTTTCCCCCTCAACCATCGAGCGTAGCGAGAAAAAGATCGCGGGTCTTGCCCAGCCGCACCTCGCTGCCCGGCTCCAGCATTACCGGCTCGCCATCGAACAGCGCCAGCGCGGGCTTGCTCCCGCGGGTGCGAAAGCTGGTCGTCTGGCACTGCGTCACCTCGGATGCGGCAACCCAGTCGCCGGTCAGCCACTCCCAGCCCAGTCGCGTGATGCCGCGGAAATCGCGCGCATCGATCGCGGCGACGTCCAGCTGCGCTCCGTCCGCCCGGACCAGCACGGCCTGCGCGCCCGCCTTCAACCCCGGCACGCCGTCGAGCCGGATCCCCTTGCCGAAGGTCCGGCTCCAGGCATGGCGAAGCGCGCGCGCCAGTCCCCGCAAGCTGCCGCTCCGCACGATCTCGCGCGCGCGCACCCAATTGGCGGCCGGCCCGAGGATCAAGCCGACATAGGCGCGATGGTCGCCGACCTGGACGAACGACAGCCGCGTGCGGCGGGCGCGGGCATGCGCCGCAGCGATGATCTTGGCAGGATCGGCGCTGCCGTGGAGCAGCTTGGCGAGGAGGTTCATCGTGCCACCCGGCAGGATCAGGATCGCGCCTTTCCACTCGAGCAGCGCGGTCACCGCCGCGTTGATCGTACCGTCGCCGGCAAACAGCACGGCCGTGTCGACCCCCGCCGCATCCAGCGCCTGGGGAGTCGGCAGCGCGTCTTCGGGAAAGGCGGTACGCCCGACCAGTGTCAACCCGCGTGCGTCGCAGATCGCCTCCAGCGCCTTCGCCTTGGCCGCGGTCGCCGTGCCCGATTTGGGATTGGTAATGAACCAGAGTGTCTTCATCGCCCCGCCAACGCACCAGTCCCGAAAAAGTCACTGGGCGACGGTCGGGACGCAGGGGATGACCGGCGCGCACGGTGTCCACAAACCGCTGTTCGGACGCAGGCGGTTGGTGCAACGGTGCAACATGACCGATACGCACGCCGCCAAACCGATCGCCGAACTGACGCTCCGCGGAATTCTCCTAGGCGGCGTCATTACGCTGATGTTCACCGCGGCGAACGTCTATCTCGGGCTCAAGGTGGGGCTGACCTTCGCGACCTCGATCCCGGCGGCGGTGATCTCGATGGCGATCCTCAAGCTGTTCAAGGGATCGACGATCCTCGAGAACAACATCGTCCAGACCGTGGCGAGCGCGGCGGGGACGCTCGCGGCGATCATCTTCGTGCTGCCGGGGCTGGTCATGATCGGCTGGTGGCAGGACTTCCCCTATGTCCAGACCGCCGCGATCACGATGACCGGCGGCATCCTCGGCGTGATGTTCTCGGTCCCGTTACGCCGCGCGCTCGTCGTCGATACCGACCTGCCCTACCCCGAAGGTGTCGCGGCGGCGGAGGTGCTGCAGATCGGCGCACAATCGCGAGAGGGCGAGTCCGAGGCGCGGCAGGGCCTGCTCATCCTGATCTGGAACAGTATCGCTTCGGGCGCCTTCGCGATCCTCACCCAGACCAAGATCATCACCGACACCGCTGCCACGAGCTTCCGCGTCGGGGCGGGCGCGACGGGAATTTCGGGCAGCCTGTCGTTCGCGCTGATCGGCGTCGGGCATCTCGTCGGCATCTCGGTCGGCGCGGCGATGGCGCTCGGCCTGGTGATCGGCTGGTTCGTCCTGGTGCCGGTGCTGACCGCCGCGCATCCGGCACCCGGCGACATCGCCGCCTGGGTCAACACCGTGTGGACGGGCGACGTCCGGTTCTTCGGCGCGGGCGTCATCGGGATCTCGGCAGTCTGGACGCTGGTCAGGATCGCCGGACCGGTGGTCGGCGGGGTCCGCTCGGCGCTCGCGGCCAGTGCGGCACGCGGCAAGGGCGAGACGCTTGCGCTCGAGGAACGCGATCTGCCGATCGTCTGGGTCGCCCTCGTCGCGCTGCTGACGCTGCTGCCGATCGCCTGGCTGCTGTGGGACGTGATCGCGGGCGGGGCGCTGGTCGGCTCGGCGGTGTTGCTGATCGCGGGGGCGCTGGTGTTCGTGCTCGTCGCAGGGCTGATGATCGCGGCGGTGTGTGGCTATATGGCGGGGCTGATCGGCGCGTCCAATTCGCCCGTCTCGGGGATCGGTATCCTCGCGGTGATCGGCGCCGCCGTCATGCTCGTCGGGCTGTTCGGGCAGCATCCCGGCGCCGACACCACCCGGGCGCTGATCGCCTATGCGCTGATCGTCACGGGCATCGTGTTCGGCGTCGCGACGATCTCGAACGACAATCTGCAGGATCTCAAGACCGGCCAGCTGGTCGGCGCGACGCCGTGGAAGCAGCAGGTCGCGCTCGTGATCGGCGTGGTGTTCGGTTCGCTGATCATTCCCCCGGTGCTGAACGTACTCAACAGCGGGATGGGGTTCGTCGGTGTGCCCGGTGCTGGGCCCAACGCGCTCGCGGCCCCGCAGGCGGGGCTGATCTCGGCGCTCGCCAAGGGCGTGCTGTCGGGGGATGCGAACTGGAGGATGCTCGGCTACGGCGTCGCGGCGGGCGTGGTGCTGATCGCGCTGGACGAGCTGCTCGGTCGGCTCCGGCTGTTGCGGCTGCCGCCGCTCGGGGTGGCGCTCGGCATCTATCTGCCGATGGCGGTAATCCTGCCGACCGTGCTGGGGTCGGTGTTCGGCTGGATCTACGACCGCTGGGCGCGCCGCAGCGCCAATCCCGACGTCGCCGAGCGGATGGGGACGCTCACCGCGACCGGGATGATCGTCGGCGAGAGCCTGTGGGGCGTGGTGTTCGCGCTGATCGTGTGGCTGAGCGGGCGCGATGCGCCGCTGCGGCTGATGTCGGGCCACGAAACCGCGGCACTGATCGGGGGGACGGTGTTGTTCCTCGCAATCGTGGCGATCCTGTATCGGTCGACGATACGGCGGGTGGGGACACATGTTGGCTGACGGCGCCGAACACGACGGACGGCACTGAGGGGATTCTCGCGGGCGCGGGAATGACGGAGAGGTGTCGGGACACCCCGCCCCCCGGCGATCTTTGCCGGAGAGCGGTTACGCCATCGCTTCGAGCAACGAGCCGATCGGAATGAACGCAAACGCCACCGAACTGTCCGCCACGCCGTACGGCACGAACAGCGTATCGCCATGCCGGATCGCGCCGCAGGTATAGACGACGTTGGGCACATAGCCCTCCCGGTCCTGGTTCGCCGCCGCGAGGATCGGCTCGCGCGTGCGGCCGATCACCTTGGACGGATCCGCCTTGTCGAGCAGCACCGCGCCGATCGCGTATTTGCGCATCGCGCCGACGCCGTGCGTGAGCAGCAGCCAGCCCTCGTCGAGCTCGATCGGCGGACCGCAATTGCCGATCTGCACCAGCTCCCACGGGAACGCCGGGGTCAGCAGCTTCTGCCCCTCGTCCCAATGCGTCAGCGTGTCGGACTTGAGCAGGAACAGGTTCTCGCCGTCCTGCCGCCCGATCATCATATATTGCCCGCCGACCTTGCGCGGGAACAGCGCCATGCCCTTGTTGCGTGCGGCGGGGCCGGTCATCGGCACCAGATCGAACGCGCGGAAATCACGGGTGCGCATCAGCTCGGACTGGATCACCGAGCCGTTATAGGCGGTGTAGGTGCCGAGCCACTCGACCGTACCGTCGTCATGCGTGAAGTGGACGAGACGGAGATCCTCGAGCCCCTTCGACTGCGCCGCGGTGATCGGGAAGATCACCGTTCCCGACAAGGTGGAGTCGCGATGGCGGAACACCGTGATCGGCCCTTCGGGGAGCGTTTCCTCGTCGATCCCGACCGCGTCGGTCGCGGTCGCGAACGGCGGCTCGGGCGCGAGCTTCAGTTGGTTGCCGTCGGTGATGATGCCTTCGCGGAACGCGACCGAGGAGATGTGCCCCTCGCCGACGGCGCGCAGCGACATCAGGATCCGCTGCGATCCCGCGGGCATGCCCGACTGGTCGAAATGCGGCACCGCGCTCGGGTTCATCAGCGCGGCCGCGGCATAGCTGTATTCGTGGCAGAAATAGGCGCCGATCAGCTGGCGCTTCTCGTCGCCGATCTCACTGCCGTCGATCCCGAGCATATCCTCGATCTCGTCATAGCGCGTCATGAAGACGCGCCGCGTCTGCCAGTGCCGCGCCTCGAAATCCTTGAGGACCAGTTCGAGTTCGGCACGGGTCTGCGCGGCATCGAGCGACATCACGGCGCCCACGATCCGTTCGGTCCGGCTGCCCCCATTGCGCGACCACGCAAGGTGGAATGGCCGGACGACCACTCGGGAAGGATCTGCGTGCAGCCGCAGCGGGTGTTGAAACAGCTCTATCACGCGCATTTGCCTCGTTTAACGCCTTGGCGGCGTCACGAGCGAGGCTACGCGACGGCGCTATTCGGTCCTGCCACGCTTTCCGTACGCTTTGCCAGCCCCGAAATCGTGCAATTCGCCATTTGTAGCGCCAGGATCGATTCCGCACCCTGATTGCGGTTCAGTCCGGTGGGCATCAGGCCATCGAAACAGCCGCCATCCTGCGACGTCGCCAGCGGCAGGTCGAGGTCATTGGCACCCAGATACCAGCGATACGCCCGCCCGGCTTCCTCGACCCAGCGCAGGTCCTGCGACGCGAGATAGGCAGCATGGCACGCATCGATCGTCGCCTGCGCCTCGAGCGGCTGCTGGTCGAATTGCAACGGCTCGGCATAGACCCGACCGAAGCTTTCGCTGCCGACCGCCCGGAAGCGGCCCTCGGGCGAGGTCTGCTTGCCGACGATCCAGTCGAGCGTGGTCAGGCCGCACTGGATGAACTCGGGCCGTTCGAGCGCCATGCCCGCGCGGATCAGCGCCTCGGGCAAGCGCGCGTTGTCATAGGCGAGCACGATCTCGAACCACTCCCACTCGGGCCGCCGGGCGACTTCGAGCAGATCGCACAGTTCGTCGCCGTAGCGCGCCAGGATCATCCTGGACAAGGCATGGCCCGGATGTGCGTCGAGCATCGCCGCCGCACCCAGCATCGCAAAGCCATGCGCGCGGGGCGAGCCCAGTTCCATCGTGATCGACGCCGTCATGTCGAACATCCGGACCGCCCAGTCGCGGTGCTTCGACGACTGCGCATCGCGCGCAGTGACGCCGAGCGCCCACAAGGTCCGCCCGTTCGAATCTTCTGATCCGGTTTCCTCGCACCAGGTGCGATCGAAATTCATGAAATTGCGGAAACGGCGCATGTCCGGGTTCCAGGCATATTGCAGGAACGACGCATAGATCGTCATCCACTTATCGCGCTGGACCTCATCCATGTCCGGCATCTGGCTGACGAGCATCAGCGCGCGCGCGTTGTCGTCGATGCAATATCCGTGACGTCGGTCCGGCACCGAATAGATCGAATGCTGGAGCATGCCGGTCGAATCGCTCATCCGCTCGACCGCCGCGAAGTCGGGCTTCAGCGGCGTGAAGGACGAATGCGCACCGTGCAGCCGACGCGGCTTGGCGGACACCATCCCCGCAATCTCGCGCATCGCGACCTCCGCGAGGCGCGGCCAGATCATCGTGCGACCGCGCGCATAGGCCCGTTCCTGCAAGCGCGTACGGTTGCGATCGCTGCTCAGCAACGCGTTGATCTCGCGCGCGAACGCCGCGGAATCGCTGAAGTCGACGAGCACGCCGTGCCCATCCGCCAGGATCTCGGTCGCATGGACGTACGGGGTCGATACGACCGCCTTGCCGACGCCGACCGCATAGCTGAGCGTGCCCGACGTAATCTGCGCCGGGTTGAGATACGGCGTCGCGTAAATGTCCGCCGCCTGCAGATAATCGATCAGCTCGTCATGCTCGAGGAAGGCATCGATGAACTGGATGTTGTTCGACACGCCGAGCTTCTCGGCAAGCGCCTTGAGGCCGTCACGATACTTCTCGCCCTCATAGGCGACGAGGTTGGGATGCGTCGCGCCGAGCACCGCGTACAGCGTCTCGGGATGCTCCGCGACGATCTTGGGCAGCGCCTCGATCATCACCTCGATCCCCTTGCCCGGTGCGAGCAGGCCGAAGGTCAGCACGACCTTGCGCCCTTCCCAGCCGAAGCGCGGCTTGAGCGTGTCGGGCTCGACGAAGTCACGATCCGGAACGCCGTGCGGAATCATCACGATCGACCGACCGCTCGCGCCATAGACGCGCTCGAGGATTTCCCGGCCACGCTCGGCCATCACGACGACGCGCGAGGCGCGCTGCAACAGGCCTTCCATGACGCGACGCTGGTCCGCATCCGGCTTTTCGAGGATCGTGTGGAGCGTGACGATCACGGGCAACGACACCCGGTCGAGCAGCGCGAGGATATGCTCGCCCGCGGGGCCGCCGAAGATGCCATATTCGTGCTGGAGCCAGATCGCCTGCGCACCGCTCGCCTCGATCGCGCGCGCCGCGTCGAGATAGGCGACGCGGTCCTGCTCGGGGATGCTGCGGGTGACTTCGGGCGGGTAGACGTAGCGGCCGGGGTGATCGTCCATCGCATAGACGTCGATCTTCAGGTCGGGGAACCGCCCCTTCAGCGCCGTGAACGTGTCCGTCGTATATGTTGCAAGGCCGCATTTCCGAGGCAGGAAATTGCCGATCAGTGCAAGGTGATCGATCGGGGTCACGACATCTGCCAAGTGCACCATGCTCGTAATCCTAAGAGTAAAAAGGGGGAATTCCCCTCAGCTGTCTCCAAACGAACGGCCAAGTTTCAATATGGTTGCAGAGATGTTGCACCGCAACAGCGGATTCACGCTAATCTCGATCAACCTTGCGCCAGGATGAACGAACCGCCGGATCAGCCGCGGCCGCGATATCCCGGCACGTCCTGCGACGGCAGCCAGAGGTGCTCGGGCGGCGGCCCCGACTGCCAGAACACGTCGATCGGGATGCCACCGCGCGGATACCAATAGCCGCCGATTCGCAGCCAGACCGGCCTCATTTCGTCATACAGTCGCTGACCGATGCCGACCGTGCAATCCTCGTGAAATCCCTGATGGTTGCGGAATGCGCCCAGGAACAGCTTGAGCGATTTCGATTCGACGATGGTCTCGCCCGGCGCATAGTCGATCACGAGATGCGCGAAGTCGGGCTGGCCGGTCACGGGACACAGCGAGGTAAATTCGGGCACCGCGAATCGTACGAGATACAGCGATCCCGCGCGCGGGTTGGGAACGTAATCGAGCACCGCCGCTTCTGGCGAAGCGGGCAGCGCGCTGGTCTGGCCAAGGTGTAAGGGTGTCATGCCCGAAAGATAGGAGAGCCCACGCCGAAATGAAACCGCCCCGCCCTGCACCGTGCGACACGCTCATCCCCATCCTTGGCGACCAGCTGTCGTTCGCGCTGTCGTCGCTGCGCGATGCCGACCGCGCGACCAGCCGCATCCTGCTGATGGAGGTCGCCGACGAGACCACCTACGTGCGCCATCACAAGCAGAAGATCGCGTTCATCTTCGCCGCAATGCGGCATCATGCCGAGGTGCTCCGCGCGGACGGCTGGCGCGTGGATTACGTCGCGCTGGACGACCCGGACAACCACGGCAGCTTCACCGGCGAGGTGGCACGGGCGGTCGCGCGGCATGATCCGGCGCGGATCGTGGTGACGGAGGCCGGCGAATGGCGCGTCCAGGCGATGCTCGAGGCGTGGGAAACGGTGTTCGGCATTCCCGTCGACATCCGCAGCGACGACCGGTTCCTCGCGACGCATGCCGAGTTCGAGACCTGGGCGGACGAACGCAAGCAGCTCCGCATGGAATATTTCTACCGCGACATGCGCCGCAAGACGGGGTTGCTGATGGACGGCAAGGATCCCGTCGGCGGCCAGTGGAATTTCGACCACGACAATCGCAAGCCCGCGCAATCCGACCTGCTGATGCCGCGGCCCCTGCGCTTTCCCCCCGATGCGATCACGCAGGACGTGCTCGCGCTGGTGGCGGACCGGTTCGCGGATCACCCCGGCAGCCTCGACAGCTTCGCCTGGGCGGTGACCGCCGCGGATGCGGAACGCCAGCAGCAGCAGTTCCTCGACCATGCGCTCGCGGGCTTCGGCGATTACCAGGACGCGATGCTGACCGGCGAGCCCGCGCTGTGGCATTCGTTGCTGTCGCCCTACCTCAACGTCGGGCTGCTCGACGCGCTTGCCCTGTGCCGCGCGGTCGAGAAGCGGTTCCGCGCGGGCAAGGTGCCGGTCAACGCCGCCGAGGGCTTCATCCGCCAGATCATCGGCTGGCGCGAATATGTTCGGGGGATCTACTGGCGCGAGGGGCCGGACTATGCGCACCGCAACGCGCTCGGCGCGACGCGCGCCCTCCCGGCGTTCTACTGGACCGGCGAGACCGACCTGCACTGCATGGCCGAGGCGCTCGGCCAGACGCTCGCCAACGCGCACGCGCATCATATCCAGCGGCTGATGGTGACGGGCACCTTCGCGCTGCTGATCGGCGCGGACCCGCACGCGGTCCATCTGTGGTATCTCGAAATATATATCGACGCCTATGAATGGGTCGAATTGCCCAACACGCTCGGTATGAGCCAGTTCGCCGACGGTGGCCTGCTCGGCTCCAAACCCTATGCGGCGAGCGGCGCTTACATCAACAAGATGTCCGATTACTGCAAGGGTTGCCGCTACGACGTCCGCCAGCGAACCGGCCCCGACGCCTGCCCGTTCAACGCGCTCTACTGGGATTTCATCGCGCGGCACGAGGACACGCTCGCGCGCAATCCGCGCATGGCGATGCCCTATCGGACATGGAGCAAGATGGCGCCCGCGACCCGGGACGAGATCCGCGGGTCGGCAAAAGCCTTTCTCGACCGTCTCGACGCCGCCGCGGCGCCGCGTTAGGCTCTCCGGAACGACCATAAAAGGAGACGGCAGATGGACTCGCTGGTGACCACCGAATGGCTCGCGAACGAGCTGGGCGCGAACGACCTGCGGATCGTCGACGCGACCTATTTCGCGGGTTTCGGCAACCGGGATGCCGCCGCCGAATATGAGGCGGCGCACATTCCCGGCGCGGTGTTCATGGACCTGGGCGAGATCGCCGACACGTCGAGCGACCTGCCCGCGATGCTCCCCACGCCCGAGAAATTCGCGAGCCGGATGCAGTCGCTCGGGCTCGGCGACGGCAGCCGGATCGTGCTGTACGACAACTCGCCCTATCACACCGCGGCGCGCGCGTGGTTCATGCTCCGCACCTTCGGCGCGCACGACGTCGCGATCCTCGATGGCGGGCTTGCCAAGTGGCAGGCCGAGGGCCGCGACACCGCCAGCGGCAAGGAGCAGCTGCGGCACCGGCACTTCACCGTCTGGGCCGACGACAAGGGCGTGCGCACGCTCGACCAGATGAAGGCGAACGTCGACAGCGGCGCGGAGCAGGTGCTCGACGCGCGCTCCGCGGCACGTTTCACCGGCGAGGAAGCCGACCCGCGCCCCGCGACGCATCCGGGGCATATCCCGGGGTCGAAGAACCTGCCCGTGGGCCAGTTGTTCAACCCAGACGGCACGTGGAAGACCGGCGACGCGCTGCGCAGCGCGTTCGAGGGCGCGGGGATCGATCTCGCCAAGCCGCTGGTGACGACCTGTGGCTCGGGGATCACCGCCTCGGCGCTTGCGTTCGCGGCGCATCTGCTCGGGACGGAAGCGGCGGTCTATGACGGCAGCTGGTCCGAATGGGGCGCTGATCGCACGACGCCAAAGGCGACCGGCGCAGCTTAACATTCTTCTTTCTAAGCCCCTCCCCCTCGGGGGAGGGGTTGGGGTGGGGCCGTCCAGCAAAACTTACCTCTCTGCGAGGCACTGCCCCACCCCCAACCCCTCCCCTGAAGGGGAGGGGCTTGAACGAACGCCCCTGCGTTCGGCGCTCCTCTGCTCGGGACGGAAGCGGCGGTCTAGGACGGCAGCTGGTCCGAATGGGGCGCCGATCGCACGACGCCAAAGGCGACCGGCGCAGCTTAACATTCTTCTTTCTAAGCCCCTCCCCCTCGGGGGAGGGGTTGGGGTGGGGCCGTCCAGCAAAACTGAGCTCTCTGCGAGGCACGTCCCCACCCCCAACCCCTCCCCTGAAGGGGAGGGGCTTGAACGAACCACCCTTGCCTTTCGCCGCGCCCCCCGCTTTGCAGTGTCGAGCATTGCAGGACCCAGCGCCATGAACGAAACCGACACCCCCAAGGGCACCTCCACCCGCGTCGTCACCGCCGGTCGCCGCAAGGAATGGACGCAGGGGATCGTCAACACCCCAGTCTGGCGCGCTTCCACGATCCTCTACGACTCGGTCGCCGACCTGCGCGCGGCCGGCGCGCGCGACACCCACCACCGGCTGTTCTACGGACGCCGCGGCACCCCGACCCAATGGAGCCTCGCCGACGCGCTGACCGAACTCGAGCCCGGCGCGGAAGGCACGTTCCTCTACCCCTCCGGCGTCGCCGCGATCGCCGCCGCATTGCTGTCGGTCCTGTCCCCCGGCGACGAGGTGCTGATCCCCGACACCGCTTATGATCCCACCCGCTCGCTCGCCAACGGGCTGCTCGCCCGCATGGGGATCGCCACGCGCTTCTACGATCCGCTGATCGGCGCAGGGATGGCCGACGTCATCAGTGACACCACTCGCGCCATCCTGCTCGAAAGCCCGGGCAGCCTGACCTTCGAAGTGCAGGACGTGCCCGCGATCGTCGCCGCCGCCAGGGCGCGCGGCGTCACCACGCTGCTCGACAATACCTGGGCGACGCCCCTGTTCTTCCCCGCGATCGCGCACGGCATCGACCTGACGATCCTCGCGTGCACCAAGTACGTCGTCGGGCACAGCGACGTGATGCTCGGCTCGGTGACGGCCGCGCCCGGGCATTTCGCGCGGCTGCGCGACACCAGCTTCCAGCTCGGGCAGGTCGCCAGCCCGGATGATTGCTGGCTCGGGTCGCGCGGGCTGCGCACCATGGCGATCCGGCTGCGCCAGCACGAGCAGAGCGCGCTCCAGATCGCGCACTGGTTGCAGGACCAGCCGGAGGTGGCGACCGTCCTCCACCCCGCCCTCCCCGGCTGCCCGGGACACGAGACGTTCATGCGCGACTTCTCCGGCTCGTCCGGCCTGTTCTCCTTCGTGCTGCAAGGCGGCGACGAGCGCGCGCGCGCCGCGCTGATCGACGGGCTCGCGCATTTCGGCATCGGCTACAGCTGGGGCGGGTATGAGAGCCTCGCGATCCCGGTCGACCCGCAACGCCATCGCAGCGTCACGCGCCGCGCCGATGCCGGGCCGATGGTGCGGTTGCAGATCGGCCTGGAGGATCCCGAGGATCTCATCGCCGACCTCGCTGCCGGCCTGGCGCGGTTTGCCGCGATCGGCTGACGCGGCACCTGTGGCGTAGTAGCAACATTTCCTTACGAACCGGCAACGGTCGGGCAATCCCGCTTGTGCGGCGCAGCAGAACACGGCATTGTCGGCACCTCTTCGGTTATCGGCGCGGGATGGCTTCAAGCCGTCGACAGATGCTGGATCGGGGAAAGCAGGCGGGGACAGTCGCATTTTCGAAAGGGAAATGATGCGCTTCTCCAGAACAACGCTCGGCGGGCTCATGCTCGTCGCATCCGCTACGCCTGCCCTCGCGCAGGAAACCGCACCGCCACCGGCGATCACGATCAACGGCACCGCCGCCGTCGTGACCGACTATCGTTTCCGCGGCATCTCGCAGACCGACCGGAATGCGGCCGTGCAGGGGTCGATCACCGTCACGCACCAGTCGGGCTTCTACGTCTCGGTCTGGGGGTCTTCGGTCGACGATTACGTCACCGTCGCGGGCACCGGCCACCAGGAAATCGATCTGATCGGCGGCTACAAGAAGACCGTCGGCGGCACGACCTTCGACGTGGGGGCGCTCTATTACTTCTATCCCAAGACGCATCCGACCGGCGACAGGAGCAGCTCGGACTTCATCGAGCCCTATGCCGACATCTCGCACACCTTCGGTCCGCTGACCTCCAAGGTGACGGTCAATTATGCGCCCAAGCAGAAGGCTCTCGCGCTCGACCAGGGCGCATCCGGCCTGCTGCGCAAGCGCGACAACGTCTATCTGGCGGGCGATTTCTCGGCCGGGATCCCGAAGACCCCGCTCGGCCTGACCGCGCACGTCGGGCATAGTTTCGGACCGAGCTGGCTCGCGACCGATTCGACCGGCAAGAAGGGCTATACCGATTGGGGCCTCGGCGCGACCGCGACCTACAAGGTGCTGACGCTGGGGGTATCCTATGTCGATACCGACGCGCGGTTCCTGTCGGGCACCGGCCGCAACGTCAGCAAGGGCGGCGTCGTCGCCTCGCTCGGCGTGGCGTTCTGATCCTCCCCGCCTGATCCCGCCGGGGTGACGGACGGATACAAAAAGGGGGGCAGCGATGCCCCCCTTTTTTCGTGCTCGCGCGGCGAACGCTTATTTGGGCGTGGCCGTCCGCGCGGTCTGCCCATCACCCTCGGGGGCGGAAACGATGTCGCGGGTGGTGGTACCCTTGTCGACCACGGTCGTCCCCGGGTCGCCGACCGACGAGCGGATGCCCGGATCGTCATTGTCGATCCCCGCCTGGCTGATCGTCGCCGCTTCCCCCGCGCTGCGCTGTGCCGTGCCGCCGAACAGCGCGTCGAGCGCCTGTGCGTTGGGGCTGACGTCGTTCGCGCGCGCCGCACCCGGCTTGGGCGGGGTCAGCGAGAAATCGGGCGGGATCACCAGCGGTGCCTGGCGCGCGACGGTGAACTCGTCGGGGCCGCTGCGACCGACGCGGTTGTGCGCGCAGCCCGAGGCAAGCAGGACGAGCGCGAGCCCAGCGGCGATGGTCGTCGATTTACGCATGCAAAGTCTCCGTTGGGCCCTGATCTGCCCCTGAAATCGTCGCGCCCGGTGGCGTTCCGGCCCCGGTCGCTGGTGCATCCGCTGCCGGAGCCCCCCGCACCGGCTTCTCTCGTACCAGAAGCGCGCGCGCGAACAAGATGACGACGCCGATCGAGATCGCGGCATCGCCGATATTGAACACGAGGAACGGCTGCCAGCTGCCGAAATGCAGATCGGCGAAGTCCACGACATAGCCGAGCCGCATGCGATCGAGGATATTCCCCATCGCGCCGCCGAGCACGAGGCCGAGCGCCGCCTGCTCCACGCGGTTGGTCTCGCGCCACATCCACACCAGCACGCCGAGCGCGATCGCGCCGGTCATCGCGACCAGCAGCCAGCGCATCGTGTCGGTATCGGCATGGAGCAGCCCGAGCGAAACACCGTGGTTGGCGACGAAGCGCAGGTTGAAGAACGCCGTGACATAATGCGCGTCGGTCATCGCGTCGAGCTTGAGCCCCTCGGTCACGCCGAGCTTTGCCGCCTGGTCGCACAGGAACAGCAGGGTGGCGGTCGCGAGGCCGGCGAAGGGGAGCTTCATGCCACCACCTCTTCGCAGCGATCGCACAAATCGCCGTCGACCGTGACTTCGGGCAGGTGCCGCCAGCAACGCCCGCATTTGTGGAAGTCGGTCCGGTTGACCGCCACGCCCGCGCCCGTCGTCACCTTGGCGACGATGAACAGCTCGGCGAGCGCCTCCACCGGCATCGGCGCGTCGGGAACGACGACCTCCGCCTCGAGGCTGGAGCGCACGATCTTTTCGCGCCGCAGCGGTTCGATCGCCTCGGTCACTTGCGTGCGGAGTGCGCGGACCTGCGCCCAATGCGCGACGTCCACGCCGTCGACCGCGGGGAGCTCGGGCCATTCGAGCAGATGCACCGACTCGTCTTCGCTCGGGAAGCGCGCCTGCCACGTCTCCTCGGCGGTGAAGCACAGCACGGGGGCGGCATAGCGCACCAGCGCGTGGAACAGCATGTCGAACACGGTCCGGCACCCGCGCCGCTTGGGATCGTCCACCCCGTCGCAATACAGCGAATCCTTGCGGATATCGAAGTAGAAGGCGGACAGGTCCTCCTGCGCGAACTCGGTCAGCAAGCGCACGTAGCTGTTGAAATCATACACCGCGACCGCCGCGCGCAGCTTGGCGTCGAGCTCGGCAAGCAGCTGGAGCACATAGCGTTCGAGCTCGGGCATCTCCGCGACCGGGAGCCGCTCGGCCTCGTCGAACCCTTCGAGCGCGCCGAGCAGATAGCGGAAGGTGTTGCGCAACTTGCGATACTGGTCGGAGACGCCGTTCAGGATCTCCTTGCCGATCCGGTGATCCTCGGTGAAATCGACCGACAGCGCCCACAGCCGCAGGATGTCCGCGCCCGATTCCTTCATCAGGTCGAGCGGGTTGATCGTGTTGCCGAGGCTCTTGGACATTTTCATGCCCTTGGAATCCATCGTGAACCCGTGCGTCAGCACCGCATTGTACGGCGCCCGCCCGCGCGTCCCGCAGCTCTCCATCAGCGACGACTGGAACCAGCCGCGATGCTGGTCCGAGCCTTCGAGATACAGGTCGGCGGGCCATTGCAGGTCGGGCCAGCGCCCGCTGTCGAGCACGAACGCGTGGGTGCAGCCGCTGTCGAACCACACGTCGAGAATGTCGGTGACACGCTCGTAATCGGCGACCGCATAGTCCGGGCCGAGCAGGTCCTGCGCGGCTTCCTCGCTCCACGCATCGACGCCCTCGGCGCTGACCGCCGCGACGATCCGCGCGTTGACCGCGGGGTCGACGAGATACTGGCCGGTCTTGCGATCGACGAACAACGTGATCGGCACGCCCCAGGCGCGCTGGCGGCTGATGACCCAGTCCGGGCGCCCCGCGACCATCGCGGTGATGCGGTTCTGGCCCTTGGGGGGATACCAGGTGGTCGCTTCGATGGCCGCGAGGGCGGTTTCACGAAGAGTGCGCGGAGTTCGCCCCTCCCCTTCAGGGGAGGGGTTGGGGGTGGGGGGTGTCTCACCGAGACCGCCCTCTGCCGGTGTCTCACCGAGACCGAGCTCTGCTGGACTGCCCCACCCCAACCCCTCCCCCGAAGGGGAGGGGCTAGGAAGATCCATCGGGATAAACCACTGCGGCGTCGCGCGGAAAATCACCTTCGCCTTCGACCGCCACGAATGCGGATACGAGTGCGCGAAATCATCGCTTGCCGCGATCAACGCGCCGACGCTGCGCAGGTCCGAACAGATCGGCCCCTCTGCAGAGACGAACTTCTTGTTGATCACCGAGCCCTGCCCGCCGAGCCACGCCCAGTCGTCGCGATACATCCCCGCGCCATCGACCGCGAAGACCGGCTCGATCCCGTACTGCTTGCACAGCAGAAAATCGTCCTCGCCATGATCGGGCGACATATGGACGAGCCCGGTGCCAGCGTCGGTCGTGACGAAATCGCCCGGCAGGAACGGCCGCGGCCTCAGGAAAAATTCGGCGAGCGGCGAGTCCTGATCGACACTTAGCCCCTCCCCTTCAGGGGAGGGGTTGGGGTGGGGACGTTCAGCGAGCGCATCGCCCGACGGGACGGCCCCACCCCCAGCCCCTCCCCTGAAGGGGAGGGGAGCAAAAGCGTTCGCCATCGGATGCCGCGCGGTCGCGCCCTCGAGCTGCGAGCCCTTGATCGACTGGAGCGCGGTGACGGTGCCCGCGCTGTCGCCGATCTTGAGGATCACCGGATGCCCGATCCGCGCGCCGAAGCTCTCGAGCAGATCATGCGCGATCAGCAACGTGCGTGGCCCCTCGGCCATGTCGTCGAAGCGGACCAGCAGATATTCGATCTCCGGCCCATAGCTCAGCGCCTGGTTGACCGGGATCGTCCACGGCGTCGTCGTCCAGATTACCGCATGGGCGCCGACCAGCTCGGGCGCGTTCGGCGCATCGACGATCTCGAACGCGACGTCGATCTGCGTCGACACGACGTCCTCATATTCGACCTCGGCCTCGGCGAGCGCGGTCTTCTCTACCGGCGACCACATCACCGGCTTCGCGCCGCGATAGAGCTGGCCGCTCTCGGCGAACTTCATCAGCTCGGTGACGATCGTCGCCTCGGCGGCGAAATCCATCGTCAGATAGGGGTGATCCCAGTCGCCGTTGATGCCCAGCCGCTTCAACTGCTCGCGCTGGACGTTGACCCAATGCTGCGCATAGGCGCGGCACTCGGCGCGGAACTCGCGCGGCGGGACCTCGTCCTTGTTGCGCTTCTTGGCGCGATATTGCTCCTCGACCTTCCATTCGATCGGCAGGCCGTGGCAGTCCCAGCCCGGCACATAGGGCGCGTCCTTGCCGAGCAAGGTCTGCGTCCGGCACACCGTATCCTTGAGGATGTGGTTGAGCGCATGGCCGATATGCATGTCGCCATTCGCGTACGGCGGGCCGTCATGCAGGATGAACTTTTCGCGCCCGGCGCGCGCGGCGCGGACCTTCTCGTACAGCCCCATCGCCTGCCACTTCGCGAGAATCCCCGGCTCCTTGGCGGGGAGGCCCGCCTTCATCGGGAAATCGGTCTTCGGCAGGAAGACGGTATCGCGGTAATCGCGCGCGGGTGCGGGGGTATCAGTCATTTGCAAGCGGCCTTAGCCGAGCCACGCAACACTATAAAGCCCCTCCCCTTCAGGGGAGGGGTTGGGGTGGGGCAGTGCGCTGCCAGCGGTCGGGGAGAGTGGAAGCAGTGGCCGCGATGATCTCGGCAACGCCTGCGAGGTTCGTCATGACGTCGGGATTGCCGAAGCGGATGATCGTAAAGCCGAGCGTTTTCAAGCGCACGTCGCGTTTGCCGTCGGCAGGACCATCATGCGTATCGCCATCCACCTCCACCCCAAGCCCGATCCCCGGGCAGAAGACGTCTAGAATCGCCTGAGCCTCGAACACGACATGCTGGCGGCGAAACTTGAGGCCATTCAGCTGGGAGTTAGAAAGCGCCCGCCACAGCCTCACCTCAGGCTCGGTAGGATTGCGCCGCATCTCATGCGCGCGAGCCAGCAGCTCCGCCTCAGTGGCCATCACTTCCCCACCCCAACCCCTCCCCTGAAGGGGAGGGGCTAATCGCGTCCTACTCCTGCACTCGTTACTCCCTCGACACGCCTACTCCGTCACACCCCAAGCCTCACCAACTCCACACCATCCCCGTCTCACTAAACGGCTTAGGCTCCAACGGCGGGATCGTCGCCGCATTAAGCTCGCACTGCCAATACCCCACGTCGATCCAGCGCCCGTCCTTATATCCCGCCTCGCGGAAGAACCCCGCGCGCCGGAACCCAACCGACTCATGCAACCGGATCGAATGATCATTGGGCAGCGCGATCACCCCGATCGCATGCGTAAACCCCTGCGCGCGCACCGTGTCGATCAGCGCATCGTACAATTGCCGCCCGTTGCCGCGCCCCTGCGTGCCGATCTCGAGATAGACCGTCGTCTCGATCGTGTAGCGATACGCCGGCCGATCCCGGAACGCCGAGGCATAGGCATAGCCGCGCACCGGCCCGCCCTCGCCCTCGGTCACGACCAGCCACGGGTAGAGCCCGTTCGACTTGGCCATCCGCGCGCACATCGTCGCGGTGTCAGGCGCGTCGGTCTCGAACGAGACCGTCCCGCGCTCGACATAGGGCCGGTAAATGTCGGCGATCGCCGCCGCGTCGTCGAGCGTCGCGGGCCGCACCGCGACGCGGGTCGGCCCTTCGGACGGAACCTCCCGCGGCGCGATCACAGCGCGAACCGCGCGAGCACCAGATCGAGCAGCTTCGCGTCGCCGGGCCGCGGTGCGGTCCCGCCGATGCCGTCGCACTCCAGGCAGCGCGCCTGGATCGCCGCGCCCGTCCCGATCCGCTTCACGTCACCCAAAGCGCGCGCGAACACCGCACGGCGATCCGCCGCCATCCGCGTGAACGCGTCGCCCGCCGAGGCATCGTCATCGTCGCGGTTCGACGACAGGATCTGCTGGAGCATCATCGCGAACGCGCCCGGCTTCTTCTCGAGATATTCGGCATGGACGTCGGCGGGCTTCAACCCGGCGCGCTTGGCGGCTTCGTCGATCGCATCCTGCAACCCGCCGAAGCGATCGACCAGCCCAAGCTGGTGCGCGGTCCCGCCATCCCAGACGCGGCCCTGCCCGATCTCGTTGACGCGCTCGGGCGTCATGTGCCGCGCGTTCGCGACGCGGGTAATGAACTGGCGATAGCCGTTTTCGATTCCCGCCTGGAAGATCGTGTCGGTCTCGGGCGTGGTGCCGCCGTAAATGTCCGGCTGCCCCGACAACGGCGTGGTGCGGACACCGTCCGCGGTCAGGCCGATCTTCTTGAGCGTGTTCTCGAAGGTCGGGATGATCCCGAAGATGCCGATCGAGCCGGTGATCGTCGTCGGCTCGGCGAAGATCACGTCGCCCACGGTCGACACCCAATAGCCGCCCGACGCCGCGAGATTGCCCATCGACACGACGATCGGCAGCTTCTGCGCTTTAGCCTCGATGATCGCGCGGCGCATGTCCTCGGATGCGAGCGCCGAGCCGCCGGGCGAATCGACGCGGACCACGAGCGCCTTGAGGTCTTTCTTGGCGAGGCCGTCGAGCACCAGCTTGGCGACCGTGTCGCCGCCGACCGAGCCCGCCTTGGACTTGCCGTCGATGATGTCGCCCGCGATCGTCAGCACGCCGATCTTGGCGCCAGCGGTCGGCAGCGGGTTCGCCGCGACGTAATTGGCGAGCTTGATCGTGTTGAACGTCCCCGGTGCCTTGCCATTGGGGGTACCCGCGAGCTGCGCGACGCGCTTGCCGAAATCGAGCCGGGTGCCGAGCTTGTCGACGATCCCCGCCTTGAGGTTGGCCTCGGCGATATTGCCCTGCGCCGCGGTGATGACCGCGCCGGGAGTCGTCAGGAACGGCTGGAATTTCGCCTTGGGCCGCGCCTTTGCGACCACTTCCTGCCACTGCTGGAACAGCACCTGGTACAGCTTGACGACTTCTTCCTTCGCCTCGGGCGAGGCTTCGGTGCGCGTGTAAGGCTCGACGAACGACTTGTACTTGCCGACGCGGTAGACGTGCGCGTTGACGCCGAGCTTGTCGATCAGGCCCTTGTAATAGAGCTGGCTTCCGCCCGGCCCCATGAACAGCGTGCCGCCCATCGGGCTCATCCAGATCTCGCTGGCGTTCGCAGCAAGGCGGTAGCCGCTGTCGGTATAAGCGGTCGCGTAGGCGAGCACCGGCTTGCCCGTATCGCGCACACGGCGGAGCGCATCGCCGACTTCGGTCAGCGATGCGGGATAGCCGCCCGCGAACGAGTCGAGATCGAGCACCACCGTCTTGACGCGGTCGTCCTTCGCCGCCTTGTCGAGCGCGCGCACGACGTCGCGCAAGCGATATTCGGGGGTCGACCCGCCGCCGCCGAGTGCCGCGAACGGGTCGCCGGGCGAGGGCTGCTCGACGATCGGGCCGTCGAGCTTGAGCACCAGCGCGCCATCCTTGATCGCGCCCGCATTGGGTTTCGCCGCGAGCAGGCCGAACAACAGGCCGAAGAACAGCAGCATGGCGACCAGCACCAGCGCATCCTTGATCCCGACCAAAAGTTTCCAAGCGCCCCGAACGAGTTTCACCTGCGCCGCTCCCTGCAAATCGCGGAAAATTACCGCGTACAGCTAGAGCAGCGCTTGGCGCGAGTAAATGCGTGTTAGCGGCGCAACACAGCTTTTTGGCGCGCGGCTCGGCCCGCCCGCGAATAGGACCGGCTCGCCAGAGAATCGCGGGCAGCCCGTATTGACGATGGCGGGTGGCGTACGCATATGCGCCGTGCTGGCACTCACCGCTGGCGAGTGCCAACAGCTGTTCATAGAAAAGGGACTCCGCGCATGAACTTTCGTCCGTTGCACGACCGCGTCCTCGTCCGCCGCGTAGAGGCAGAAGAGAAGACCGCAGGCGGGATCATCATCCCGGAAACCGCCAAGGAAAAGCCGCAGGAAGGCGAAGTCGTCGCCGCCGGCACCGGCGCGCGTAACGAAGCCGGTGAAATCCACCCGCTCGAAGTCAAGGCCGGCGACAAGGTGCTGTTCGGCAAATGGTCCGGCACCGAAATCAAGATCGACGGCGAAGACCTTCTGATCATGAAGGAATCGGACATTCTCGGCATCGTTGCCTGAGTCTTTCCGTAAACGACCTTCACTATCTTCAACTTCTGAAAGGGTAGCCCACCATGGCATCCAAGGACGTAAAATTCGGGCGTGACGCCCGTGAGCGCATTCTCCGCGGCGTTGATATTCTCGCCGACGCGGTCAAGGTCACGCTGGGGCCAAAGGGCCGCAACGTCGTGATCGACAAGAGTTTCGGTGCCCCGCGCATCACCAAGGACGGCGTCACCGTCGCCAAGGAAATCGAGCTCAAGGACAAGTTCGAGAACATGGGCGCGCAGATGCTGCGCGAAGTCGCGTCGAAGACCAACGACATCGCTGGCGACGGCACGACCACCGCAACGGTTCTGGCGCAGGCGATCGTTCGTGAGGGCATGAAGTCGGTTGCAGCGGGCATGAACCCGATGGACCTCAAGCGCGGTATCGACCTCGCGGTCGTCGAAGTCGTCAAGGACCTCAAGGCCCGCTCGAAGCCGGTTGCCGGCACCAAGGAAGTCGCCCAGGTCGGCATCATCTCGGCAAACGGCGACACCGTCGTCGGCGAGAAGATCGCTGAAGCGATGGAGCGCGTCGGCAAGGAAGGCGTGATCACCGTCGAGGAAGCCAAGGGTCTCGAGTTCGAGCTCGACGTCGTCGAAGGCATGCAGTTCGACCGCGGCTATCTGTCGCCCTACTTCATCACCAACCCCGACAAAATGACCGTCGAGCTTCAGGATCCCTACATCCTGATCCACGAGAAGAAGCTGTCGAACCTGCAGGCGATGCTCCCGATCCTGGAAGCCGTCGTCCAGTCGGGTCGTCCGCTCCTGATCATCGCCGAGGACATCGAGGGTGAGGCACTTGCCACGCTCGTCGTCAACAAGCTGCGCGGCGGCCTCAAGGTCGCAGCGGTCAAGGCACCGGGCTTCGGCGATCGCCGCAAGGCGATGCTCGAGGACATCGCGATCCTGACCAAGGGCGAGATGATCTCGGAAGACCTCGGCATCAAGCTCGAGTCGGTCACGCTCGGCATGCTCGGCACCGCCAAGCGCGTCACGCTCGACAAGGACAGCACGACCATCGTCGATGGCGCGGGCGATCACGAGTCGATCAAGGGCCGCACCGATGCGATCCGTCAGCAGATCGAGAACACGACGTCCGACTATGACCGGGAGAAGCTCCAGGAGCGTCTCGCAAAGCTGGCCGGCGGCGTTGCCGTGATCAAGGTCGGTGGTTCGACCGAAGTCGAGGTCAAGGAGCGCAAGGACCGCGTCGACGACGCGCTGCACGCAACCCGCGCAGCCGTCGAAGAGGGCATCGTCCCCGGCGGCGGTACGGCTCTGCTGTACGCAACCAAGGCCCTCGAGGGCATGAAGGGCGCGAACGACGACCAGACCCGCGGCATCGATATCGTCCGCAAGGCGCTCTACGCGCCGGTTCGCCAGATTGCGGCGAATGCGGGCCATGACGGTGCGGTCATCTCGGGCAAGCTGCTGGACGGCAACGACCCGACGATGGGCTTCAACGCACAGACCGACCAGTATGAGAACCTCGTGGAGAGCGGCGTGATCGACCCGACCAAGGTCGTCCGCACCGCGCTGCAGGACGCAGCCTCGGTCTCGGGCCTGCTGATCACGACCGAAGCGGCCGTGTCGGAAATGCCGGAAGACAAGCCCGCCATGCCGATGGGCGGCGGCGGCGGCATGGGCGGCATGGGCGGCATGGACTTCTGATCCGGCGGGGCCTGCGCCGACCGCTCGGTCGGCGCGGGTCCTTGCTGGTTCGGCAGGAACCGACGCCCGGCCGTTCGGCTGGACCAAAGAAAGGGCCGGGGGAGCGATCCTCCGGCCCTTTTCTCGTGCCCTGCGTGCACGTTACTCGCGGTCGAGCTCCGGCGTATCGGCGATCGCGGCGGCGGTTGGAGCCGCCGGCGTACCGCAGCGCTTCATCCGGCCGATGCCCTTGAGATAGGCACGCCGGATCGAGCCCGCATAGACCGCCGCCTCGGCGCGGCGCTGTTCCTTGTCTGCGCCCGTGATGACCCGGACGATCCCGAGCCCCGGGATCAGCGAGTTGACCGCAGTCCGCGCCGCAACGGCTGCGACTGCCGACCCCTCCCCCTTCGCGCGCCGCGCTGAATCCGCGTCGGGTCCGAGCGCGGCCTCCAGGCGGCGCACTTCGGCAAGGATGGCCGAACAGCTGCCGGTATTTGCCCCCGAATAGGGTGCCGATGCCGCGAGCTGGAGCACCGCCGGGATTTTCTGGTTCTTCAGTCGCGTATCGCGCAGCGGTTGGGTGATCGCGCGTCCCACGCTGTCCTGGCCACCCGCCGAAGCCATCGTCGGGCTTATCGCCATCACCGTCGCCAGGACGAGGGTTGCCACACCATGCCGCATCGCTGTCATCTCCAAAGGGTGCACGCAGAAAGCGCCGCCTCGGGAATTGTTCCGTATGCGGTATAACCCGCGCACCCTCGCGGAACGGCCTACCACGAGCCAAGGCCCTGGTGACCGTCACGCCAGCGTCATGAACGGACGCTAGCGGACCAGAGCCACGGAAAGATTGGGAAAAGCCAATCTTCGTGCGGGGGAAATTCAACATGTTCGGACATTTCCGGACGCGTACGGTCGCGTCCACTGCAACGCTTTGCGCAGCCTTGCTCGGCTCCACTGCCTTCCCGGCCCTTGCCGCGGACGTAGCCGGCCGGGTCGTAGATCCGGTCACCGGCAATGCGCTGCCCGGCGCCACCGTTTCGGCCGGCGGTCGCACCGCAATTGCCGACGATGACGGGATGTTCGTGATCCGCGATCTTCCCGCCGGCCCGGTCGAGCTTACCTTCCGCTATGTCGGATATCCCATCGCGACCCGCAGCGCGGTATCCAGCGATGCGCCGTCGGTCGTTGCCTTCCGCCTGGAGGCGCCGAATGCCGATCCCGTCGGCAAGGATATCGTCGTCACCGGCCAGCGCGCCGCGGATCGCCGCGCCTTGCAGGCCAAGCGGACGGCGAACGTCATTCAGGATACGCTCAACGCCAATGACGTCGGCAAGCTGCCCGACCAGAATGTCGCCGAGGCGGTTCGACGTCTGCCCGGCATCTCGGTCGCGAACGATCAGGGCGAAGGGCGCTATGTCATCATCCGCGGCGCCAACCCCAATCTCGCCAACGTCACGATCAATGGCCAGACGGCCCCAGCGCCCGAGCCCGAGGGGCGGCAGGTCAAGCTCGACGACATCCCCTCGTCGCTGATCGGGTCGGTCACGGTGGTCAAATCGCTGACCGCCGACCGCGACGCCAATGCCATCGCAGGCCAGGTCGACATCACGACCCTGACCGCCTTCGACCGGACCCGTGCCTTTGCCAATGCGCGGATCGCCAACGGGTATAACACTCTCAACAGCCGCAACCCCTATGAGGGGGACATCACCGCGGGCACGCGCTTCGGGGCGGGCAAGACCTTCGGGATCGTCCTATCGGGAAATTACTCGCGCCGTCCGATCGAGTCCGAGAATCTGCAGGGGTCATCGGCGTGGAAGACCGTCAACGGCGTCGCCGTTCCGGACGATTATCGCCTGCGCGACTATAATCTCACCCGCACTCGCTACGGTCTGGTCGGCAATTTCGACTGGCGGCCGAACGCGACCACCAGCGTCTATCTCCGCACGCTCTATTCGGCGTTCAAGGATCACGAGACGCGCGACCAGTTCCGCATCGAGATCCCGCAGACGGCGACGGTCGCGGCAGGGGGTACGTTCAGTTCGCGCGGCACACGCTTCCTGCGGTTGCGCAACGAGGACGATTCGACCTTCACCGGCCAGCTTGGCGGGAAGGTCGGGCTGGGCGGGTCGCAGCTCGAGGTCAGCGGCACCTATAGCAAGGCGCTCAAAAAGGACCCGCTGCGCTCGGAATATTCGTTCCGCACCGGCAGCACCGCGCTGACCGGCCTGTCGCTCGACCTCGCCGACACGCTGTTCAAGGTCAATACCGCCAATGCGACGCCGAACACGCCCGCCTTGTTCAGCGGTTACCGGGTCAATTACGACCGCCGCCGCGCCGCGGAAAACCTGTACCAGGCGCGTGCCGACCTGACCGTCCCGATCGCCTTCGGGGACGACAGCGCGATCAAGATCGGCGGCAAGTTCCAGCAAACCGACAAGACCAACAACCGGGATTTTCAGCAATATAATCTGACCGCGGGCAACCTCGCGACCACCGGCGCCTCCAGCAACGACGGCAGCACCATCTATGACGGGCGTTATGCGGTCGGTCCGCGGATCGACTATGACCGGGCGCAGACCTATTACACGGTCACCAACCCGGGCGCGCGGACGCTCGACGTCGCGGGCAGTCTCGCCAACTCGCTGGTCAACGATTACGACCTGAGCGAGAAAGTCTATGCCGGCTACGTCATGGGCACGGTCAAGCTCGACCGGTTCACGATCGTGCCGGGCGTCCGCGTCGAGCACACCGACGGGACGTACAAGGGCAAGGCGTTCACCACGGCCTCCACCGCGACGCAGGGGTTCAACGTCGTCAACAGCCGCAAATATACCGATGTCTTTCCCGACCTGAACGTGCGGTTCGATGCGTCGAACCGACTGGTGCTGCGGGCGGCGGCGACCACCGCGATCGGCCGGCCCAATTATGCCGACCTCGCGCCCTACACGAGCGTATCGGACACGACGCTCAACAAGGGCGTGGTCGCGCTCGGCAATCCCGATCTCAAGCCGTACAAGGCGGTCGCGGGGGATCTGTCGGCGGAATATTATCTGCCCGGCCAGGGGATCCTGTCGATCGCCGCCTTCTACAAGCATCTCGACGACCCGATCTTCACCGCCGGCGTCAACCGCGCCGGCAGCTTCGGGGGCATCACCTTCACCAGCGCGCTGGTGACCCAGCCGCTCAACGCACGGAGTGCCGAACTGTACGGGGTCGAGGCGAACCTGCAGACGCAGCTGCAATTCCTCCCCGCGCCGCTGGACGGCCTCGGTATCTCGGGCAATTTCACCTATACCGACGGGTCGGCGCGCGGCGTGCCCAACCGGGCGGACAAGGTGCCCAATTTCCTCCAGTCGAAATACATCGGCACGGCGCAGATCTTCTACGAGAAATACGGCCTGACCGCGCGGCTGGCCTATACCTATCGGTCGCAATATCTCGACACGCTGGGGGATTCGACCGCCACCGACCAATATACCGCCGAGAACAATTCGCTCGATGCACGCATCGGCTTCTCGCCGGTCAAGGCCTACACGCTGTTCGTCGAGGCGAGCAATCTGCTCGATTCACCCTGGCGCCGGTTTCAGGCGGTCAAGACCCAGCTGATCGAGAACGAACGCTATCGCCAGAGCTTTCGCGTCGGCGTCCAGTTGGCGTTCTGACCGGCCACCCCCCCGCCGCGACCGGCGGGGGTTTGGCATGCGCGATCAGCGCTTCATCGCCTCGATCAGCGCCTTGACCTCCTGGCTGCGCCCGCGCGGCAGGATCAGGATGTCGCTGCCGCTCGCCACGACGATCAGATCCTCGACCCCGACCAGCGCGATCCGCGCACCGTCGCTGCGCACCAGGCAGTTCTTGGTGTCGATCGCGATCACCTCGCCATCGCCTTGTCCCGCATGCGTGTTGCCGTCCGCGTCGCGATCGCTGATCTCGTGCAGCGCATCCCAGCTTCCCAGGTCGCTCCAGCCCATGCTGACCGGGACCACCGCGACCTTCTCGGCCTTTTCCATGACCGCATAGTCGATCGAGTCCGACGGGGCCGCGGCAAAGGCGTCGGCGTCGGGAAACACGCGCGTGCCGTCGTGGCGCGCGCTTTCCATCGCCTTCTGGCAGGCGCCGAGCATCTCGGGCGCATGAGTTGCAAGCGCGTTCAGATAGGCGTCCGCGCGAAACAGGAAGATCCCGCCGTTCCACGCATGATCGCCCGCTGCGAGCATGGCTTCGGCAGCGTCGCGCGGCGGCTTTTCGACAAATTTCGCGACGCGGTGGACGCCGCCTGCAATCTCCTCGCCCATCCGGATCCAGCCATAGCCCGTCTCGGGCGCATGCGGATCGATCCCGAAGGTCACCAGCCACCCATCCTGGACGAGCGGCAACGCCGCCTGGATCGCCGCATGAAAGGCCGGAACGTCGAGGATGACGTGATCCGACGGCATCACCAGCAACGGCGCGTCGCCTGGCGCCGCCAGCGCGGCGAGCGCGATCGCGGGTGCCGTATTGCGGCCGACCGGCTCCAGGATCAGCGCTTGCGGTGCCGCGGTCACCGCCTGCAGCTGCGCCTCCACCAGATCGGCATGGCGCGCGTTCGCGACGACGATCGACGCGGCGAACCCGCCGCCCTGCGCGCGCTGCGCTGTCAGCTGGAGCATGGTATCCTCCGCGGTCAGCGCAAGCATCTGCTTGGGCATCTCGGGCGTCGACATTGGCCACAGTCGGGTTCCCGATCCGCCCGAGAGGATGACGGGAACGATCGGCGTGGTCTGCGGCATGCGAATGACTCCTTGTTACCCCGCTGTAGCGTGCGGAGCTGCGCTTGGTAACTGCCCTGGATCAACCGCGATCCAGGGCCTTCAGCCTTTCTTTGCCAATTTCTGCGACAGCCGCATCCTATCGTCGGCGGTGTTGCAGCCGGCGCTGCCAATTTGGCGGACAGGGTGC
The DNA here is from genome assembly GCF_022662295.1 of Sphingomonas sp. CARO-RG-8B-R24-01. Taxonomy (NCBI): domain Bacteria; kingdom Pseudomonadati; phylum Pseudomonadota; class Alphaproteobacteria; order Sphingomonadales; family Sphingomonadaceae; genus Sphingomonas; species Sphingomonas sp. CARO-RG-8B-R24-01. The sequence continues at coordinate 123,770 of NZ_JAKNQI010000003.1, read as the reverse complement.
GCGCGCGATGATCAGGCTGTTCAAACACTATATCCCGAATGCGGTCCTGCTGCTCGGCCTGTTTGACGTCTGTCTGCTGATCGTGGCGGGCGAGCTGGGGTACACGCTTCGTATGGGGCAGCTTGGCCTGCCGGTACTGCCGATGGCGGGACGGGTCCCCCAGTTGGTGACGTTTGCCGGCAGCGTCGAACTCGCGATGATCGCGGTCGGTGTCTATGGCGCGAGTGCGCTCCAGTCGCTGCGCCACGCCACGGCGCGGCTGCTCGTCGCGGTTTCGCTCGGCACGATCTTCCTCAGCGTCATCTATTTCGCCTTGCCGACGATCACGTTCTGGCGGTCCAACCTGCTTTATTCGATGATGATCGCCGCGGTTCTCCTGATCGCGCTGCGGATCCTGCTGGGCAAGACGCTGGGCGGCCAGGTGTTCAAGCGACGGGTCGTCGTGCTGGGCGCGGGCGCGCGGGCGGCGCGGCTGAAGGCCCTGTCGCAGGTGCCAGGATCGGGGTTCGTCGTCGTCGGCTACGTCTCGATGAGCGAAAGCGCGCGCGTGATTCCGGAGGCGATCGCCCGCGACGCGATCTACAATCTTGCCGACCATGTCGTCCTGCTGAACGCCAGCGAAGTGGTGCTCGCGCTCGAGGAACGCCGCAACGCCCTGCCGCTGAAGGATCTGTTGCGCATCAAGACCACCGGGGTCCACGTCAACGAAATCTCGACATTCCTCGAACGCGAAACCGGACGCGTCGACCTGCAGAGCGTCAATCCCAGCTGGTTGATCTTCTCCGACGGGTTTTCCTCCGGTCGCATGCTGTCGTCGATGTTCAAGCGCCTGTTCGACATCGCGGCGAGCATCATCCTGCTCACGCTGACCCTGCCGCTGATCCTGATCGTCGCGCTGTCGATCAAGCTCGAAAGCAAGGGCCCCGCCTTCTATCGCCAACGGCGCGTCGGGCTGTATCACGTCGGCTTCGACTGTATCAAACTGCGGTCGATGCGGCAGGATGCGGAAGTCGCGGGAACGGCCGTGTGGGCCGAGAAGAACGATCCCCGGATCACGCGGATCGGCCGCATCATCCGCAAGGTCCGGATCGACGAACTGCCGCAGACCTGGTCGGTGCTGAAGGGCGAGATGAGCTTCGTCGGCCCCCGCCCCGAACGCCCGCAGTTCGTCGACGATCTCGAGCAGCAACTGCCATATTATGCCGAGCGCCACATGGTGAAGCCGGGGATCACCGGCTGGGCGCAGATCAACTATCCCTATGGCGCATCGATCGAGGATGCCCGGCAGAAGCTGGAATATGATCTCTATTATGCCAAGAACTACTCTCCGTTCCTCGATCTGCTGATCCTGCTGCAGACGATCCGCGTCGTGCTCTGGCCCGAGGGCGCGCGCTGACGTCGTGGACGGCCTTGCGACCTTGATCCTGTGGAGCCACGCGCTCGCCGCCCTGTTGTTCGCAGGCGTGGCCCTCTCGCAGTTGCGCGATGGCGGGACCGGATTACCGCGACTGACGTTCATCCTCGCGCTGCTGCTGACCGCACTATGGGCGCTGGCGGTCGCGGGGATCGAGTCGACCGACGGCATTCCCCGCCTCGCCGAGTCGCTGCGAAACCTGGCGTGGCTCGGGTTCATGTACGCGCTCGTCCGGCGCGATCCACGAACCGCGGAGCATCGCGCGGTAGCGATCATTTACGGCATCGTCGCGCTGGTCGTGCTGATCAACGCCGGACTGGCGGTCGTATGGACGATGTCCGCCGCAGGTTTCGTGCCCGAGGTCGCGACCTTGCGACTGGCGCTGCGGATGATGGTCGCCATCAGCGCGCTCGTCCTGGTCCACCATCTGTATACCGCCGCCGCGCCCGCTGCGCGGGGGGGCATCCGGCTGGTCGTGATCGCCCTGCTCGCGATGTGGAGCGTCGACCTGCTGCTGTACCTCGTCGCCTATGCCAGCGGCACCTTCCCCCCCGCCATCGTGGCAGGGCGCGGGATCGTGATGGCGTTCGCGGCGCCGGCGCTGCTCATCGCGGTCCAGCGCAACGGCGACTGGACGCTGCACCTGTCGCGCACGATCGCCTGGCAGACGCTCTCCTTCGCCGCCACCTTGCTGTACGCCGCGGCGATGGTCGGCGCGACGAGCGTGATCGCCATGCTCGGCGGCGCAACCGCCCGCCTGTGGCAGACCGCGTTCGTGGTCGGATCGACCGCAACCGCCGTGGCCATCCTGTCCTCGCCCCGGGTTCGCGCCTGGACCAAGGTCAAGGTCGCCAAGCACCTTTTCCGCCATCGTTACGATTACCGAACCGAGTGGATCCGCTTTACCGACACGCTCGGCAAGCCCGACGATGCCGCGCCGCTCGATGCCCGGATCATCAAGGCCGTGGCGGACCTGACCGAATCGCCGGCCGGACTGCTGCTCGTGCCGGAGGCGACGGGCCTCGGCGTGGGGCTGGGCTGGAACTGGGAAGCGCCAAGCGCCGTGGCGCCGGCCATACTGGCGCGGCATCTGGCCGAGACCGCCCGGATCGTCGAACTCGACCCGGTTCGTGCCGGAACCGCCGAGCCGGGTGAGGCCGCGACGATTCCCCCCTGGATGCTGGACGGCGACGGCTGGGTCATCGTTCCGCTTGCGCATCTCGATCGGCTGCAGGGGGCGATCCTGCTCGCCCGTCCACCGATCGACCGTTCGCTCGACTGGGAGGATTTCGACCTTCTGCGCATCGCCGGGCGGCACGTCGCGAGCTACCTCGCCGAAGCGCGCGCGCAGGAAGCGCTGGCCGAGGCGCAACGTTTCGACGAGTTCAACCGGCGCTTCGCCTTCATCCTGCACGACGTGAAGAACCTCGTCAGCCAGTTGACGCTGGTCGCGCGCAACGCCGAGCGTCATGCGGAAAATCCGGCGTTTCGCGTCGACATGGTCGCCACGCTCAAGGACTCGGCCGGGCGCATGAACGACCTGCTCGCGCGCCTGTCGCAGCATCACCGCGCGCGTGCCGACGATCTTCGCCCGGTCGCTCTCGTCGAACTGCTCGAGCGCGTCGCTTACGCCAAGCGCACGCAGCACCCGATCGCCGTTTCGGGCGACCCGGCGCTTGCGGCGCAGGCCGATCCGGTTCGTCTGGAACAGCTGCTGGGGCACCTGGTGCAGAATGCGATCGAGGCGAGCACGGCGGCCGACCCGGTTGATCTGTCGCTCGAAACCGATGCCATGCACGTGACCATCGTCGTTGCGGACCGCGGCTGCGGCATGACTCCGGGGTTCGTGCGCGACCAGCTGTTCAAGCCCTTTGCCTCGTCCAAGCCCGCCGGCTTCGGAATCGGCGCGTTCGAGGCGAAGCAACTCGCCGAAGCGATGGGGGGCCATGTGCTGGTCGACAGCCAGCCCGGTACGGGAACGCGCTTCCGGGTCTGCCTGCCGCACGCGCAAATGCTGGTCGCCGCCGCATGATCGAGAAGCCCAAACTGCTGATCGTCGAGGATGATCTCGGCCTGCAACGCCAGTTGCGCTGGGCGTATGAAGACTATCAGGTCATTACCGCCGTGGACCGAGCGACCGCGATCGACGCGGTTCGCGCCGAGGAACCGGCGGTGGTCACGCTCGATCTGGGCTTGCCGCCCGACGCCGATGGCACGCGGGAGGGTTTCGCCACCCTGGCGGAGATCCTGAAGCTCAAGCCCGACACCAAGGTGATCGTCGCCTCCGGCCACGGCGCGCATGCCAGCGCGTTGCAGGCGATCGCCGAGGGGGCGTGGGATTTCTATGCCAAGCCGATCGATATCGACGCGCTTGGCATGATCGTGGCGCGGGCCTTCCACGTCCACGCGCTGGAAGCGGAAAACCATCGCCTGTCGATCCGCACGGTTGGCGCCGGCCTGGGGGGCATCCTCACCGCCAGCCCGGAAATGCTCAAGGTGACGCGCACCATCGAGCGCGTCGCCACGGCCGATGTCTCGGTGATGTTGCTCGGTGCGAGCGGGACCGGCAAGGAACTGCTGGCGCGGGGGCTGCACGATACGAGCCACCGCCGCGATGGCGCATTCGTCGTGATCAATTGCGCGGCGATCCCGGACACCTTGCTGGAATCCGAACTGTTCGGGCACGAAAAGGGCGCATTCACCGGGGCGTTCAAGACGACCGAAGGCAAGATCGAGCAGGCGGCCGGGGGCACGCTGTTCCTCGACGAGATCGGCGACGTTCCGCTGCCGCTGCAGGTCAAGCTGCTGCGCTTCCTCCAGGAACGGACGATCGAGCGGATCGGCGGGCGCAAGCCGATCACGGTCGACACGCGGATCGTCTGTGCGACGCATCAGGATGTCGATGCGATGGTCGCGGCGGGCGGATTCCGCGAGGATCTCTATTACCGGCTGGCCGAGATCGTCGTGCGCATCCCGTCGCTCGGCGAGCGCAGCGGCGACGCCGTGCTGCTCGCCCAGCATTTCCTGAAACGCTACGCCCGTACGATGGGCTCGGGCGTGACCGGGCTGGCGCCCGATGCGCGCGACGCGATCACCGCCTGGCGCTGGCCCGGCAACGTCCGCGAACTCGAGAACCGCATGAAGCGCGCGGTGATCATGGCCGAGGGCAAGCTGGTGACGGCCGCCGATCTCGACCTGCCCGACAGTGTGCCCGAGCCTCCGCTGAACCTGCGCGCCGTGCGGGAGACGGCGGACCGCACCGCGATCGGCCAGGCGCTGGCGCGCGCGGAGGGCAACATTTCCAATACGGCCAAACTGCTCGGGGTCAGCCGCCCGACGCTGTACGATCTGCTCAAAAGCTACGATCTTCAGGGGTAGGCGCCGTCGCTGGCCACGGCCGGTCGTCCAGGCTGGTGAGGCGGTGCGTCCGCGTGTAGCACCGTGGCGATGACCGATCCGCTTGCCCGAATTGCCGCCGCGCTCGAGCGCCTGGCGCCGCCCGCCGCCGAATCCGCGGATCCGCTGGCGCATCCGGCCTATGTCTGGCGCGGCGCGGTGCTCGAACCGGTCCGCGCGTTCCGCCCGCTGCCGCTCGATCGGCTGCACGGGATCGACGCCCAGAAGACTGCGTTGCTCGCGACCGTGCGCCATCTTGCGGACGGGGCGGCGGCGCATGACGTCTTGTTGTGGGGCGCGCGGGGATCGGGCAAGTCGGCGCTGGTCAAGAGCGTGACCGGCGCGGTTCAGGCCGACGGCGGCGCGCTCGCCCTGGTCGAGATCGTTACGCCGCAGCTCGATACGCTGCCCGCGCTGTTCCGGCTGATCGCGGACGTACCCCGCGCCTTCGTGCTGTTCCTCGACGATCTCGGGTTCGATGCCGCGGCGGACGGGCGCGCCTTGCGTTCGATGCTGGATGGCGGCGCGGAGGCGCGGCCCGCCAATGCGCGGTTGGTGGTGACGTCCAACCGCCGTCATCTGGTGCCACGGGAGATGATCGACCAGCCGACCGCGGTCAATCCGCGCGATGCCGCGGACGACGGGCTCGCGCTGGCGGACCGGTTCGGGCTGAGCCTCGGGTTCCACGTGGTCGATCAGGACGGCTATCTGGCGATCGTGCGGGCTTATGCCGATGCGCACGCCCTGCCGTTCGATCCGGTCGACGCGGTCGGCTGGGCGACGCGGCGCGGGAGCCGGTCGGGGCGCGTCGCGTGGCATTACGTCGTCGATCTCGCGGGGCGCGAGGGGCGGTCGCTGGAACCTTGATTTCGTCACCCCGGCGAAGGCCGGGGCCGTCTGGTTACCCGGGCGCGACGGGGTCACAGAATGCCGTATCGCCGGTTGTGCCCCCCAACATGGCGGCCCCGGCCTCTGCCGGGGTGACGCGAGAGCTTACCCCTGCCCTTCGACCATTTCCGCCAGTTCCAGCCAGCGCAGCTCGGCGGCGTCCTTGTCCGCCTGCGCCTGGCCGATCGCTTCCATCAGCTTCTCAAACCGGTCGGGATCGCGCGTGTAAAGTTCGGGATCGGACAGCAATTCCTGGTCGCGCATGATCGCCGCCTCGAGCGTCTCGATCCGCTTGGGCAGGATCTCGTAATCGCGCTGATCCTTGTAGGTCAGCTTGACCTTGCCCGGGGCCGCCCCGCCCGCGACCGGCGCAGCGGAGGTCGCGTTCTTGGCGATCGAGCCGCGCTTGGTCGGCGCGGCGGCCTTGCGGCGACGCTCCCAGTCCTCATAGCCGCCCGCCACGACATCGACCGTGCCTGACCCGTCGAGGCCCAAAGTGATCGTCACGGTGCGATCCAGAAAGTCGCGATCGTGGCTTACGATGAGCACGGTGCCATCATAGTCGCCGATCACGTCCTGGAGCAGGTCGAGCGTCTCCAGATCGAGATCGTTGGTCGGCTCGTCCAGGACTAACAGATTGGAAGGCTTGGCAAATTCCCGCGCGAGCAGCAGGCGCGAGCGTTCGCCGCCCGACAGCGTCCCGATCTTCGCGTCGAGCACGCCGGGCTCGAACAGGAATTCCTTGAGATAGCCGACGACATGCTTGCGGATGCCCTGCACCTCGATCCAGTCGCCGCCGTCCGCGAGCACGTCGCGGATCGTCTTGTCGGGCTCCATCTTGCTGCGCTGCTGGTCGATCACGATCCGCTCGATCGTCTTGGCAAAGCGGATCTGGCCGGTGTCGGGCTCCAGTTCCCCGGTCAGCAGCTTCAACAACGTCGACTTGCCCGCGCCGTTCGCGCCGACGATGCCGATCCGGTCCTTGCGCGTCACGCGCAGCGACAGGTCGCCGATGATCGTGCGGTCGCCGAACGCCTTGGAAATGTGCTTGGCGTCGATCACCACCTTCGAACGCGCATCGTCGGTGCCGATCGTCAGGTTCGCCGACCCTTGCGGCCCGACCATCGACGCGCGTTCGGCGCGCATCTCGACCAGCTTGGTCAAGCGGCCCTGGTTGCGCTTGCGCCGCCCGGTGACGCCGCGCAGCAGCCAATGCTCCTCGAGCTTCAGTTTCGCGTCGAGCTTCTCGGCGTTGCGTTGCTCGTCGGCATAGACCTGCTCGGTCCACGCATCGAACCCGCCGAAGCCGATCTCGGCACGCCGCAAATTGCCGCGGTCCATCCACAAGGTCTGCTTGGTCAGCTTGGTGAGGAAGGTGCGGTCATGGCTGATTACGACGAACGCGCCGCGGAACCGACCGAGCCATTCCTCGATCCACTCGATCGCGCCGATGTCGAGATGGTTGGTCGGCTCGTCGAGCAGCAACACGTCGGGGTTCTGCGCGAACGCGCGGACGATCGCGGCACGGCGACGCTCGCCGCCCGAGGCCTTGGCGGCTTCGCGCGTGAGGTCGATCCCGAGCTGGTCGGCGATTGCCTCGGCTTCATATTGCAGCGGCGCATCGTCGCCGCCGAGGACGTAATCCGCGAGCGTGTTGCACCCGATCATCGCGGGCTCCTGCTCGAGCAGGATGACGCGCGTGCCGGGGACGATCGTGCGGCGGCCCTCGTCCGAATCGATCTTGTTGCCGAGCAGCTTCATCAAGGTCGTCTTGCCCGCGCCGTTGCGCCCGATCAGCGCGAGCCGGTCGCGCGGGCCGACATGGATGTCGAGGCCACGGAAAAGCCAACCCGAGCCCTGAATGACGCCGAGATTTTCATATGCGAGGATAGGTGCTGCCATGACACGCGCGTTAGGCGGTGGGGCGGCTGGCGGCAAGCTTTGTGCACTGCAATACGCCCCGTCACCCCCGGGGTGGCGAGACGTCTGCGAAAGTTGGATACCGCTCCGTCATTTGCTGTTTTCCCGCGGAGGCGGGAATCCAGGGCCAAGCAGGACAACGGCTTAAAGCTTTCGCGACTCCTGGGCTCCCGCCTTCGCGGGAGAACGCCGGTCATTTCGCAGAGGTCGTGCGGAGGCCGGGGTGACGGGTTCCACTTCGCCACACTTCATCCCCATTCACAGGCTGTTCAACGCAAGCCACCTATGCCAAGCCCATGAAGATGCTAGCCGCCATCCTGATGGGACTTGCCATGACCCCCGCCCCCGCCGTTCCGATGGCGGCCGGGTTGATGCAACGTGGCGACCAGATGGAAGCGTTGCGCGGACGGCGCGAGGGGCGCTGGCTTCCGTCGAAGGATATCGAGGCGCGGGTCGTGCCGACGATGCCCGGCGCACGCTATCTCGGGTTCGACTTCGATCCGGAGGGCGGGATTTACACACTCAAATTCCTGCGCAATGGATCGGTCATCTGGGTCGAGGTCGACGGCCGTTCCGGCCAGATCATCGGCCGTACCGGCAACTGAGCGCCATCGGCGCCGTCCAAGGGGAAATTTGCATGCGCGTTCTGATCGTCGAGGACGAACCCAATCTCGGCCAGCAGCTGAAGAGCACGCTCGAAGGTGCTGGCTATGCGATCGACCTTGCGACCGATGGCGAGGAAGGGCATTTCCTCGGCTCGACCGAGAATTACGACGCGATCATCCTCGACCTCGGCCTGCCAGAAATCGACGGGCTGACGGTGCTCGACCGCTGGCGCAAGGAAGGCCGCACCGCGCCCGTCCTGGTGCTGACCGCGCGCGACAGCTGGTCGGACAAGGTCGCCGGGCTCGACGCGGGCGCGGACGATTATGTCGCCAAGCCGTTCCAGTCGGAGGAACTGATCGCGCGGCTACGCGCGCTGATCCGCCGCGCCTCGGGCAATGCCTCGTCCGAACTGACCGCGGGCGGCGTCCGGCTCGATACGCGCAGCGGCAAGGTCACGCTGAACGGGGAATCGGTCAAGATGACCGCGCAGGAATATAAGCTGCTCAGCTACCTGCTCCATCACAAGGGCAAGGTGGTCAGCCGCACCGAGCTGATCGAGCATATCTACGACCAGGATTTCGACCGGGATTCGAACACGATCGAAGTGTTCGTCACGCGCATCCGCAAGAAGCTCGGGCAGGATGTCATCACCACGATCCGCGGGCTCGGCTACAGCCTCGAGGATCCCGATGCCTGACGTCCGACCGCACGCAGGGCATGATGGCTGAGGCGGACACGCACGCCGCGACCGCGCTTGCGCCGCCGCTCCCGCCGCTCGAGGTCGAGCCGCGCACCCTGCCCCGCGTCCGCACGACCGGATCGCTCAGCCGCCGGATGATCCTGATCGCGGCGGGGTGGATCCTGCTGTTGCTGACCGGTGGCGGCTATGCGCTGGACCGGGTGCTCAGCACCGCGGTGACGCGCAATTTCGACGACCAGCTCGAATATGTGCTGACCGCGCTGATCGTCTCGGCCGAGATCGGCCCCGAAGGCGAGGTGCTCAACAACCGCGAACCCGCCGACCAGCGCTTCCTCGAGCCGAATTCGGGGCTCTATTATCAGGTCAGCGCGCCGGGCCAGGAAAGCTATGCCTCGCGCTCGCTATGGGACCGCAGGCTCGCCTACGGGGCGCCGCACACCGATCTGTCGGTCCACGCCTATGACAGCAACCAGTTCGTCGACCCCAAGGCGGAATCGCCCGAAAAGTTGCGGATCGTCGAGCGCGACGTGACGCTGCCCGGCTCCAAGCTGCGCTGGCGCTTCCAGGTCGCGCAAAGCCGCGACGGGCTCGACGCGCAGATCCGCGTGCTGCGCAAGACGTTGCTGCGCAGCTTCCTGCTGCTGGCGTTCGGGCTGATCGTGATGGCCGCGCTGCAGACCTTCTACGGGCTGTGGCCGCTGCGCCGCGTGCGCGAGGAGATCGCGCGGATGCGCGCGGGCAAGGCGCGGCAGGTCGAACGCCCGATGCCGATCGAGGTCGCGCCGCTGGTCGAGGAACTCAACGCGCTGATCGAACATAACGAACGCCAGGCGGAGGAAGCGCGGCGCCACGCGGGCAATCTGGCGCATGCGCTCAAGACCCCGCTGACCGTGATCATGAACGCCGCCACCGCCAAGGCCGACGATCTCGGCGAGACGGTGGTGCGCGAGGCGCGGACGATGCGGCGGCAGGTCGACCACCACCTCGCCCGCGCCCGCGCGGTCGGGCGGCGCGGATCGGCGCACAGCCGCGCCGACGTCTGGCCGAGCCTGGAATCGGTCGAGCGCGCGGTCGGCGTGCTGTATCGTCACGTCCGCATCGACACGTCCGGCCCGCGCGACCTGCAGGTCCATGTCGAACGCCAGGATCTCGACGAGATGCTCGGCAACCTGATCGAGAATGCCGCGAAATATGGCGGGGGGAGCGTGTTCGTCACCGTCGCCAAGCATTCGGGTTTCGTCGAATTCCTGATCGAGGACGACGGGGTCGGGATTCCGGAGGAGGAGCGGATCCGGATCTTCGATCGCGGCGTGCGGCTCGATTCGGGCAAGCCCGGGACCGGGCTCGGCATGGCGATCGTGCGCGACGTCGCCGAGATCTACGAAGGCACGGTCAGCCTCGAGGAGAGCGAGGACCTCGGCGGGTTGCTCGTCCGGCTGCGGTTGCCCGCGGCGAACTGATCGCGCCGGCAGGAAGACACCAAAGACGGTTCGCGTACCTGCGCCGGACCGCAGCACCATCGACAACCCCGGGCGCGCGCTCAAAGAAAAAGCCGCCGGTCCCGCTGGACCGACGGCTTTCGCTATCGCTGGTGAACGCGGATGCGATCAGGCGTAGGTGACGCTCGTGCGCACCTTGCGCGACCGGAGGCCGGCGCCGACCATGCCGAAGCCGGCGAGCATCATCAGCCACGTAGCTGGCTCGGGAACTGCGCTCTCGACCGCCGTGAAGGAGAACTGGCCTGCGTAATCCGCCTTGCTGCCACCCGAAACCGCCTGCTTGGCGCTGACGTTGTCGGAGAGCGTCCGGTTCCAGGCGAAGCCGGTCAGTTCATAAACCGTCGTGCCGGTGTCGAACGTCGTGCCCTTGAACGTGTCCGACGGAGCAAGCGTGTTGTAGATCCCCGAAACCGTCGCGTCATCGGCGAAGGTCAGCGTGATCAGATAGTTCTGCGCTGCTTCGAGGACCGAGTCCACCGGCAGGCCTTCGCCGTTGATCGTGAAGCTGTTGAGACCAGCCGACGTCGGATCGTTGATCGCCTCGCTGTTCGGGTTGAAGATGTTACCGAGCGGCTGCTGGATGAAGACCGTGTCCATCGAACCCATCGCCGTATTCCAGCTGTAGGGGCTGCCGAGACCCTGGATCGATACGTTGGTCAGGTTTGCCGCGGCATATGCGTTGGTCGACACCATGGCGATGGCGGTAGCGGCGACGGACGTCAGGATCTTCGTACGCATGTCTTACTCCTCGGAATGCTTGTACACCGATACGCAAGACCCGTGCCAAGTCCCTACCGGAGGGCGGCAGCCATTCTTTCGGGCGAGAGTGTAAGGTACGCCGACACTACAGCTTTTACAGCACGTTATCGCTGCTCCTTCACGATAACCCGAGCCTCGGATGCGCCCGGTCGTGGGCTCGAAAGCCGACTTTCCGGCGCTTATTCATCCGGCGTTAAGCATATAAAAACTGTAACATAGAGCGACACCGCATCAGATCGGCCCTAAATTGCGCCGCGCGGGAGGGGTCTTTTCGCGCGGCGCGAAGTGCGATCGGAGGTCAGGCGGCGATGGCACGCTCGCGCAAGATCTCCGCGGTGATGGTCAGGCTGCGCTTGCGCGCGGCATGATCGTATATCGCGCTGGCGATCATCAGCTCGTCCACGCCGGTACGGGCGACGAACGCAGCAATCTCCCGCGCGACCTTGGCGGGACCACCGACGGCCGAGCAGGACAGCACATGGTCGAGGATCGCGCCGCCCTGCGCGCCGAGGCTGGCGCGATAGCCCTCGACGGGTGGCGGCAGCTGGCGGGGGTTGCCGGTGCGCAGCGCAACGAACGCCTGTTCCTGCGAACTGGCGATCAGCGCGCCTTCCTCGTCGCTATCGGCGGCGAAGACGTTGAACCCCGCCATCACGTGCGGCTTTGCGAGCACCGCCGACGGGCGGAAGGTGCGGCGATAGATCTCGATCGCACTCATCAGCGCGTCGGGCGCGAAATGCGAGGCGAAGGCGTATGGCAGGCCGAGCATCGCGGCGAGCTGCGCCCCATAGGTGCTCGACCCGAGGATCCACAGCGACACGTCCGCGCCCGCACCGGGCGTCGCGCGGACGCCGGTCTGGCCGTCGTCGGCGAAATAGCTCTGCAGTTCCAGCACGTCATTCGGAAAGGCGTTGGGATCGGTGTTGAGGCTGCGCCGCATCGCGCGCGCGACGATCTGGTCGGACCCCGGCGCCCGGCCGAGCCCGAGGTCGATCCGTCCCGGGAACAGCGCATCGAGCGTCCCGAACTGCTCGGCGATCGCGAGCGGCGCATGGTTGGGCAGCATGATCCCGCCCGCGCCGATCCGGATCGTCGTGGTTGCCTGCCCGATATGCGCGAGCACCACCGATGTCGCCGCGCTGGCGATGCCGGTCATGCCATGGTGTTCGGCGGTCCAATAGCGCGAGAAGCCGAGGCTTTCGGCATGCGCGGCGAGATCTCCCGCATTGCGGAGCGCCTGGGCGACGCTGCCGCCTTCGACGACGGGGACGAGATCGAGGAGTGAATAAGCGGTCATGGATCCGATATGGGAAGCACGTTTCAAAATGCTACCGACCAGCGCGCCGCTGCGCCGAGATCCTGCCCCAGCGCGACGAAATTCCCCGGCTGGCGGCGCAGGAACAGGTTGGTCTGCAGCGTCCCGGCCCACACCGGCAGCGCATAGCGCGCCTCCAGGTCGATCTCGCGCCCGGTCGGGGCGAGGTTCATGCGCTGCGTGGTCCAGCTGCTCACCGCAAGCGTGTCGTAGTCATAGGCCGTCGGCAACGTCAGGTCGATCCCGCCGCGCGCGACGCGCAGCGGTTGCGCGACGCGCAGTCCGAAACTGTCGCGCGCCCCGAACCATCCGTCCTTGCCGACGTCCGCAGCGAAGGCGCTGGTGCGGAGCGCGCCGCTGCCGGTCAGGCCACCGCGCACGTCGGCGCGGGTCCAGCCGCGGCGGACCGATCCGCCGATGCTCCATCCGCTGCCTGCCTCGAACCGCGCGACGGTATCGAGGAACCAGCTCGTCGCCCGCGTCCCGCCGAGCGCATCGCCGAAGCGCGCGCCGAGCACGGTGGCGCGCTCCGCCAGCCGCGTGCCGGTCAGCGCGAGGCTCAGCCCGCCGAACTGGCGGTCCAGCGTGATCGCGCTGCGGTCATAGCCATACTGGCGATAGCGGTTGCGCGCCGCGACGAGCGCGTCGGGGTCGCGCGCCAGGGCATCCCCGCTTTCGACCGCCGCGGTCAGGCCGAACGCGCCGATCTGCTGGCGCACCGCACTGGCACCGCGCGCCCGGCTGTCGAACCCGGCGCCCTGCACCGGATCGCGCGCGACGAGGAAGGCGGGGTCGCTCCGCCCGACCAGCCGCGCGGTCAGCGTCGCGCCGCCCTCGGCGAAACCGACCGCGAAGCTGGCATGGGTGTTGAGCCGGCTCGTCACCGTTCCCGCAATCGCGCGCGCCTGGTCGGCGCTGCCGCGCGACAGCATCAGCCGCGACACGCTCGCACCGCCGCCGGTGATCGGCGCGACCGTCAGCGCGACCCGCATCGTGCCCCCGACGCTGGTCTGAACGGTGCGCGTGGTCGCCAGCAACTGGCCGGCGAGCGTCGGCGCGGGCCCGTCGCGGTGGATCGTCCGCGCGAGATCGATCGCGAAGGCGCGGCTGAACCCGTCGAGGATCACCGCCCCCAGCGCGCCCTGCGCGGCATCCCCCATCGGCGCGGAGAGCATGGCATTGGATGTCAGCGACGCCGCCGACCGGGTACCCGCGACCGCGGTGCCGCCGAGTGGCTGGAACGCGCGGGTGAGGTCGAGCACGCCCTCGCCATACACCGGGTCGACCCCCGCCGCGCCGGCATCGCGCGCCGAGGCGTAGAGAATCTGGACGATCTGCGCGCCGGTCAGGTTGGGAAAGGCCTGCGCCAGCAACGCCGCCGCGCCCGCGATCTGCGGCGCGGAAAAGGACGTGCCCGTCCACAGGAACGGGGTGCCGGACTGGTTCGGTGCGCGCACGCTTTCCCCGACCGCGGTGAGATAATGCGTCGCCGAATTGCCAGCGCGGTTGCTGAAGGTCGAGATCACGTCCCCGCCGGCCGTGCGGCTGTTGTTCGCGCCGACCGACCCGGCGATGATCACCAGCCCGCGCGCGGCGGCGGTGTTGGCGATCTGTGCGAACGCATCGGGATTGACCGCGGTGGTTGGGCTCGTCGCGAAATCGTTGCCCGCCGCGATCACGATCACGATCCCCGCCGCGGTCGCCCGGCTGACCGCGCTGACCACCGCGCTCCCGGCCGCGCCGCCGCCGAGCGAGATGTTGATCACCCGCGCGCCATTGTTGACCGCCAGGTCGATCCCGCGCGCGATCGCGCCGTCAGCGAAGGCACAGCTGTCGGTCGAGCCGGTCGACGTGGCACAGGATCCCGGCGTATCGGCGCGCGCGGCGATGATCGTCGCGTCGAACGCGATGCCCTGCGTGCCGGTATCGTTGCGACGCCCCGCCAGCGTGAACGCCACCGCGGTGCCATGGCCGTCCTCGTCCGCCGCGCTCGTTCCGCCCGCGACATTGGCCGAGGCGGCGGAAATCCGCCCGCCGAACTCCGCGCTGGTCAGGTCGACCCCGCTGTCGACGATCCCGACCGTGATGCTCTTCCCCGTCGCCCCCGCCTGATACAGCGCCAGCGCATTGGCCGACACCGCCCCCACCGTCGCGCGATATTCCGCGGTATCGTAATTGGTCGCGGTCGGCGTCGGGGTCGGGGCGGGAGTCGGCGTGGGAGCGGGCACCGGCGTGGGAGTCGGCGTGGGGGTGCTGATCGGCGGCGGCGCGGGCGTGCTGTTGACGCCCCCGCCCCCGCTACAGGCTCCCAGCCCGACCAGGGTCGCCAGCGCCGCCGGCCGCGCGAGATAGCTGGTCCATCGGTGTCGCATCGTCATTGCTCCCTGCCCCGTTCGGCATCCACCCCGCGATCTCCTCGTCGTGTCCCGACGGGTATCGCGGTCGCGCCATCCCTGCCTTGCCCGCCACGCGCCCTGCGCTTAGAGCCGCGCGCATGCTCGCGCGCCTCGCCTCTATCCGCAATTGGGTTTTCGATTTGGATAACACGCTGTATCCGGCGTCGGCGCGGCTGTTCGACCAGATGGATGTCAAGATGACCGCCTATGTCGCGCAAGCGCTGGGCGTCGACCTGGTCGAGGCGCGGCGGATCCAGAAGGCGTATTTCTTCGATCACGGCACCACGCTTGCCGGGCTGATGGCCGAGCACGGCGTCGATCCGCATCATTTCCTCGCCGACGTCCACGACATCGAAATGGACGTGCTCGACGAAAACGCGCCGCTCGCCGCCGCGATCGCGCGACTGCCGGGGCGCAAGATCATCTTCACCAACGCCGACACGCCTTATGCGACGCGCGTGCTCGACCGGCTCGGACTTGGCGAGAGCTTCGAGGCGATCCACGATATCCACGCGATGGACCTCAAACCCAAGCCCAACGCCTCGGCCTATGCCGGGCTGTGCGCGGCGTTCGACATCGACCCGACCGAGTCGCTGTTCGTCGAGGACATGGCGCGCAACCTCGCGCCCGCCAAGGCGATCGGCATGACGACGGTGTGGATCGACAATGGCTCCGAACAGGCCGCCGCCGAGCAGGACCGCAGCTTTATCGACTTCACCACGCCCGATCTGACGGCGTGGCTTCACGACATCATGGGGGACGCATGACCGACTTGCAGACGACGATCGACGCGGCATGGGATGCGCGCGACACGATAAGCTTCGAGACCAGGGGCGCGGTGCGTGACGCGGTCGAGAGCGCGCTCCATCAGCTCGATTCAGGGACGGTCCGCGTCGCCGAGCCCGATGGCGAAGGTGGCTGGCGCGTCAACCAGTGGCTCAAGAAGGCGGTGCTGCTGTCGTTCCGCCTCAACGACATGGCCGAGATCGCTGGCGGCCCGGACGGCGCGAACTGGTGGGACAAGGTGCCCTCCAAGTTCCACGGCTGGGGGTCGGCCGAATTCCGCCAGGCGGGGTTCCGCAGCGTGCCCGGTGCGATCGTCCGGCGTGGCGCGTTTATCGGCAAGGGCGCGGTGCTGATGCCGAGCTTCGTCAACCTGGGGGCCTATGTCGGCGAGAATTCGATGATCGATACCTGGGCGACGGTCGGCAGCTGCGCGCAGATCGGCAAGGGCGTCCATATCTCGGGCGGTGCCGGGATCGGCGGCGTGCTCGAGCCGCTCCAGGCGGATCCGGTCATCATCGGTGACGGCGCCTTCATCGGCGCGCGCAGCGAAGTCGCCGAGGGTGTTCGCGTTGGTGAGGGCGCGGTGCTGTCGATGGGCGTGTATCTCGGTGCGTCGACCAAGATCGTCGACCGCGCGACCGGCGAAGTCTTCCGCGGCGAGGTGCCGCCTTATGCGGTGGTCGTCCCCGGCAGCATGGGCGGCGGCGACGGCAAGCCATCGTTGTATTGCGCAGTGATCGTGAAACGCGTCGATGCGCAGACCCGCTCGAAGACCAGCATCAACGAATTGCTGCGCGACTAACCTCTTAGCCCCTCCCCCTCGGGGGAGGGGTTGGGGTGGGGCAGTCCAGCAAAACCACCGCTGGGTACTCTGCACAGCCCCACCCCCAACCCCTCCCCTGAAGGGGAGGGGCTTGAGAAGGCAGCCTCCCTGAGAGGGGCGCCCGCCCCCAACCTCGACATCCTTTGCCTCCCCGCTTAGTCCACCCGACAAACGACAAAGAGGATACCCGATGACCGCAGCTACCCGCTCCAAGACGCTCGACCGCGTGCTCGTGCTCGAAATGGTCCGCGTGACCGAGGCGGCGGCGGTCGCTGCCTCCACCCTCACCGGTCGCGGGGACGAAAAGGCGGCCGATGCCGCCGCGGTCGAGGCGATGCGCGCCGCGCTCAACGAACTCTACATGGACGGCACCGTCGTGATCGGCGAAGGCGAGCGCGACGAGGCGCCGATGCTGTTCATCGGCGAGAAGGTCGGCTCGGCGATCGGCAAGGGCCCGAAGATCGACATCGCGCTCGATCCCTTGGAAGGCACGACGATCTGCGCGACCGCGGGCCCCAACAGCCTCGCGGTGCTCGCGATCGCCGAGGAAGGCGGGCTGCTCAACGCCCCCGACGTCTATATGGACAAGATCGCCTGCGGCCCGGGCTATCCCGAGGGCATCATCGACCTCGACAAGTCGCCGAGCGAGAACGTCCGTGCGCTGGCAGCCGCCAAGGGTGTCGACCCCAAGGACATCATCGCCTGCGTGCTCGATCGCCCGCGCCACCAGAAACTGATCGCCGAGCTGCGCGACCTCGGCTGCGGGATCATGCTGATCGGTGACGGCGACGTCGCGGGGGTGATCGCGACGACCAATCCCGATACGACGATCGACATCTACATGGGGGCCGGTGGCGCTCCGGAGGGTGTTCTCGCGGCGGCGGCGCTGCGCTGCGTCGGTGGGCAGTTCAAGGGGCGGCTCTTGTTCCGCAACGACGACGAGCGCGCGCGGGCGGCCAAGTGGGGCGTGACCGATCTCGACAAGCAGTACGACCTGACCGAACTCGCGCGCGGCGACTGCATCTTCGCGGCGACGGGCGTGACCGACGGCTCGCTGCTCGCGGGCGTGAAGCGGAAGGGCAAGATCATGACGACCGAAAGCGTCGTGATGCGCGCAAGCTCTGGCACGGTGCGCTGGGTCAAGGGCGAACACCGGATTTGAGGGGGGGCGGTAAAGCCCCTCCCCTTCAGGGGAGGGGTTGGGGTGGGGCCGTGCAGCAGAACTCAGCTCTCTGCGAGGCACTTCCCCACCCCCAGCCCCTCCCCTGAAGGGGAGGGGAGATTCCCGGTTCACCGCGTCGGCACGGGCTCCGCGCCGGAATAATCATAAAACCCGCGCTTCGTCTTGCGCCCGAACCAGCCCGCCTCGACGTACTTCACCAACAACGGCGCAGGCCGGAACTTCGGATCCCCCGTCCCCTCGAACAGCACGCGCGTAATCTCCAGACACGTATCCAGCCCGATGAAATCGGCGAGCGTCAGCGGCCCCATCGGATGGTTGAGCCCCAACTGGCACGCGACGTCGATATCGCGCACCGTCGCCACCCCCTCGCCCAGAGCAAAACACGCTTCGTTGAGCATTGGCATCAGCACGCGGTTGACGATGAACCCCGGCGCATCATTGGCATGGACGATCTCCTTGCCGAGCGTGCGCCCGAACGCCTCGACCGCCGCCACCGTCGCATCGGACGTCGCGAGGCCGCGGATCAGCTCGATCAGCCCCATCACGGGGACGGGATTGAAAAAATGCACCCCCATGAACCGCGCCGGATCGGGCGACGCCTGTGCCAGCCGCGTGATCGGGATCGACGAGGTGTTCGACGCGAGAATCGCGTCGCTCGCCAGCACCTTGCCGACCTCGGCGAAGATCGCGCGCTTGATCTCCTCGCGCTCGGTCGCCGCCTCGATCACGAGGAACGCCGGCGCCATCGCGGACAGGCCCTCGACCGGCTCGATCAGGCCAAGCGCCGCATCGCGCGCCTCCGCAGTGATCTTCTCCTTGGTAACGAGCCGGTCGAGCGCCTTGGCGATCCCCGCCTTGCCTGCGTCCGCACGGTCCTTCGACACGTCGCTGAGCAGCACGTGGAACCCCGCCTGCGCCGCAACCTGTGCGATCCCTGCGCCCATCTGGCCCGCGCCGATGACACCTACCGTCTGCATATCCTGTCCTTTGCTGCGTTTTGCCGCAGCCTTAGGGATCAGGCGATGCGGCGGCAATCATAGCCCTTGGTGACATAGGGAAAAGCGACCGGATCGCGCTGCAACTCGGGCGTCGCGGCGATCAGGTCGCGGACTTGCGCGACGACGTCTGCGCGCGCTTCCGCGGACAGGGTAGCGATGAAGCTGGTGGACAGCGTGCGCCCGACCACGACGTCCTCCACCATACCAAGATGCGCGTACGGCCACTCGCTCTCTTCGAGCGGCGAGAAGCCTTCCGCGGGAAAGACGTCGCGCCAGGCATCGGCCCGTTCGCGCAACGCGGTGCCCTGATGCGCATTGGTCAGCGCCGACAGCTGCTCGACCCAGCCGACCGATTCGTCGCGCAGGTTCCACACCAGCCCGAGCGCCCCGCCGATCTTCAACACGCGTCGGATCTCCGCCATCACCGCGGGAGTCGCAAACCAGTGGAAGGCGGTCGCGCAGACCACCGCATCGACGCTCGCATCGGGGAGCGGGATCGCCTCTGCCTGCCCGACCAGCGGTCGCACCCCGGGAAAGTCGGCGACGAGGTGGTCAAGCATCGCCGCGATCGGTTCGAGCGCGAGGATGGCAGCCCCGGTCCTGACCAGCGATCCCGTAAACTTGCCAGTGCCGGCGCCGATCTCGAGCACCGTCCGACCCGGAACGATCCCCAGCCGATCCCGCATCCAATCCACGATCGCATCGGGATACCCCGGGCGGCTCGTCGCATAGACGTCCGCCGCCCGGTCGAACCCCGTCGCCGCGACCGGATGCAGCGGTATCACGGCGCGAGGCGGGCGGGCTGTGCCTCCGCGAGCAGCACTGCGAACCGCCCCTCGGGGTCGGTCCATTCGCCGACCGGCGTCCACCCGCCCGCGCGCAGCAGGATCCGCGCGTCGCGTGCACCGAACTTGTGGCTGTTCTCGGTGTGGATCGTCTCGCCCGCCGCCATGTCGAACGGCCGGCCCTCGACGGTGAAACTGACGTCGCGAGTCGCCTCGAGGTGCATCTCGATCCGCGCGCGATCGTCGTTCCAGATCGCGCGATGCCGGAACGCGTCGAGCGGGATCGTGCCGTCGAGCTCGCGGTTGATCCGCTCGAGCAGGTTGAGGTTGAACGCAGCGGTCACGCCCTGCGCATCGTCATACGCCGCCTCGAGCGTCGCCTTGTCCTTGATCCGGTCCATCCCGATCAGCAGCATCGCGCCCTCGCCGAGCGACTCCTTCATCGCGCGCAACAGGTCGGTGCTCGAATGCGGGATCATGTTGCCGATCGTCGAGCCCGGGAAGAAGCCGAGCTTGGGCGTATCCGCGACCTGCGCGGGGAGCGAGATCGGGTGCATGAAATCGGCCTCGACCGGGAGCACCGAAAGGCCGGGGAAGGCATCCGCGAGCACCGCCGAGGATTCGCGCAGGAAATCGCCCGAGATGTCGATCGGCACGTACGCCGCCGGATCGACCGCTTCGAGCAGGATCGGCGTCTTGGTCGACGAGCCCGAACCGAACTCGACGACCGCGCGCCCCTTGCCCGCGATGCGCGCGACGTCACCGCAGCAGGCGCGCAGGATCGCGGTCTCGGTCCGCGTCGGGTAATATTCGGGGAGATCGGTGATCTGCTCGAACAGCTCCGACCCGCGCCGGTCATAGAACCACCGCGCCGGGATCGCGCGCGGGCGAAGCGCGAAGCCACGCAGAACGTCGTTGCGGAACGCTGGGTCGGCGAGGCTCGCCTGCCCGTCCTCGATTTCTGGCTTAAGCATTAGAGATCCTTGGCAAGCCGGACGCCGGTGAACTGCCAGCGCTGATGCGGATAGAAGAAATTGCGGTACGAGGCGCGCGCATGGCCGCGCGGGGTCGCGCACGATCCGCCGCGCAGGACGCACTGCCCACTCATGAACTTGCCGTTATATTCGCCGACCGCGCCTTCGACCGCACGGAACCCCGGATAGGGGCGATACGCGCTCCCGGTCCATTCCCACACGTCGCCGAAGAAGGCCGGTCCGCCGGTCGACGGGCGCGGCTCGACCGGGCCGGCGGTGTCGAGCTGGTTGCCGCCGAGCGGATCGTGGCCAGCCGCGGCCGCCTCCCACTCCGCCTCGGTCGGCAGGCGGGCGCCTGCCCAGCTGGCATAGGCATCCGCCTCGAAGAAGCTGACGTGCGTCACCGGCGCTGCTGGATCGATCGCGCGGCGCCCGTCGAGCCCGAACCGGGTCCATCCTCCGTCACGCTGCTCCCAATAGAGCGGAGCGACGATCCGCTCGCGCTTCACCCATGCCCAACCGTCGGACAGCCAGTGGCGCGGCTCGGTGTACCCGCCATCCGCGATGAACGCCGCCCATTCCCCATTGGTCACGGTACGATCCGCGATCGCATGCGCGCTGAGCAACGTCTGGTGGCGCGGCCCTTCGCAGTCGAACGAGAAGCCGTCGCCATCATGCCCGATCGCGACGATCCCGGCGGCGTGCTCGATCCATCCGGCCGGGCGCGGCATTTCCACCGGCACCTTGCGCGCGGCGGGCCAGATCGCGGGCTCGACCGGGTTCTGCGCCATCAGGTGCAGGATGTCGGTGACGAGCAGCTCCTGATGTTGCTCCTCGTGATGGCACCCCAGCGCGATCAATTCCTGCGCTGCCGCGGGGAGGTCGGGCAGTGCCGCGAGCACCTGCGCATCGACATGCGCGCGATACGCCAGGATCTCGTCGAGCGCGGGCCGCGTTACCATCCCGCGCCGGTTGCGCGCTTGGCGTTGCCCCTCGGCCTCGTAATAGCTGTTGAACAGGAACGGGAAGCGATCGTCGTACAGCCGGTAGCCGCCGACGAAATCGCGGAGAATGAAGGTCTCGAGGAACCAGCTGGTGTGCGCCAGATGCCATTTGGCGGGCGACGCGTCGTCCATCGACTGCGCGGTGGCATCCGCATCCGACAGGGGCGCAACCAGCGCGACGGTCAGATTGCGGACGGCCTGGAAACGCTCGGCGAGCGCGGAGGCGTCAGTCCTGGGGGCAGTCCGTGTCGCCATCGCCTCGTCCGTTCCGGATAGAAGTTCGCCCCGCTGCGGGGTCATCGCACGGGCCAGTGCCCGCCGATCCACATCAGCGGGTAGCACCCGGTCGCCAGAGAACGTCGCCACCGGCATTTTGGTTCACCACACGCGCGGCGACGAACAAATAATCCGACAGCCGGTTGAGATAGGCGAGCGCGAGCGGATTGAGCGCGACATGCCGCGCCGCGCCGACCGCAGTGCGTTCCGCGCGCCGCACGGTCGCGCGGGCGACGTGCAGCGCCGCAGCGCCGGGCGTTCCGCCGGGCAGAATGAAGCTGGTGAGCGGGCTCAACTCGCTGTTCATCCGATCGATCTCGGACTCGAGCCGGTCGACCTGCGCCGCGACGACCCGCAGCACCATGTCGGACGGGGCAAAGTCCTCGCCCGGCGTGGCAAGGTCCGCGCCCAGGTCGAACAGATCGTTCTGCACCCGCTCCAGCAGGGCGACGAGCCAGATGCCCGCGACACCGGTATCGCGCACCGCGACCGCCGCCACGCCGATCAGGCTGTTCGCCTCGTCGACATCGCCGATCGCGGCCATGCGTGCGTCGTCCTTGGCGACACGCGAGCCATCGACCAGTCCGGTCGAGCCGTCATCCCCGGTGCGCGTGTAGATGCGGTTGAGCTTTACCAAATCCCGTCCCCCTCACCCGGCCCTGCCCCGGGCCGAATGTCGTGTCGGCTCAGCTCTTTCCCGCGAGCCACATCAGCAGCACGACCAGGAAGATCGCCACTGCCTGAAACATGATGCGGTATTGCATCATCTTGTTCGACTTGACCGCCGACGGGCTGATCCCCTCCGCACTCCCCGTCCCGTCGCGCGCCTGCTGGCTCGCGCCGAGCAGGAACACCACCAGTCCGCGGACCAGAACGACGACCGTGGCGATCATCGCCGCAATCAGCAGGATTGTCAGGAAAGTGCTCATGCCACCAACTTAGGCGCTTGCCGCCAGAAAGCCAGTGGTCAGAATGTCCGAGGGCAGCCGCCCCGCGCGCAACGTCGTCGCGAGCGCGCGCCCGTCGTCGCCGCGCAGACGCAGGCGTTCCAGGCTCGGCGAACCGTTGCGCTTGGCGAGTCGCGCGCCGGTCGCGTCGGTCAGCAGCGCATGATGCCGGTAGAGCGGAGTCGGCAACCCGAGCAGCGCCTGCAGCAGCCGGTGCACGTCGGTCGCGGCGAACAGGTCGACCCCGCGCACCACATGCGTGACACCCTGCGCGGCATCGTCCACCGTCACCGCGAGATGATAGCTGGCGGGGGCGTCCTTGCGCGCGAGGACGACATCGCCGTGCCGCTCGGGATGCGCGACCACGTCGCCCGCGATCTCGTCGGTCCACTCGAGCGGCCCGGCGCGTTCCGCCGCCGCCGCCATGTCGATCCGCCACGCATGCGCCATCCCCGCGTCGATCCGCGCCGCGCGATCGGCGGCGTCGCGGTGGCGGCACGTTCCCGGGTAGACCGCTTCCAGGCCGTGCGGCGCGGACAGGCTCGCGGCGATTTCGGCGCGCGTGCAGAAGCACGGATACAGCAGCCCCATCGCGCGCAACCGATCGAGCGCGGCGGCATAGCCGTCGAGCCGAGTCGACTGGAACAGCACCGGCCCGTCCCACGCCAGCCCCAGCCAGCGCAGGTCGGCGAGGATCGCGTCGACATGCTCGGGCCGACTGCGCGTGCCGTCGATATCCTCGATCCGCAGCAGGAACCGTCCCCCCGCGCGCTGCGCCCGGTCATGCGCCTGGATCGCCGAAAACGCATGGCCGAGATGCAACCGCCCGGTCGGGCTGGGGGCGAAACGACTGGTGGTTTGCGCGCTCATTTCGGCGGCGCGGACCGCAGCCCGGGGGTCGATCCTTGGTTGCAAATCGGCATTGCCCCCCTTGACCGCGAGTCGCGCGCTGTGCTGAACTTGTTAACGAAAGGCGTCGCTGTCATCACAGCGTCATCCTAAACGGCAAGAAGCCGCGCAGGAAGTGCCACTCGACTGAGGAAAAGGGGGGCTCGCATGTACCATCCCGATCTCATCCGCCACCCCGATGGCTGTCCCGCGCTCGTGCTCAACGCGGACTACACCCCGCTGAGCTATTATCCGCTGTCGGTCTGGCCATGGCAGACCGCGATCAAGGCGGTGTTCCTCGACCGGGTCGACATCGTCGCGGAATATGAACGCGAGGTGCGCAGCCCGACGCAGCGGATCAAGCTGCCCTCGGTCATCGCGCTCAAGCAATATGTCCGGCCGAGCGCCTTCCCCGCCTTCACCCGGTTCAACCTGTTCCTGCGCGACAAGTTCACCTGCCAATATTGCGGCGCGGGGCATGAGCTGACCTTCGACCACATCGTCCCGCGTGCCCAAGGCGGGCGGACGACTTGGGAAAACGTCGCCACCGCCTGTTCGCCGTGCAATCTCAAAAAGGGTGGCCGCACCCCGAAACAGGCGGGCATGCCGCTCCATATCGACGCAATCCGGCCGACCAGCTGGCAGTTGCAGGAGCATGGCCGGCGCTACCCGCCGAATTTCCTGCACGATACATGGCACGACTGGCTCTATTGGGACGTTGAGCTCGAGGCTTGACGTGTCTTGCACGCTCGCCGACCCTTTCGGTCCGGGAGACGACGATGCAGCATATGGGTGTTTTGGGGCTTGCCGCCCTTTTGCTGGCGACGGCGGCGTGCCAGCAGCCGACCGCGAGCGATGATGTGCTCGCCGATTTCGAACCGCCCACGCTCGCCAAGCGCGATGAGGTGCGCCAGTTGCTCGAAAAGCGCTTTGCCGAACGGGACGTCGACGGCGACGGCCGGCTGACCAAGATGGAACTGGGCAATGCCCGCGCGGATCGGATCGCCCGCGCGGATACCGACCAGGATGGCGCGATAAGCCGCAGCGAATTCGTCGCGCGCGGGCTCGCCCGGTTCGATCGGGCGGATGCCAATCATGACGGCATGGTCACCAACAAGGAACAGGATGCCGCGCGTTCCGCCGACGGCGCGACCGCGACGCCGGCGCAAACCCGCGCACAGTGATGGTTGACCCGGGGGGTGTTGCGATGCAGCATCCCTCGCATGGCTGACCTCCCCTCGATCACCAACAATCCCGACATCCGCTTCCTGGGCAAATTGCTCGGCGACGTGATCCGCGCCTATGGCGGCGAAGCGCTGTACGCGCGTACCGAATCGATCCGGGCGGCTTCGGTCGAACGGCACCGCGGAGCGGATGCGGGCGACACCGCCGACCTCGGGCTCGACCAGCTCGACCTGGACGAGACGCTCGATTTCGTCCGCGGCTTCATGCTGTTCTCGATGCTCGCCAACCTCGCCGAGGATCGCCAGGGAATTGCCGCCGAACAGGGGGCCGACCTTGCCTCCGCGCTGGAGCGGCTGGCGGGGGAAGGGATCGACCGGCCCCGGGCGATCGCACTGCTGCAGCACGCGCTGGTCGCCCCGGTGCTGACCGCGCATCCGACCGAGGTGCGGCGCAAGTCCATGATCGACCACCGCAACCGCATCGCCGCGCTGATGCAGCTGCGCGACGGCGGCGCGACCGACACGCCCGATGGCGACGATATCGAGGAAGCGATCCTCCGCCAGATCGCGCTCCTGTGGCAGACCCGCGTGCTGCGGCGCGAACGGCTGTACGTCACCGACGAGGTGGAAACCGCGCTCAGCTATCTGCGCGACGTGTTCCTGCCAGCGCTGCCCGCGCTGTACCAGCGCTGGGACCGGGCGCTGGGCGGGCGGACGCCCGGCTTCCTCAAGCCCGGCAGCTGGATCGGCGGGGATCGCGACGGCAACCCGTTCGTCACCGCCGACAGCCTGCGCGCCGCGCTGGCCAAGGCGAGCGAGGCGGTGCTCGGTTATTACCTGGAGGGCGTCCACGCGCTCGGCGCGGAACTGTCGATCTCGACCAACCTCGCCCCGGCCGACGCCGCGGTCGCGGCGCTGGCGGATGCGAGCGGGGACACGTCCGAAAGCCGCAGCGACGAGCCGTATCGCCGGGCGCTGTCGGGGATCTATGCCCGCCTCGTCGCGACGCACCAGGCGCTGACGGGCAAGCCGGCCCCGCGCCTCGGCCCGCTCAAGGGCGAGCGCTACGCCGATCCGCAGGCGTTCCGCGCCGACCTCGTCGTGATCGCGCGGGCGCTGGCGGCGGGGGGAGACGGCGCGCTGTCGTCGGGTGGTGCGCTCGGACGGCTGATCCGCGCGGTCGAAACGTTCGGCTTCCACCTCGCCACGCTCGACCTGCGGCAGAACAGCGCGGTGCTCGAACGCGTGGTCGCCGAACTGCTCAAGGTCGCCGGCGTCGAGGACGACTATCTGGCGCTGACCGAATCGCAGCGCGTCTCGCTGTTGCGGCACGAACTGTCCAACGCCCGCCCGCTGGGGAGCGCGTTCGCGGCCTATTCGGACGAGACACAATCCGAACTCGCGATCCTGCGCGCCGCCGCGACCGCGCACGCGACCTATGGCACGGCGTGCATCGTCCAGCATATCGTGTCGATGGCGCAATCGGTGTCGGATCTGCTCGAGCTCAACGTGCTGCTCAAGGAGGTCGGCCTGTATCGCCCGCATGGCGACACACCCGATGCCGCGATCATGGCGGTGCCGCTGTTCGAGACGATCGGCGACCTGGAAGCCGCACCCGACATCATGACCGAATGGTTCGCGCTGCCCGAGGTGCGCAGCGTGACCGCCAAGCGCGGCTATCAGGAAGTCATGATCGGCTATTCCGATTCGAACAAGGACGGCGGCTACCTCACCTCGACCTGGAGCCTGTCCGAGGCGTCGACCGCGCTGCGGGGCGTGTTCGCCGAGACCGGTGTCGGGATGCAGCTGTTCCACGGGCGCGGCGGCGCGGTCGGGCGCGGCGGCGGCTCGGCCTTCGCGGCGATTCGCGCGCAGCCGTTCGGTACGGTGCAGGGACGCATCCGCATCACCGAACAGGGCGAGGTGATCGCGGGCAAATACGGCACGCGCGAAAGCGCGATGACCAACCTGGAGGCGATGGCGTCGGCGACGCTGCTCGCCAGTCTCGAGCCGGAGCCCTTGTCCGCCGCCGACACGCGGCGCTTCGCTGCCGCGATGGACCAGCTGTCGACCAGCGCGTTCGAGGCGTATCGCGGGCTGGTCTACGGGACCGAGGGGTTCCGCACCTTCTTCCGCGAGATGACGCCGATCGCCGAGATTTCCGGGCTCAAGATCGGCTCGCGTCCCGCGAGCCGGACCAAGAGCGACCGGATCGAGGATTTGCGCGCGATTCCCTGGGTGTTCAGCTGGGCACAGGCGCGCGTGATGCTGCCGGGCTGGTACGGCGTGGGGCAGGCACTCGACTCGTTCGCGGACAAGGGACTGCTCCGCGAGATGGCGCAGGGCTGGCCGTTCTTCGCCGCGACGCTCGCCAATATGGAGCAGGTCATCGCCAAGTCGGACATGGGCATCGCCGCGCGCTACGCCGCGCTGGTCGAAGACCGGGCGCTGGCGGACGCGATCTTCCCGCGGATCGCGGGCGGGTGGCGGCAGGCGCATGACGGGTTGCTTGCCGTGACCGGGCAGTCCCGCCTGCTCGAGGCGCATCCCGCGCTGGAGACGTCGATCCGGCTGCGCCTGCCCTATATCGAACCGCTCAACCGGTTGCAGATCGAACTCATCAAGCGCCGCCGTGCGGGCGACGCGGACGAGCGGATCGGTGAAGGCATCCTGCTGTCGATCAACGCGATCGCGACTGCGCTGCGCAACAGCGGGTGATGCGCTTCCCCCGCAACCTACTTCTGCTTCCCCGGCGAAGGCCGGGGCCCAGTCGAGGAACAGAAGATTGCGGGCGGGGGCGCTCCCTTACCTCGGTCATCGCGACTGGGCCCCGGCCTTCGCCGGGGAAGAAAGTAAGGGGAACGCAATCTGACGTCAGCACCCGCATGAGGCGTCAGGCGACCACCGGCGCGCCATCGTCCGGCACCACGCCAGCAGGCTCGCCCCGCGAATACAGCCCGACCAGCACGCCAGCGCCGATCACATGCCCCGCAATCGCATTGAGCACTGCCCCGCGCCCCGGCCCGTCACCCAGATCCTCCGCCACGCAATCGAGCGCGAACAGCTGGAAGACATAGCGGTGATCGCCATGCCCGGTGGGCGGATCGGGCGCGAGCCAGCCCTGCGAGAGATAGGAGTTGCGCCCGACCCCGCTGCCATCGGGATGCGCATCCGCGACGATCGCGCCTTCCTCGATCCGCCCGGCGTCGGCGGGCAGGCCCCACAGGATCGCATGCACCAGCGGCGCGGGCGTCGGCGAATCGGCATCCTCGACCACCAGCGCGACGCTCAGCGTCCCCGCCGGCACCGCGCCCCAGGTCAGCGGCGGCGAAACGCCGTCGCCGTCGGCGGTAAAGCGCGGTGGAATGCGCCCTTCGTTCGCGAACGCCGGACTGGTGACCTCGATCGTCGCGAAATCGCGACCGAGCACCGGCTCCGCGATGATGAGCTTGTCCGCGCCCGCGCGCACGTTACGCAGCGCATGACCGAGCCAGTGGGGAAGATGTTCGAGCATCGGATCAATCCTTGAAACCTGAAGCTTCAAGCCTCCGCAGCCCCAAGCGGTTCCGTCAGGCGGATAAAAACGGCGCGGCGATCTCGTCCCGCACCCGCAGCAACCGCCCGGTCACGCGGTCGATCAGCGCCCAGGTCGTCACCGCCTGCACCTTCACCTTGCCGTCCGCGCCGAGGAAGCGGACATGCCGGTCGAACCGCGCGCCAGTCGGCGGCGCGGGGACCCAGGTCTCTCCGGTGACGGTCTCGCCCGCCGCGACATTGCCGCGATAATCGATCTCGTGCCGGGTCACGACCCAGACATAGGCCGCCTGCTGCTCGGGCGGCGCGACCGCTTCCCAATGCGCGACCGCGATTTGCTGGATCCAGCGAACCCACACCGCATTGTTGACGTGGCCGAGTTCGTCGATGTCGTCGGGCGTCGCAGTGATCAAAAGCGTGAAGCGCGTCATGCCGCCTGTGTGCGCCGCCCGCGCCACCAATGCCAGAGGCCGAGCAGCAGCGCGATCGCGACGATCACCCCGCCGACGATCAGGATCGCATGTTTGTCGGGGAGGAAGCGTTCGATCAGTTTCTCAAAACTGTGCCCGAACAGATAGCCGATCCCGGTGAACACGATCCCCCAGACGATCGCCGCGACGAGATTGATCATGACGAACAGCTTGGTCGAGACCTTGGTCGTCCCGATCGCGATCGGGCTGATCGTGCGGAAGCCGTAGATGAAGCGGAAGGCGAAGATGAACCCGATCGGATAGCGTTCGAGCAGCCCCAGCGCGCGTTCGAAGACCGGCTTCTCGCGCGCGCGGCGGACCCACGGCTTGTCGCGGAAATACCGGCCGAGCGAGAAGAAGATCTGGTCCGCGACGAACGACCCCGCCGCCGCCGCCACCATCGCGCCGGGGAGCGGGAACAGCCCCTTGTGCGCGAGCAGCCCGCCCGCGACGACGACGGTCTCGCCCTCGATCCCGGCGCCTGCGAACAAGGCGATGAGGCCGTAATGCTGGATGATGGATTCGATCGACATAGGCGGCTTAAAGCCGCGCGCGCCCCGATGTTCCCCGGCGATGACAGGGGCCGGGGCGAAGCGCGCCGCGTCCGTTCCTTTGGATGCCGCGCCTTCGCATGGCTTCTGCAAAACCTAGCTGTTCTCCCGCGAAGGCGGGAGTCCAGGAGTCGCGAGAACTGCAAGCCATTGTTTGGCTTGGCTCTGGATTCCCGCCTGCGCGGGAAAACAGCAAAGGACGGGCCGGTAAACCGACTTTCTCGGAGGCCATACGCTCGCGGGAAAACGGGCGACGGTCGTTTCGCTTACCCCTCGATGCCGAGCTGCCACAGCACGAACGCATGTTCCTCCGCGCCCTCGCGCAGCGATTCGAACCGCCCCGACTTGCCGCCATGCCCCGCGCCCATGTTGGTCTTGAGCAACAGCACGTTGTCGTCGGTCTTGGTCGCGCGGAGCTTGGCCGCCCATTTCGCGGGCTCCCAATAGGTCACGCGCGGATCGTTGAGCCCACCCGAGATGAACATCGGCGGATAGGCCTGCGGCTTGACCTGATCGTAGGGCGAATAGCCGCGGATCAGCTCGAACGCCGCCTTGTCCTCGATCGGATTGCCCCATTCGGGCCATTCGCCCGGGGTCAGTGGGAGTTCTGCATCGAGCATCGTGTTGAGCACGTCGACGAACGGCACGTCCGCGATCACCGCGCCCCACAGCTCGGGATCGGAATTGACGACGGCCCCCATCAGCTCGCCGCCCGCCGAACGCCCCGCGATCGCGATCTTGCCCGCGGAAGTCCAGCCGTCCGCGACCAGGCCCTTGGCGACATCGACGAAATCGTTGAACGTGTTGGCGCGCTTTTCGAGCTTGCCGTCGAGATACCATTGCTGGCCGAGATCGTCCCCGCCGCGAATATGCGCGATCGCATAGGCAAAGCCTCGATCGAGCAGCGACAATCGCCCGGTCGAGAAGCCCGGCGGAATCGCGTAACCATATGCGCCGTAAGCATAAAGGAACAACGGGCGCGACCCGTCCTTGGGGAAGTCGGCGGGATAGACGATCGATACCGGCACCTCGGTCCCGTCACGCGCGGTGATCTTGAGGCGTTCGGTGCGATACTTGGCGGCCTGATAGCCCGACGGAATTTCCTGGACCTTGAGCGTCGTCAGCTCGCCGGTTGCGACGTCATAGTCGTACTCGGTCCCCGGCGTGACCATCGATTCATAGCCGACGCGCAGCACGTCCATCGCATATTCGGGATTGTTGCCGAGCCCAGCGTCATAGCTCGCCTCGGGAAAACGGATCCGTTGGGGCGCGATTGCGTCGTCGTAGCGGTGGATCTCGATCTGATCGAGCCCGTCCTCGCGCCCGTCGACGATGAAGAAATCGCGGAAACAATCGATCCCGGTCATGTAGAAATGCCGCGACGGCGCGATCTTCTCGACCCATTCGCCCGGCGAGGAGATATGCGCGGTGCACAGCCGGAAATTGGGGTCGGTGTCGTTGGTGTGGATGAACAACGTGTCGCCGTGCATGTCGACGTCATATTCGCGCCCCACTTGCCGCGCCGACACCAAGAGCGGCGTCGCGAGCGGATCGGTTGCGGGAAGCAGGTAGATTTCGCTCGTCACATGGTCGCCGCTCGACAGCACGATCCACTTGCGGTCGCTCGTCTCGCTGACGCCGACGCGGAAGCCTTCGTCGGCCTCCTTGAACAGCTCGATATCGTCCGCGATCGGCGTGCCCAGCCAGTGCAGCCGGGCGTTGTCGGTGCGCCACTGGTCGTTGGCGAGACCGTAGAGGAAGCCCTTGTCGTCCGCGGTCCAGACGATCTCGGACAGCATCCCCGGGATCACATCGGGCAGATGCTCGCCGGTGGTCAGGTCCTTGACGCGAATCTCGAACCGTTCCGAGCCATTGTCGTCGATCGCATAAGCGAGCAGCCGCCCGTCATTGCTGATCGAGAAGGCGCCCAAGCGGAAATATTCCTTGCCCTCCGCCAGCACCGGCTCGTCGAGGATCAGTTCGTCCTTGCTCGTATCGGTGGCCGCGGCGACCGGGCGACGCCACCATTTGCGATACTGCCCGCCGGTCTCGAACGCGGTCCAGTACAGCCAGTCGCCGTCCTTCTGCGGGACCGAGGAATCGTCTTCCTTGATCCGCCCCTTCATTTCTTCGTAAAGCCGGTCGACCAGCGGGCGATGCGGCGCCATCACGCTTTCGAAATAGGCGTTTTCCGCCGCAAGATACGCCAGCACGTCCGGATCGGTCACCTCGGGATAGCCAGGGTCCTTGATCCAGGCATAGGGGTCTTCGATCGTGATGCCGTGCGCAGTGAAGCTGTGCGCGCGTTGCTCTGCAACAGGGGGCGTCGGGAGCGTGGAGGGCGATGGGCTCTGGGTCATTCCCGTCTCTTAAGCGTGCCGGTGCGGCTTGTCGAAGCCCTGCGAAACGAACGGTCCTCAAACCGGTGCGGTTGACATGGGTTGGTGACGTCCTGATTGCGGGAGACGACATGGCCTGTGGGGTGACACAGGAACATGCTAGCACCACAACTCGCTTTCCAGTGTCTTGAGGATTCGCCGATCAACCAGCCCCACCGACCGCCCGTCTCATGTTCAGCGGCGGTCCGCGATGCCTGACAGGCGCGCGACGTTCCTCGAGAAACTGCCCCTGCTCGCGGCACGGCCAGTGCTCCGCTATGCGCTCGCGGCGGCGCTGTCGGTCGGCGCGTGCGGGTTGCGCAGCGGGCTCGACCCGTGGTTTCCGCCGGGCTTCCCGTTCCTCACCTTCTTCCCCGCCGTCATCCTGTCCGCCTTCATCCTCGGACGCGGTCCGGGCATTCTCTCGGCGATCCTGTGCGGGTTGATGGCGTGGTATTATTTCATCCCGCCCTTTTTCAGCTTCAACATTGGGCAGGGGACGACCACCGCGCTTGGTTTTTATGTGGCCGTGGTGGTGGTGGACATCACGCTGGTCCACTGGATGCAGAACGCCAACCACCGGCTGCGCCGCGAACGCGAGCGCGGCCATGCGCTCGCCGAAACCAGCGCGCGGCTGGCCGAACGCAACGAGCTGCTGTTCCGCGAGCTCCAGCACCGCGTCTCGAACAACATCCAGATGGTCGGCGCGATGCTGACGCTGCACCGCCGCGGGGTCGACCATGATCTGGCGAAGAAGGCGCTTGACGATGCCGCCGCGCGGATCGGGCTGATCGGGCGAATCCAGCGGCAGCTGTACGACATCGACGGCAAGAATACCGATCTCGCGGCGTTCATGCAGGCGCTGATCAACGATCTTGCCGAGTCCGACGGCCGCGTCGGCATCCGCTACGATGTCGCGGTCGCGCCCGGAATCGTGCTGCACCCCGATGCGCTGATCCCGTTCGCGCTCATTCTCGCCGAAGCGGTCGCCAATGCGAGCGAGCACGGCTTCGCCGATCGCGCGACGGGGGTGATCCGGATCGCGCTCGACCATGCGCCGGACGGCATGGTCCTGCGGGTCAGCGATGACGGCGCGGGGCTGCCCGCGGGGTTCGCGGTCGCGGGCAGCACCAGCCTCGGCCTCAAGATCGCGCTCGCGCTCGCACGGCAGCTCGACGGCACCTTCGACGTGCTGCCCGCGAGCGGCGGTGGCACGTCGAGCGTGCTGACGATCCCCGACCGGGTCGCGCTGCCGGACGGGTGAGGCCGGGGGCCGGTCCGCCGGACTTGCGATCTACCCTCCCGTCACCCCGGCGCAGGCCGGGGCCGCCACGTTGAAGCACGTGACCGAGGATGCAGCGCCTCGTCGCCCACTCGCGCCCGGGCAACCAGACGGCCCCGGCCTTCGCCGGGGTGACGGACGAGACGACGCCTTCACCACCGCCCCCGAGGTTCCCCTCGCAACCTGCCGACGGCTGGCCTATTCTGCCCGGCCAATATCCCAGCACTGCCGGAAAGCCCTTGCCGATGTCCACCCACGCCGCCCGCCTCGCTGCCTTGCGCGACCAACTTCGCCGCGACCGGCTCGATGGCTTCGTCGTCCCGCTGACCGACGAGCATATGTCCGAATATGTCGGCGGCTATGCGCAGCGGCTTGCCTGGCTGACCGGGTTCCAGGGCTCGGCCGGGAACGCGGTCGTCCTCCCCGAGGCGGCGGCGATCTTTACCGATGGGCGCTACACGCTGCAGGTGCGCGAGCAGGTCTCGGCGGACGATTGGCAGTTCGTCGCGGTGCCGCAGACGAGCGTCGCGGCATGGCTTGGTGACCATGCCGCGAACGGCGCGCGGATCGGCTACGATCCGTGGCTCCACACCCGCGCCTGGGTCGAGGAAGCGCGCGCGAAACTCGCCGCCCGTGGCGCCGAGCTGGTCGCGGTCGATACCAACCCGGTCGATGCGGTGTGGCCCGATCGCCCGCTCCCCTCGCCCGCCCCGCTGACGGTGCAGGACGACGCGCAGGCCGGCGCGACCTCGGCCGCCAAGCGCGCGCAGGTCGCGGACTGGATCGCCGCCGAGGGGGCCGACGCAGTGGTACTGACCGCGCTCGATTCGATCGCATGGCTGCTCAACGTGCGCGGCCGCGACGTCGCGCACACCCCGGTCGCGCTCGCTTATGCGATCGTCGCGGCGGACGGCACCGCCGACCTGTTCATCGCGCCCGACAAATTGACCGACGCGGTCCGCCAGCATCTCGGCAACGCGATCCGGCTCCACCCGCGCGATGCCTTCGCCGAGGCGTTGCGCGGCCATGCCGGCAAGACGATCGCCGCCGATCCGAACGGCGCGGTCGCGGCGATCTTCGACACGCTCGAGGCGGGCGGCGCGACCGTGTTGCCGCGTCGCGACCCCGTGCTGCTCGCCAAGGCGACCAAGAACCCGGTCGAGATCGCCGGACACCGCGCCGCCTCGGTGCGCGACGGCGCGGCGCTCGCGCGGTTCCTGCGCTGGGTCGAGGCGGAAGCGCCCAAGGGCGGGCTGACCGAGCTCGATTGCGTCGCCAAGCTCCAGCACTTCCGCGCGGCGACCGGCGTGTTGCTCGACACCTCGTTCGACACGATCTCGGCGACCGGTGCGCACGGCGCGAGCCCGCATTACCATTCGACCCCCGAATCGAACGCGCCGCTCGAACTCGGGCAGCTGTATCTGGTCGATTCGGGCGGCCAATATGCCGACGGCACGACCGACGTGACGCGCGTGCTGCCGATCGGCACGCCGACCGCCGAAATGCGCGATCGCTTCACGCGTGTGCTCCAAGGCCATATCGCGCTCGCGACCGCTGTCTTCCCGGTGGGGACGACCGGCGGGCAGCTCGACGGCTTCGCGCGGCGCCCCTTGTGGCAGGTCGGGCTCGATTACGCGCACGGCACTGGCCACGGCGTCGGCGCGTATCTGTCGGTGCACGAAGGCCCGGCGCGAATCGCCCAGCCCTTCTATCCGGGCGGCGGCCCGGCCGAGCCGCTCCGCGCGGGCATGATCCTCTCGAACGAGCCGGGCTATTACAAGGCGGGCGAATACGGCATCCGGATCGAGAATCTGGTGCTGGTAGAGGAGCGCAGCTTCGCGCCGGACGGGGCGTTCCTTGGATTCGAGACGCTCACCTTCTGCCCGATCGAGCGCAGCCTGATCCTGCCCGAATTGCTGTCACAGGCCGAGCGCGCCTGGCTCGATGCCTATCACGCAGAGGTGCTGGCGGTGTTGAGCCCCGAACTCGACGCCGACGAGCGCGCATGGCTGACGGAGAAATGCGCGCCTATTGCTTGATGTCCTCG
Organism: Sphingomonas sp. CARO-RG-8B-R24-01; assembly: GCF_022662295.1. NCBI lineage: Bacteria > Pseudomonadati > Pseudomonadota > Alphaproteobacteria > Sphingomonadales > Sphingomonadaceae > Sphingomonas > Sphingomonas sp. CARO-RG-8B-R24-01. The sequence continues at coordinate 88,767 of NZ_JAKNQI010000003.1, read as the reverse complement.
GCCGGCGGCGCGGGCCTGCGCCTTGCGCCGCTTCAGGTTTTCCCGCAGCGCCGCCGCCAGCCGCTCGGCCTTTTCGTCTTTTGTGTCGGCCATCGTGCATGTGCTCCTTGACATTCGCTGCTCAGCCGTCTCTTACGCCGCTTCCGCTGCAAAGTGGAATTGCTGCCGTAGCTCAGTGGTAGAGCGCATCCTTGGTAAGGCTGAGGTCGTGAGTTCAATCCTCACCGGCAGCACCAGTTTTCTTGACGACCGTGGCAGCGAATGCCCGACCGGGCATTCGCCGCCACGATGCCGCTGGCATTGCGAGGCCGCCGCCGGTATCGCAAGCGCGCGGACGGACGATCGTCCGTTTGACAAAGGGTAGCGCGATCGTGCCACGGGTTCAGCCGGGGTCTTCCGACCTTCTTTCCGACACGTTCGCGATGGTGCGGATCATCAACCTGCCGCACCGTACCGACCGGCGTACCGCTGCGGTTGCCATGCTGCGCGACGTCGGCGCGGTCGCGGACGGCCGGACGATCGCCTTCTTCGACGCCATCCGGCCCGACGACGCCGCGGGCTTCCCGACGATCGGGACGCGCGGCTGTTATCTCAGCCATCTCGGCGCGTTGCGCAGCGCGCGCGACGCGGGCGTCGACTCGCTCCTGCTGCTGGAGGACGACGTCGCCTTCTCGCGATCAGAGATCGCGCGCATGCCGGCGGCGCTCGCGGCGTTGCGCGGGGCGCCGTGGGACATGTTCTACGGGGGCTCGCCTGCGCGGGCAATCGCCACGCCCTTGTCCCCGGTCGCACCGGACGAGCCGCTACTGCTGGCACATTACATCGCCTTTTCGAAGCGGGCACTGGAACGGCTCGTTCCCTATCTGGAGGCGATTCTCGACCGCCCTCCGGGCAGCCCGGAGGGCGGTCCGATGCATGTCGACGGCGCCTATTCGTGGTTTCGCGCCGCGCATCCGGACCTGCGCGCCTTTGCCGCCACGCCGCATATCGCACACCAGCAATCGTCGCGCACCGACATCCACGATCTCGGGGCCAGCGACAAAAGTACGATGCTGCGACCGTTTCTTCAGGTCGCTCGCGCCATTAAGAACGGCCTCCGCAACCGCAGCTAGGGCCCGATCGATGCAACGCCCCGACAGAGTATCGTCCGGGCAGGTCCTGCCGATCGTGAAGGGGGTCGTCGGCCTGCTCGCGGCCGCCGTGCCTGCCGGCGTCTGCGCCCAGACCGCGCTCAGCTTCGACGCGGCGCAGGCGCGGTTCGACCGGACCTCGCATGCGGTCAGCGCGGCCGACCACGGCGTCGCCGCCGCGAAATCGGCGGCCGATGCGCTCAAGACGCTGCACCGCCCGATCGTCACCGCCGCGGCGCAATATCTCGAATATCAAAAGACGCTGTCGGTCGATCTGACCGGCGTGAAATCGGACACGCTGGGCAATACCCAGGATTTCCTCGCCGGCCTGCCCGGATCGGTCCCGCCGGCCTATCAACAGATCGCCAGCGAGATCACCGGGCGGCTGTCGCAGGCCCTGCCGGGCCTGTTCGAGGCGATCCCCGACCAACTGAGCTACCGCTTCCGCCAGGACGTGTTCCGCCCGACCGTGCAGGGGGCGATGCCGCTCTATACCGGGGGCGCGATCCCCGCGATCCAGGGGGCCGCGCAGGGCGGCGTCGCGATGGCCGAGGGCCGGCGCGCGCAGGCCGTCGATCTCGCGCGGATCAACCTCATCCGCGCCTATTTCGGACAGCAGGCCGCCGCCGGGCTGTACGACTCGGCCCGACGCAGCCGCGCGGCGCTCGATCAGGTGCTGGCCGATTCGCGCAAGCTCGAGGCGGCGGGGGTCATCCCGCACGCCCGCACGCTGGAGGTACAGGTCGCGCGCGATACCGCGGACCGCGTGTACCAGCGCGCGGACCTGTCCTATGCGACCGCGCGCGACGAACTGGCGCGGCTGCTCGATCTCGCGGGCGAGGCGTTGCCGACCACCGCGCTGTTCGTCCGCACCCGGCCGCTGGCGCCGGCGCAGACCTTCCTCGGCAACGAAGCCAGGACTCCCGAGACCCGCACCGCCGATGCCGGACGGCAGATCGCGGATGCCGGGGTCGCGCTGGCGCGGTCGCGCCGCCTGCCGCAAGCCTATGCGTTCGGGGAATATACCTTCAATCGCAACAACGCGCTGCCGATCGAACCCGATTGGACGGTCGGGGTCGGGGTCCGCTACACGCTGCTTTCCAACGTCGGGCGCAAGCAGACCGAGACCGCCGCGCGCGAACAGGCCGCCGCCGCCGCCGACACCGCCGCCGAGACCCGCCGCATCGCCACCAGCGCGACGCTGCGCGCGTACAATCTGGTCGAGGGCGCGCGGCGGTCGTTCGTGCTGCTTGACAGCAGCATCGTGGCGGCGCGCGAGAACGTCCGCGTCCAGGCGATTGCCTTTCGCGAGGGCGAAGGCACGGTGACCCCGGTCATCGCCGCGCAGGCCGCGCTGGATGCCGCCGAAGCCCAGCGCATTTCGGTGGCGTACGAATATGACCTGGCGCTGGCCGGGCTGCTCGCCTCGACCGGGCGGCTCGACGAATACAGCGCCTTTCTCGCGCAGGCGGATCAGCGCCTGGTCTATGGAGCCGGACGATGACCGCCCCCGCCGCCAAACCCGCCGCCAAACCCGCCCCCAACCCTGACGCACCCCCGAGCCGCCGCGCGCGCATCCTGCTCTTCGTCGGGCTGGCGATCGTCGTGGTGATCGTCGCGATCGGGCTGTGGCTGGCGAGCCGCCCCGCGCCCGAGCAGATCCAGGGCATGGTCGAGGCGGACAGCGTCAACGTCGCGACCAAGGCGCTCGCGCGGGTCGACCGGTTGCTGGTCGACGAGGGCGCGCGGGTTCGTGCGGGCCAGGTCCTCGCGACGCTGTCGAGCCCCGAACTCGGCAACGCCGAGCGCCAGGCGCAGGGCGTGCTCGACAGCGCGCGCGCCGTATCGGCGGTGGCGCAGGCGGGCGCGCGCAGCGAGGACGTCGGCTCCCTCCGCGCGATCTGGCTGGCGGCGCAGGCGGCGGCGGACCTCGGCGCAACCTCGAGCAGGCGCGCGGACACGCTGTACGCCGAGGGCGTGATCGCCGCGCAGCGCCGCGACGAGGCGCATGCCGCGCGCGACAGCAGCCGCCGCTCGGCGGAAGCGGCACGGCTGCAATATCACAAGGCGCTCGCGGGCACGCGGAGCGAAGAGAAACAGGCGGCCGCCGCGCAGGTGCGGATCGCGCAGGCCGGGCTCGCCACCGCGCAAGCGCTGGTCGGGGAGACGCGGCTGGTGTCGCCGATCGCCGGCGAGGTGTCGCGCAAGCTGCTCCAGCCCGGCGAGATCGTCAGCCCCGTGCTGCCCGCCTATCAGGTGATCGACATCGATCATCCATGGGTCGAAATCACCGTGCGCGAAAGCCAATATGCCGGGCTTCGCCAGGGCAAGACGCTGGTCGGCCACGTCCCCGCGCTGGCGCGCGACGTCGCGTTCCGCGTCAGCCATATTGCCCCCGAAGCCGCGTTCGCGACGGTCCGCGCGACGCGCCAGTCGACCGGCTATGACGTGCGGGCCTTTACCGTGAAGCTGAAGCCGGCCGGCCGGACGACCGATTTGCGCCCCGGCATGAGCGTGCTCTTCGACTGGGCGCGATGACCGCGTTCCGCCGCGCGCTCGTGGGCGAGCTGGCGCATCTCGCGCGCGACCGGTTCGACCTGGCGCTGTTGACGGTGCTGCCGCTGCTGTTCCTCGCGGCGATCGCGGGAATGCTGTCGGGTGGATCGCCGCGCGGGCTCGGGGTGATGATCGTCGACCGCGACCACAGCAGCGTGTCGCGCGCGGTGGTGCGCGCGCTCGGCACGGTCGACGCGCTGTCGGTGGTGGGGGAAACGAGCAGCGCGGCGGACGCCTTCGCCGCGGTCCGGCGCGAGCGTGCGGTGGCGGTGGTGATCCTGCCGCGCGGGCTCGGCCGGACGCGACCGGATGCGGTGCGGCCGACGGTCGAGATCTTCTACCAGACCGCCTTCCTGTCCACCGGTGCGCTGGCATCGGCGCAGCTGCAGGCGACGGTCACCGCCGAACTCGCGCGCCGCGTACCCGACAGCGCGGGGCTGCGCGGGATCGACCTGCTGCGTGCGCCGTTGCCGGGGGCGCAGGTCACCTTGCTGGGCAATCCCGGCGCGAGCCTCGAATGGTATCTCGGGCTGCTGATCGGCCCGGCGATCCTCCATCTGCTGATCGGGGTGACGACCGCCGCCTCGCTCGGGCGCGAACTCGATCACGGCTCGCTCGCGCGCTGGGCGACGACGGCGGGGTCGCCGGTCGCGGCGCTCGCGGGGCGGTTCCTGCCGCATGTCGCGATCGGCACGCTGTGGCTGGCGCTTTGGCTGTTGTGGCTGACGCTGGGCGAGGGCTACCGCTTCTCGGGCGCGATCGGGCTGGTCGTGCTCGGCGGCGCGCTGCTGTTCGTTGCGACGGCCCTGCTTTCCGCGCTGCTCGTCACGCTGACCGGCGAGGTTGCGACGAGCCTGTCGGTCAGCGTCATCTACGCCGGGTCCGCGCTGGCCTATTCGGGCACCTCGCTGCCGCTGACCGGCGGGGCGTGGTTCGCGCGGGCATGGAGCGCGGCACTCCCGCTGACCCATTATCTGACGCTGCAGATGGACCAGGCGATCGGCGTCACGCTGGGACGATGGGTCGGCCAGGCGGCGATCCTCTGCCTGTATCCGCTGCTCGCCGGCGGTGCGGTCGCGCTGGTACTGCGCCGCCAGCGCGGGCGTACGGCATGAGCTTCCGCCGCGCCTTCGAGGGCACGTTGCTCGAGATCCTGCGCACGCGCGCGCTGCTGTCGGTCGCGGTGCTGTCGGTGCTGTTCTACGCCTTCTACTATCCCGCGCCCTATGCGCATCAGGTGGTCGAGCGGTTGCCGGTCGTGCTGGTCGACGCGGATCACAGCGCCGTGTCGCGCGCGATCCTGCGCAACCTCGAGACCGCGAACGAGATCATCGTCACCGCCGATGTCCCCGACATGGCGGCCGCCCGCGCGATCGTCCGCGCGCGCCGCGCCGAGGGGATCCTGCTGCTCCCGCGCGGGCTCAGCGCGGCGTTGCTGGCCGGGCGGCCGGGGACGGGAATCGCGGTCTGGCTGAACGGCGCGTATCTGCTGCGCGCCGAGGCGGTCGGCAAGAGCATCGCCACCGCAATCGCGGCGACCGCGCAGCGGGGCCTGGCGCGCCTGCCCGACCGGCTGGCCACCGTGGCGCCGGCCGTCAGCACGCATCCGCTGTACAACACGACCGAGGGGTATCGCGATTACATCTTCCCCGCGGTCGCCAACGTGATTTTGCAACAGACGCTGCTGTTCTCGGTCGCGCGGCTCGTCGCGGAACGGCGGCGCAAGGGACGCTGGTCGCGCGGGGGGCGCGCGTTCGTCGGAACATGGGCGGCATGCACGACGATCGGCACGCTGGCGGCGTTGCTGTATTTCGGGCTGGTCTTCTGGTTTCAGGATATTCCGCACGGCGGCAACATCCCCGCGCTGCTGCCGGTCGCCCCGCTGTTCGCCGCGACCGTGGCGGCGCTCGCGATGCTGGTCGGCAGCGTCGTGCGCAGCGGCGACGATGCGCTCAAGCTGCTGATCCCGACGTCGATCCCGTTCGTGTTCCTGACCGGATTCGCCTGGCCGCTGTTCGCGATGCCGCCGTGGGTGCAGGCGATCGCCTGGACCATCCCGGTGACGCCGGCGATGCACATCTTCGTGCCGCTCAACCAGATGGGCGCGACGCTCGGCGAGGTGCGCGGGGCGGTCCTGGTGCTGCTGGCGCAATGCGCGATCTTTGCATTGGTGGGCTACGTCCGGCTCGCGACGGCGCGGGTTTCACCGAGTGAGCCGATCACGGTTTGAGAAATTCCCGCCTTTCCTCATTGGCCTGACCGTCCTATCGGCCCGGGGAAGACCGACGCGCCGGCATGGCGCGGACAGACTAGCCGTGCCGCGTGCGGCACGCCGGAGACTTTACAATGCGCACCAAACGCCCAGACGGCATCAAGGACTATACCGGCCCCGCCGGTGGCTGGGGGGCACTCAAGGCGGTCGCCATCTCGCTGAAGGCGCAGCAGATCGTCAGCCGGGGCGCGCAGACGCTACTCAAGTCCAACCAGCCCGACGGCTTCGATTGCCCGAGCTGCGCATGGCCCGACCCCAAGCACACCAGCTCGTTCGAATTCTGCGAGAATGGCGCCAAGGCAGTCGCGTGGGAATCGACCGCGAAGAAGATCGGCGCGAAGTTCTTTGCCGAGCATAGCGTCGAGGATCTGTGGAAGCAGAGCGACCATTGGATCGAGGACCAGGGCCGCGTCACCGAGCCGCTGCGCTACAATGCGGCGACCGGCCATTACGACGTGGTCGGCTGGGACGAGGCGCTGAGCGAGATCGGCGCGGGGCTCGCCGCGGTGCCGGATCCGGACCAGGCCGAATTCTACACCTCGGGCCGCTGCTCGAACGAAGCCGCGTTCCTGTTCCAGCTGTTCGTGCGGCTGTACGGCACCAACAACTTCCCCGACTGCTCGAACATGTGCCACGAGGCGACCTCGGTCGGCCTCCCCAAGTCGATCGGGATCGGCAAGGGCACGGTCAGCCTCGACGATTTCGACCATGCCGACCTGATCCTGTCGTTCGGCCACAACCCCGGCACCAACCATCCGCGGATGATGGCGACGCTGCGCGACGTCGCGCGGCGCGGGGGAAAGATCATCGTCTTCAACCCGCTCAAGGAACGCTCGCTCGAACGTTTCGAATCGCCGCAGTCGGTGGTCGAGATGGCGACGATGTCGGCAACCCCGATCGCGACGACCTATCTCCAGGTCAAGATCGGCGGCGATGCCGCCGCGATCAAGGGCATCGCCAAGGCGCTGCTCGTGCTCGACGATGCCGCGCAGGCGGCAAAGGCGGCGGGTGCGGCGTCCGAGCCGGTGCTCGACCATGCGTTCATCGCCGACCATACCGCCGGGCTCGACGCGTACAGCGCCGACCTGCGCGACACGCGCTGGGAAACGATCGAGCGCGACAGCGGCTTGACGCGCGCCGAGCTCGAGGGCGTCGCGCAGATCTATGCCGCGTCCAAGGCGACGATCGCCTGCTACGGCATGGGCATCACGCAGCATCGCAACGGCACGAGCAACGTCCAGCAGATCGCCAATCTGCTGCTGCTGCGCGGCAACATGGGCCGTCCGGGCGCGGGGATCTGCCCGCTTCGCGGCCATAGCAACGTGCAGGGCGACCGCACGGTCGGCATCACCGAGCGCCCGAAGCCCGCCTTCCTCGACCGGATGCGCGACGTCTTCGGGTTCGAGCCGCCGCGCGGCGACGGGCATTCGGTAGTCGAGAGCATCGCCGCGATGCGCGACGGCAAGGCGCGCGCGATCGTCTGCCTCGGCGGCAATCTCGCGATCGCCTCGTCCGATCCGCAGGCGTGCGTCGAGGGGTTCCGCAACATGGATCTCGCGGTGCACATCACGACCAAGCTCAACCGCACGCACCTGCTGATGGCCAAGGCCACCTATGTCCTCCCGTGCCTCGGCCGGACCGAGCTCGACACGCAGGAGACCGGGCCGCAGTCGGTCAGCGTCGAGGATTCGATGTCGATGGTCCACGCCTCGCGCGGGTTCCTGAAGGCGCCGGGCGAGCATGTGAAGTCCGAGATCTGGATCGTCGGGCAGATCGCCAAGGCGACGCTCAAGGGCAAGGGCGGGATCGACTGGGATGCCTTCATCGGCAATTACGACCTGATCCGCGACAAGATCGAGGCGGTCTTCCCCGACTTCGCCGACTATAACCGCCGCGTGCGCGAGCCGGGCGGGTTCCATCTGCCCAATTCCGCCGCGCTGCGCGTGTGGAAGACCGACAGCGGCAAGGCCAATTTCATCCCGACGCCGCGCAAGGACGATTCGGCCGCGATCGACCCGTCGGTGCTGCGCCTCACCACGCTGCGCGCGCATGACCAGTATAATACGACGGTCTACAGCCTCGACGATCGCTATCGCGGGGTGTTCGGCCGCCGCGACATCCTGTTCATGAACGACGCCGACATGGCGCGTCTCGGCTTCGCCGAAGGCGACGTCGTCGATGTCGCGACCGCGCTCGAATTCGCCCGCGCCGACCGCGTGGTACAAAAACTGACGGTGGTGCGTTACGCGCTGCCAGAGGGATGCTGCGCATCCTATTATCCGGAGACCCAACCCTTGATCGCGCTCGAAGACCATGATCCGCAAAGCTTCACCCCGTCGTACAAGTCGGTGCCGGTGACGATCCGCCCCGCCGCCGCCGACATGGGCGCCGAAATCGGCGTCGCCCGTGCGGGCGTCGTCGGTCATGCGAAGCGTATTCCGGCATGAGCGCTGGCTACGCGTCGACGATCGACACCTACGCCAAGCTCGCCGCGACCAAGGCAGCGGCGCTCCGCCGCTCGCCCGCGGGCTTCTTCGTCGGCGCGATGCTGGCGGGGACGTATATCGGGATCGCGATGATCCTGGCGCTCAGCACCGGCGCGGGGCTGCCCGCGGGCGTCCGCCCGCTGGTGATGGGCGGGACGTTCGGGATCGGCCTGATCCTGACGGTGTTCGCGGGTGCCGAGCTGTTCACCGGCTATGTCATGTATCTGGGCTTCGGGCTGGCGCATCGCACGATCACGCTGTGGGAAGCGGTGCAACTGATCGTCGTCGTGTGGATCGGCAACCTCGCCGGCGGGATCATCCTGTCGCTGGTATTCGCCGCCGGCGGCGGTGGCGCGGTGTTCGCCAATGCCGACTCGATGTTCCACGCCTATGTCGCGCACAAGGTCGAGGCGAGCGCGTTCGCGCTGCTGGCGCGCGCGATCCTGTGTAACTGGCTGGTCTGCCTCGCGATCTGGACCGCCGCGCGGATGCAGGGCGATGCCGCCAAGTGCATCGCGATGGCATGGATCCTGCTCGCCTTCGTCGCGGCCGGGTTCGAGCATTCGGTCGCCAACATGACCGGGCTGACGCTCGGCCTGCTGGTCGATCATCCCTCGGTCACGCTGATCGGCGTGGTGCGCAACCTGGCGATCGTGTCGCTCGGCAACGCGATCGGCGGGCTGGTGTTCGTCTGCGGCGGCTATCTCATGGCGGCTCGCACCGACGCCGTGGTCGTCGCCAAGTAAAGGATCCCGCCATGCCCGGCCCCCGTCTGTTCGAACCGCTGACGATCGACGGGCTGACGCTCGCCAACCGCATCGTCATCGCGCCGATGTGCCAATATTCGGCGGTGGACGGGTGCATGACCGACTGGCACCTGATCCATCTCGGGCAGCTCGCGCTGTCGGGCGCGGGCCTGCTGACGATCGAGGCGGCGGCGGTCGTCCCCGAAGGGCGGATCACCTATGCCGACGTCGGCCTGTATGACGCTGCGACGCAGGCCGCGATGGGCCGGACGCTCGACGGCATCCGGCGGCATTCGGACATGCCGGTCGGGGTCCAGCTCGCACACGCCGGGCGCAAGGCATCGACCGACCTGCCGTGGCACGGCGGCGCGACCATCGCGCCGTCATCGCCCAATGGCTGGCAGACGGTCGCGCCCTCGCCGCTCGGCTTCGGCGCGGACGACACGCCGCCGGTAGCGCTCGACCGCGACGGGCTGGCGGCGCTGCGCGATGCGTTCGCCGCTGCGGCGAAGCGCGCGGCCGAACTCGAGCTGGATCTCGTCCAGTTGCACGGCGCGCATGGCTATCTGCTCCACCAGTTCCTCTCGCCGCTCTCCAACCGGCGCGACGACGCGTACGGCGGCAGTCTCGAAAACCGGATGCGCTTCCCGCTAGAGGTGTTCGACGCGGTGCGCGCGGCGTTCCCGGCGGGCAAGCCGGTGACGATGCGCGTCTCGGGGACCGACTGGGTCGAGGGTGGCTGGACGATCGACCAGACCGTCGCCTTCGCGCAAGCGCTGGAAGCGCGCGGGTGCTCGGCGATCCACGTGTCGAGCGGCGGGCTCGACGCGCGGCAGGCGATCCCGGTCGGGCCGGGCTACCAGGTGCCGCTCGCGCGCGCGGTCAAGCAGGCGGTCGGGATCCCGGTCGTCGCGGTCGGGCTGATTACCGAACCCGACCATGCCGAGGCGATCGTCGGGACGGGCGACGCCGACCTCGTCGCGGTCGCGCGGACGATCCTCTACGATCCGCACTGGCCGTGGCACGCCGCCGCCGCGCTCGGCGGGACGGTGGTGGCGCCGAACCAGTATCTCCGCTCCCAGCCGCGCCAGTACAAGGACCTGCTGCAGCCTCCCGTGGCGCGGTAGCGATTCCCGACGAACCCGAGAATACGCTTCCCCGGCGAAGGCCGGGGCCCAGCAGTGAGGCGGGAGAGTGCGGGCGACCGCGCTTCGTTACCAAAACCGGCGCGACTGGGCCCCGGCCTTCGCCGGGGTAGAAGTTTTGGTTCACCGGGAAAACGGTCTGAAAACCGATCGTCACTTCCGCGGCAGCAGCTGCCACACCTTGATCCGCCCGGTCGGATGCGGCGTCCCGTCGAGCCGCACCGCGCGCACGATCGAGACCGGGCGACGCAGCGTCTCGCCCTTCATCGCGCCCTCGCCGCCCTGGCTGGTCGGCATCGCGAGGATCCGCCGGACGACGTCCATCCCCGCGACGACCTTGCCGAACACGGCGTAGCCGGGCGATCCCGGTCGTGCGTCCATGTTGGGGAACGGCCCCGACATGAGTGAGAAATTGGCGGTCCCCGAATCGGTCGCATCATAGCGCGCCATCGAGATCACCCCGTCGACATGATGCAGGCCGGTCCGGCTGGTCGGCTCGAGCGGCAACGTCCCCAGCCGCCGCCGCGCATCGGTGCCGATCCCGCCCTCGATGAACCCCAGCCCGGGCTTGCCCGGCCGCCGCGAGGCCCGGAAGAACGCGGTCCCGTCGAGCCGCTGGTCATCGACATAGGCGAGGAAGTTGGTCGCGGTGCGGGGGGCGTGGCGCGTATCGACCGCGACCGTGATCGGCCCCGCCGACGTCTCCAGCCGGACCCGCACCAGCGGGGGCTCGACCGGTGCCGCGCCGGTCAGCAGCACCAGCGCCAGGATACCCACGATCAACCGCATGCAACACGTCTCCGAACCCATAGTGCCCTTCCTCTAGGGACAGTTGCGCCGAAGCGGAACGGGACACGACCAGCCGGGGATCGCGCGGGACGAACCGCGCGCCGCACGCCGGGGTTGCGATCGGCCCCCCGCGACCGGAACCCGGGCACGCCCTCTATGATGGGACGACGCATGGCCGATGGGCGAAGCGCGTGCCGCCAGTTGCCGCCGTATCGTTCCTGTCCGCACCGACGCCGTCCAGTCCCGTTGGCGTCTCCACCGCCACGGATTCATTCCAGCACGTGCTGTCTGCATCCGCGACCGCTACCGTCGGCGATACGCCCCCCGGCACGCCCGGGTCGGTCGCGGCGAAGCCGTCTGCGCCGGAGGCCAGCCTGACGGTGGCGGCCACCGTGGCGACCGCAGCGCGCTTCGATGCCGCAGCCTTGGCCGGTGGGCTCGACGCCGTGCCCGCAGCGCCCGTCGCCGCGCCTGCAGCCACACATACGCCCTCGCTCGCGCCGGGGGCCGATGCACCCGAGCCGATGCGGGCGGCCGGGACGCCGAAGGAGGCGACTGACCCGGCGGGACTCCCCCCGACCAGCGGCACGATTCCGGTGCAGCCGCCGTCCGTTCCGGATGCGCCCCCCGCAATCGATGCCAGGGGGCCAGCCGCGCCCCGTGGCCTCGGCAAGACATCGTCCCGAACGGCAACCGACAAGGGCGTCGCGAACGATACCACCGCAGCCGACGATGCCATGGCGGCGCCGCCGGGCACGCCGATGCTCATGCCCGCAGTGCCTACCACCCGCGCGCCGGTGCCGCCGGCTGCGCCGTCCGCGCACGGCGCGGCGACCGGTGCGGGGATCCCCACGGTCGCGCCCGGACCGCAGGACGCGGGCGGCGCGGCACAGGCGGGAGCTGCCGGTCCCGCCGGGGCCACACCGACCGCCGCTGTGCCAGACGGCACGGCGCATGGCCCGGCGACCCCGGCCGGGTCGCCGCCCGATCGTCCCACGGCCGTCTCGGGCGTCGCCCCGGCCCAAGCGGCCCTGACCGGCCCCGCAGCGGCATCGCCGCAACCGCCGTTCGTCCTGCCGAGCCAGCACCCGCTCGCCGCGCCCGCCGGCGCGCCGCCGCTCCCCGCCCCGCCGCATGGCACCGTGGATGCCGGAACGGCGCGCGCCGCGGCGATCGGGCAGGACGTCGGCCTGGCGATCGCGCGGCACGTGGGCGGGGACGGCACCAGCACGCTGACGATCCGGCTGGATCCGGTCGAACTCGGCCGGGTCGAGGTGCGGATGCATATCGACGCCACGGGCAAGATGCTGGCGACGATCTCGGCGGACCAGCCCGCTGCGCTCGACCTGCTGCGACGGGATACGGACACGCTGGCACAGACCGTGTCGCAGGCCGGGGTCCAGGCGGATGCCGGCAGCTTCCGGTTCGACTCGCGTTCGGGCGCCAATGGCGAACGGGCGTGGGCATCGGCCGCGCAAGCGCGCCGTTCCGCGCCCGAAGACGATGCCACCCCGATCATCGCGCCCCCCGCCCCCGCAACCGGCCTGCGCGCCAGCGGACGGATCAATCTCGTAGCCTGAGGACCCCCGCATGACCACGATCACCGCCGCGACCGCCGCGACCGGCACGACGACCGCCGCCAGCACCAGCTCCGCCCTGGCGAAGCTGACCAGCGATTCGAACATGTTCCTGAAGCTGCTGACGACCCAGATGCAGAATCAGGATCCGCTCAAGCCGATGGACACGTCGCAATATACCCAGCAGCTCGTGCAATTCTCGCAAGTCGAACAGTCGATCCAGCAGAACCAGTCGCTCAAGGACATTCTCGCCAAGCTGTCGTCCAGCGACCTGTCGAACGCCGCGTCGATGATCGGGCACGTCGCCAGCTTCGACAGCAGCATCGCCGCGCTGGGCAGTGCCGGCGGGGCGAGCTGGACCTATACCACCGACCGATCGCCGCAGGCGCTCGTCGCGACCATCAGCGACGCGAATGGCAACACCGTCTCCACCCAGGCGGTCGACCCCGCCGCCAGCAGCTTCACCTGGGACGGCACCGATTCGCAGGGCAACCGCGCGGCACCCGGCGCCTATACGCTCGCGCTGTCCGCGACCGATGCCGCCGGCGCCACCATCCCCGTCGCGATCAGGGCCCGGGGTCAGGTGAGCGAAGTATCGCTCGACGGCGGCCAAGTGAGCCTGCTGGTCAACGGACAGAAATATGCGGCATCGAGCCTGGTGCGACTGACGAACGCACAGTGACCCGCGGGTCACACGGCGCCCTACCTCGATGTGTGTATGGCGAACCACAGTGTCTGCGCCTATTCCTCTTGGCCAGTCAACGCTGATGCTTTCGCCCTGTAGCAGATCTTCAGCGTCGTTTCGGCAGATTTAGCGTCGATAGGCATACGTCATACGAACCACATATCATCTCGATCGGCGGTCTACTGCCGACGCTCGCGCCGGGCCGGGCCGCGCGGCAAACGGCGACCGGGAGTCGCCGGCTGGCGCCGCCGAACGACAGCACCCGCCCGCGGCACAAAGACGACGGGCGCCGCGATCATCCGAAGGGACGAGTATTTCCTCAGTCAATTCAGGGCATTCGAAACGATACCTTAACGATGGTCCGTCTAGCCAGGAAATGCTCGAGGAATATACGGCGATGCCCCTTTCGAAAAACCATCTGCCGACAAGTGAAACACCGCTGGTTGTTGCAACGCTGTTGCATTTCCGGCGCCAGGTGCCGTGGATGTACGCCCTGCTTGCGATCAACGCGACGGCGCTCGCCTATACCCATGCCGGGCTCGCGCCCCGCTGGATGACCCATGCGCTTCCGGCGCTGCTGGTACCGCTGATCCTGTGGCGGATGTTCCGCTGGCTGATGCCGCCGACGCCGGAGATGCTGACGGAAGCCGGCGCGACCCGCATGATCAACCGCGCGACGGTGCTCGGATCGTTCTTCGCGGTGGCGTTCGTGTCGTGGGCGCTGGGGCTCGCCGCCTATGGCGGGCCGTATGAACACGGGCATGTCGTCGTCTTCATCGGCATTACCGTGCTCGGGTGCCTGTTCTGCCTGACCCATTTGCCTGGCGCCGCGACCGCGGTCGGTATCCTCGTCAGCGTTCCGCTGGTCGTCTATTGCCTGCTTAGCGGCAACCCCGTGTTCGTGTCGGTGGGCGTCAACATCGCGCTGGTCACCGCGGTTTTCCTGATCGTGCTCAAGGACGCGCATCGCGTGTTCCACAATCTGATCGCGTCGCGCAACGCGCTCGTCACCGAACGGCAGCAGGCACAGCGGCTGAGCGACGAGAACCGGCTGCTGGCGCATACCGATGTGCTCACCGGGCTGCCGAACCGGCGCTATTTCTTCGGGGCGCTGGAGGCGATGCTGGAGGCGCGCCATCAGCCGGACCCGGCCGCCCCCGCCACGCCGTTTTGCGTCGGCGTGCTCGACCTCGATCGGTTCAAGGCGATCAACGACACCTATGGCCATGTCTGCGGCGATCGCCTGCTCGGCGAGATCGGGCAGCGCCTGAACACGGCCGCGCAGGGCCCGCTGACCGTTGCCCGGCTGGGTGGCGACGAGTTCGGCGTGCTGTTCGACGGCCCGCCCGACCTGGCGCAGCCCGCGATCCGGGCCTTGTGCAGCAATATCCATGTCCCGATCGCGATCGACGGGTTCGAGGTGACGCTGGGCTGTTCGGCCGGGATCGCCGTCTATCCCGAGGCGGGCACCACCGCGCATGCGCTGTTCGACCGGTCCGATTATGCGCTCTACCACGTCAAGGCGCATCAGCGCGGGGGGTGCGCGGTCTTCTCGCACGAGCAGGAGGCGCTGATCCGGGTCGAGCAACGGGTCGAGGCCGCCTTGCAGGTCGCCTGCCTCGAGCGCGAGTTGGAGCTCCACTACCAGCCGATCTTCGATACCAGGACGATGACGGTCACCAGCGTCGAAGCACTGGCCCGCTGGAAATCGCCGGTTCTGGGCGAAGTCGCCCCCGCGACGCTGATCGCCGCGGCCGAGCGGCTCGGCGTGATCAACGCGGTCACCTTGATCCTGTTCGAACGCGCGCTGACCAGCCTCACCGTGCTGCCCGATCCCGTCTCGCTGTCGTTCAACCTGTCGGCGCAGGATCTGATGTCGCCGTCCACGATGCGCGAAATCGTACGGATGATCGTCGCGACCAACATCTCGCCCAAGCGGATCATCTTCGAGGTGACCGAGACGTCGCTCGTCACCGACATGGCCGCTGCGCGCGAGGCGCTGGAGCGGCTGCGCGACTTCGGGGTGCGCACCGCGCTGGACGATTTCGGAACCGGCTATTCCAGCCTGTGCTCGCTGCACGAACTGCCGCTCGACATCCTCAAGGTCGACCGCACCTTCGTCAACGGCATGGCGACGGGATCGGGGCGCAGCATGGTCGCGGCGATCCGCAACCTCGCGCAGTCGCTGTCGCTGGACTGCACGATGGAAGGGATCGAGACCGAGAACCAGCTGATCGAGGTGACCCTGGCGGGCTATCGGTATGCGCAAGGGTATCTGCTCGGTCGCCCGATGCCGATCGACGCGCTGTTGATGACGATGCGCGAGCAGCACGTGCACTTGCCCGAGGCCGCGCGCCACAGCGTCGGCTGAGCCCCCTGTGCGCACTACGTAGAGACACCGACGTGGTCCGGCTGCATCCCGACGGGGCAAGACGCAGGCGCGATGTCCCGTCGCGGCCGCGATGCCCAAGACCCGGCAGCTTGCGAGGCCGGGACGGAGATGCCGCATGCCGTTCCGGACCCTGATGGTGCATCTCGACGCGGGAGACGGCAATGCCAGCGTGCTGGCCGTGACGGCCGCCCTGGCGGCGCGATACGAGGCCGGCGTGATCGGCATCGCGGCCTGCGAGCCGATCCAGATCGGCTATGTCGATGGCGATTTCGCCGGCGCGCTGGCGGTGGCCGAGCGCGAGATCGTCGACGATACGCTGAAGACCGCCGGCACGGAATTCCGCGAATGTGCCGCCCTGCGGCGCCATGTCGTGGGATGGCGATCGATCCCGACGCTGGAGCCGATCGCGCACGTCGTCGCGACGGAGGCGCGCTGCGCCGATCTGGTCATCACCGGGGTCTCGACCGGCGGGATCGACACGTCGCGCCACGCCGACACCGCCGACCTGGTGATCCGCGCCGGACGCCCGGTCCTGGTGATCCCGCCCCATGCCGTGTCCGCAGCCTTCGAAACGGTGCTGGTCGCGTGGAACGACACGCGCGAATGCCGCCGCGCGATCAGCGACGCCCTGCCGTTTCTGGCGGGTGCCGAGCGCGTCGTCCTTGCCGGCGTCGGCAGCGCGCTGGGGGAGATCCGCGCGCAGGTCGACGACGTGGCGGCATGGCTGCGGCGGCACGCGATCACCGCCGACATCGTCATCGCGCGCGGCGATGCGGGCAATGCCAGGACCCTCGCCACGATTGCCGACGACCGCGCGGTCGACCTGATCGTCGCCGGGGCCTATGGCCACAACCGCCTCGCGGAATGGGCATTCGGGGGCGTGACGCGAACGCTGCTGCTGAATGGCAATCACTGCGCGCTGTTGTCGCACTGAGCGCGGCCGGGTGACGGCCTGGCGGGGCTCGGGTCAGGCGAGCAATCGCGCCGCGTGCCAGGCGATCTGGCGGTTCTCCCGCGAGGGGAGCACGCGCTGCGGCACGGTCCCCGCCCAGGCGAGATCGGCCCGGATCAGGTCGCGGACCTGCGCGTCGTTCTCGCCGATTCCGCCGGTAAAGACGATCAGGTCCGCACCGCCCAGCGTCACCAGCATCCCGGCAACCTGCTTGGCGACCGATCGGCAGAAGATACGGATGGCAAGACGCGCGGCGGCCGTGTCGGTGCCGTGCAGCACCCGCAGATCCGCCGAGACGGCGGACAGGCCGAGCAGACCCGACTCGCGGTCGATCACCGCCTCGATCGCCGCCGCATCCATCCGGCGTTCACGCAGCAGGTACAGCAGCAGCCCCGGGTCGATGTCGCCCGCGCGCGTTCCCATCACCACCCCGCCCGAGGGCGTGAGCCCCATGCTGGTGTCGACCGAGCGTCCGCCGCGCACCGCGGTCACGCTCGCCCCGTTGCCGAGATGCGCGATGATCAGGCGGTCGGGCAGCGCGTCCCCCAGCTGCGCGACGATCGATTCACACGACAGGCCGTGGAAGCCATATCGCCGGATCCCGTCCGCGCGCAGCGCCGCCGGGATCGGCAGCGTCCGGGCGACGTCGGGCATGTCGGCATGGAACCCGGTATCGAAGCAGGCGACCTGCGGCACGCCCGGATAGCGGGCCTGCGCCAGCGCGATCATCGCCAGCGCGGCCGGACCGTGCAGCGGGGCAAACGCCGATGCGCGCCGCAGCCGGTCGATCACTCCCGCATCGATCACCACCGGCGCAAACAGCTCGGTGCCGCCATGCACGATGCGGTGGCCGATCGCATCCGGCGTCACCGCCCCGATCCGGTCGAACAGCGCGGTATCGGCGGTGCCATGCTCGACCTCGCCGGCGGCGATCTCGCGCAGCGGATCGACGTCGGCATAGACGCCGAACTTGACCGAGGACGACCCGCCGTTGAGCGTCAGGATCGTGCGCGTCACCGCGACCAGCGCCAGTCGCGGATTTCGGGCAGGTCCTCGCCATGCTCGGCGATGTACAGCTTGTGCCGCTCCATCGTCGCCCAATAGCGCTGCGTCTCCGCCCCGACCCGGTCGCGCAGCCGCGGAATGCGCACGATCGCGTCGAGGGCGAGCCGGAACCGGTCGAGATCGTTGAGCACGACCATGTCGAACGGTGTGGTCGTGGTGCCCTCTTCCTTGAACCCGCGCACATGGAAATTGTGGTGGTTGGGCTGGCGATACGCGAGCCGGTGGATCAGCGCGGGATAGCCGTGGAACGCGAAGATCACCGGGACGTCGGCAGTGAACAGCGCGGTGAAGGCGCGGTCGTCGAGCCCGTGCGGATGCTCCGATTGCGGCTGGAGCACCATCAGGTCGACGACGTTGACGACGCGGATACGAATGTCCGGGATATAGTCCCGGAGCAGCTGCACCGCCGCGAGCGTCTCGAGCGTCGGCACGTCGCCCGCGCAGGCCATCACCACGTCGGGCGTCTCGTCCGGGTCACTCGCCCAGTCCCAGATGCCCGCACCGGCGGTACAGTGCCGCACCGCGTCGTCGATCCCGAGCCACTGCCATTCGGGCTGCTTCCCCGCGACGATCACGTTCACATAGTGCCGGCTGCGCAGGCAATGATCCGCCACCGACAACAGGCAGTTCGCATCGGGCGGCAGATAGATCCGCGCGACGCTCGCGGTCTTGTTCGCGACATGGTCGAGGAAGCCCGGGTCCTGGTGCGACAGGCCATTATGGTCCTGCCGCCAGACGTGCGACGTGAGCAGGTAATTGAGCGACGCGATCGGCCGCCGCCACGCGATCTTCGACGAGACCTTGAGCCATTTGGCATGCTGGTTGACCATCGAATCGACGATGTGGACGAACGCCTCGTAGCAACTGAACAGCCCGTGCCGCCCGGTCAGCAGATAGCCCTCGAGCCACCCCTGGCAGAGATGCTCGCTCAGCACCTCCATCACCCGCCCGTCGCGGTCGAGATGCTCGTCGACGGGGTCGATCTCCGCCATCCACGCCTTGCCAGACACCTCATAGACCGCCTGCAACCGGTTCGACGCGGTCTCGTCCGGGCCGAACAGGCGGAAGTTGGTCGTGTCCGTGTTGAGCGCCATCACGTCGCGCAGATAGCCGCCGAGCACCGCGGTCGCCGCCGCGGTCACCGCGCCCGGCGCGGGCACCGCCAGCGCGGACGCGCGGAAATCGGGAAGTGCCAGCGGGACGAGCAGCTCGCCGCCATTGGCGTGCGGGTTCGACCCCATCCGGCGATGCCCGGTCGGCGCGAGCGAGGCGTAGTCCTCGCGGAACTTGCCAGTCGCGTCGAACAATTCTTGCGCGTCGTAGCTTTGCAGCCACGTGTCGAGCTGGACGAGATGCTCGGGGTTCTTGAAGTCGGCGATCGGCACCTGGTGCGCACGCCAGGTGCCCTCGACCGGCTTGCCGTCGACCTCCTTCGGCCCGGTCCACCCCTTGGGCGTCTTGAGCACGATCATCGGCCAGCGCGGGCGTGCGGCATCGTCCGCGCCGGTGCGCGCGATCCGCTGGATCTCCGCGATCCGCGTGAGCACCGCATCCAGCGTGGCGGCGAGCAATTGGTGGACCATCTCCGGATCGTCGCCCTCGACGAACCACGGTTCGTGGCCATAGCCGTGCAGCAGGTCGGTCAGTTCCTCCCGCCCGATCCGCGCGAGCACGGTCGGGTTGGCGATCTTGAAGCCGTTGAGATGGAGGATCGGCAGCACCGCGCCATCGCGCGCGGGGTTGAGGAACTTGTTGCCGTGCCAGCTCGCCGCCAGCGCGCCCGTCTCCGCCTCGCCGTCGCCAATCACGCAAGCGACGACCAGATCGGGATTGTCGAACGCCGCGCCGTACGCATGCGCGAGCGAATAGCCGAGCTCGCCGCCTTCGTGGATCGACCCCGGCGTTTCGGGCGCCACATGGCTGGGGATGCCACCCGGCCAGGAGAATTGGCGGAACAGCCGGTCCATCCCGCCACGACTCCGCTCGATCGCGGGATAGCGCTCGGTGTACGAGCCTTCGAGATAGGTGTTGGCGACGATGCCGGGGCCGCCATGCCCGGGGCCGACGATCAGGATCATGTCGAGATCGCGCTCCACGATCACGCGGTTGAGATGGACGTACAGCAGGTTGAGCCCCGGCGTCGTCCCCCAATGCCCCAGCAGCCGGGTCTTGACGTCGGAGATCGCGAGCGGCTGATCGAGCAAGGGGTTGGAGCGCAGGTAGATTTGCCCGACTGACAGGTAATTGGCCGCGCGCCAATAGCCGTGCATCCGCCGCAGCAGATCGGGCGAGAGCGGCGCTTCCGGGGGCGGGACCGAGGCGATGGGGTCGGTCATGCGGGTTCCTGTCGATGGCTGGCCCTGTCCTTGCGCGTTCGGCACGGGCGCGTCTCTGGAGGAAACTACGTAGCGTGCGGCGCGCATTCCCTTGGCGGGCAGGCTGCCCTAGGGAACGGAAATGCCCGCGCAATTCCCCTGGCAATTCGGCTCCGTGCTGCCGTGGCTCGACCTGTTCGGGATCGCGGTGTTCGCGATCACCGGCGCGCTCGCCGCGATCCGGCATCGGCAGACGCTCGTCACCGCGACCTTCTTCGCGCTGATCACCGGAACCGGCGGCGGATCGGTGCGCGATCTGCTGATTGGCGCGCCGGTGTTCTGGGTGCACGACCGGCTCGTCGCGGGGACGTGCCTCGCGGTCGCGGTGTTGGTGTGGACGACTCCGCAACGCTGGTGGAAGGGCACCGCGCTCGACTGGCTCGATGCGGTGGGCCTGGCGGCGTATGCGGTGTTCGGCGCGGCCAAGGCGCTCGCGTTCGGCATCCCCCCCGTCCCCGCCGCCTTGATGGGCGTGGTGACCGCGTGCGTCGGCGGGATCATCCGCGACGTGCTCGCCGGCGAACCGTCGATCCTGATGCGGCCGGAGCTTTATGTGACGGCGGCGGCGCTCGCGGCGGGGCTGTATGTGGTGCTGGTGACGGTGGGGGTGTCACCCAACCTCGCCGCGCCGGTGGCGGCGGTTTGCGGCTTTGCGCTGCGGGCTGCGGCGATCCATTTTAGGCTGGCGCTACCCGCCTACGGCAAAGCCCCCGATTAACCCACCCGTGGACGGCTCGGCGCAAGGGAACCCTCGTAACCGGCCGCGCGCTTCCCTATCTCATCCTCTGGCGCTTCCATCAGAACAGAAGTAGAACTCGCTTTTATGCTGACTCATATTTCCGTGCGCGGCGCGCGCGAGCACAATCTCAAGGACGTGTCGGTCGATATCCCGCGCGATACGCTGACGGTCATCACCGGCCTGTCGGGGAGCGGCAAGTCGAGCCTCGCGTTCGACACGATCTACGCCGAGGGGCAGCGCCGCTACGTCGAGTCGCTCAGCGCCTACGCCCGCCAGTTCCTCGAACTGATGCAGAAGCCCGACGTCGACCATATCGAGGGCCTCTCCCCTGCGATCAGCATCGAGCAGAAGACCACCAGCCGCAACCCGCGCTCGACCGTCGCGACCGTCACCGAGATCTACGATTACATGCGCCTGCTGTGGGCGCGCGTCGGCATCCCGTATTCCCCCGCGACCGGCGAGCCGATCGCCGCGCAGACCGTCAGCCAGATGGTCGACCGCGTCATGGCGCTCCCCGAGGGCACGCGGCTCTACCTGCTCGCGCCGGTCGTCCGCGGGCGCAAGGGCGAGTATAAGAAGGAGCTGCTCGAATGGCAGAAGGCGGGGTTCACCCGCGTCCGCATCGACGGCGAGATCCATGAGATCGACGAAGCCCCCGCGATCGACAAGAAGTTCAAGCACGACCTCGAGGTCGTCGTCGACCGCCTCGTCATCGGTCCCGACATCGCGACGCGCCTCGCGGAAAGCTTCGAGGCCGCGCTGAAACTCGCCGACGGACTGGCGTATGTCGACCCGGCCGATCCGGTCGAGGTCCATACCCCCAAGCAGGAAGTCCTCGGCGACAACGCGCCCCCCGGCCGCATCGTGTTCAGCGAAAAGTTCGCCTGCCCGATCTCGGGCTTCACGATCGCCGAGATCGAACCGCGGCTGTTCTCGTTCAACGCCCCCCAGGGCGCCTGCCCCGCATGCGACGGGCTCGGCGAGAAACTGCTGTTCGACGAGGATCTCGTCGTCCCCAACCATGCGCTCAGCATCAAGAAGGGCGCGGTCGTGCCGTGGGCGAAGTCCAATCCTCCGTCGCCCTATTACATGCAGGTCCTCGGCAGCCTCGCGCGCGAATTCGACTTCAGCCTGGAAACCCCCTGGGAAGACCTGCCGGACGAGGCACAGCGCACGATCCTCCACGGCACCAAGGGCAAGCCCGTCACGCTGACCTTCATCGACGGCAAGAAGTCGTACGACGTCAAGAAGCCGTTCGAAGGCGTGATCGGCAACCTCAACCGCCGGATGCTCTCGACCGAGAGCGCGTGGATGCGCGAGGAACTCAACAAATATCAGAGCGCCGCCCCGTGCGAAGTCTGCCACGGCGGCCGCCTCAAGCCCGAGGCGCTCGCGGTCAAGATCGGGATGCGTGACATCTCGAGCGTCACGCGCCTGTCGGTCGTCGATGCGCTCACCTGGTTCGAACAGGTCCCCGCCGACCTCAGCGACCAGCAACGCGCGATCGCCGAGCGGATCCTCAAGGAAATCCTCGAGCGCCTCGGCTTCCTCAATAACGTCGGGCTCGACTATCTCAACCTCGATCGCACCTCGGGCACGCTGTCGGGCGGGGAATCGCAGCGCATCCGGCTCGCGTCGCAAATCGGCAGCGGGCTTTCGGGCGTGCTCTACGTGCTCGACGAGCCATCGATCGGGCTCCACCAGCGCGACAACGACATGCTGCTCAAGACGCTGCGGCGCCTCCGCGATCTCGGCAACACCGTGCTGGTGGTCGAGCATGACGAGGATGCGATCCGCACCGCCGATTACGTCATCGACATGGGGCCGGGCGCGGGCGTGCGCGGCGGGCATATCGTCGCGCAGGGCACGTTCGAGGAAGTCCTCGCCAACGAAAACAGCATCACCGCGGATTATCTGTCGGGCCGGCGCGAGGTCGCGGTGCCCAAGACCCGGCGCAAGGGCAATGGCAAGAAGATCACCGTCCACAACGCCACCGCCAACAACCTCAAGGGCGTGACCGCGAGCCTCCCGCTCGGCACCTTCACCTGCATCACCGGGGTCAGCGGCAGCGGCAAGTCGAGCTTCACGATCGACACGCTGTTCGCCGCCGCATCGCGCACCTTGAACGGCGCGCGGATCGTTCAGGGCAAGCACGACAAGATCACCGGGCTGCAATATCTCGACAAGGTCATCGACATCGACCAGTCGCCGATCGGCCGCACCCCGCGCTCCAACCCCGCGACCTATACCGGCAGCTTCACCCAGATCCGCGACTGGTTCGCCGGGCTCCCGGAATCGCAGGCGCGCGGCTACAAGCCCGGGCGGTTCAGCTTTAACGTCAAGGGCGGGCGCTGCGAGGCGTGCCAGGGCGACGGGCTGCTCAAGATCGAGATGCACTTCCTCCCCGACGTCTATGTGACGTGCGACGTGTGCCACGGCGAACGCTATAATCGCGAGACGCTCGAGGTGAAGTTCAAGGGCAAGAGCATCGCCGACGTGCTCGACATGACGGTCGAGGATGCGGTCGACTTCTTCAAGGCGGTCCCGCCGATCCGCGACAAGATGGCGATGCTCGAGGAAGTGGGCCTCGGCTACGTCAAGGTCGGCCAGCAGGCGACGACGCTCTCGGGCGGCGAGGCGCAGCGCGTCAAGCTCGCCAAGGAGCTTTCCCGCAGGGCGACGGGGCAGACGTTGTACATCCTGGATGAACCGACGACGGGGCTGCATTTCGAGGACGTGCGCAAGCTGCTCGAAGTGCTCCACCAACTGGTCGAGCAGGGGAATACGGTGGTCGTGATCGAGCACAATCTGGATGTGATCAAGACCGCGGACTGGGTGCTGGATCTAGGGCCTGAGGGCGGTGTGAAGGGCGGGGAGATCGTCGCGCAGGGGACGCCGGAGGTTGTGGCAAAGGCGAAGGGCTCGTTTACCGGCAAGTACCTTGCCCCGCTCTTGAGCCGTCCCGCCGCTACGGCGGCATGACGACGACGGAGCGGTCGTGGACGGAGGCCAAACAGTCCGGGGGACTGTTCGTTCGAGTACGTGCGCAGCAGGGTGTGATCAAAACCGCGGACTTCATACTGTCTCGAGTGTGAGGTCGGCGTCTAGGGCGCGATCGTCGAGCAGAGATGATCGTGGTTTCTCGAAGGGATTCTCTGGGTTTTGCGCTCGGGCGCGCAGTGGCGCGACCTACCCGAGCGGTATGGTCCGCTGATCACATGCTACAATCGCCTTTTCCAGGGGCGCACGCTGGCGTTTAGGACAAACTGATGAATGCCATCATCGCGGCGATGATATCCAGATGACTTGAAGCCCTTCAATCCCGGGGCACCAGCAGGCTACGACCGCAAAAGAGGGGCCTTGAGTCAGCGCCTCGGTCGCTTCCGAGGCGGGTTCACGACCAAGGTCCACGCGGTCGTTGATGCGCAAGGGCTCTCGATCCAACCAAACCTGACAGTAAATGGGTGATACAACGGAACCGCTGTATCTGGACTGCCGGATCGCATTAATTCGCAAGTTTTTGTGGCAAAAGTGCTCACCGAATGGTGACCGACATCTAGCTTTTATTGGAGAAGAGATCTATCGACCCATTGCAAATATTGTCTCGGGGGGGACATACACGTGCCGATCAACCATATATCGCCACTTGATGGTTTCCGCGCTCTTGCGATTCTGATCGTCTTTGTCGCACATTGCGGACTCGAGAAGCTTGTCCCGGGCGGATTCGGCGTCACTATATTCTTCTTTCTGAGCGGTTATTTGATCACCACGCTACTGCGTGCAGAGTTTGCGCAGACCGGACGCATTGACATAAGAGCCTTTTATGTCAGGCGAAGCGTACGCATCTTGCCCTCGCTCTACATTACAGTCCTGCTCCTTCTTGGTTTAACCCAATGGCTTCCCGCCGAGCATCCTGCCGAGTTCTGGGGTGTATTTTCGCAACTGGCCTTTCTGACCAACTACCCCTGGATTACCGGCAATGCACAGGGAGTCACCGGACCGCCGCTGTGGAGCCTCGCGGTCGAAGAGCATTTTTACCTGGTATTTCCTGTTATTTTTTCGGCGACGTTAGCGGCCCTTCCGCCGCGAAAAGCTGCTGGCCTGTGCCTGGGTGCGTGCATCGCGGTTCTCGGGATCCGTCTTGCAACCGTTGCGACCATATCCGACATCGGCAAAGTCTATTATTGGACGCACACGCGGATCGACAGCATTCTCTTCGGATGCTGCCTCGCTTTGTGGCAGAATCCGGTTCTCGACAAAGGCGCATGGCAGCCACGTATTATCCACGTGCTGTTCGCCTCGGCCATTCTCTTGGGGTGTTTAGCCATCCGGGACGAGCTTTTTCGCCAGACGGTCCGTTACACCTTGCAAGGCGGTGCGTTGTTCGTGATCTTCAGCTACGCTATCCATGATCGCGGCTGGGTGTCGATCGCGCTCTCCACCCGACCGCTGCGTGTAATCGCGCTCTATTCCTATACGCTGTACTTGATTCATGTGCCTATTATCGCCGGGGTACATGCCCTGTTTCCAGCGTTGGGGCTGCTGGGCCTCATCGTCATCAGCGGCGCGCTCTCGATGCTGTACGCCGCAGGAATGTATGCGCTGGTCGAGCAACCCGCGGCAAACTGGCGGCGACGCTTCCGTTCATCCAGCAGGACGATACCCCTCGCGACCTGACGCGATATCACGGTCGCCCCCCAACTCGCCAACACCTCGCGCCAGTGTCCCGTGCGTCGGACAGGTCAGCCCGCATGGCGCCGTAAGGAAGCTTGCCGCTTCCTAGGACGAGCGGCGCTGCGGCGGTCGGCCGCGCACGACGCTGTTCGGGACCGAGATACCCCGTCGCCGGGCCGATCACCGCCCCGCCGACCGACACTTCCGCCACGTCGAGCAACGCGTCGGTCAGCTCGGGCGCTTCGTCCGCGGGATCAAGCCAGCCGCGATCAGAATGTCGAACGCTCTCGGTCATTGGCCTTCCTCATCGAAGGGTTCGGCGTCCATGCGGGGGAAGCCCCGCAAGGGACGTCCGGGAGCATGCCCTCCCACCCCCGCCGTCACCCTGAACGCGTTTCAGGGTCCACCGCTCCACAGGGACGGTCCAAGCGTGTTGCGTCGTGGATGCTGAAACAAGTTCAGCATGACGGAAGAAGGGGGATCAACGCGGCCTCGGCAAAGTACAGCCCGCGCTCTCGCAGCGTGGCGTCGCGCCTGGCCAGGTCGAGTCTGATTTCCCCCCGCCCTTTCTGGTCCTGCGCAAAGGCGCGGGTCAATCGACCGCACATTCTCCGCTTCAGGCGCTCCCTCTCCAATCCGCGCCCGCCTTCGCCGCTGTCCTACACGCCCCAAAAAGCGTAAGCTCGCGCCTCGTTCTTTGACAGCACCGCACCCCCGCGTTTCCGCCCGATCCACCGGGCGATCCGCAAACCGTTTCCGCCTAACTTTCCCCTAACCTTCCGCAGCGCACCATCCGCGTGCCCCACCGCCACCGCTCACAAATACCGCCCGCTAACAGCCGCTTAGCCCGCCGCCCCCGTCGCCAGCACCGACCGCCGCCGCGAATAGCCGAAGTACAGCGCCGCCGCCCCGCCCAGCCACACCGCGAACAGCAGGTACGTGTCCTTCGGCAACCCCGCGATCAGGTACAGGCAGAACGCCGCACTCGCGATCGGCAGAACAGGGTAGAAGGGCACGCGGTAGCCGCGCGGCAGGTCCGGGCGGCTGCGTCGGAGCAGGATCACGCCGATCGACACCGAGGCGAAAGCGATCAGCGTCCCCATGCTCGTCAGATTGACCAGCACGTCGAGCGGCACCAATGCTGCGAGCAGCGCGACCCCGCCCGCGACCACCCAGGTGTTCTGGCGCGGCACCTGCCGCACCGGGTCGACCCGGCGGAAGAAGGCGGGGAGCAGCCCGTCGCGGCTCATCGCATACAGGATCCGCGTCTGGCCGTAGAGCACCACCAGCGTGACGCTGAAGATCGACGCGATCGCGCCGAGCGACAGCGCGAGCGCGGGCCACGCCGCCCCGGTCAGAGTGTGGAGGATCACCGCGAGCCCCGCCTCCTGCCCCTTGAACGCGGTCCACGGCTGCGCGCCGACCGCGGCGACCGCGACGAGGATATAGGCGGCGGTGACGATCAGCAGCGACAGGATGATCGCGAGCGGCAAATTGCGGCGCGGATTGTCGACCTCCTCGCCCGCGGTCGAGACCGCGTCGATCCCGATGTAGGAGAAGAAGATCGACGATGCCGCCGAGCCGATCCCGATCAGCCCCTTGGGCGCGAACGGGTGGAGATTGTCGGTGTTGAAATGCGCGAAAGCGACGCAGACGAACAGCAAAAGCACCGCAAGCTTGAGCAGAACCAGCACCGCATTGACGCTGGTCGACTCTTTTGCGCCGCGCAGCAGCAGCGTCAGGCACAGCCCGACCAGCACCACCGCGGGCAGATTGACCACCCCGCCCGCCCCCGGCGGCCGCGCGATCGCATCGGGAATGCGCCAGCCGGTGGTGAGGCTCAGCGCCTCGTTAAGATACTGCCCCCACCCCACCGCGATCGCCGAGGCCGACACGCCATATTCGAGCAACAGGCAAGCGCCGATCAGGAAGGCGGCAAGTTCCCCCATGGTTGCATAGGCATAGGAGTAAGACGACCCCGCCACCGGCACCGCCGACGCCAGCTCGGCATAGCACAGCGCGGTCAGCGCGGCGGTGATCCCGGCGATGACGAACGAAACGCTCACCGCCGGCCCAGCCTCGGGCACTGCCGTGGTGAGCGCAACGAAGATCCCCGTCCCGATCGTCGCGCCGACGCCGAGCATGGTCAGCTGGAACAAGCCAAACTTGCGCCCGAGGCCGTGGCCATGCCCCTCACCCGCCACGACAAAGTCGGCGACGGGCTTGCAGCGGAGCAGCGTGGCAAACACTGTCGATCGAGTCGTCACGCTGGTCCTGTCCTCAACGGTGGATCATTTGTTTCACCATCGTCGCCTAGGTTGCTGCCGGACGCGTGGCAATCGGCCAGATGCCCATCGATCTGTCCCCCTGGGGCGCCGCACCGGAGCTCTCGGGCCGAGCACGGGGCGAACGCCTTAAAACCGCGTATAACTACCTGGTAAAGACTTACTTAACCTTAATCTTCGCGTAATAGCTGGACAGTATCATAACCCCGGAGGGGCGGAAGCGTCAGCATTGGCTCTTTAGAGGCCGCGGCGCTTCATCATCAGACATCGGGGGCAACCCGCGAGTCTCCATCCTGGGATTTTGCATATGACCATCAAGACCTTTCGCGCTTCGTCCACGATCGCTGCAACTTTTGGCCTGGTCGCGCTGTTCGCCCAGCCGGTGACCGCACAGACGGCCACCACGACCTCGACGATGGCAGCCAGCGCCACCGTCACCGCCAACTGCACCGTCAACACGACCGCGCTCGCCTTCGGCGGCGCCGACGTGACTGATGGCCAGCCGCATGACGGCGCGGGCAGCCTGAAAGTACTCTGCACCAACGGCACGGCATGGACCGCAGCTGCCGACAAGGGTCAAGGCACTGCCGCGACTATCGCCCTGCGCCAGATGACGTTCGGCACCGACAAACTGAACTACATCCTGTACACCACCGCCGCCAAGGCAGCGATCTGGGGCGACGGCACCGAAGGCAGCACGATCGCCAATACCGGGACGGGCGCCGAAGTGACCTTTCCGGTTGCCGGGACGATCTCGGCTGGCCAGACCGGGATGCACGCCGGCGTCTATGGTGACATCGTCACCGTCACTGTCACGTATTGATCCCGATGCGCTCGATCCCCTGGATCGACGCTCGTTGGACCGGTCGCCTGCGGGCGGCCGGTCTTTCGGTGGTCGGCACCGTCGCGCTGGTCCCCGGCACGGCGAACGCCTCCAGTTTCCGCGTCAGCCCGGTCACGTTGACGCTTCCCGCCAACCGCCCGGTCGGATCACTGACCATCACCAACGGCGATACCGCGCCAGTCGCGATACGCGTCACGACCTACCGCTGGACCCAGGTCGCCGGCGCGGACGTCTATACGCCGAACGACGATCTGATCGCCTCGCCGCCGATCTTCACTACCCCCGCCAAGGCGGTCCAGTTGATCCGCGTCGGGCTGCGCCGGGCGGGCGCCGACGCCGCCTATCGCGTCGTTCTGGAGGAAATCCCGGCTCCCGCCACCAAGGGGATTCGTATCGCGGTCAACCTGAACCTGCCGCTGTACATCGTCGCCGACCCTGCCGCGAAACCCGCCGTGCGCTGGACCATGCGACGCGGATCGGATGGCGCCCTTCTGCTCGAGGGCCGCAACGCCGGGGGAATGCCGCTCCAGGTTACCGCGATCAGCAGTGCCGGACCAGGAGTCCCCAAGCTGCTCACGTCCGCCATGGGCGTGGTGCTGCCCGCGAGCATGCGACACTGGAACCTCGGTCGACATCCCGACTGGACGACGGGGGTACCGTTGCACCTGATTGTCCAGACCGCGCTGGGCGTAGACGAAGTTACGGTCGATCTACCGGCTGGCTAGTCTGGTCGTCGCCGCCATGGCCCTGGGTACGGCCGGGATCGGGGCGGCTACGGCCGATCCCGCGCCGGCTGGCGCGCGCCTGGTGATGCTCGCGGTCCGGATCAACGGGGTGGAGCAGGCGGATCCGGCATGGGTGCTGCGCGACGGCAACGTTCTGGCGGTCACGGTGTCCACCGCACGCGCCTGGCGGATCGATACGCGCGCGATCGCGACCCGCCGCTTCGACGGCGACCCGTACATTGCGGTCTCGGCGCTGCCCGGCGTGGTCCTGCAGCTCGACGATGCCACCCAGACGCTCGCGCTGACGATCCCAGCCGCACTGTTCGTCGGGTCCGCCGTCCGGCTGTCCCGCCAGCCATATGGCGCAATGACCCGCAGCGCGCTCGGCGGTTTCCTCGACTATGACGTGTCGGCGCAGGTCGCGGACGGGACAAGGGCGCTGAACGGCTTGTTCGCGCTGGGCGCGTTTCGCGGGGCCGGGACGGCCGGTACCAGTTTCATCGCCGGCAGCGGCGGCCCGGGCAATCGCGCGGTGGTGCGGCTGGACAGTACCTATACGATCGACGATCCGGCCCGCATGCGCTCGCTGCGGATCGGCGACGGCGTCACGCGCGCCAGCACCGGGACGTCCGCGCTGCGCTTCGCGGGAATTCAGCTCGCGAGCAATTTCGCGACGCAGCCGGGGTATCTGACGATGGCGCTGCCGACGCTGAACGGCAGCGCCGCCGTCGCTTCGACCGTCGACATATTGGTGAACAACGTGCTGCAAAACCAGCAAAAGGTCGCGTCGGGGCCGTTCACGCTTCGCGACGTCCCGGTGGTCAACGGCAGTGGCGAAGTGCAGCTCGTCGTCCGGGACGCCCTGGGTCGCCAGACCCTGGTCACACAATCCTATTATGCCGCGCCTCAAATCATCCGCCGCGGTTTGCACGATTATTCGTATGAAGTCGGTTTCCTGAGGCGCGACTACACGCAGGAGAGCAATGCGTATGGCACCGCGATCCTGTCGGCGACGCACCGGTACGGCGCAACCGACCGCATCACGCTGGAAGGACATGGCGAAGGGTCCCGGTCGGCCCAAACTGTGGGGCTGGCGGTCAATGTAGCGTGGCCCACCATCGGGATCTTTTCGCTGTCGGCGGCGGCCAGTCGGTCCGGGCACGAGCGCGGTGGATTGATCGGAGCTGGCTTCGAACGGCAGGCGCGCGGCATCTCGATCGGCGTTAGTGGGGAGATTGCGACTGGCGGCTACACCACAATCGGCGAAACCGCGCTGTATCGACATCCCCGCAGCACGGTGAGCGGTTTCCTCGGGATGCCGACGCCGTTCGGGTCGGTCGGCACCTCGCTGCTATGGCGGCGCGGGCGCGGTGAAGCGGATGTGCTGTACGCGAGCGCCAGCAGTTCGCTGCGGCTACGCGGGATAGGATCGGTCGGTGTCAGTGCGCGGCGCAGCTTTACGGGGAGTCGGGACAGCGCGGTCCAGGTGTTTCTCAGCGTCCCGGTCGGCCATCGCAGCAGCGCTGTGGTTGGCACCGAAATGCGCAACGGCCAGGTCGGTGCCAATGCGACGTTTCAACGGAACCTGCCCTATGGCGACGGGCTGGGCTATCGCCTCGCCGCGGAAACGGGCGAAAGCGAACGCTTCGATGCCGAACTCAACGTCCAGACCAATATCGGACGGCTCGACGCGGAGGCGACCCGGCTCGACGGCAGCACCGGTGCGCGGCTTGGAATGAGTGGTTCGATCGCGACGGTCGGGGGGCGGGTCTTCGCCGCGCGCAAGCTCGACCAGAGCTTCGCCGCGGTCACGGTCGGCAATTATGACAATGTCCGGGTCTATGTCGACAACCAGCTCGTCGGCCGCACCAATAGCGCGGGCGTGCTGATCGTGCCGCGGCTGCTGCCCTACCAGGACAACCACCTGCGGATCGAAGCCGAGGACCTCCCGCTTGACGCCGCGATCGACGAAACCGCCCGGACGATCCGTCCCTATGATCGAAGCGGCGTCGCGGTCCGTTTCGGGGCGCGGGATGCGCGCGCCGGCCTGGTGACGGTGCTGCTGCCCGACGGCACGACGATGCCCGCCGGCACCGCGCTGTACGTCAACGGCGGCACCGATCCGTACGTCGTCGCCCCCGACGGGACCGCCTATCTGTCCGGGCTGATGGCGCGCAACCGCATCGCGGCGACAATCGACGGGACAGGATGCCATTTCCTGCTGGCCTTTGCGGGGGGCCTGGGCCCCCAGCCCCGTCTCGGGACCTTTACATGCACCTGACCCGCCTCACTAGCGCACTGCTCCTCGTCGGGCTCGTGTCCCTGCCGACCGCGCGGGCGCAGGCCGCGAGTTGCGTCGTGAACCCGCAGGACCTTTCGCTTGGCCGTTACGACCCGCTCAGCGACCTGCCACAGGATGCCGTGGGCAGCGTCACTGTTAAGTGCGATGCGGCAGTCGCGTTCGTCGTTGCGCTCGGCCCCGGCAACGGCAGCTATGCCGCGCGCAAGATGAACGGCGGCGGCCAGACCCTACTCTACAATCTGTTCCTGGACCCGAACCATCTGACGGTCTGGGGCGATGGAAGCGGCGGCAGCGGCAGCGTCAGCCGCTCGTCGACCGGCGAAGTGCTTCCGATTTACGGGCGCGCGCCGGGTGGCCAAAGTCAGCTTAAGCCCGGAATGTATTCGGACACGATAACCGTCACCGTCACGTACTGAGCTCGGAACATTCAAGTCATCAAGCACCGCCATCACATGAGACGGATCACATGTAACCCAGACATTAAAATACCTTTTGTTACACAAGATACCGAATCATAAACATATTTCAGGTCACTGCCGAGGAACTTACCCATTACTATTTAGTATAATATTTATATTTTCTGAATTCGACCAGTCCGGAGGGCGCATGTTTGTCTATGTCATTGCGCAGGATACGAAGGCGCGGCAAGACCTTCACAAGCGCCTCGCCCCCGCAGGTCTTACGGTATGGCCGTTTGCCTTTTCGGCGGATTTTCTAGCGCAGCTCGAAAACCTTCGGCCCGCTCCGATCCTGATCGATCTGGAAATGCCGCAGACAGGCGGACTCGCGCTGCTTGCGGCGCTCGCGGACGATAACATTCATTGGCCGGTGATCGTGATGATCGCCTCGGCCGACACGCCAAGAACGGTCGAGGCGATGCATCGCGGGGCGCTGACAGTGCTGGAACTGCCGCTGCGCAGCGACTTGCTGTCGGCTGCGCTCGATCACGCGATCGCACAACTCGGGTCCGCCGCGGGCAAGACGCGCAAGCGCCAGTTGGCGCGTGCGCACATGGCGTTGCTGACCGCGCGGGAACGCAGCGTCGTCGCTTCCCTGATCGACGGCATGACCAACAAGGCGATCGCCACTGCGTTGGCAATCAGCCCCCGTACGGTCGAAGGTCACCGCGCCCACGCCCTCCAGAAGCTGAACGTCCGCAGCATTGCTGAAATCGTTCATCTCGCGGCCGACTGCGGCCTTGACCCGCACGGCCGACCCTCGGCTGCCAGATAGGCCGGAGCAGGTTTCGCCCGAGACGGGGCGACGCTACCCTCGCTTCGCCGCAATATAGCGCGTCACTTGCTCGTCCAGCACGTCGAGCGGCAGCGCGCCCTGGCTCAGCACCGCCTCGTGGAAATCCCGGATGTCGAACCGCGGCCCGAGCTCCTTCTGCGCCCGCGCCCGCAGCGCCTGGATCTTGAGCTCGCCGACCATGTAGCTGGTCGCCTGCCCGGGCCAGTTGAAATAGCGGTCGACCTCGCGCGCGATGTCCTTGTCCGACACCGAGCTGTTCGCCTTGAAATAGGCGATCGCCTGCTCGCGGGTCCAGCGCTTGGAATGGATGCCCGTATCGAGCACCAGCCGGATCGCGCGCCACACCTGCAGCGACAGCATGCCGAAGCGCGCATACGGATCCTTATAGACCCCCATCTCGTCCGCGAGCCGTTCCGAATACAGCCCCCAGCCTTCCGTATACGCGCCATAGCCGCCGAACTTGCGGAATTTGGGGATGTTCGTCAGTTCCTGCTGGCGCGCGATCTGGAAGTGGTGGCCAGGGGCGGCCTCGTGCGCGGCGATGCCGTCGACCTGAACCTTCTGCGTCTGGTTCATGTCGACGAGGTTGACGTAATAGATCCCCGGCCGCGCCCCATCGGCCGATGGCGGGTTGTAGAAGGCGGTCGGCGCGGTCCCCTCCCGCCATTTCTCGACCGCGCGCACTTCGAGCGGCGCCCTGGGCAGCACGCGGAAGTAGCGCGGCGCAACTTCCATGACCGATGCGATTACCCCGCGCGCATCCTGCAGATAGCTGTTCCGACCCGCTTGGGTGTTCGGATATTTGAACTGCGGATCGGTCCGGATATGGTCGAAGAACTGCTCGAGCGTCCCGTTGAACCCGACCGCGCGCTTGATCCCTTCCATCTCTTGCCGGATCGCCGCGACCTGGCGCAGGCCGAGCGCATGGATCTGGTCGGCAGTGAGCGTGGTGGTGGTCGAGCTCTTCAGCTGGTCGGCATAATAGGCCGCGCCATCCGGGAGGCTCCACGCGCCGAAATTGCCCTTCGACAACGGCTCGATCGCATCGAGCGTGGCGAACAGCGTGTCATAGCCTCGCCGGAACGGACCCGTCAGCGCGGCGCGCGCTTCGGCCAGCAACGCGGTCTTGGTCGCGGCCGGGGCGTCGAGCGCACCCACCTTCTTGCGGAAATCGGCGAACAGCGTGGAATCCGGGCCGCTGTCGAACGGCGCGCCGGTAATGACCGCGCGCGCATCGGCCCGTGCGGGGGCGAAATTGACCTTGTTGGGGATGATGCCGGCGGCCGCCTGGGCGCGCATCGTCGCCGACACTTCGCGCATCACGCGCTCCGTCTCCCGCAGCCGCGCGATATAAGCCTGGGCGTCGGCGATCGTGTCGATCTTGTGAGTGTTGATCAGCAACACCGGGATATCGCCCGCCGGGCTGCCGTTCGTCGATACCGGAAACCGCAGCTTGCGGAACTTGAACGACTCCCGCCCCCGCGCCACCTCATATTCGAACAGGCGATAGCTGACGCGGGCGCTGTCACCGAGGCGATCCGGCCGGAACCGTGCATGCAGGTCCTTGAGCTGCTGCTCGGCCAGCGCGCGGGCCCGCACCGCGGCAGCATCGGTATAATCGTCGAGCCGGTCGTAATGTGTCTTGAGGCCGAGCTGGGTCAGCGACTCCGGGCTGAGGTCCAGCTGCGCATCATACGCCTGGTCGAGAAATTGCAGCAGCGCCGCATCCTGTTGCCGCGTCTCGGGTGCATGGTGCGGCACGGGTGCGCTCGCCTGGATCAGCGGTACGGCCGGCAACAGCATGACAGCAAAGACAATACGCATCGGGCACTCTCCTGGGAAAGGCCCACTGTTGCGCGGCGCTGGGCACTTCGCAATTGCCGACGTGCGGTCAGGCTTTGCGAATGATCGAGACCGTCGTCCCGGGGTTGCCGGGCATGACCGCGACGATGGCACCAAGCTGACGCGACAGCGCCTCGATGATGCTGGTCCCGAGGCCCGCCTGCTTGCTTGCCTTGTCCTGCGGCATGCCGACACCATCGTCGCCGACCGACAACGTCCAGCCGCCGCCCTCTGCCCGGTAGTCGACACGGATGACGCCCTTGCGATGACCGGGATAGGCATGTTTCAGGGCGTTGATGATCAGTTCGGTCACGATCAGCCCGAGACTGACCGAGACATCCGCGCTCGTCACGCTGTCGTCTACGGTCAGCGCGAGCGACAGCTGGTCATGGTCGCGGATCATCGAAGCGCTGATACTGCGGCACAGATCGGTGAAATAGGTCCTCAGCTCGACATCGCCGAGCCGCGACGCCGCGAGCTGTTTCTGTACGGCCGCGACCGACATCACGCGCTGGTGCGCATCGTAGAGGTGAGTCCGCGTTTCATCGGACTGGACGCGCTTCGCGCTCTGCAACAGGACGCTCGCGATGATCTGCAGGCTGTTGGCGACGCGGTGCTGCACTTCCTGCAGCAGGATCCCCTTTTCATGGATCATCGCCTCGCGCAGTTTCTCGGCCTGACGGGATGCGGTGACATCGGCAACCGCGACGAGCAATCGGATGTTCTGCGGATCGTCATAAGCCAGTTTGCGCGCATTGACGACCAGCTGGCGGACGTCTTGCCCGGGCCGGTGCAGCTCCATCTCATAGGAATCGACCTGCGCCGAGCCGGACGCCGTTGCCGCGAGCAATGCGCCGAACTGCGGCAAACGCCATTCCCCGTCCCCCATCGACGCCATCGGCCGTCCCTTGATCGTAGCGGGCGCGAGCGAAAAGGCGGTACAGAAGGAGCCGCTGACCGCCAGAACCACCAGCGCCCCGTCAAGCAACAGCAGCGGCGTGCTGGAAGATGTGATGACCGCGAGCGTGAGACTCTCGGCAACCGATCCGGCCATTGCATGTTCCATGAGCGTTCCAGCAGTGACGGAGGCTCGCGCAGCGAAAGCCATTCCCGGCAACGAATTGTCGGTAAACCAGTGGCCGTCCGGCCGAGAGCACCGGGTAAGCTGTTGTGCGGTAGCACGGATTTATGTCGTTACCGCATCGTTTCGATTGCGGGGTGCGGGCCACGGGCGGCGTTACGGAGAGACAGCGACCTGCATCCGGCCAGCGGCGCGGACGGCATCCACCAGGGCCCGATCAGGCAGCCCCGCGGGCAGACGCACGTCCCGATTCCGCGCAGAAGCACCCACCCCGGTGTCGGCACCCGCGGCGCCCCCCAGCAGAATCGCCGTACCATGCCATCCGCGCGACCGCATCGCATGCACGACCGCCGCGCCCGCGCTGGCCGGCATCGCGTCCTCGACGATCAGGCAAGCTCCGGCGCATAGATCGGCGTCGGCCAGTGCAGAGGCACATGTTGCATAGGCCCGGACGTCGAAATGCTCCGATCGCAGCATCAACTGGCGTTCACGACGGACGGTGGCGTTTCCATCGATCAGGGCGATTGCGACCGGGCTCGGTGGGGCATGAGCGGGCATGGCGCGGTCCTTGTTGCGAACCTCGCTTTGGACACCCGGGATCGGCGCGTCTCTAGGTAATGGACGCAGCGGCACGTCGATCGACATACGGATCGTCGCGTCGCGACCGGTGCCATGGGCCAGCCGCTCGCTAGAGCGGCGTGCCATCCCCAACCGCCAACTCGAGCGTGAAGTGGAACGCTGCCCCGCCCCCCGGATTGACCGTCGCCCAGATCCTGCCGCCATGCGCCTCGACGATCGTGCGGCAGATCGACAGGCCCAGTCCCATGCCCTCCTGGCGGGTCGTGGCGAACGCCTGGAACAGGCGGTCCACCATGTCGGCGGCAATCCCGTGCCCGGTATCGGCAACCGTCACCTGAACCATTCCCGATGATTCCCTCAGGGTGGAAATCGTCAGCACGCGCGACGCACACGCCTGCATCGCCTGCACGGCATTGCGGATGAGGTTGACCAGCACCTGTTCGATCTGGATCCGGTCGACCTGAACACGAAACGCCGCGGTATCCAGGTTCATCGTGACGCATACCCCCGCCTCATGCGCGCCGATCAGCGCGAGGCCTGCGGCGTCCTCGACCAGCGCAACCAGCGATTCGGGTGCGCGACCGACCTCGCCATGGGCGACGAACGCGCGCAATCGGCGCACGATATCCCCCGCGCGCAACGACTGCGCCGCCGCAAGCGTCAAAGCGTCGCGGATGATCACCAGTTCCGGCGTGCCAGCGTCTCGCAGCATGTCCCGCGTGGTCTCGACATAATTGGCAATGGCGGTCAGCGGCTGGTTGAGTTCGTGCGCCAGCGTCGACGCCATCGTTCCCATCGCGCTGATCCGCGAAAGATGAATCAGATCGGACTGGAGGTCCTGCACCTGCCGTTCGGCGAGATTGCGCTGGGTCAGGTCGCGGATGAAACCGGTGAAGATGCGCTGTCCGCCGCTCGAAGTTTCCCCGACGGCCAGTTCCATCGCGAAGGTCTCGCCGTTGCTGCGCCGGCCGATCGCGGACCGCGTCGTGCCGATGACATGGCGAACCCCCGTCGCGCGATACGCGGCCAGATGCGCATCATGCGGCGCACGGTCGGCCTCCTGCATCAGGCAGGTCACGTCAGCCCCGATCATCGCGGCCTCGGTATAGCCAAACAGGCGTTCCGCCGCCGCGCTGAACGACGCGATGCGGCCATGGTCGTCGATCACGACCATGGCGTCCGGCACCGTCGCCAGGATCGATGCGAGCAGGCGCTCGCGCCCCGCGATCGCCCGTTCGGTCGATTTCTGGTCGGTGATGTCGCGCACCACCTTGCCGAACCCGCGTAACGCGCCGTGCTCGTCGTACAGTGCGGTGATCGTGACGTTCGCAAGGAATTCGGATCCGTCCTTGCGGACGCGCCAGCTTTCTTCCTCGATCCGACCTTCGGCATGCGCTCGCCGGAGATCGGCCGCCGGAAGCCCTTCGGCGATGTCTTCGGCAGGATAGGACATGGAGAAATGCCGGCCGACGATTTCCGCCGCGCTCCATCCCTTGATCCGTTCGGCGCCGCGGTTCCAGATCGTGACCAGCCCATCCGGATCGAGCATGTAGATCGCGTAATTCGTCGCCCCGTCGATCAGCAACGCGAGTTCGTCGGCGGAGGTCGCCATGGATCGCGTGCCGATGATCGCCGAGCCCTTCGGAATTGCAGCCTGCGCGGGATGGTCCGGCACCGCCCTTCAGTAAAGCAAATGACGGGTGCAAGCGACCAGCAACTGTGTCCCGCTCAGCAGCGACAGAATGCCGATCGCGATCACGATCCGATGGCTGGTGCGATACGCGACAGGCGGACGAAGCGCATCCGTTGGTAGTGGCATGGGTCGATCCCCGTCTGGTGGCAGGCGTTCCATCGGCTCTGCGGGCGACGCGCGATATGGAGGAATCTACGCGGCCTCCCGACCCGCGTGCCGCAGGGACTGTTGCGGGACCGTGGCCGTCGGGACAGGCTGCGCCGGGACGGTGCCTAAACGGTGCCTTGCATCTCCGCCACGGTCGACCGAAGCGCACGCATCAGCGCGCTGCGCCGGCGATCGCTTTGGCAGACCAGATAGCTGCGCAGTTGGTAGGACCGTTCGCCCGTTCCCAGCGCGCGATAGACGATCCGGCCGTCGGGGGGACATTCGGACTCGAAGAATGCGCTGATTCCCAGTCCGAGCGCGATCCCTTCACGGATCGTCTCGCGGGTCTGGAGTTCGATCGTCGCCCGCGGCTCGATCCCGGCGTCGACCAGCGCGCGTTCGGTGAAGGCGCGCGTCTTGGAGGAGGACTCGCGCAGCAGCAGCGTTTCATCGGCAAACGCCGCGATCGGCACGTTCTCCAACGCGGCAAGCGCATGATCGCGCGGCAAGGCGCAGGCCAAGGTTTCGCTCGCCAACGGCTCGTAGCTGAAGTTCGAATCGCCCGGGGGGTCGCTCGCCAATGCGGCATCGACATGCGCTTCCCCCAGCCAGCGCATCACGTCCCGGGCATTGCCCATGCGCACCTGCACCTTGGTCTGCGGATGGTCACGACGGAGCAGCTGCACCATCTTCGCGACGTAATACGGATTATCCGACCCGAGCCGCAGCATGCCGCCGGTCATCTCCGCGGTCTCCCCCAGGATCTCGTCGATGTCGGAAGCGGTGGCGAACAGCTTGTGCGTCAGCGCGAGCAGATCGCGCCCGGCCGGCGTCAGGCTCAGCGGCACCTTGCGGCTTTCGAACAGCATAACGCCGTAGCGCGCCTCGAGCGCCTTGAGCTGTTGTGACAAGGTTGGTTGCGAAACGTTGAGGCGCCGCGCGGCGCGCGACACCCCGCCCTCCAGCGCAATTGCGTGAAACGCACGTAAATGTTGGTGATTCACGGCCATCAACATAGTGCACTAGAGCAAGGCCGTTACGCTTACGTGACGTTTTTGCGGCTTTCCGATAGCCCCAGCCTATACGCTCCATCCATCCAAAGACTTGGCAGCAACACTCCGAATGCGACCAAAGCGGCGCCGGGGGGCTGGGGATCGACTCAGCTCGAGGCAGCGACGGCAACGCCAGGTGAAACGCCGGCGAAGCGGCGCTGGCTTTTTTAAGGGGTCCGACGATGAAAGCCCGCTATCTCCTTTCCTGCGCCGTTGCGGCGGTGCTGAGCAGCGCAACGCAAGCCGCCGCCGCGCCGGCCAGCGCCGCACCCGTCGCGAAGGATGCGCCCGCCACCGATCCTGCCGCACCGAACGATGCCACCGCGCCCGCGCCCGGACAGGCCGATGGCGACATCATCGTGACCGCGCAGCGCCGCAACGAGAGCATCCAGAAGGTACCGCTGACCATCCAGGCGTTCTCGGGCGATACGCTCGGCAAGCTGAACGTCACCACCTTCAACGACTTGCTGAAATACACCCCGAACGTCACCTTCAGTTCGAACGGCCCCGGTTCGGGGGCGATCTTCATGCGCGGGCTTTCCTCGGGCTTTGCGGGCAACCAGTCGTCGGCAACGATCGCCTATTTCCCCAACGTCGCCCTGTACCTCGATGACCAGTCGATGCAGTTCCCGGCGCGCAACGCCGATGTCTACATGGCCGACATGGAGCGCGTCGAAGTGCTCGAGGGGCCGCAGGGCACGCTGTTCGGCGGCGGCGCCGAAGCGGGCGCCGTGCGCTACATCACCAACAAGCCCAGGCTCGACCGGTTCGAGGGCCATATCGACGGCAGTGTCGGCGGCACCGTCGGCGGCGCACCCAACGCGGCGTTCAACGCTTCGCTCAACGTGCCGGTGATCCAGGACAAGCTGGCGATCCGCGCGGTGATCTACGACGATCATCGTGGTGGCTATATCGACAACGTCGCCAGCACCTTCACGCGTTCGGATACGGACACCGGCAACTTCTATTTCAACAACGGCGGCCATGCGCTACCCGCATCGCAACAGTCCAACGCCGGCCAGTACAATAATTTTGCGTTGGCCAAGAAGGACTTCAACCCGGTCGACTATATCGGCGGGCGGGTGTCGGCGAAGTGGGAGGTCGCGCCCGACTGGGATGTGCTGATCGCCGAAAGCTATCAGGACATGAAGGCCGATGGCACCTTCGCGACCTATCCGACCGGCTCCGATTTCCAGAAGCTCGCCGCGCTGCAGACCACGGTCTTCTCGCCCAGCTACAACAAGGACCAATATTGGAACACCGCCTGGACGGTGAACGGCAAGATCGGTGACCTCAAGCTCGTCTACACCGGTGCCTATATGGCGCGCCACATCGAGACGCAGCAGGACTACAGCAACTATTCGCGCACCGGCGGCGGCATGTATTATCAGTGCACCGGCGGCGGCACCGGCTGGGGCAAGGGCGCGCCCTATTGCTACAGCCCCGTGTCC
The DNA here is from genome assembly GCF_022662295.1 of Sphingomonas sp. CARO-RG-8B-R24-01. Classification (NCBI taxonomy): domain Bacteria; kingdom Pseudomonadati; phylum Pseudomonadota; class Alphaproteobacteria; order Sphingomonadales; family Sphingomonadaceae; genus Sphingomonas; species Sphingomonas sp. CARO-RG-8B-R24-01. The sequence goes on along the minus strand of NZ_JAKNQI010000003.1, from coordinate 47,929 downwards.
TATTGGAACGACACGGTGCGCAACACGCACATGAGCCACGAATTCCGCGTCAGCACCCCCGACGACAAGCGCATCCGCGCGATCGGCGGGGTCTATTACGAAGAGTTCCGCATCAAGGATGTGATGAACTTCGATTACAAGACGATCCCGACCTGCACCACCGCGCTGATCGCCGCGGGCGGCGACTGTTCGGGTGTGGTCCAGCCGGTTCCGGGCTCGACGATCAACCAGCCCGGGCTCAAGCCCGGCAACACCGCGTTCGGCGAGGATACCCAGCGCGGCTACGACCAGATCGCGGCGTTCGGCTCGGTCGACTTCGACATCCTGCCCAACCTGACGCTGACCGGCGGCACGCGCTATTACCATTACAAGGAATTCGAAACCGGGTCGCAATATGAGACCTATGCGGGCAACTGCTACCAGGTCCAGGTCTGCGCCGTCGCCGGATCGGGCAACGTCAATATCGACGCGGCGAACGATCACGTCACCTATCACGGCTTCAAGAGCCGCGGCTCGCTGACGTGGAAGCCATCGGACCATACGCTGATCTACGCGACGTTCAGCCAGGGCTTCCGCCCGGGCGGGTTCAACCGCGCGACCAAGCTGATCCTGCCCGACGTCAACGGCGTCGCGCAGCTGATCCGGCCAAACGGCTACAAGCCCGACAGCCTGACGAATTGGGAAGGCGGCATCAAGACCGACCTGTTCGACCGCAAGCTCACGGTCAATCTCTCGGCCTATTACATGGTCTGGGAAGACGTGCAGATCGGCTTCTTCAACCCGGCCGGCGGTTTTGGCAACACCAGCTTCGTCACCAATGGCGCCAACTTCCACGTCAAGGGCGCGGAACTGCAATTCACCGCCCGCCCGACCCACGGCCTGACGCTCCAGGGCAGCGCGACCTACAACGACAGCAAACAGGTCACGCAACCCTGCTTCCTCTCGAACAACCCCGGTTCGTCGACGCTCGGCAAGTGCATCACCAGCTATTACAGCGGCGGCAAGCAGATCACCGTGCAAAGCCCGTTCGGCGCGCTCGGCTCCAGCCTGCCCTATGCCCCGCACGTCCAGGCCGATCTGCGGGCCCGCTACGAATGGACCGGGCCGCTCCAGCTGGGCTGGTTCGTCTCGGCCGGCGTGGGCTATACCGGCGTTACCTACAATCAGCCGTCGACCTATCCGTCGGGGGACAATGTGCTGATCCCGGGCACGACGCTGCTGCGCTATCGTCAACCGGGATATGCGCTGGTCGACGCTTCGATCGGTTTCCGTCACGACAATTGGAACCTGTCGGTCTTCGGCCAGAACCTGACCAACAGCCAGGCGAGCACGTTCACCTCGTCGGCGCAGTTCATCAAGTCCGAGGTGATCACTCGCCCGACGACGTATGGGCTGAAGGTCGGCGTCGACTTCTGACCGTCTTCAGCCTGCCTCTCTGAGTCATGCTTTTGTAACGGGCGGCATTCACGGTGCCGCCCGTTGCATCTTTCGGCCGGATCCCTTCCCATGACCCTACAGGCGTCTGCATCCTTGCCGATCGAACAGGAAATCGCGCGCCTGCGCGACGTGCAAAGCGCCGGACAGCACGCCGCGGCGCTCGCGCAACTGCAAGGCCTGCTGGCGGACTTTCCCGACAATCGCGATCTACTGCTGCTCGCCGCGAGCAGCCAACGCCATCTTGGGCAGATCGAGGCGTCGCTTGCGACGCTCGACCGACTGGCCGAACGCCATCCCGCCTTCAGCCTGCTGCATCAGGAGCGCGGACTGTGCCATGTCGCGCGCAAGGATGCGCCCGCGGCGATCGACGCACTGCTGGCAGCGGTGAACGCCAACCCGGCCTTGCCGATGAGCTGGAAGATGCTTGCCGGCGTCTTTCGTCTCGTCGGCGATACCGAGCAGGCCGCCACCGCCACCGCACACGTCGAGGCTTTGCACGCCCTGCCGCCACCGATCGTCACCGCCACGGCGCTTTACGCCGACGGCGACCTAGCGCCGGCCGAATCGCTGATCCGCGCGTTTCTGCTCGGCTATGGCGATCATCCGGAGGCGATGCGGTTGCTCGCCAAGATCGGCATGGCACGGAACGTCTACGACGATGCCGAACTGCTGCTCGAGGCCGTGGTCGCCATGCTGCCCGAGCATCGCGCGGCCCGCTTCGAATATGCGCAATGCCTCGCATGGCGCCACAAATACGTGGCGGCACGCGCGGAGATCGCGCGGTTGCGGGCGGTCGATCCGGGTCATTTCGATTATCGCACGCTCGACGCCACCGTCTCAGTGGGGCTGGGGAATCATGCCGCGGCGATCGCGCTGTATCGCGCCATGCTCGCGGACGATCCTGCCCCTTCGGCGGCAGCCGATGTGTACCTCTGGCTCGGCCATGCGCTCAAGACGATCGGCGACCTGCCGGCGGCGATCGACGCCTATCGCGCCGCCGCAGCCCTGCGACCCGGGTTCGGCGATGCCTATTGGAGCCTGGCCAACCTGAAGACGTTCCGGTTCGACGCTGCCACGATGGCACGGATGCGCGACGAGGAGGCACGAGCCACGACCGCGCCGATCGATCGCGTGCAGCTGTGCTTCGCGCTCGGCAAGGCGCTGGAGGATCGCGGCGAGATCGCCGCATCCTGGCAATGCTATGAACGCGGCAATGCACTGCAACGCGCGACCAGCCGCTACCGCGCCGAAATCCTCGAGACCAATACCCGCGAGCAGATTGCGGTCTGTACCCCGGCATTCTTCGCCGCACGCAAGGGCTGGGGCGCCCCCGGGCGCGACCCGATCCTCATCCTTGGCCTGCCACGCTCGGGCTCGACGTTGATCGAGCAGATCCTCGCTTCGCACAGCCAGGTCGAGGGGACACAGGAACTCGCCGACGTCCAGCGCATCGTTCAGGAACTTCAGGGGCGCGATCCCGACCTCGACCATCCGCTGTATCCCGCCTGTCTCGCCGATCTCACGCGCGCGCAGGCGACTGCCCTGGGCGAGCGCTATCTCGACGAAACGCGCATCTATCGCACCAGCGACCGACCGTTCTTCATCGACAAGATGCCCAACAACTTCCGCCACGTCGGGCTGATCAAGCTGATCCTGCCCAACGCCCGGATCATCGACGCGCGGCGCGACCCGATGGCGTGCTGCTTCAGCAACCTGAAGCAGCTGTTCGCGCAAGGGCAGGAATTCTCGTACAGCAGCGACGATATCGCGCGTTATTATCGCACCTATCTCGATCTGATGGCGCATTGGGACGTGGCGCTGCCCGGCCAGGTGCTGCGCGTCCAGCACGAGGATGTCGTCGACGATCTCGAGCACAGCGTACGGACGATCCTGGACTTTTGCGGGCTCGACTTCGAACCGGCCTGTCTTGCCTTCCACGAGAACCGCCGCAGCGTCCGCACGCCGAGCTCGGAACAGGTGCGCCAGCCGATCTTCCGCGATGGGCTCGACCAGTGGAAACGGTATGCGCCGTGGCTCCAGGATCTGGAAGCGGCGCTGGGTGATGCCGTGACGCGTTACCGCAGCTGAGCCATAGGTCGCGCCTATAGGCAGCATTCAGTCAAAGCCTTGGCCCCGCCGAACCGGCACGGCCAAGGCGGCACGCAGCAAGGAGACTGCCGTGCCACCCGAATCGTTCGATCTTGCCGTTGTCGGCGCCGGCATCGTTGGCTTGGCACATGCGCTGGCCGCCGCGCGGCTTGGCCAGAAGGTGGTGGTGGTCGACCGCGACGCTCAGGCAAACGGTGCGTCGATCCGCAATTTCGGCTTCGTCACGGTGACCGGCCAGGAGCAGGGCGACGTGTGGCGGCGCGCGCGTCGGTCCCGCGACGTCTGGGCCGAAGTGGCGGGTCCGGCGGGGATCGCGATCGAGCAACGCGGACTGCTGCTCGTCGCGCAGCGCCCGGAAGCGCGCCTGGTGTGCGAAGCGTTTCTCGATACCGACATGGCCGCGGGGTGCCGCTGGCTCGACCATGCCGCCGCGCGCACGCGCCTCGGCGGGATCCGGCCGGTACAGCTCGAAGGCGCGCTCGAAAGCGACGTCGAACTGCGGGTCGAATCCCGCACCGCCATCCCTGCCCTCGCCGCCTGGCTCGAAACCGCCCACGGGGTCTCGTTTCGACGGGGCGTCGCCGTACAGGGTGTCGACACCGGCTGCCTCACCACCGCTGCGGGCGAGATCCGCGCGCGCGCGATCGTGGTGTGCCCGGGCGACGACCTGGCAACGCTGTTCCCCGACGCCCTGGCCGGCGTGACCCGCTCCAAGCTGCAGATGCTGCGGCTTGCCGCGCCCGGCTATCGGCTGCCCGCGACGATCATGTCCGACCTCGGGCTTACGCGCTATCTCGGCTATGCAGCGCTGCCCGCCGCGCGCCCGTTGCGAAAGCGGCTCGAAAGCGAGCAGCCCGCGCAACTGGCCAATGGCGTCCACCTGATCGTTGCGCAAAGTGCCGACGGCAGCCTGGTCGTCGGCGACAGCCATCATTACGGCAAGACGCCCGACCCGTTCTCAAGCGAAGCGGTCGACCGCCTCATCCTCGACGAATTCCGCGCGGTGTTCGGCGCCGTGCCGCCGGTGCTCGAACGCTGGACCGGCACCTATGCCTCCGCCGCCACGCACAGCATCGTCACCACGCCCGCGGCGGGCGTACGCCTGGTGGTCGTGACCAGCGGCACCGGCGCCTCGACCAGCTTCGGTCTGGCGGAAGACGTCATCGCCGATCTTCTCCCGCAGAAAGCGAACGCATGACCTTTCCCGTCAAGGCCGTCGTGCTCGATTGGGCCGGCACGATGATCGACCACGGCTGCCGCGCGCCGGTCGTGGCGCTGCAGCGCGTATTCGACGGGGCCGGGGTGGCGATTTCCGAAGCCGAGGCCCGCGCCGACATGGGACGCGCCAAGCGGGATCACATCCGCGCGATCCTCGCCGCGCCGCGCATCGCCGTGGCGTGGCAAGCGGCGCACGACCGAGCCTCCAGCGAGGACGACGTCGCCCGGCTGCATGATGCGGTCGAGCCGCTGATGCGCAGCGCCGCCAGGGATTGCGCCGCGCTCATTCCGGGGGCCGCCGCGCTCGCCGCGACGTTGCGGGCGCGCGGCGTCCGCATCGGCTCGTGCACCGGTTACACCCGGCCGATGATGGCGGACATCCTGCCGCTCGCCGCCGAACAAGGCTATGCGCCCGAAGCCGTGATCTGCTCGGGCGAGACGCTCGAAGGGCGACCGTCCCCGCTGATGCTGTGGAAGGCACTGGTCGAGCTCGGCGTGTGGCCGGCCTGGTCGTGCGTCAAGGTCGATGACGCGACGGTCGGGATCGGAGAGGGCAAAGCCGCCGGCGCGTGGACCGTCGGGCTCGCCGCGTCCGGCAATGGCGTCGGGCTCGACTATGCCGCGCTGCAGGCGCTCCCGGCCGACGAACGCACGCGCCGCGTCAGCGCCGCCGCCGCCGAGCTTCGCGCCGCCGGTGCCGATTATGTGATCGATAGCGTTGCCGATCTCTGGCCGGTGCTCGAAACCATCGCCGCGCGGATCACCGCAGGCGAACGGCCGATGGCATGACCCGCGGCGACAGCATCGTCACGCGCTGGCTCCGCACCGCTCCGCCCGCGCTGTTCGCGCTCTATGGCGGCGGCGCGGCGTTCGCCGCTTATTTCGCGATGTACGCGTTTCGCAAACCGTTCACATCGGCCAGCTACGTACACGTCCCCGGATGGCCGTTCGCGATCGACTTCAAGGTCATGATCGTCATCGCGCAGGTCGCAGGCTATGCGTTGTCCAAGATCCTGGGCATCAAAATCGTCTCCGAAATGCCACCGGCGCGGCGCGGCGTGGCGATCCTGCTGTTGATCGGCCTGTCCGAACTTGCCCTGGTCGGCTTCGCCGTCCTGCCGCCGGTGCTGGCGGTTGCCGGGCTGTTCCTCAACGGGCTTGCGTTGGGGATGATCTGGGGGTTGGTGTTCGGCTTCCTGGAGGGCCGTCGATTGACCGAAGTGCTCGGTGCGATGCTGTGCGCGACTTTCATCCTGGCCTCCGGCGTGGTCAAGTCGGTCGGCGAGACCGTTCTGCAGAACGCCTGGGCGACCGAGCGCTGGATGCCGGCGACGACCGGTCTGCTGTTCACGCCGCTCCTGCTGGCGGCGGTTTGGGCCTTGGTGCAATTGCCGCCCCCCGATGCCGCCGACGAAGCCGAACGCCGTCCGCGCACGCCGATGAACGCCACGCAGCGCGCAGCGCTGTTCGCGGCGCATGCGCCGGCCCTGATCGCCTTGATCGCCATTTATGTGCTGCTGACCGCGTTGCGCGATTTTCGCGACAATTTTGCCGCCGAGATCTGGGGAGAGCTGGGCTTCGGTGGCGAGGCCAGCATCTTCACCTGGTCCGAAGTGCCCGTCGCGGTCATTGTGCTGGGTGCCCTCGGCCTGCTGATGCTGGTGCGCGACAATGCCAATGCGGTGCTGTGGAACCTGCGGCTCATCGCGATCGGCCTGGCGACACTCGGCATCGCCACGGCGGCGTTCCAGCTCGGGTGGATCGGACCGGTGTGGTGGATGGTCGCGATCGGCGCCGGATTGTACCTCGCCTATACGCCGTTCAATGCGCTGCTGTTCGACCGGCTCATGGCGGCGACGGCGTTCGCCGGCAATGCCGGCTTCCTGATCTATGTGGCCGACGCAAGCGGCTATTGTGGCAGCGTCGCGCTGTTGCTGCTGCGCAGCTTCGGGCATGTGTCGCTTAACTGGAGCGGCTTCCTGTGCGACATATGTTATGCCACATGCGCAATAGGGCTCGTCGCGACGGCGTGGGCGATCCGACGTTTCCGCGCCGTGCTGCGCACCGACGGCGATCGTCCGTCCTGGTTCGAGGCGACGGCGACGACGTGAGGCGCGACAGGATTTGTGACGCGATCCCGCCGGGGCGCGGGTAGGTCGCCGACGATTCGACCGGTTCGACAGGAGCTCAGCGATGTCCTCTCCCGATTATGACCGGCGCGCCGTTCTCCGCGCGATGCTCGCATCCGGCGGCGCCGCGGCGGCGTTCATGCCCGCGATCGCACGCGCGCTGGAAATTCCAGCCGACCGGCGCAGCGGGACGATCATGGATGTCGACCATGTCGTGATCCTGACCCAGGAGAACCGCGCGTTCGACCACTATTTCGGCGCACTCAACGGCGTGCGCGGGTTTGGCGATCGCTTCGCGATTCCGGTGCCCGATCATGGCGATCGATCCGACGGCACCGTCTTCGTCCAGCCGAACGAACGGGATGGCGTGCCCGGCGTGATCGCTCCGTTCCACTTCGACACCCACGAGGATTTCGCGCTGGTCCGGCACGACGGGACGCCGCACACCTTCCCCGACAGCCAGGCGGCGTGGGACAATGGCCGGATGGGGGCCTGGACCAAGGCCAAGCACAATCATGCGATGGGCTATTTCACCCGGGCCGACCTGCCGTTCCAATATGCGCTCGCCGAAGCCTTCACGCTGTGCGACGCTTATCACGCCGCAACGCACATGGGGACGAACCCCAACCGGCTGTTCCTCTGGACCGGTACCAATGACCCGGCGGGCAAGGGCCATGGGCCGGTGATCGACAACAGTTATGATTCGTTCGCGGATCCGCACGGTCACGGCGGCTATACCTGGACGACCTATCCCGAGCGGCTGCTGGCGGCCGGGGTCGGCTTCCAGATCTACCAGGACATGGCCGACAATTTCACCGACAACCCGCTGGCGGGTTTCCGGCGCTATCGGGCGGCACGGGCGGCCACGTCCGGCCCCGAGGCAGACCTGTTCCGCCGCACGCTGACGACGCGGGATCTCGACCTGCTGAAGGCCGATGTCGTCGCGGGCACGCTGCCGTCGGTGTCATGGATCATCGCTCCCGCCGCGTATTCGGAGCACCCAACGCCATCGTCGCCGCTGCAAGGCGCCGATTATACCGCGCGCGTGCTCGATGCGCTGACAAGCAACCCCAAGGTGTGGGCACGGACCGTCTTCATCCTCAACTTCGACGAAAACGACGGGCTGTTCGACCACGTCCCGCCACCCGCCCCACCGGCGCGCGACCCGGGCGATCCGACGCGGATGATCGGCGGGACGACGATCCCGGTCGACGACGACTATCATATCCACGCCCAAGGCACCGCCGACGCACCGTATCTGCACCGTGCCTACGGTCTCGGCATGCGCGTCCCGCTCTACGCGATTTCGCCGTGGAGCCGCGGCGGCTATGTCGCCTCCGACGTGTTCGATCACACGAGCGTCATCCGCTTTCTCGAAACCCGCTTCGGTGTCCACGAGCCCAATATCAGTGCATGGCGGCGGGCCGTGTGCGGCGATCTCACCAGCTGCTTCGATTTCGAGACACCCAACGCCCAGCCATTCTTCCCCACGCTGCCCGCCACCGCCGCGTTGGCCAAACGCGCGAGCGGGCTGCCCCTCGCCCGGCCCGATCCGCCCGCGACACTGATCGCGCCACGCCAGGAAAAGGGCGTGCGGCGGCGTCGCGCGACGCAGTATCGACTCGCCGCCATCCTCGAGCGGAACGACACGGGACTGGCGTTGCGGCTCGACAATCCCGGCACCGCCCAGGCCGCCGTATTCCATGTCTACGATGCGCTTGCGCTGGAGGCGGTCCCGCGGCGCTACACCGTCGGCGCCGGACGGTCGCTGATCTGCGACGTGGTGCCAGATGCCACCGGACGCCACGACCTCTTCGTCCTCGCGCCAAACGGCTTCCATCGACGTTTCACCGCGCACGCGGTCTGCTTCAGTCCGATGCTCGATCGCGCGGGACGGTTGCAGCTGCGCAATCTTGCGGCGCGTTCGGCCGAACTGACGATCACGGACCTCGCTTATGGTGCCGCGCCGCGCCACTGTACGCTGGCCCCGGGGGGCACCGCGACGCTGGCGCTGGATCTCGCGCATAGCCATGGTTGGTACGATCTGAGGATACGCGCCGACGGCCAGGTCGTGCGGCTCGCCGGGCATGTCGAGAATGGCCGCGCCAGCTATTCCGATCCTGCCGCGTTCGGCCCGGCGCCCGTTGCGTTCGAAACCGCGGAAAGCCTGCTCAAGCGCTGATGCGGGCGGCCATCGATCCGCAGAAGTCCCGCCTGGACGACGCCGCCCCCATCACGTGACCGCCGCGCCGAAACACAGGCGCACGTTCGATCGTGGCGCGGCAGCCTTCGCCGGGTCGAGCGCGCGCACCCGACCCGTCATCGGGACGAAGGTCGCGGGTCCCAACGAACATTCGTCCAGCGCGTCCGGCAGCTTCGTCAGCACCAGCAGTTCTTCTTCGAGCGCGGTGGGGCCGACCGGAATGATCAGCCGACCACCGACCTTGAGCTGGTCGACCAGCGCCTTCGGTACGGTCTTGGTTCCGGCGGCCACGACGATCACATCGAACGGGGCGCTCGGCACCCATCCTTCAAACCCGTCGCCTTGCCGGACGGCGACATTGCCGTAGCCGAGCCGCTGCAGCCGCGTACGGGCTTGCCTGGTCAGTTGCGGCACGATTTCCACCGATGTCACCGTGCGCGCCAGACGGCTCAATAGCGCGGCCTGGTAGCCCGAGCCCGTCCCGATATCGAGCACGTTTGCATCGGGCGTCAGCTTCGCGGCAACGGTCATGATCGCGACGATATAGGCATCGGAGATGGTCTGTCCGAAGCCGATGTCGAGCGAGGCGGGCACATAGGCGGCCTTCCTGTGCGGCTTGTCGACGAAACGCTCGCGCGGAATCGCGTTCATCGTCGCCAGGACCTGGTCGAGCCCCGCCAGATCGATCGTCGAATGGCGCTTTTCGACCTCGGTCCTGATCCGCGCCAACATGGCACGCCGCCGTTCGGCCTCGGTGCCGAGCGTTATGACGTCCAGGGGTATCCACACATTGGCCTGCTCGGCGCCACGTGGCCTGGCATCCGCAATCAGCGCCTTGTTAGCCGGCGCATCGGCCGCGCCCCCGCGTTGCGCGATGGAAGCGCCGGGCACGGCCGTCAGAAGGCAGGCTGCAACCAAGGCGTTGAAATCTGGCATGCCATATTCCTTGATGACGGGACACGGCGCGTCAAGGAGGCTGGTGATACGGCTTCGTCCTGACCGTGCCGATCACCACTCCCGAATCTTGGTGCAATGGCCGTGGCAATCCAGCTTCCGACGGCTCAGCCGCCAATTCCGGCGCGGCGGCACCCCCCGCGATGTACGAGCGTCGTGGCGCGCTCTGGCAGCCGCATCACGCTGAAGATCGATCCGTACGATCGGCATGATGCCCTGCTGGCGCGATCATCGCGGAACCGGGCGTTTCGTTGCCAAGCGGACAACTCGATCACACCCTTGCGCGGCCGGTGGCGGAGACGGAGAGATTCGAACTCTCGGTACGGTTTCCCGTACGACGCTTTAGCAAAGCGTTGGTTTCAGCCACTCACCCACGTCTCCAGGTCACGGCGAGGTGGCTCTATAGCCGCGCTCTTCGCTGTGATCAACAGCGCGTTTAGCGGTCGTCCGACGTGAAATCGACTCGGGCTGGCGCGGTGTTCATTGTCGCGTCATGTGATGCCGCGCTAGGATCGGAGATGCAGTTGGGGAGAATGACGATGCGGGTGGGTTGGTTTGCGGTTCCGACGGTCGGAACCATCCTCGCGCTTGCGCTCGCGGCGGCGCCACTCGGCGCACAGGTTAGGACGATCGATCCGAACCAGGGCATCGATTCGGACCTTGCGCCATCGCAGGCCGCACCGAGGGCACCCAGCCCGTCCCCGCGGGCGTCACAACAAACCGGCGCGCCGCAAAATGCCTATCCGGCAAACGCGGATGCGCCACCGCCCTATCCTCAAAACGCCTATCCGCAGGACACGGCTACGCCCACGCCTTCCCCGCGCTATCCAGACCCCCCTGCCAACGGCGCCCCGGCGCAGCAGCAGAATCCCGTCGACGTTGCGGCACAGGATGGCGCTCGAGCAGGCGCCGATGCCTCGGCGGCGCAGAGCCAGACCTTCCAGCAAGGCGAGTTGCTCGCCGCGGCCGAGGGCACGTTCGGGAAAGGCGCCTCCGGGCTGGCCGGCATCCTCGAGCGCACGTTGAAGGAGCAAGGCGAGCCAAATGCCTATATCTCCGGGCGTGAAGCGTCGGGCGCCGTCGTCGTCGGGCTGCGGTATGGCAAGGGAACGATGTTCCACAAGGTCGAGGGAGAGCAGCCCGTCTATTGGACCGGACCGTCGATCGGCTTCGATCTTGGCGGCGATGCCAACAAGGTGTTCGTGCTCGTCTACAATCTCTATGATTCGGCCGAGCTGTTCCATCGCTTTCCGGCGGCCGAGGGACGGGTCTATTTCGTCGGTGGATTCGCGGCGAGCTATCTGCGGCGCGGCAACACCGTGCTGATCCCGATTCGTCTGGGGGTCGGCTGGCGGCAGGGGGTCAATCTCGGCTATATGAAGTTCAACAAGACCTCGAAGTGGTTCCCGTTCTGATCCCGTGGCGCAGACCGGCGTCGCTCCCGTGATGCGGCCGGTGCTGCGCGCGGTCCTGAGCGTGATCTATCTCGCTGCGGGGATCCTGCACGTCATCGTGCCGGGACCGTTTCTGGGGATTACCCCGAAATGGGTCCCGTTTGCGCCTGAGGTCATCCTGGCGACCGGATGTTGCGAGATCGCGGGCGCGATCGGCTTGTTCGTACCGCGGCTGCGGTGGTGGGCAGGTGCGCTGCTCGCGGCCTATGCCGTCTGCGTCTATCCCGCCAACATCAAGCACGCGGCGGATTATGTCGCCCATGGCACCGGTGGCCTCGGTCTGTGGTACCATATTCCGCGTCTTGCGTTTCAGCCTGTGATCGTCTGGTGGGCGCTGTTCGCCGGACGTGTCATCGACTGGCCCTTCAACGCCGGAAAGACGCGCGCATGACCGAACCCACCGACGAGATCCTGATCGACACGCCCGACGGGCCGATGACGTTTGCGCAATGGAAGAAGAAGCATCCGGTCCAGGTTCCTTCCCGCCGCACCAAGGGCAAGGACCTTCCCGTCAAGGTCAAACGGTTCACCGACAAATAGACATGCCTTTTTCAATGGCACCAGCGCGCGTTTCAACCGTTGCGCTTCCGAACCATGCCCTGACGGTATGGCCGTGTATGAAAGGATCCCAGCGATGAACGAGAACACCCTCAAGGGCGAAGCCCAGAATGTCACCGGTTCGATCAAGGAAGCCGCAGGCAATTTGACCGGCAGCTCGAAGCTTCAGGGCGACGGCATCGCGGACCAGGTGACCGGCGGCGTCAACAAGGCGATCGGCGGCGTCCAGGATGCCATCGCAGCCGGCCCGGGGCCGCTCGTTCAGCAGGCGCGCGATTTCGCGCGGGCCAAGCCGTGGGCGACTGCCGCCCTGGTCGGCACGATCGGCCTCGCGCTGATCAACACGCTGCGCGGCAAGAAGTAACAACGATCGGGTGGACCGGTCAGCCGGTCCACCCGCCCGTCGCGATCACCCGAAATCGATCGCTTCGAACCGGATCGGCTCGCCGATCGCCGTATCGGCGAGCGTTCCGTCCCACATGACCCGGTGGCCCCGCACGATCGTGCCAAGCGGCTTGCCGGTAACCGTCATTCCCGTGAACGGCGACCAGCCACAGCGCGATGCGAGCCAATCCTGCTCGATCGTCCAGCGCGCCTTCAGATCGACCACCGAGAAATCGGCGTCATAGCCGACCGCGATCCGCCCCTTGCCGGACAGACCGAACACGCGTTGCGGCCCGGCACTCGTCAGGTCGATCACGCGCTGCAGGGTGGTGCGCCCTTCGGCGACATGGTTCAGCATCAAGGGCAACAACGTCTGCACCCCCGGCATCCCGCTGGGACTGTCGGGATAAGGCTTGGACTTTTCCTCGAGCGTATGCGGCGCATGGTCCGACCCGAGGATATCCACGACACCCTGCTGCAGCCAATGCCACAAGCCATCGCGATTCTCGCCCGAACGGATCGGCGGGTTCATCTGCGCCAGCGTCCCGAGCCTCGGGTAGGCTTCCTCCCCCGCGAGGGTAAGGTGCTGCGGAGTCACCTCGCAACTGGCGATGTCCTTGTTCTGGCCGAGCAAGGCCAGTTCGGCCGGGGTGGTGACGTGCAGGACATGGATCCGACGCCGCGCGGCGCGCGCCAGTCCGAGAATCCGCCGGGTCGCCAACAACGCGCTTTCGTCATCCCGCCATACCGGATGCGACGAGGCGTCGCCCGCGATACGCTCGCCTGTGCGCGCGTTCATCCGGGCCTCGTCCTCGGCATGGATCGCGACCCGGCGATGGCCGGATGCCAGTACCTCGGCGAGCCGCGCGTCTTCCGAAACGAGCAGGTCGCCCGTCGACGCCCCCATGAAGATCTTGACGCCCGCCGTTCCCGGCAGACGTTCCAGCTCGGCCAGATCAGCGGCATTGTGGTTGGTGGCACCGACGTAGAAGGCGTGGTCGCACCACATGCGATGATGCGCGCGCGCAAGCTTGTCCGCGATCGCATCCGCCGAATCGGTATTGGGCTTGGTGTTGGGCATTTCGAACACCGCCGTGACCCCGCCCAGCACCGCCGCCCGCGCGCCGCTTTCCAGATCCTCCTTGTGAACCAGACCGGGTTCACGGAAATGGACCTGCGTGTCGATGACACCCGGCAAGACGTCCAGACCGGTGCAATCGATCGTTTCGCCGGCATCGTCCGCCCCAAGCGCGCCGAGCGCCGCAATGCGGCCGCCGATCACGCCGACGTCGATTTGCGCCGGGCCACTCGGTAAATGCACCGTGCCATTCTTCAGGATCAGATCGTACGCTGCCATCACCGCCTCTTATGCAAAGCCATGGGGCGTCCTATCTCGTTGGCATGACCGAAACCACCCTTCCCGCACGATCCCCTGCCACGTCGCGCGGCACGATGCTGTCTGATCGCGCGCTGCTGCGCGTCGCCGGAGACGATCCGCGCGGATTTTTGCAGGGGCTGATCACGCAGGACGTCGCGACCCTGGACGCTGCGACGCCGCGCTGGGGCGGGCTGCTGACGCCGCAAGGCAAGGCACTGTTCGATTTCCTCCTGTGGGCGGACGACGACGCCATCCTGATCGATTGCGAAGCCAGCGCGGCGGAAGCGCTCGCCAAGCGGCTTTCCCTGTATCGTCTGCGGCGGGCGATCACGATCGAACCGGTGGCGGGGGCGGTCCACTGGTCACTCGAGCCCGGCGACGGCGTCACGGATCCACGCCTCGCCGACCTCGGCTACCGTTGGCTGGGGGCCGCGAGCGCGCCGGCCGCCGGCTGGCTGGAGCATCGCCTGTCGTTGGGCGTGACCGAAGGCCAGGGCGAACTGGGCAGCGACCAGACGCTGTGGCTCGAAGCCAATGCGCGGGAGCTCAATGGAGTCAGCTTCACCAAGGGCTGCTATACCGGGCAGGAGAACACCGCCCGCATGCATCATCGTGCAAAGGTCAATCGACGGCTCGTGGTCGCCCCGCTCGCCGAGCCGGGGGATCGCACTCGCAGCGTGTATCCCACGCTGGAGCGGATGGTCGAATTGCGCCGCGTCGAGGCGCTCGGCGACGCGCTGGTTCCACCATGGCTGGCAGCGGCGCTCGCCACGGCGGAACCCGACTGACGGTCAGCGCCCAACGGCACTATAGGCAAAGCCCGCCCGCTCAACGTCGGCCGCTGGGTAGACGTTGCGCAAGTCGACCATCACGCTGGCCGCCATGGTTGCGGCGAGGCGTCGCAGGTCGAGCGCGCGATAGATGTCCCATTCGGTCACGATGACGATCGCATCCGCGCCGGACGCCGCTTCATACGCATCGCGGCAATAGGTCACGGCCGGCATCATCGCCTTGGCGAGCTCCATGCCTTCGGGATCATGCGCGCGAACCGTGGCGCCAGCGTCGAGCAGGCTCTGGACGATTGCCAGGCTCGGTGCGTCGCGCATGTCGTCGGTATTCGGCTTGAACGTCAGGCCGAGGATCGCGACCGTCTTGCCCTTGGCCTCGCCGCCCAGCGCCTTGATCACCTTGCGGCCCATCGCGCGCTTGCGGTTGTCGTTGACCTGAACGACCGCCTCGACGATCCGCACCGGGGTTTCATAATCCTCGGCAGTCTTTAGCAGCGCTAGCGTGTCCTTGGGAAAGCACGACCCGCCATAGCCGGGACCGGCGTGAAGGAACTTCGACCCGATCCGCTTGTCGAGCCCGATGCCCCGCGACACATCCTGGACATTGGCGCCGACTGCTTCACACAGGTCGGCGATTTCGTTGATGAAGGTGATCTTGGTCGCCAGGAAGGCGTTCGCGGCATATTTGATCAGTTCGGATGTGCGACGTCCGACGAAGAGGATCGGGCTTTCGTTCAGATAAAGCGGACGATACACTTCCCGCATGACACCCTTGGCGCGCTCGTCCTCGGTTCCGATCACGATCCGGTCGGGACGCTTGAAGTCGCCGATCGCCGCGCCTTCGCGCAGGAATTCGGGGTTGGAGACCACTGCAATCGGGAAGTCGCCCGCTTGCTCGAGCAGGATTTCCTCGACCTTGTCGCCGGTGCCGACCGGAACGGTCGATTTCGTCACGACCACGACCGGCCCGTCGATCGCCTCGGCGATTTCCCTGGTCGCTGCAAAGACGTAGGTCAGGTCGGCATGGCCGTCGCCACGGCGCGACGGCGTCCCCACCGCGATGAATACGGCATCCGCCCCGCGCACGGCGGCGTGCAGGTCGGTAGTGAACGTCAGCCGGCCCGCCGCGACGTTGGTGGCGACCAGCGTGTCCAGGCCCGGTTCGAAGATCGGCATGCGGCCCGCCTCGAGCGCGGCGATCTTCGACGCGTCCTTGTCGACGCAAATCACGTCATGGCCGAAATCCGAGAAGCACGCCCCGGAAACCAGGCCGACATAGCCCGATCCGATCATCGTAATCCGCATCACAAATCCCCTGAAACCACTTTGCTACCGTGATCGCCGGCCATCAGGGGCCGGGCAAGGCACGCCTCGTCGCCTTCCCTGTAGCCGATCAAAGACAAAATGACAGCGCCCCCATGTTGCCGAACAGCGGGATCGGCGCGCCATCTTCGATCGACAAAAAAAGGGGAGACCGGCGATAGCCGATCTCCCCGTTTTTCTTGCCGAAGGCTTCAGGCTTAGTTGCCCGAACCCGGACCGTACGTGACTTCCACGCGACGGTTCTGCACTTCGCGAACACCGTCTGCGGTCTCGACGCGCGGGCGGCTCTCGCCGAACGCTTCCGAGGTGATCACGCCAGCGGGGATCGAATGCGCGGTCAGGTAAGCCTGGACCGAGTCATCGCGACGCTGCGACAGGCCGACGTTGTACGATGCCGAACCCGAACGGTCGGTGTGACCTGCGAGCATGACACGTGCGTTACCGCAGTTCTGGTACTGGGCGATCGCGTTGTCGAGAATGCCGGCTGCCTCAGGCGTAACGTCCGACTTGTCCCACTCGAAGAACACGATGAACGGACCAGGCGAGCAGACCGGTGCCGGGGGGGGCGGCGGTGCTGCGGGCTCCGGAGCGGGCGGCGGAGCAGCGGGCTCCGGCGGCGGCGGGGGAGCAGCAGGCTCGCCGAAGTTGTACGTGAAGCCGCCGAGGAGGCTGTGCGTACGGAACTTGCCGTCGAACTGACGACCCGACACGTCGACCAGGCGAACCTTGTCGGCGGTGAAGAAGCGATACTTCAGCGTCGCGTCGATGTGGTTGGTGATCGGCGCACGGACGCCGGCCAGACCCTGGTAGGCGAAGGTCGTGTCGCTGTCGTTCAGGAACTGCGAGTTCGGAGCGATCTCGTAGCGACCCTTCACGCGTGCAACACCGACACCGCCGCCGACGAAGCCCTGGATGCCGTCATCGTCACCGAAGTCGAGCAGGCCATTGACCATGAAGCTGAGTGCCGAGGTGCGGCCAGCCGCGCCATTGTACGTGCCTGCAGCAAAGTTGCTGCCTGCGGTACCCGACGGCGTCGTGACCGACGAGCGATATGCATCGACCGAAGCCGACTTGTAGCCGACTTCGGCTTCAAGGCGGAACATGCCGAGGTCGTAACCGATCGTACCATCGACGTCGTAGCCGTAGTGGTGATCGACGTTGCCGGCGTTGTTGACGCCAGCGATGTTGAACTTGATATCTTCCACGATCATGCCGCCACCCTCGAGGCCGACGTACCACGAGTTATCGCGGGCGAGGGCAGGTGTGGCGAGAGCAGTGGTCGCAAGCGCCATGGCAACGGCTAGCTTCCGCATAAAAAAACCCCTTCTTCTGGTTGTCACTCGGACAGCGCAAACTCCCTACCCAACAGAAGGTTTCCGCGCAAGCGAACAAATGCCCGGATCTGTTGCCGAATTGCCACAGCAACACCCCCTTCCGCGCTACGGGAAAACGAGGCCATGCCTTTGTAAAACGGTTAAAATATTAGTGATCGCCTGTCGGGCAACACCGTCGATATTATCGCCTCCGATCGGGGCTCCGACGGCCGGCTGGCGCGGACCGACCACCGGCACCCCGCCAATCACCAGCTGGTCCGCGCGAACCAGACCGATCTCCCATCGTCCGCCGACATAGCGCGTCACGGTCATGTCGTTGCGATTCCACGCAGACATTCCCTCCGTCGCGGCTACGAAACGCCATCCGCCATCGGTCCAGCCGGCAAGCGCATCCGCCTTTCCGCCCCACGCGCCCAGGGGGTTGGCGCCGACGATCCAGCATTGCCCCGCGATCGGGTCCGCCGGGGGGGTGGACAGGCCGACGGCCTCGACGATCGGCTGTACCGCGATGTCGAGCAGCGCGAGTGCCTCGTTGTGCGTGAGTTCCTTCTGGGCTTGCCCGGACTGCAGGAATGGCAAGGCAAGCCGCGCGGTCGTCTGGTCGCTCATGACCGTCTCCTTCAGGTGATCCAGGCGGGAACCGACAGGTGTGCAGGGCGGGATTCGCCATGGGTCCCGACCTGACGGACGGCAACCACGGTTCCGTTCGCGCGCTCCGCGGCGGGTAGCAGCAGAGTCGGGCTGGTCACCGAGACGCTGCGAAAGACACCGGCTTCGTCGCCGATCGTGACGCGATAGGCTTCCCGCTCTTCGCCCAGCGGGGCATCGACGCCGTCGGTCCATTGCCAGCCAGTTCTGCTGCGTCGCACCCATTGCACTGCAACGTCGCCATTCCCGATCTCGCGCAGACCGAGCTGGACGGGGGATGGCGGTACGATCGACGCACCGTCGGGGGTCAGCACGGCGCTTGCCGGGCCGGCCAGATCCCCTGGCCCGGTCGCGAGCAGACGGACGGGACTGCCCAGCGTTGCCAGCGTCAGGTCCAGGGTAGTCGCGCTTTCCGGGGTCAGCACGGCAAAGGAGTCGCCCGGCGCCGGAGTCCCGATGGCGTCTTCGGTGCCGTGGCGTCCGCGCAGCAGTCCGGAAAGTTTCCAGCGTGTCATGCCGACTTGATCCGCAACGCCGAACTGGAGCATTTCCTTTCCAGCGAGCGCCACGTTCGCGCCTGCAGCAAGCGCGGCGGGATCCGCGCCGGCCAGCGTCATCTCGGCATGCGCCAGGTCGACCTCGATCCATCGCGCGTGGTCGACCAGCGCCGCACTGCCGCCCG
Source organism: Sphingomonas sp. CARO-RG-8B-R24-01 (assembly GCF_022662295.1). Taxonomy (NCBI): domain Bacteria; kingdom Pseudomonadati; phylum Pseudomonadota; class Alphaproteobacteria; order Sphingomonadales; family Sphingomonadaceae; genus Sphingomonas; species Sphingomonas sp. CARO-RG-8B-R24-01. The sequence continues at coordinate 29,330 of NZ_JAKNQI010000003.1, read as the reverse complement.
ACGACATGGCGACGATGCGGCCGATCACGCCGGGTGCGGCCGTCGCGCCCGCATTGACCCAGCGCGCCCCGTCATCGACGCTGTACAGGATCGCCGCGCGACGCCACCCCGGCGCGGTTCCCGCAGCGATGATCGTCAGGCGCGGGGCCGCCAGCAGGACATCGTCGAACGGCAGCATCTCGGCCACCACGAGCAGCGTCTGCCCCGTTGCCACATCGGGCGCAGGCAGCAGGCGTCCGGGACTGGCGCGCGCCGCCGCGGTTCGCGCCGCGAGGCGGACACACACCAGCGTCACGACGTGCTGCTCGAACGCCCAGTGCGTGACGCGCCACACCCCCGCCACATCCCGGATGGTGACGCAGGTGCCGGGCAGGATATCCAGCGCATCCCAGCCCAGGGTAACGGTGCGCTGCTCGCGGCCCGCCTCGCCCTGCGCGAGGATCTGTTCGGCGATCGTCTTGGCGGATCCCGCATCGACCGCCGCGGCAAGCGCGACGCGATCTTCGCGCGCGCCCGCCCCGGGCCGCCGTGCGCGCTGGACACCGACCTGGAAATCGCGCGCCGGATCGTAATACGACACCACCACCTGCCGCGCGACGGTCTCCAGTGCGGCGATGCTGCGACCCGCCGCGCCCGGCGTGGCGCCGTCCGCAATCGTTTCGCCCAGGTCGATGACGCGATCGGCGACGATCCCGCCGCGCTGGACCAGGCGCGCGTCGGTCAATCCGGGGGCGGGCGCAAACCACGTCCCGCTCGCCTCGGCAAGCGGCTCGATCGCGCTGCGGACGCTGTCGCCATAAGCCGCGAAGCCGGTCACCGTGCCCGCCGCCCCGTCGCCGACGATCCCGTCGTCGGAAAGATCGGCGACGATCGCGCCGATGCTCACCGGACCCGCATCGGCGATCACTTCGAACGTCAGCGACGGAATACGGTTGCCGTAATCCGCGAGCTGGAGCTGTTCGAACACGGCATAGGCGACCCCGCGATGCGCCGGCGCGAGCCCGCCCCCCTCGGCCGCGGCGAGCAACGGGTCGATCGCCTGGTCCTCGTCCCCACGGTGCAACCGGAACCCGGTCGCACTCTTGAAAGCGCCATCCGCCCCGCGCAGCAACTTGCCGTCGGCCCAGATCCGCCCGACGTCCAGGATCGGGCGCCCCGACAACGCCACCGCGAACGACACCGAATAGCTGTAGGCGGTGAGGCTCGGCTGCCCCTTGCCACTACTGCTCTTGGTCGTGCTCTCGATCAGCTCGGTCGACCAGATGACGCAGCCACCGACCCGCATCGTTCCGTAGATCCGCTGGATCGGCGTGCCATAGCTCGACGTCTGAACCTGGAGCGTGGACAGGCGCGGCCCCTCGCGTCCCTTGGGCGCGAACAGCAGGTCATGGTCGATCACGCTACCAAGCGCCGCCCCGATGGCACCTCCGATCGGTCCGCCGATCACGGTGCCGGCAACTGTGAGCACGAGCGTCGCCATCGATCAATCCTCCCGACTATCGCGCACGTGCCAGCACCCGAGCAGCGGCCATGGTGGCATGCCCGGCCGTTCAACCACGCGACGCAGCATGGCATCGGCATGGACGATCCCGCCCGGCACGATCACCGCCAGATGCAATTGCCCGAGACCACTGTCGAAAAGCGCGATCGCACCGGGTCGCACGGTCGCTGCGGGCACGAACCCGGCGGCATCGAACTGCGCACGCACCCGCGCGACGTCGCCCCCGTGCAGCGCGTACCCGGTGGGCACCGCGCCGTCATAGCCCGCTCCGCGGGCCGCCACCGCTACGACCCCGACACAATCGAGCCCAAGCGCGGGATCGCGCCCGTGAAGGCGGAACCGCGCGCCCAGCACGGCCCGGGCGGCGGCCACCACCGCGCCATCGACGCGTGTCATGCGCCCGGATAGCGCGTCAGCAGGTCGATCCCCGGCAGATACGGTTCCCCGCGAAAGTTCGCGGCATTGCCGAAGCGCGCGGCGCACGTCGCGAGGCTCTTGTCGCAGCCTTCGATCAGCTCGACGCGGTCGCCGACGGCCACCGGCATGGCGGGCTCGCCGCGCAACGTCACGTCGGCCGCCGACGACGCCGCGATCGCCGCGCGCAGACCGCCGTTCGCGCCGCCGATCCAGCGCAGCAGGCCACCGCCATAGGCGTTGGCGCTCGGCTCGAGAGCATCCAGCGTCAGCGTCTGCCCGCTGGCCGTCACCACGCGCTGCAGCCGCCGACGCGCGGCCAGCGCGACACGGCAGCGCTTGTCGCCGAGCTCGGCGCGGCATTCGGCGGAGGTCAGCTCGACCACCGGTCGATCCAGTCCGGCGCTGGCACCGCGCAATTCGGCGGTGAAGGCCCCGCGCCGGGTTTCGACCGCGCCAATCGTTCCCAGGCCAAGCGGGACGCGCGTCGCATCCGCCCCCGTCCAGTCCGCCGCGAACAGCACGACTCGTGCGCCGTCCCAGCGTCCGGCGAGCAGGTCCGTCTCGGTGATCGCCGCACTGGTCAGCGCGCCGGTAATGTCCATCGTATCGGCATCCAGCCCGTCGCCACGCCGGATCGCCGATGGCGTCATGCCGGGGGCGGCCCAGTGAACGAGGCCGTCGATCAGCAGATCGCGGTCGTGATCGGTCAGCCCCAAGGCGATCCCGTCGCACCGCTCGATCCGCCAGCACAGCGCGATCGTCGTCAGCGACCCGTCGAGAACGCTCACGCCCCCGCCTCGCGCACTTCGATCAGCGGGACCCGGGATGCCGTCCCGGCGAGGAACGTCGCGCGCGAGACGCTGAGCGTATCCTCGGCGAAGCGGACGGGAACATCGAACAGAAACCCCACGCACACCGCTGCGCCCGCCGCGGGTGGCGCGTCGAGGTCGACCCACCCGCCCGCGACCACCGAAAAGGCGGTCGTCTCGGTGGCCGCGACCGCCACGCGGACGCTGCCCGCGACGGGGCGCGTGATCCGCCGCGTGGTGTCGTCGTAGCGCTTGGTCAGCGCAAAGCGGGCGGTGATCCCGTCGCCAACGCCGATCTGCTGATCGAACGGGGTCGGGACGTCCCCGCCCGAACAAGCGTCGAACGGATCGCGCAACCGAAAGCCCCGCGCCGGCCCCAGCCGCGCCCGAAAGAACGCCAGCAGGGTCGCGATATCCGCTTCCGAGCGCACGCCGGGGCCGACGTCATACCGCGTCCGCGCTTCGCCCCAGCTTGCGTTGCGCGTCTCGAAACCGCCACCGCTCGTCACGATCGCGGTGGAAAATCCGGGGGTGACCTCGGCCTCCTGCCCGAGCGCGATCGGGAACAGCACGTCGTCGAACGCGTCCATGGCATCCTCCCCCTGATCGAAATGCACGTACCCGTCGCGCAGCACCTGCGGCAGCGCCCACACGAAGGTGCGCCCCGTTCCGCGCGCCTGCGCCGCCGCCACCGCGGCCTCGATCGCACGCCAGTCGGCCACCTGATCGGGCCGGAGCACGAAACCGGAAAAATAATGCGTATCGGCGGCCGCGTAGCCAAGCCGTGCCTGCATCGCCGCAACCCCGCGCGCGGTGGCCGCGACATTGCCCGCGACGACGAAATCATAATCCTCGAGTTGCAGCACATCGAACGCAGGCCGGGCCCAGCCGAGCGGGACGTTGGCGCGCCGTGCGTCGGGCATTGCGGTTGCCAGCACGGTCGGTAGATACACCAGCAAATGGGTCTGTACGGCCGGGGCAACGCTGCGCACCGCCGCGACCAGCTTTGCGGTCGAGGCGGCCAGCACCCCGCCCGCGGCGTCCAGCAGCGCCTGTTCGCCGGCAGTGGTCACGGTCGCGAGCGTCGCGATCGGCACCGGATCGCCACCGAACGCTGTTCTGGCCGCCGCGTCGTACAGGCAGGGGCGGCCATCGGGCATGACCCACCACCAGGGTTCGCCGACCTGGAATTTCGGCGCGAGGCCGGCCGCCAGCGCAATCCCGAGGAACGCGGCCGCGACCGTCCGCAGATACGCCATCGCGCCGGCGTGCGCGGGGGACAACAGGGTGGAGGGTGGCGACCATCCGGTCAACGCGGGCGCGCCGTCCCAGGCGCGCTGCTTCCAGTCGCCCCAGCAATAGGCGTCGAACAGTTCGTAGCTGAGCGACCAGATCACGTCGAAACCCAGCGCCTGGGCGGTCCGCGCGAAATCGGCATGCCAGGCCGCCGCCGCGACGTTCAGGAGCCCTCCCGCCAGGCTGGCGTAATAGCCGCCCCCGTTCGCCTCGAGCCGCATATAGTGGCTCATGCCGACATAATGCGTGATGCTGCCGCGATAGCCGAGCAGCAGCACGTTGCGCAGCAACCGCGCGGGCGTGAGGGTGTAGCTGTCGTCATACCCGCTCGCCATCGCGAGGCCATGCTCGGGCACGATGCCATCGCCGATCGCAAGCACCGCGCCCGATCCGTCGCACGTCATCCCGCGCAGCTCGACCCATGCCTCGACCGGGAGCGGAAGCGCGGGCGCGGGCGTGCTCGCCCCGGCGACATAGCCCGGCGGGACCAGCGATACGAACATCCGGTCGATGTCGCCCGCCCACACCGGGTCTGCCTCGCCCGGCAGGTCGAACCCGCCATCGAGCGCGGCGAAGTCCAGCGCGACCTGCGCGTCCGTTGGCGTCCCTTCCGCATAATTCCACAGCCGTACATACCAGGCGCGCGCCGCCCCGCCCGCGTCGCGTCCCTCGATCGTCAGGACCGGCCCGTTGACCGCGTCCAGTGCCACCACCCCCGCCGATCGCCACTGGAAGCTGAGCCGGCACCCGCGATAATCGCGCGCGGTTTCGTAGCGCAGCAGCGGATGATCGTGCGTGTCCTCGGATTCCCAGATCAGCCCGGCGAGATCGCCTGCCGTATGGAACACCGCATGGACGCGCAGCGCATCCGGCGCGATCGTCGTCACCGCCGCCATCATCGGACGCGGGAAATTGACCGTCCAGAAGCGCGGATCGAACCGCGAGAGCACGCCCTCGCTCTGCACCGTCCGCTCGGTCGCAAGCCAGAATGCCATGACGCTTCCCCTTTCCGCCGCATCAAACCGCCCGCAGCCGGCAGCGCGGAACCGTTGCCTTATGGTCCGCTCAGCGCCGCCTTGACCGCGCGCGCCACCTGACGGCTCGACGCCGCGAGCGCCTGGGGGCCATCGGTCCCGCCCTGGACGGTGATCGACACGCGAACATCCCGCGCGCTCTGCCCCCCGCCGGCGGCAACGATGCTGCCGCTGGCGGTCGGCACGAACAGTTCGGGCCCGCGCTCCCCGACCCAATACGGCCGCGCAGGCGATACCGGGCCGCCGGTCGCCCGCCCGGGCGCCCCCCCGACCAGGCCGGACAAGGCGCCGAGCAGACCGGTCGCGCCACCCCCGCCGGCATCACTCCCGCCGAACAGCGCGTTCAGGCCATTGCGCAGCGCGGCCCCGGCGATATCGTCGAGCACCGACAGGGCGACCTTGCGCAAATCCTCGAACCCCACCGATCCGGTCTGCAACGCCTTGCCCAGCGCGGTTTCGATCGCGCGGCCGGCCCGATCCACGCCGCCCGTAAAAGGGCCGTCGAGCGACGCACGCATCGTATCGACGTCCCGCGCAAATCCCGCCGTATCGGCGCGCACGCCGACCACCAAGCGCTCGATCTCATCCTCCATCGGGAAAGGCCTCCTGCATGCGTGCGATCGTCGCGGCATCGGGCGGCGCGATGCCGCTCGCCCCGCCCGTCAGCACCGTCACCACCGTCACCAGTTCCGCAGGGGTCGCGCGCCAGAACGTATCCGGGCTCCACCCCAGCACGGCCCCGGCCAGTCCCGCGAGCCGCGCGCTGACATCGGCAAACCGCTCCATCACCGCCCCGCCAGGATCTGGCCGAGCAGGACGCGCAGCACCGGCGTGGCCGCGGCGAGCCCAGCGCGTACGACGCTGTCCCCCAGCGCCTCGCGCGTCATCGCCTCCGGCGCATCCTGGCGGCAGTGCCAGAACAGCGCGACCATCTCGCCGAGCGCAAGCGACCCCGCCGCCGCGCGCTCGACGAGCGCGAACAACGGCCCGAGTTCCCGCTCGGCCGCGACCAGCGCGGCAAAGCTTGGCCGCAGCACGATGCGTTCGCCGGCAACGCGCAACTCGGCCTCGCCGCGCACGGGATTGGCGCTCATGCCGCCACCACCGGTCCGGAACTCTCTAGACTGATCGTATAGCTGCGCTCGCCATTATAATCCCCGGCGTAGTCGAGCCGCGTCACGAGGAACCGGCCGCTCAGCAGTTCGCCGCTCTCGAAGCTCAGCCGATAATCGTCGAGCACGCCCGACAGAGCGCTCGCCTTGATCCGCGTTTCTGCGCTCGATCCGGTAAAGACCCCGGCCGCCGACACCGTGACGCTGCGCACCCCCGCGCCCGACAGCAGCTCGCGCCAGCCGCCGGAATCCTTCGACGTCACGGCGACCAGCGCGCCATTGATGCTCAACTGCGTCGTGCGCAGCCCCGCAACGGTCTGATAGACGACCGGTGTCGCGCCGTTCCCCACCTTCAACAAGAAGGCGCTGCCTCGTTCCACGCTCATAAAGCCTCCATCATCCGGATCCGATAGTCCACGCTCGCGCTCCACTGGCCGGGGCTGCCGCCCGTGATCCGCAGACGCGCCAGCACCACGCTCGCGAGTCTCCAGCCGGGCAGGTCGCGCGGGATCGCCTCGATCGCGGCGACGACTCCGGCCGCGAGGGTTTCGATCCGCCCCGGCCCCTCGGCGGCATCGCGGAGCGTCACCATCAGGCGAATCTCGCGCCCGGCCAGGTCCTTCGTGCTCCAGTCGATCGCGATCAGGTCGCCCAGTTCGGCAAACGGCGCGGTCGCGCGGACCGGCGGCCCGAGGAAGACGCCGTTGAGCCCGGCGACCGCGCGCAACGCGGCAAGCGCCGCGGCCTGCAGCGTGCGTTCGGCGCTCATCGCACGAGGCTCCCGATCCAGCGCAAGCGCGGATCGTCGGGCGCGATCCGCCCGACCAGCACGATCTCCGCCCCGCTGATCTCCACGAGAATGCCGGGCAACGCCGCGCGCAAGGCGGCGGCAACGCGGCACCGCGCGCGATCCGCGGCCGCGGCCGCAATCGCATCGCCGCGCTGTTCGACCATCGTCAGCATGGATGGTCTCCCGCGATTACGGCGATCCGCCGGAACGGTCGCCACAGCGCGGTCACCGCGAGCGGCGGCGGCGTACTGCCTTCGCGCGCGACGAACAGATGCGCGGCGAGCAGGACGACGCCTTGCCGGATCGGGCCGGGCAAGCCGGGCCAGTCGGCCGCCAGCCCGCAATCGAACCCCACCACGACATCGTCCGCCGCAGGATCGATCACGCGGACCCAACCGTCCCCCCGCGGATCGATGTCGATCGCATAACCGGCCGGGTCGAGCGGCGTCCCGGCGCGCGTCTCCACCGCCGAAATCGCCCGTACCGGTGCCGCGCCGATCCGTTGCCAGCCGCGGGCCGGCGCAAGACACGCGCGCATCGTCCGTGCGATCGTCACTTGCCCGAGGAACCACTCGGCAAGCCCCAGCGCCGTTTCGACGAACGCGACGAGCAGGTCGTCCTCCGTATCGCTCGCCACGCGCAGCACCGCCTTGACCGCCGCCAGCGCAAGCGCACGATCCCCCGCCCCGAGCGTCACCACGCCCGGCCCATTCCCGTCGATCATCTCGATTCCTTCGCAAAACGATCGCGGCGGCCGGCGCGCGATCCCCTCCTCCGAGCCCCGCCCCGGGGGCCGCTCCCCGGCCGCCAGCGTCTGTCAGGAAACGGCGAACTTCATCAGCTTGATCGCCTCGCTGTTCGACACGCAGCCGCCGATCCGCTTGGTCGCGTAGAAATTGACGAACGGCTTGTTGGTATAGGGATCGCGCAGGATCACGGTCTCGCGTCGTTCCGCGATCAGATAGCCGGCCTTGAAGTTGCCGAACGCGATCGACAGGCTGTTCGCGCCGATGTCGGGCATGTCCTCGCTCTCGATCACCGGATAGCCGAGCAACGTTCCCGGCGTTGCGCCGCTCAGGCTGGGGCTCCACAGGAATTGTCCGTCCGTCGTCTTGACCTTGCGGATCCGCGCGAGCGTCGTCGCATTCATCAGGAAGACCGCGCCCTGGCGATAGGGCGCGCGCAAGGCCTGGACGAGGTCGATCAGCCGATCCTGCGGGGTCGTCGGAAAATCGCCCGCAACGCCGCTCGCCAGATATTGCAGCGTGCCGAAGGCGCGGGCCGCGTCGGCGGTCGCGGCGATCGGGGCCTGCAGGAAGCCCTTGGGCCGGCTGACGCCGGATCCGTTGATGAACGCGCTCCCCTCGGCCCGGGCGAATTCGAGCGCGATCTCCTGTGCAAGCCACGCCTCGACATCGAACGCCGCGTCGTCGAGCATGGCCTGGCTCGCGCTGGGATTGGCATAGAGTTCCCCCATCGGCGGGGCGATTTCGGTAAACACCGGCGTCGCCGTACCCGGCCGCTGGTCGGTTTCGGCGGCCCATCCGGATGGCGTTCCGCCCGTCGTCACCAGCTTGCGATACCCGGCGGAACCGACCTTGACGACGTTCGCGATTGCCCGGATCGGCGAGATCGCGGTCAGCGTCGCGTCGATCACCCCGTCGATTTCGGCCGGGATCGCATAGCCGCCGGCATCACCGGTCAGCCCGGTAAAGGCCTTCAACTCGACCGCCGCGCCGGTGCGCAGAAACGCCGAGAAGCCGGGACCGGCCGTCGCGGCACCACCGGCCAGAACCGGCCGGGTCACGACTCCCCCCATCTCGCGGGTATCGAAACTGGCTTCGAGTGCATCCATCGTTTGATCGGTCATGTCATTCTCCCACGCCAAGACACCCGGACGACACCGCCGCCGGGCAAGAAAACTGCGGACATAGAAAGGCGTCAACCGGCGATCGCGTGCACCCGTGCGAGCGGCTGCATCGGCTGCGCGACCAGGCTCACCTCGATCAGGTCCAGCGCGGTCAGCTCGCGCACCGTCCGCGTCGCTGCGCCGGCCCGGACGCGGTAGCCGATCGACAGACCCGACACGGCCCCGGCGCGAACCATCCCGGCCAGCGCGGCGTCGTCGATCCGCCCGATCACGCGCAACCCGCGCGTATCGGGAACGACCCGCTCGACCACGCCGACCGGATCGCCGCGGTGGTGCCACAGCAAGGGCACCGACGCGGCGGCCAGATCCGCGAACGTACGCGCGCGGATCACGTCCCCGCCGCGATCGACCCGGTCGAACACCGCGGCATAGCCCGCGAACCGCAGGCTCACTTCACCCAGTCCCAGAAACCCACCTTCGCCGCGATCCCGGTCAGCAGCAGCGCCCCCGCGATCCGCACGATCCAGCCGAGCACCGCCTTCCACACGCGCTTCTTCGCGTCGCGCCACGCGCCCAGCAGCTCGCGCAGCTCCGCCATGTCCTTGGGCGCCGCGCCATCGTCCAGCCCGAGCCGCGCGAGCGCGCGGGTGGCGGACACTTCGCCCGCCTCCTCCGCGATCGCCCGCAGCGTCGTCAGGTCGGCACCCTCGCTCGACCCTTGCGCGATCAACTGCGCCAGCAATGCACCACTCATTACGCATCTCCCACACCAACCGGCGCGATGCCGAGCATCGCGCGTTTCTCCTCGGGACTGAGGAAGTCCGCTGCCCCGACCTGCGTCCACAACCGCTCGCGGTCTTCCGCCAGCGCGGTGATGCGATCGAGATCGACCGAAAGCGCCGGCGCCTCGAACCACCCGCCCAGCGCCTGCGACAAGGCGGCGAGGATCGCGCCCGCCAGCGGCAGGATCGCCAGCCGCCACAAGGCGCGGTTCGCCTCCTTGTAGTTCGCGTAGGTAGCGTCTCCGGGCAGCCCCAGCAGCATCGGTGGCACGCCGAAGGCCGTCGCGATCTCGCGCGCCGCGGTGGCCTTCATGCTTGTGAAATCCATGTCGGCGGGGGTCAGGCTGAGCGGTTGCCACTTCAGCCCCCCCTCCAGCAGCATCGGCCGTCCGGCGTTGCCCACGCCGGCAAAACCCGCCTCCATTTCGGCGCGCAGCCGGTCGAACTGTTCGCGCGACAGGGTCGATCCGTCCGCCGGATCATACAGCAGGGCACCCGACGGCCGCGCGGCATTGGCGAGCAGCGCGGTGTTCCACGCCGCCGCCGCATTGTGCAACGCGATCGCCCCCGCCGCCCCCGCCAGGCATCCGAGGCCATAATGATCGTCGAGCGGATGGAACCCCTTGATGTGGACGATCTGCGGCCGCCCGGCGGGATCGTCCGCGATCAGCCGGACGATCCGGTCCCCGACGGCGTAGCGATAGGCCACCGGCCATCCCGCCGCATCGGGCTCGACCGTCACGCGCTCCGGCGGCAATGCGAACAGCTCGACCACGTCGCCGCGCGCATCGGTCAGCAATTGCACATAGGCGTTGCCGTGCAGCAGCAGTTGCGCCGCGACCGTCGCGCCCAGCGCCTGCCCGCCCGAGCGCGCCCGGACCAGCGCGACGATCTCGGGCGCGCCCAGCAGCGGCGCATCCCCGATCCCCTCCGCGATCAGCCGCACCGCCCGCTGCGCGATCGCATTGCCCAGATACAGCGACCGCACCTGTGCGGCATAGGAGCGCGGAACCTCGCCCCCCATAGCGCTGGCAAACCGCGAGCGCGCACGATCGAGCGCCGGCCGCGATTCCTCGCGACCGGCCGCTTTCCAGCCGAACCATTTCATGATGTTCTCCTGCGAGCTCGCGGGCGTCCGTGCCCTGTCTGTGCTTCCCGCGTGGCCGGGACGGGCCACACCCCCACGCGTCACTGCCGCAAAGGCGGGATCTCTGCGAACGTCGCGCTACCCCCCCTCGTCACCCCGGCGCAGGCCGGGGCCGCCATGGTGACCAGACGCAACCGGCGATCCGGCACTCGGTCGCACCGGCACGCCCGGGTAACCACCCGGCCCCGGCCCGCGCCGGGGTGACGGTCTGGCGCCGAGCGATGGTCACAGCGGGCTCGCCAAGGCGGGAATGCATCAGCGTAGCGCTAAGGGATGGAGCGTCCCGCCTTATGGATCCCCACCCTCGCGGGAATACCATGCGCTGGGTCGAAAAGAGTTGGTGTCCTCGGGTTGACCGACGCGCCTTGCGGGAACGGGACCGGACACCGCGGGGCGCGGCGCAGCGCCTGCCCGTCCCGCCGCGCCCCTACCCGCGCCCCGCTACCCGCGTGTCGCGAACCAGATCACGTGGCGCGGTCCCTTGCCGTTCTGCCGCGCCTTGACCGCGACCTCGTCGACCAGGAACCCGGCCGCCTTCAGCCGCGTGACGAAGCGTGCATCGGGGGCCGCCGACCAGATCGCGAGCACGCCCCCGGGCCGCAACGCCATCCGCGCCGCCGACAGCCCGCGCGGTGCGTACAGCCGGTTGTTCTCCGCCCGGACCAGTCCGTCCGGGCCATTGTCGACATCGAGCAGGATCGCATCATAGCCGCCGCCGGGCGCAAGGATCGCCTCGGCGACATCGCCCGCGAACACGCTGACCCGCGGATCGTCGAGGCATCCGTCCGCCACCGCCGCCATCGGCCCGCGCGCCCAGTCGAGGATCTGCGGCACGAGTTCTGCCACCACCACGTCCGCCCGCGCGCCGACGACACCAAGGACCGCGCGGAGCGTAAACCCCATGCCGTACCCGCCGATCAGCACGCGGGGCGCGGCAACCTGCGCGACTCGTGCGCACGCCAGCGTGCCCAGCGCCTCTTCGGAGCCGTTCATCCGCGTGCTCATCAATTCGTTGCGATCGACCACGATCATGAAGTCGGCACCGCGCCGATACAGCGTCATCGTGTCCCCGCCGGGGATCTGCGCGCTGTCGATCAATTCCCGCGGTACCATCGTCTCATCCCTGCTGCGGCCGTCCCGCCGACGGCCGGGCTTCGTGACGGAAGCCGGCCATCGTACGCGAAGCCATCAGGCAAGGCGCGCCGCGGTCCTAGCCACCGGCGGGCCGGAATGCCACGCCGGAAGCAGGGGGGAGGGGTATTACCGTGCCGCCAGTTGCGGAGCGTTGCCCAGCATGTGCGTCGCCACCTGGTGTGACCAGATCGCATCGCCGCCGCGGGTTTCGAGCATCACATTGTCGAGCGCCATCGCGCGACGGTAATATTTCACCGCCTCGTCCGCACGCCCGGCGCGGACCAGCGCGTTCGCCAGCTCGATCTGCGCGCCGCCGTCGCGCGGGCTCAGCTGGGCCACCGCTTGCGTCGCGCGCACCGGATCCTCGGTGGCCGGATGGGCGATCGCCGCACCCGAAAGAGTCGACAGGGCAACCAAGCCCATGGTCACGATCTTGATCATCATCCATCTCCCAATCTTACTGTTACAGAATGATGACACATTTGCTTCGGTTTTGTGAAATGGTTTTTTTGCACGCAATTGGGATGGCGCCGTTCGGTCGCGGGACGGGGGTTGCGCCGGTGGAACGCCGGACGATCGGCGATAGGTTCGCCACCCCACGGCACGGCGCAGAAAGTCGTGCGTCGGGCGCGGCCGCATGATAGTCCCGGGGCAACGGTGGTGGAGATGCGGACGGTGCTGACCCTGACAGTCCTGGCGATACTGGCGATGATGACATTCGCCGCCGAAACCCCGACCGGCCGGTTCCTGCACAGGACGACCGTCGAAATCCCGGCGCGCATGCTCGACCGGATCGGTCGCGGGCATGTCATCGCGGCGGTTTTGATCGTCCTGTTCTGTGGCCTTCTCGTCTGGGCCGGCGGCGCGGACGGGGTTCGCGTGATCGCCTTCGGGCTTCCCGATGCCGCCGCCTGGCTCACCACGTTCGAAGTCAGCGCCTATGTCGACATGATCGCCGCCGTGCTCGCCACGGCCGCCACGCTGCGGCTGAAGGGACTCGGCGCACGGATCGGCACGACCCTGACCGGGATCGTGCGGCGCCGCAGCGGGACGGCACGCCCGCGGGCCTGCCGAAGCCGTACGCACGCGGCGCCCGCCAATGACGACGACAGTATGGCGCCGGACGACATCCGGCCAGACCTCCGCTTTCGCCCGGAAGCGCTCGCGCTGACGGCCTGAGCACGCGGGCGAACCGCGCGCTTCACGGATCCCCCGCGAGGCCGCGGACCCGCGGCCTTGGGGTCGCCGTGATCAGCAGGTCACCCAACGCCCAGACCAGCGCATCCGCCCGGTCCGGCGAGGGCGTCGGCCCCTGATACCCGCCGCCGACGACCAGCCCGCACAATTCGGTCTCGAGCGCGGGGAACACCCCGACGTGCGACACCTTGCCGCGTTCGTACAGGATCGACACCGGTTCCGCCCGCGCGACCTTGCCCTTCGCGGCATGGACGAGCCGCAGCGGGAGCCCGGCATCCGCCGCGAGCAGCACGCTTTCCACCATCTTGCCCCCCTGGTTCCTTTCGGCGATCACCCGGTCCGCCCGGTGCCGCGCCGCGCACGCCGCGACCGCATGCGCCCAGCCTTCCGGCATCAGGCCGGAAACGCTCGCATCTTCCAGTACATAGCCGCGACCATCACGCCCCAGCCCGACCGCAACGATCCCGCACGCGTCGCCCCGCCCCGACTCGGTCCCGGCCGGCGGATCGACCGCAACGATCGTCCGAACCAGCGCAGGGGCCGCCGCGACCCGGCAGGCATCGAACTGCGCGCGCGTCCACAAGGCCCCCTCGGCTTCCTCGATCAGCTCGCCCGCGAGCTCCTGCCGGGCCAGCCGGGTCCCGCCGTAAGCATCCTCCAGCGCCGCCAGGAACGCGGCCGGAAGATGCGGATTGTCCTGGGTTCGCCCGACCGTCTCGACCAGTCCCTTGAGCGCCATCACGCGCCGCAGCAGCGGGATCGGCCTGGGCGTCGTCGTCACCAGCACGCGCGGACGGTCGCCGATCCGCATCCCGAGCATCAGATTGTCCCACGCGACGTCGCCGTACCGCCACTTGGCAAGCTCGTCGCACCAGGCGGCGTGGTGTTCGGGCCCCCGCAACGCTTCCGGGCTGGCCGCCGAAAAGATCGCCGCGCGCGCGCCGGACGCAAACACGATTTCCCCGGCCCCGCGCCGGTAGTCGACCGGTTCGTCGATCCGCGCGACCGAAACCAGCCCGCTTTCCCCTTCGATCATCACGCGCCGCACATCGTCGATCGTCGCGCCGACCAGCGCGATCCGCGCGTGCGGCGTCGATCGCGCGATCTCGCTCACCCATTCGGCACCGGCCCGCGTCTTGCCGAACCCGCGCCCCGCCCGGATCAGCCATATCTGCCAATCCCCGGGCGGCGCCACCTGGCCCGGATGCGCCCACAGCACCCACGCGTCGTTGAGCGTCCGCCGCTGCGGTGCGCTCAGCCCGCGCAGCAGTTCCGCGCGTTCGTCGTCCGACAGCGCCAGAACCCGCTCGACCCATGCGGCGGCACTCGGACCGGCCAGGCCAGCGATTGCGCCCGACGTCACCCTGCGCGGGGGTCGCACGCCGCCGCTCATGCCGTTGCCCGCCGTTTCTCGATCGCCTTCAGCTTCTTGAGGATCGCCGCGTCCGTATCCGCCATATCGGCGCGACGGCGCGGCGCGCCGCCTTCGGCCGAAGGCTTCCCCGATGCGTTGCGATGCGCGGTGAGCAGGCGCAGCGCCGTATCCATGTCGAGACGCGCGGAATCGTGCGGCGTCGCGATCCCGTCCTCGCGCGCCGCGCCGGAGAGGACGTGCCCGAGCACCAGCGTTTCCAGCAGCTGGTACCCGCTTTCCAGGGCGATCTGCCATTCACGCGCGAACTCGGCATCGCGACGGCGCAGCGCATAGACCGAAATCGCGCCCACCCCGATCGCCTCGGCCGACGCCTTGACGTTGCACGTCGCCGCCAGGTGATCGAGAAACTCCGCCTTCATCCGCTGCGTCCACCGGACCCATTTGCGCCCGGTAAAGGCGGTCGGGCGCGTTGCCGTCAGCGACGCAGCCGCCGCTGCGTTCCGTGTTCGATAGGCCATGTCCCGCTCCTCGCCCGGACGCGCACGAAGACGGCCGGTCGGCGTGTCAGCCCCGGCCCGTCAGCACCAGATCGGCGGTGCGCAATTCTGCATCGTTCCTGATATGTACCGGAACAGCGCGACGATGTTAAGCGTTTTGTACCAGATCGGTTTTTCGGCCGCTACGGCTCGGTAAACTCTTGCGGGGAAGCGGAGCGTTCTCCGGCACCGGGCGTTTGGCTGGCGTCGTTCAAGGAGAGCAGTCATGGCGAAGACATTGGCAGGGTTCACGGTTAGCCGTTCGGGCGAGGATTACGTCATCACGATCGAGGACGAAGGCGGCGCGACCGAGGAATATACCGCGACCTACGATCAGCTCGACCTGATCGCGGATACGGTTGGCGAGACGCTCGATTCGGATGAGGAAGATGCGCTCGCGGTCGATGGCGAGACGCACGACAAGGACTGACCGGCGGCCCCGCCGCCCGCGGCGATCCGCCGAAAAAAAAGGCCGCGCGGTTCTGCCGCGCGGCCTTTGTCTTGGGATTTGGTGACTGCGGTCAGCGGCACCGGACCTGCGCATTGTTCTGGTCGACCGACTTGCCGACCACGCCACCGGCGATCGCGCCAAGGATCGTCCCGACACCGCGCGAATGGCCGCCGTCGATCAGGTTGCCGAGCACCCCGCCGCCGACCGCGCCGGCGATCAGGCCGGTCGTGCCGTCGTTGCGCTTGCAATAATATTGCCCGTCGGTCCCGCGATAGACCCGATCGTCCGGCCCGAGGACACGCTCCTGATAACGCGAGTCGTTGCGGTAATAGCGCGCCGGATCGTACCCGGCCTCGTCGCGATTGTCGTACGCCGGGTCGGCATAGCGCGGATCGCCATAGCCGGCGTCGCGCGGATCGCGGTACGGCCGTGCGCGCGCCTGCTGGTACCGGTCATATTCCGCCCGGAAATTGCGCCATTCATTGTCGAACCGCTGCTGCGCCTGCTGGAAGCGCGCCTCGTCGGCACGCGTCTGGGCGATCACGGGGGTAGCGACCGCGAGGCACGACCCGGCGGCCAGCATGACGATACGAGACAAGGAATTCATCGATTTTCTCTCCAGATCACTAACGGAACACCCATTACGCACCCACGACCATGAACAAGAGATTTCGTGATCCCGATCCGGGGTTATCGCAAGCCGTTTCGCAGCGCGTCCCAGGCCGCGACTTCCGCGTCGAACCGGCGCGTGATGGTGACCGGTCCCGCCCGTGCCGCGGCAAGATCGACCTCGACGGTCCCCGCCCATTCGAACGTGGCGTTGCCCGAAAGCCGGACCATCCCCGCCGCACTGGCTTCGGCGCGCACCATTCCACCACGGTTCAGCACGGTGATCTCGGTGTCGTAGCGGCACCGCTCGGTCAGGCAGGCGGCATAGGTCGACGCGGCCATCGCGCTGCCGCAACTGTCGGTCAGTCCCACGCCGCGCTCGAACGTGCGGACGAACAGCGTCGCGGGACCGCGCGCCTCGACGAACGAGACATTCGCGCGGTTCGGCAGCCACGCCGGCGCTGCCTCGCACGCCCGACCGAGCGCGACGAGTTCGGCCTCGTCGATCTGCTCGACGAACGCGATCAGATGCGGGTTGGGGATTGCCACCGCGGTGAACCGGCGGGTGCTGCGGAGTTGCGGCACCGGCGCATCGACGATGCGCGGCGATCCGGCCTCGAGCGGCCAGTGCGCGACCTCGAGATCGACCGGCCCCGCCACCTCGCGCACGGTATAGACCCCGGGCGCCAGGTCCGGATCCCGCGCGACGTCCGCCGCCGATTGCTTGAGCCCGACGCGTGCGGTGTCGACCCCGAACGCCTCGAACCCCGCCCGGGCGACGCAGCGCAACCCGTTGAGGCACGTCTCGGCCTCGCTACCATCCGAATTAAACATACGCATTTCAAATAGATAGCCATCCTGACGATTCGTCAGCAGCAGCATTCCATCCCCGCCGACCGACCCGGCCCGATCCGCCAGCGCGATCGCGACCCGCGCCCAGTCCGGTTCGCTCAATAGAACGTTACGGGCGTCGATCAGCGGGAAATCATTTCCCGAACCATGGCATTTGAGCAGGGTGAACAGCATGGTCACGGCCATAGCCGTTTGCCGCCCGTCAAGCGAGCCACGACGATCGCCGCAGCATTGCCTTTTCGGGATCATCGGCGGCGCGGCCCCCTCTTCATGCCTCGCCGAGCTGGCGGGCAGCGGCTTCGGCGGTATCCTCGGGTCGCGTATTGAAGGCGATCGCGGCATCGGGCGCGGTCTTGTGGACGAGGTTCACGACCATTTCGAACAGCGCGAGGCTCCTGGGCGGGAGCCGCAGGCCACCCCCGATCACCACACAGTCATAGGCGGCATCGCGCAGCGCCTTCGCGAGCATGGCGCCGCCGGACGCATCGGGCGTGATCATGCAGGTGTCGCCATGCCAACCACGCTCCCGGATCTTTTCGAGCGCGATCGCGATCCCGGCATTGATCTTGTCGGCGTCGAAGCCGGGCGGCAGCGCTGGATCCGAGAAATCCACGGTTTCGGGCTTTTGCCCGACGAACAGGACGCGTGTCATGAAAGGTCTCCTTGGGAACGGGGCGTTGCGGGGTCAGGCTGCCGCCCAGGCCGCGGCGGCATCCTCGGCGAAGTCGCGGTAGGACCGCGGGGCATGACCGAGCAGCGTCGTGAAGCGGCCGATCTCGGCGTCGGTGGCGACCGCGCCGTCCTGTTGGTAGCGCTGCATCATCAGCCGCATGTCATAGGCCAGCCAGGCCGGTCCGAACGCCTTCAGCCGCTGTTCCAGGCCATCCAGATCACTCCCCGCATAGCCGATCGGCCGACCGAGAACGTCGCTCCACAGGGCGGAGATCGTCGCGGCGGTAAGCGCGTCGGGGCCGACCAGCGCAAAGGTCGCGTGCGGCAACGGCGCATCCGCCCGCTCGCGGCGCAGGATCTCGTTGGCGGCGGCTTCGCCGATGTCGCGGATGTCGACCATCGAGATGCCCTTGTCGCCGATCGGCATGGCGTACACGCTTGCGCCCAGCAGCGCATCCTTCTGGCGCAGGTCGTTCTGGATGAAATAGGCCGGACGCAGGATGGTGACGGGCAGCCCGGCGGCGTGGATCATGCGCTCGACCGTGACCTTGCTCGCGAAGTGCGGCACGTCGGTATAGGCTTCGCCCTTGAACACCGAAAGATAGACGATGCCCTTCACGCCGGCGGCGCTGGCGGCGTCGAGCGTCAGCATGGCCTGCGTCAGTTCATCGGGAGCGTTCGGGGCGAGCAGGAACAGCGTGGTCACGCCGTCCAGCGCTGCGCGGACGCTGTCGATGTCGGAAAGGTCGCCCTTCACGGCATCCACCCCGACTGGAAACTGCGCGGTTTCGGGCGATCGCGTCAGCGCACGCACCGCGACACCGCGCCCGTCGAGAAAAGCGAGAACCTGTGTACCGATCGTGCCGGTGCTGCCTGTTACCAAGATCGTCATGTCGTCTCTCCGGGATCGGCGAGCCAAGCGCGTCGTCGATGGGGACAAGATAGATGTTCCGAATATTCGCATAAGCTGGCAAGATCAGGACACGTCGTCTCGCTAGTGGAACAGCACATGGATCTTGCTGCCCTTGCCGATTTCAATCTCGTCGCCGCGCACGGCGGCTTCGGCCGCGCCAGTCGCGCGGCGCAGCGGCCCAAGGCGACGCTGTCGCGCAAGGTGACCGAATTGGAGGCGCAGCTCGGCGTTCGGCTGATCGACCGGGGATCGCGGACCTTGCGGCTCACGCCGGAGGGCCGCGCGCTGCACGAGCGCACCCAGGGTCCGCTGCTGGAGCTCGGGGAGGCCGGACGCGCCGTCACCGCCGGCGCGTCGGTGCCGAGCGGCACGCTGCGGATCAGTGCACCGATCGTGCTCGCGCATGTCCTGCTCCCGCGCGTCGCGGCGGATTTCGTCCGGACTTACCCGCAGGTCACGCTCGAGATCGTCGCCGACGATCGCAAGGTCGACCCGGTCGAGGACAATTACGATCTGGTCATCCGCATCAACCCCGATCCGGACGAGCGCCTGGTCGGACGGCGCATCCTGGAGGACGAACGCCTGCTGGTGGCATCGCCCGACCTGCCCGACCCGCTCCGCGCGAGCGAGGAAGGGGCCATCACCGCTGCACCCGCGGTGGCGCATATCGGCACCTCGACGGGAGCGCTGTGGCCGGTCCGGACCGGTGCGGGCGCGCGACTGGTGAGCCCGCAGATCCGGCTGCGTTTTTCCTCTTTCCTGATGGTCCAGGACGCGGTGCTTGCGGGCGCGGGCGTTGCGCTCATGCCGAAATTGCTCGCGGCGCCGGCCATCGCCGCGGGTCGGCTCCTCGTGTGGGGAGTCGATGACGGGCCGAAGGTCGAAATCTGGGCGCTCCAGAATTCGCGCCGCCTGTCGAGTTCCAAGATCCGCGCGTTCCTCGAAGTGCTGACGTCGATCGTGTAAGGCATTGGCCGGCGGGTGCGCCCGCGGGTCGCAGCACGCTTCCCACCGCGCTGCTCGACGACGCCGTGCGCCATCCGTCGCCGGGTCATGCGCGTCATCGACGCGCCGTCCGGGCCGAGCGTCCCCACCATCTGCCCGCGCGGTTTCGGGCGACCGATCCGGAGCTGCCAGAGGATGCGCCTCTGCCGCCTGGCCAACAGGATGTGCGCCGGATGGCGGCCGGGCACCGCAGCCTGATGTCCTTGCACCATGTCCGGAAAATCCGACGGGCGGCCGATCGTGGCTATGCCCGCCTTGGCGCCCGGACTATCGCACATACCGGCGTTGCAGCGGTGCCCGCTCGAAGGACCGCGCTTTCCCGCAGCTGTGCATCCGGATCGATGGGACGTCTTACGGACATGAGCAACGACATGCCCGATCCCGTACCGGCCTCCGAGCCGGTCGATTTGCTGGCACGCCTGCGGGACATGCGCCCGGCGGTCCTGTCGTTCTTCGTTCGCCGGCTGCACGACCAGGCGCAGGCCGAAGACCTTATTCAGGACCTGTTCGTTCGCATCGCCAGCATGACCAGCCACCCCACCGGAAATCCCGAGGGGTACATCTTCCAGACCGCGGCCAATCTTCTGCGCGATCATTATCGGCGGGAGGCGACCCGTTCGCGCTACGTCCAGGCGCGCACGCACGACCGGGATCGCGACGTCGACCCGATCGACGCGGAACGGCTTCTGCTTGCGCGCCAAAGCGTCGGCTGTGTCGCGAAGACGCTGGAAGCCCTCCCCGACCGAACCCGCCAGATCTTCATCCTGTACCGGCTGGAGGGCATGCAACGAAAGGCGATCGCCGATGCGTTCGGCGTTTCCGTCAGCGCGGTCGAAAAACACATTTCCAATGCGATGCGCGCGCTGCTGGCCGACCTGGAGAAGGCACGATGACCGGCATTCCGCCAACGAGCGACCGGGATGCGGCGATCGCCTGGTGCCTCCGCCTGCGCGAGGGGGACATGCTCCCCCACGCGGCCGAGGCGCTGGAGCTATGGCTCGCGGGCAATGAAGAGCGTCGGGATCATCTGGATGCCGCGCTCGCGGTGTGGGACGCGGTCGAGCAGGAGGCGGATGCGCCCGAGCTGCTCGCCCTGCGGCGCGAAGCGCTTGGCGCGATCCATCGGGCCGGGAAGCGGCGCTGGGTCCACGCCGGGTGGGGCAGGCGCCCCCTGCAGGCGGCGGTGGCGGCGGTGGCGCTCCTGTCGGTATCCCTTGGGACCGTGCTGTGGCGCGGCCAGGACGGCGAACAGTATCGCACCGGGATCGGCGAGCGCCGGGTGATCGTGCTCGCGGACGGATCGCGCCTGTCGCTCGATGCCGACAGCCAGGCTTCGGTCGCGTTCACCAGCCAGCGTCGCACGATCGTCCTCGACCGCGGCCGTGCACGCTTCAAGGTCGCCAAGGATCCGTTGCGTCCGTTCGCGGTGCATAGCGGTGGCAGCGTGGTGGTGGCGACGGGGACCGAATTTTCGGTCGAACGCCTCGCCAGGGAAGTCCGCGTCGCGCTGTTCGAGGGCCGCATCGCGGTCTTGCGCGATACCGATCGCGGCCGCAGCAGCGAAATGGTTCGCCGCGACGGTCATATCGTGACCGCCGAACGAGTCCTGACGCCCGGTCTGGAATTGCGGATGCCGACCGTCGGCAACGTCGGTGCCGTTCGCCCGGCGGCGGCCAGTGAAGGGATGGAGGACGGGCAAATCAGTTTCGAGCGCGAAACCCTGGCGGTCGCGGCCGAGCGGATGAATCGCTATGCTGCCGGACGACGGCTCGACATTGCGCCGTCGGCCGTCAACATCCGAGTCAGCGGCATTTTCAACGTGGGCGACAATGAAGCGTTCGCGCAAGCCGTCGCCGCGACCTTCCCGGTGCGGGTCGCGTCGGACCGGGACACCATCACGATTACCGGCGTCCATAGCCCAATCTAGTGCCATCTTGCGCCAAAGGTCATAAAAAAGTTCGAACCTTGCTGTGTGTCTGCCCTCCTCGAACGTCATAAAAGCATAACAGTAAAAAAGGGGCGGGACATGAGAGTGATACAGCGGGTGATCGTGAGCGCGAGCGTGATGGCGATGGCCGTGGCGACAGTGGCGATCGCAACGCCGGCCTATGCGCAGCAACGGCAGTTTCCGTTCGCCATCACGGCGCAGCCGCTCGGGCAGGCGTTGCGCACCTTGGGCCGACAGGCCCGGGTTGAGCTGGTGTTCGACGAGGCCGCGCTCGGTGACCGCAAGTCCCCCGCAGTAACCGGCACGATGACCGTCGACACGGCGCTGAACCGCCTGCTGCAAGGCAGCGGCATGGGGATCACGCGCACCGCCCGGGGCGTCTATGTCGTTTCGGGAGCGCCAGCCGCGGCGCCGGTCTCGGCGATCGTTTCCCCCCTTCCGGCGGTTTCCCCCCTTCCGGCGGACTCCGCACAGAACGAGCCGCAGGGCGGTGACCTGATCGTCACGGGTTCCCGGATCCGTTCCAAGAACCTCGTCGAAACCGCGCCGGTCACCAGCGTTGGCCAGGCCGAAATCAAGCTGCAATCCGCGTTCAGCGTCCAGGAGGTGTTGAACCGGGTTCCCGCGATCAAGAACAACGATACCAATCTGTCGAACGGCAACGGCCGGCAGCAGTTCGACTTCCACGGAATCGGGACGAACCGGACGCTGACGTTGATCGACGGCCAGCGGATCGGCGTTACGGAGGGCATCGACGCCTCGGTGGTTCCGGTCGGGCTTATCGAACGCGTGGACCTGCTGACCGGCGGCGCGTCCGCCGTCTATGGCTCGGATGCCATCGGCGGCGTCGTGAATTTCGTGCTGCGCAAGGACTTCGAAGGCGTCAACGCGAACGTCAATTACGGCTTCT
Source organism: Sphingomonas sp. CARO-RG-8B-R24-01 (assembly GCF_022662295.1). NCBI lineage: Bacteria > Pseudomonadati > Pseudomonadota > Alphaproteobacteria > Sphingomonadales > Sphingomonadaceae > Sphingomonas > Sphingomonas sp. CARO-RG-8B-R24-01. Next base: position 6,970 of record NZ_JAKNQI010000003.1, on the reverse strand, counting down.
ACAACACCACGAACCGCGACAATATCGCCGCCCAGGCAGCGCGGAATGCCGGCTTCGCCGTCCCGCAGGGATCGGCGAACGATGGCGGCCGGTTCGACGCCAACATCAGCGTCGGCCATAATTTCGACGGCGGGCGGGGCAACATCTCGGTCTTCGGTGCCTATAGCAAGGTCAACCCCGTGCCGGCATCGGACCGCTCCTTCTCGGTCTGCCCGATCACCCTGTCGGCACAAAGCGTCGTGTGCGCGTCGCCATCCTCGGCGACCCCGTCGGGCTATTTCCAGGCGCTGTCGGGACCGGCCCAGACCGGTACGGTCTACAGCAACGCCTCGGACGGCAGCCGCGCATTCGTCCCCTACAGCGGGGCGAACGGCTATAACTACAATCAGACCTTCTATTTCCAGCGGGAGAACACCCGCTACAACGGCGCGGTCTTCCTCAACTACAAAGTGTCCCCCGGCCTGCAGCTCTACGCAAACGGCCTGTACCTGAAGTCCGAAGCGGTCAGCCAGTCGGACCCGGCGACGATCCAGCCCGGATCGGTCGCTTATGCGATCAATTGCGACAATCCGCTGCTGTCCGGACAACAGGCGCAAGCCTTGTGCGGCAGCGCGGCGGGCACCGCGACCAACGTCACCACCGACGTCCGATACCGGTTCAGCGGCGCGCAGACGACGCGGTCGTCGAACGAGATCTACCGCGGCGTCGCCGGCTTCCGCGGGGATCTCGGCCGCGCGTGGCATTATGACGTCGGTGGGGTCTACTCGACGACCCTCTATCAGCAGCGCCAGAACAACCGCGTCGACCCGACCAAGGTCGCTGCCGCACTGCAGGTCGTGAACGTGAATGGCGTGGCCACCTGCGCCTCGGCCGCGACAAACCCCGGCTGCGTTCCGCTCGACATCTTCTCGAGCGCCGGTCCGAGCGCGGCGGCGGTCGACGCGCTGTCCTATGGCGCGGGCGGCGGCCAGTTTCGCGAGCGGTACGAGCAATGGGTCGGCAATGCGAACGTGACCGGCGATCTCGGCGAATACGGGATCCGCAGCCCGTTCTCGACCAAGGGGATCAACGTCGCGTTCGGCGTCGAATATCGCAAGAACAGCTACCGCTCCAACCCCGACGCGGCCTATCAGGCGGCGTTCGGCTCGACCCCGTCGAGCCTGTCGAACAACGCCAAGGACATTTACGGCGAAATCAACGTGCCGCTGGTCAGCGACCGACCGTTCATCCGCGACCTGAGCGTCGGCGCGGCGATCCGCGGGTCGCGCTATTCCGGGGTCGACAAGATGCGCTCGACCTACAAGTTCGATGGCAGCTGGCGGCCGATCCCGGACCTGCTGCTGCGCGCCAGCTACAACAAGGCGACCCGCGCGCCGAGCATCTACGAACTCTCGTCCAATGCCGCGGTGAGCTACGGGACGCTCGACACCAACACGCTCGGCGATCCCTGCGCCGGCGCCAATCCGGTCGCGAGCCTTGCGGCGTGCCAGCGGTCGGGGGTGACCGCGGCGCAATATGGCTCGATCGCGCAATGCCTGGATTATCTGTGCACCGTCCGGAACGGCTCGCAAGGCCTGGTCACCCCGGAGATCGCCCACACCTACACTTACGGCCTCGTGCTGACCCCGCGGATGCTCCACGGTTTCTCGGCGACGGCCGATTATTACAATATCCAGATAGAGAACGGGATCGGCTATTATCGCGCGATCGACTTCGCCCAGACCTGCGCCAACACGGGCTACGACTTCTTCTGCGGCCAGCTGGTCCGGAACGCCAACGGGACGCTGTTCAGCAACGCCGGCGCGACGAGCGGCTATATCAACCAGGGCTACTCCAATCTCGGCAAGACACGGGCGAGCGGGTTCAACTTCTCGGCCAATTACGAAACCCGGCTCGGCAGCTGGGCACAATTCTCGACCAGCTATGTCGCCACGCTACAAACCGACAAGGGCGGCGACCTCGGCTTGCCGGACACGGATTTCAACGTCGTGGGATTGTTCGGTCCCTATGCCGGACAAGGCTATCGCCGGTATCAGCACAATTTCCGCACCACCCTCTCCTCGCCCCGGTCGGCGCGGAATCCGGCGCTCATCTCGCTCAACTGGCGGCACAATTCGGGGCTGAAGAACTCGCGACTGGATGGCAACCCGATCTTCGGCTCCGACGACCCGGCCGTCCCCGACCAGTATAAATATCTGCCGGCCTATGACCTGTTCGACGTCAGCGGCAGTATCACGATCGGGCAGAAGCTGACCTTGCGGGTCGTCGTGAACAATATGTTCGACGCGTCCGCCCCAATACGGCCGAGCCCGCCGCTGGAGGCCGCGGAGCGCGTCAACACGTCCCCGTCAGTCTATGATTCGCTCGGCCGCTCGATCAATTTCGGGGCATCGATCAATTTCTGAGCCGGTGGACATGGCAAGCGACGTCCCCCGCGCGACGGCGGACGTTCCGAACGGATCGCCATGCGACGAAGGCGATCCGGCCGGGTACTCGCGGCGGGACGTCCTGGCGGCGGGCGGGGGCGCCGTTCTGCTGGGGTTGGCGGGGCAAGCCGGGGCCGCCCGCGCGGGGGACGGCCCCCAGGACGCACGCCACCGCATCGGCGCAAGCATGCCGGCGGACGAATGGCTGCTCGGTCATCCGGTCGGGAACGGCACGCTCGGCGCGATGATGGGTGGCGGGATCGCGCAGGACACGATCTCGCTGAACCACGACACGCTCTGGACCGGCCAGCCGAACCCGGCGGCGGATCACGACGGTCGCGCAACCCTCGCAGCGGTCCGCGCGGCGGCGTTCGCCGGGGACGGGATCGAGGCCGATCGCCGCGCGAAGGCGCTGCAGGGGGCGTATAGCCAGAGCTACGCGCCCATGGCCGATCTGGTGCTGGCGATGGACCATCGCGGCACGCCGACCGCCTATCACCGGGAGCTCGATCTCGACCGGGCGGTGGCATCGGTCGCCTATCGCTGCGACGACGTCGGTTTTCGCCGCGATCTCTTTGCCTCGCATCCGGACCGGATGCTCGTCCTGCGCCTCGCCGCAGACCGCGCATCGGCCCTGACCTGCCGGATCGGGCTGAACACCCAGCTGCGCGGAACCGCCGTCGCGAACGGGACCACCGTGACGCTCGTCGGCAAGGTTCCGGCGCGGTGCGAACCAGAATATCGCAAGGTGCCCGATCCGGTCGCCTATTCCGACGTGCCGGGTCTCGGGATGGCCTTCGTCACCATGCTGAGCGTCGAGGCGACGGGCGGAACGGTCGTTGCCGTCGGGGATGCAGTGCAGATCACCGATGCGACCGAGGTGATCGTGCGTATCACCGCCGCCACGGGATTCCGCCGGTTCGATCTCGCGCCCGACACCGCGGTGGCCGCAATCCGTGCCGATGCGCGGCGGGACCTGTCGGCCGGCCGGCGACGCGCGTATCGCACGGTGTTGAACCGTCACGTGGCCGATCATCGCGCGTTCTACCGTCGTACGACGTTGGCGCTCGCAGGAACGCCGGGAGACCAGGACGTCGCCCGTGCCGAACGGCTGTTCCATCTGGGTCGCTATCTGCTCATCGCGAGTTCGCGCGCCGGGACGATGCCGGCCAACCTGCAGGGCATCTGGAACGCCACGGTCCGCCCGCCCTGGAGTTCGAACTATACCACCAACATCAACCTGCAGATGACCTATTGGCCCGCGGAAAGCTGCGACCTTGCCGAATGCCATGGGCCGTTGATCGATCATATCGAACGGCTGGCGGCGAATGGCGCGCGAACGGCGAGGACGCTGTACGGCCTGCCCGGCTGGTGCGTGCATCACAATTCCGACGTCTGGGCGATGAGCAATCCGGTCGGCGCAGGCCAGGGCGATCCCAACTGGGCCAACTGGCCGATGGCGGGCCCGTGGCTGGCGCAGCACGTGTGGGAGCATTACCGCTTCAGCGGCGATCTCAAGTTTCTCCGGCAGCGCGGCTTCGCGATCCTGCGGGGGGCGGCGGAATTCTGTGCCGCCTGGCTGGTGCGCGACCCGCGCGACGGACGGATGACCACCGCCCCGTCGATCTCGCCGGAAAACCTGTACATCGAGGCGTCCGGAACGGCGGCGGCGATCGGCACGGGGTGCACGATGGATCTGGCCTTGATCCGCGAACTCTTCGCCAACTGCATCGCGGCGGCGCGACTGGTTGGCGACGACAGCGGCCTTGCCGACCGCCTCGCGGGGTTGCGCGATCAGCTCGAACCCTATCGGGTCGGCCGGTTCGGACAGCTGCAGGAATGGTCGCAGGACCGCGTCGAACAGGACCCGGGGCATCGCCACATCTCGCACCTCTATCCCAGTTATCCCGGGACCGACATCGATCCGCACCGCGCGCCCGGCCTGGCGGAAGCCGTCCGTGCGTCGCTTGCGCGACGCGAAGCGCATGGCGGATCCAGCACCGGCTGGAGCCGGGCCTGGGCAACCGCCGTCTGGGCGCGCCTGGGGCAACCTGCGGACGCGGGAAGATCGGTGGCGGCCTTTCTCGCGCACAGCGTTGCCGGTAATCTCCTCGATACGCACCCGGCACAGCCGCGCCCGGTGTTCCAGATCGACGGCAACCTCGGCATCACCGCCGCGATCGCCGAGATGCTGCTGCAAAGCCACGGCGATGCCCTCGCCCTGCTCCCCGCGCTTCCGCCTGCCTGGCCAACCGGACGGGTTTCCGGTCTGCGTGCGCGGGGCGGGCACCGCGTCGCGATCGACTGGACGCCCACAACCGTTACCGCCACGATTACGGCGGGCAGCGCGCGGCTTGCGATCCGCCCGCCGCCGGGGTTCGCGCTGCAATCGGTGCGGGAATCCGGTCGTGCGATCGCCCATGGTCGTGACCAAGATCTCGTGCAGGTCGCTGCGGCCCACGGCCGGACCTATCGCATCGCCCTGCGCCGTCGATCATCGCAACCCGTGCCGGTCTAAGCCTCGCGCGCGCTCCACTCGACTTCACGAGGAACCTGCATGTCCGAATTGTCCCGCCGCGCCGTTCTCGTCTCCGGGCTTGCCGTGTCCGGGCTCGCCGCGATCGGACCGTCGTCGGCCGCAACCCCGCGCGGTCGGGCGACGGATGCTCCCGCACCGTGGGGCGCGACACCCTCCGCGCGGCAAATTGCCTGGCACGAGCGGACGCAATATGCCTTCATTCATTTCTCGATCAATACCTTCACCGATCGGGAATGGGGTTATGGCGACGAGCGCCCGAACCTGTTCGATCCCACCGACTTTTCCGCGGACCAGATCGTCGGCGCGGCCAAGGCGGGCGGATTGCGCGGGATCGTCCTGACCGCGAAACATCACGACGGCTTCTGCCTCTGGCCGACCACCCTGACCGAGCATTGCATCCGCAACAGCCCCTTTCGGCAGGGGAAAGGCGATATCGTCCGGGAATTCGAACAGGCGTGCCGGCGGGCTGGCCTTGCCTTCGGGCTCTATCTGTCACCGTGGGACCGAAACCATGCGGACTATGGCAAGCCCGCCTATATCGATTATTATCGCAAGCAGGTCGTCGAACTCTGCACGCGCTACGGCACGCTGTTCGAATTCTGGTTCGACGGCGCGAACGGCGGCGACGGCTATTATGGCGGCGCGCGCGAGACGCGGAAGATCGATGCCGAAGCCTATTATGACTGGCCATCGATCGTCGCCTTGGTCCACCAGCATCAGCCGATGGCGTGCACGTTCGAACCGCTCGGCACCGATATCCGGTGGGTCGGCAATGAAGACGGCGTCGCGGGCGACCCTTGCTGGCCGACCATGCCCGACCACAAGCCGAGCCAGGCCGAAGGCAATGGCGGTCTGCGCAACGGCCCCTTGTGGTGGCCGGCCGAAACCAACACCTCGATCCGCCCCGGCTGGTTCTATCACGCCGATGAGGATTCCAGGGTGAAGAGCCCGCAGCGGCTGGTGCGACTGTACGATGAGTCGGTCGCGCGCGGAACGAACCTGATCCTCAACCTGCCGCCGGACCGTCGCGGCCGGCTCGCCGATCCCGACGTCGCGGTGCTCCGGTCGTTCGGCCGGGCGCAACGGGCGACCTTCGCGAAGGATCTCGCGAACGGCGCGGTTGCCTCGGCGGATCACGAGCGCGGGCCGCCCTTTGCCGCCGCCAAGGTGCTCGATGGCAATCCCGCCAGCTACTGGTCGACTCCCGACGACGTGCACACGCCGCAGCTCGTGCTCGACCTTCCGCCAGGTCGCCGTTTCGACCTGATCCGGATCCGGGAACGGCTTCTGCTGGGCGCGCGGGTCACACGCTTCGCGATCGACCTCGATACGGGCGCGGGCTGGCAGGAGGCGGCGACGGGGGCGTGCATCGCGGCGCAGCGAGTGCTTCGCCTGCCGGCCCCGGTCACGGCGCGACGTCTGCGCCTCCGGATCACCGAGGCGCCGGCGTGCCCCGCCATTTCGGAAATCGCCCTGTTTCTGCAGGTTGCTCCAGCCGATGTCCCGTTGCCGACGCGGGCCGACGACCTATGGCCGGCGACCGCGTGGTCGATCGAGTCCGCGACGGCGCCGGGCACTGCGGCACTTTCGGACGACGACACGGCGACGGTGTGGCGCGTTGCGGTTAGGGGGGGAGCGGCGACGGCTTCGGTCACGCTGCGGCTGGCGTCGACGGCGCGGCTGGGGGGGTTCGTGCTGATCCCCTCGCGCGCGGTGATGACCGATGCGGCACCGCCCAAGGGCTATCGCGCCGAGACGAGCCTCGATGGCCGAAGCTGGACGGCCGTGGGGGCGGACGAGTTTTCGAACATCGCCAACGCGCTGACGCCGCAACGGATCGTCTTCCCGGGACGGCCCAGCGCGAGGTATGTGCGGCTGACGTTCGTCGGCCTGGCCGCGCCGGCGGCGACGATGGCGATCGCCGGGCTTCAGCTGCTGCGGTAATGCGCGGGGTGTAGCCAGACGAGCCCGGCCGGCGCTGTCATCGGCGCGCGGCTAACTCCGC